>NZ_JABZFL010000004.1 GCF_014237455.1 Desulfobacula sp. | reverse complement strand
GGGGGAAGAGTCATTTCAGCCATCCCTTTCCGGTCTCCAAGATTTAGTCGCTCAGGCTATACAGGTGAAAATACACATAGTCCAGGAAGATCCTTTTCAGAAAGGTCGTCGAGCCTTGTTAAATTTAGGGCATACATTTGCTCATGCTATTGAACAGGCAAGTAATCACAATGTACGGCACGGTGAGGCTGTGGCCATGGGTCTAGTTGCTTCTTCAAATTTATCTGCGCGATTAGGATATTGTGAACATAATTTACAACAAAAAGTGGAAATGGTACTGACAAGATCAGGGCTGCCGGTCAGAATACCCGCAATGGTGAATACACAGAACATCATTAAGGCTATCCATAGGGACAAAAAAAGAAGTGGAGATCGCCTTCATTTTGTCCTCATGCGTGATGTTGGAGACGTTTTCATTGAAGAGGGGGTATCCCAGGCAACAGTCGTCGAAACTTTGGAAGAAATAACAGTAAAAGGTTAACCATAGAGAACAGACATCGCCTGTCGAAGCTCTTTAATTGGTATTTGGCCCGGAGCTGATGCGCTTTTTCCAATGGCAAAGGTAATATCCGAGCCAAAAACGCCCCCGGCAATCCGGGAGACAACGCCTTCGGTTCCCATGGCCATCGTCACTAGGGGGATATCAAGCTTTTTATTTCTTGCACTTAGGGTTGCACTCATCAGGAAGAGAACATCCTCGTAGCTTTGAGGCATAACTGCAACTTTCGCTATATCGGCACCCCAATTCTGTGCCTGAACCAGCTTTTCCAAAATGAACCCCTCTTTCGGTGTTTTTTCAAAATCATGGAAGGAAAGCATTACTTTTACATTGTATTTTCTGCCCGTCTCTATAATAGATTCAATAAAATCTTTGTCATTACATAGTTCTATATCTACGATATCCGGCAGTCCTGTTTTAATAGCGGCCTTTAATAATTCCAACCGAGATTGACGGGATATCTTTTGTATCCCGCCCTCTGAATCAATACGACACGTAAAAATAAGCGGAATCGGACTGATTTTAATGCAAAGAGCCTTTAAAGCGTCAAGGCTATTTTCAATGTTTTCAGCATTATTATATCCATCAATCCGCCATTCCAAGAGATCTGGATCCAGTAAAGCCAGTTTTTTTACCTGGAGTAACAGATCTTTTTTATCTTTTGCAACTATAGGCAGACAAACAAGTGGGATATCCCCACCGATGATTTTATTTTTCACTATAACAGGTTTTTTGCTTTGAGGTCTCATCCCATTTACCCTTTGATATCTTTTTTATTTAGCAAATACATTGTTCGGCCATCTCATAAAAAATATGATTTGGCAGTTTTATATTTATAAATTTCCAATTTGAGCATTGATAGCTCAAGAAAGGAGAAAATGCAATATGAAGCTCCCTAAAAAAACTGGAGACCGAGTTAAACCACTATAACACGAAAATTGGAGAGTGAAATATGAAAATTATTTCCTGCTGGATGCCTTTTTACTCCCGAGTCTTTATGGTATAATCGCCCAGGAGTCAAATCCTATAAATTAACGAGCGATTCTTTTACCAGTCCGGGCTTTTTGAGTATTTATCAGGATACCAGATGTAGTATGGACGGATTTTTAAGTTTCAGACTTGAAATTAAAATATATGGGAAAAATTAAACTGGAACGGTCTATTGCGATTCACGTAAAATTTTTAAGGTTGTCATTCCTGTCAGTTCGTTCTATAACAGGCCAAAAAAGGTTATGAATTAAGCAGCTTATAATGGCCGATAATGTGTATGTATGAAAATATGATAAATGTCTGGAACAACACCTGACCAGCCTGGTCTGATCTTTTCTAAGATTTCTCCGGAAGGCTTGATCCAAATTGTACCTGATAAGCGTAAACCGACATTGGCAAAATAGTTATTTTGGCTTTCGCTATTATTATTTAAGGAAGAATAAATGGAGTTATCTGTTTTTGATTTGTCAAAACACCTGGGCGTTGTCCCGAATACCATTGAACGCTGGATACGGCAGGGAAAACTGCCAGTTTCCCAAAAAGGCGCAAAATACCGGTTTGATACAAAAGAACTGGAAAAATGGGCATCCAAGCATAATATCAGACTGAATTTTTCGGATAAAGATGCGATTCAAAAAGATATAAAGTCAGTCATTCCTTTATCTGCGGCAGTCCAAAATGGTGGTGTTTTTTTTGATATTCAAGGAACTGATGTAAACAGTGTTTTAAAATCCGCTATTGGAAAAATTACCAACATACCGGATGATTTTAAAACAGATCTCCTTGATCGATTGATTGAAAGGGAAAAGGCACTTTCAACCGGTATTGGAAACGGGATTGCCATTCCTCATCCAAGGGAGCAATTGGGCTATTTAACGGAACCTCTGGTTTCAATCTGCTTCCTTGAAAATCCAGTGGATTACAAGGCACTGGACAACCAGCCCGTGTCCGTATTATTTTTTATATTATGTCCTGAGCTTAAAATGCATTTGCACTTGTTATCTGCTTTATCATTTTGTCTTAGAGACAATCAGTTTACAAATTTTTTAAAATCAAGACCTGATCCTATTGCGCTGATTGAAAAAATTGAGATTCTTCAGAAGGCAAACCCGATATAGAAAATGCAATGGAGCAGCCAAGCTAAATGTCTACAATAAAAAATGGGTATAAAATTTTATACCAGAAACTGTTTCATCTGGATGACAGACTGCTGTTGATCATTGCCGGCTCCATCGCTGGGATCTGCAGTGGCCTTGCCGCTGTGGCCTTGCGGTTATCTCTTGAATCTGTTCTTGAATGGCTTCACCCGTTTCGTCACTATGGGTGGGCATTTATTTTTCCGGCTATCGGGGCACTTTTGTCCTCTCTTTATCTTGAAAAGATTGCCAGGGAAGGGGCAGGGCATGGTGTGCCGGAAGTCATTTATTCGGTTTCACGATATGGCGGATTATTACGGTTTCGGTCGAGTTATTCAAGGTTGATATCCAGCTTTTTGACCATTGGAAGCGGGGGGTCTGCCGGCCCGGAAGCGCCGGTGGTCATGAGTGGATCAGCCATTGGTTCCAGTCTTGCCAAATTTCTTGGTTTAAATGATCGACAGCGGATTACACTGGTGGGATGTGGCACAGCAGGCGCCATTGCATCTATTTTCAATGCCCCCATTGCAGGTCTTGTTTTTTCCATTGAGGTTATCTTAGGGGAATGGAAATTTGTTAATATTATTCCCATTGCCATTGCTGCAGTGGCAGGAGCACAGGTCAGCCAGGCCATTATTCCCGAGCAGGTTCTTTTTTTCCACCAGCCTTTCAATGTCGGATTTCCTGATATTATGGCAAGTCTTTGTCTTGCATTGGTTACCGCCATGATTTCAGTTCTCTTTACAAAAACGTTACGGCAGACAGGGAAGCTTGCTAAAAAAGCGCCTTTTCCATTATGGGTTCGTGCAGTTATTGGCGGATGCATAGTCGGGATAACCGGGATGTTTATGCCGGTGGTACTGGCAGAGGGATACCATTTTATCCAGTCAATGATTTCCGGCACTTTTTCAATGGGTATTTTTATTACTTTTGTGGCGATCTTTGCTAAAATTTTTGCCACCTCCATGACATTGGGCTGGGGGGGGTCAGGGGGGATATTTGCGCCTTGCCTGCTCATTGGAAGCCTTACCGGAATCGTTTTCCATAAAGCACTGTTTTTTTTATTCCCGACGATCGGATGTGCCAGTGAAGGCGCCTATGCACTGCTTGGGATGACCGGAATTATCAGCGGGGTCATGCAGGCACCATTAACCGGGATTTTTCTGATTGTTGAAATTACAGGCGGCTATGAGACAATTCTCCCTTTAATTGTTGTTTCTTCCATCTCATCCACCATGAGTCACTATATAGAGCCTGCTTCCTTTTATTTTAAGGAACTGATAGAACGTGGACAGTTTTTAAGACCGGGTACTGATGCAAGAATTCTGTCTGATTTAAATATCAGTGAACTTATTCAGACTGAGTTTATCAAGGTTTCGGAAAATATGGTGTTCAGAAAATTTATTGAGATTCTAAAAACATCTAAACAGAATTTTTATCCTGTGATTGAGGATGAAACCGGTGACTATAAAGGTGTTATCCAAATCAGCGCTATCCGGAAATATGCTCTGGATCCTGGAATGTATGATATGATTTTTTTAAACCAGATCATGGATACCAACGTGATAACAGCTTCTTTGGAAAATGATTTACAAGAAGTCCTGGACATGATGGATATTGATAATATGGAAAGTATACCGGTTGTGGAAAATGACAGATTTATCGGTATGATATCAAAAACCAGGATTTTGGACTTATACCGCAGGGAACTGATTATGCAGACCAGTGTCCAATAAAAATTTTAAAAAAAGATAAAGGAGGAGAAGATGAATTATAAATTACTTCACATTTTTAGGAATACACCCTTTGGCAGGGAGACATTTTTTCAATCATTATATTTTTGTAAGATGATCAATGCATACCCTGTTGTTTACATTCCAAAAAGTGATAAATTTTTAATGTATTTTTCCAATGATGCCGTTCAGGTTGATCTGGATCATTCATACTTGACGACACCTGCGACCGCAAAAAGTCATGCCGAAGAGTTGTTTAATGAAATGGGCGTCAAACCCATGTTTTACGAGCCAAAAAATTTTACCGCATCCTCTTTACCGGATATTTCCACAAATATTGATTATTTGTGCTGTCCAAGGTCTGTCAGCGACCTGTCTTCAAAAATCGGCCTGGGCCATATCGGGCCAAAGGTCAGGAGAATCATCAAACATGCCACATTCCCGATTTTAATTACAAGTCCGGTATTTAAACCCTGGAAAAGTATTTCTGTTTTCTTTGGCGGTTCTAAAAATGCATTGACTGCATTGAAATTAGGGCTGAAAATCGCCATGTCTTCAGGGCTTTTTCTGGATATCTATACGCTGCTGGAAAAGGATGAAGTCTATTATAGAGATTTGATAAAAAAGGAGGGGCTTGACGCCCCTGTCAGCCAATTATCCAAACAATGGCATTTTTATAAAAAATCGAATTTTGATACCATGTTGTATGATGTTCCCCATAATTCATTAATCGTTTTGGGAGCTTATGGGCATGGAATTATCAAGGACCTTCTGCTTGGCAGTAAAATGGAGCAGATCCAGTCAACTGTGACGAATAACCTTTTAATTACCGGACCCTATTGCACGGTATCATTATAAAAGTTTGAGGTTCCAGTTCCAGAGGCCGGGCCGGTTCTTTATTTTAATTCCCCGGGGTATGGTTTCATGGATAGTGATAAAGAGTGAAAATCCTGCGGTTTGAAGCGTTTCTTTTTTGGACGTTATGTCCAGATACCAATTGGGAAAGATAAAATAATTTTTGTTGTGTTTTGAAATCCAGGCTGTTTCACCCTTAGGGCTTGTAAATGCCTGGTTTGTTTTAAGATCTTCAGAAATGATCCTTGAGACACCCAATGGCCAGTTGCCGTAAATAACGATGCCAAGGGGCAGGTCACAAGTCTTGGGCAGAGAACAAAATGTCTCCTGATCAAGCTCCGGACTGACAATGGCACCGGAGAATCCATATGGTTTCAATAGATTTACCGTCATGCTGTTAGTGATATTGCAAAAGGGTCCTGCCCAGATATTTAATTGCGTAGGATTTTTGAAAAGAGAAATTTGCCAGAAGGCATTTAAGACAAAGTTTTTCGCACCTTTTTTTATGGCTTTAGCTATATACTCGGAACATATTTTTTCTTCATCCGGAAACAAAACAGGGTCCAGCCATAACCAGTTCCTGGCTGAGGGGGGAGCAGAATATCCCTGACTTGAAATCCATACACCTGTCTCGCTAATAGCGTATTTTTGTCGAAGTTTACCCCTCAAAAGAGTAAGTTCCTTGATTTTATTGTTTGATTTTATAGCTTTTCGGAAGCAAGAGACCTTGTATTTATTTTCAACAGGCCGGATTAAAGCCTTTTCCATGCCTGAAAGTTCATCATCAAGGGCTTTAATAACCGTGGCAAGTTCTTGTCCTCTCCGGTCTATGATATAAACAGACGCCCCTTTTTTAATTTTAAATTTAGAGTGTTTGCCTAAATAAAATTTCCCTTTTTTAGGCACAGCCCGTGTGACTCTTTGAATGGTATGGAATTGATCATCTTCAAACCCGATTCTTAGAAGATCTGAAGGGAAGAGCTCTTCTCTTGTAATAAAATATGGGGCTGCAGGGTTTTTTATCCTTCCTGCAAAGAGTCCGGAGCCTGTTTCCGAGGAGTGGTCCAAAGGATTCCTTATTCTCTGGGATAAAAGGTTATAATGGGTAAATTCTCTTCCCATGGCATAATCAAGGTATAAAAGAGCTTCCTTTTTCTTTTTTGGGTCATCCCGTAATAACTTATATGCCTTAACCGTATAATAAACATAATGGGGGCCTTTTTTTCGGCCTTCAATTTTCCAGGTCGTTATTTGAGGGATTTGTTTTAATACTTTTACAAGTACATCAGCAGAAAAATCCATACATGAAAAATGTCTTTTCTTGTGGTCTTTCTGGCTATACATTCTCCTGCAGGGCTGAACACATCTGCCCCGAAGAGAGCTTTTTCCGCCAAACCATGAACTCCAATAGCATCGCCCTGAAATGCTGTAGCACAGCGCCCCGTGGATAAACACTTCAAGTTCGATATCTTCGGGGGTGTTTTGGGCCATCCTTTTCATTTCATCAATGGTAAATTCTCTGGGTAGGACAACCCTTTTGAATCCCAATTGTTTTGAAGTTTTCAAGGCGGAAGGGAATGTGCAGTTGCCAAGAGTGGAAAGGTGAAATTCTTTTTTAAATCCGGCTCTTTTAGCCAGGTTCAGCATAGCAAGATCCTGAACAATCAGGGCATCAAAATCAACAAATCTACAGAGTTTGCTAAGAATTTTAAAGACTTTTTCCTGTTCGGATTCTTTGATAATAGAATTAAATGCAATATATACGTCGATGTGTCTGGATTTGGCAAGTTTTGCTAAATTTGTCAGTTCTTCGATACTGAAGTTTTGGGCCTCCATGCGTGCGGAAAATATTTTAAGGCCGCAATAGATTGCATCGGCACCTGCAGCAATGGCGGCAAGAAAAGAATTTTTATCACCTGCCGGTGCAAGGATTTTGGGATTATTTATGCTCATATAAGTTTTTATCCAATTTAATTTAAATAGTGAGGAGTATTGCAATTTTGGTGAAATTTGTCAAAATAATGAAAATGCAAATCAAGATAACAAAACCAGGTAAAGGAAAAAACATATGTTTGCAAAGTATGATCCTCAAGGATTCTTGACACCCATTGACGGGATAGAAATGAAAACCTTTGTATATGGTGAAAATAGTTTATTGACACGTTTTCATTTAAAAAAAGGAAGTGTGGTGCCCAGACATTCCCATCCCCAAGAGCAGACGGGTTTCATGGTCTCGGGAAAAATAAAATTGTTTATTGACGGGGAAGTCTTCCTTGCAGAACCCGGCGACACATGGTCTATTAAAGGAGATATCGAACACCGGGCCGAAATCATGGAAAATTCGGTGATAATAGAAGTGTTTTCACCTTTACGGGAAGATTATCTACCCCAATAAGGGGTGGCATGCCCATTCGATAAAACAGCTATTATGAATTATATTTGAAAGCTTTATACTCTTGTCTCTTATATATTTCTATGGTATGGATTTTTTGTTTATTAAATTATTGAATAATATTTAGAATTTTTTTTATAATTAAGGATTATAACCATGAAACAGATGAAGCAACTTATTGATCGAATTATCAGTCGTGTGAATGTTAATTTAAACGAGTTTGAATTTGATACCGAGGGTTTCGTAAAAAATGCCATTGATTATGAGAAACTGTTGAAATTTTATGCATTTTATGGAATTACATCCCATCATCCTATTTATTTTCATTTTAAAAATTCAAATGTTGCTGGCAGCTATTTCCTTGGAAAATGTTATGTGGGAAGATCTGCCATTTATAAAAGTGACGTTAGAGGAGATGAATTAAAAAGAAAGGGGGACAATATCCGTTGTGCAAAGGACATTCCTCTTGTTGAAGATGAAATGATCACAATCAGGGATAGTCTTCTGTATAAAACTCTTGTTCACTCCAACTCCCACAATCTTGAGAGTCCCGAACAATTTGGTATTCACAATACCATCTCAGCTCATTACGTCAATATTCACGGGACAACTCTTGAGGGCTGTTTTTTAGGCCCTTTTGCAACTGTGGATCTTATGAATCTTCATTCCTGCATTGTGGGTGAATTTGCATATGTGCAGGCAGGTGAGCTTTTCCATAGAAAAATTGATCCCGGAACGGTGTGGGTACGAAGTCAGAATTTTGAGTTTAAATATAAGTTTAGAAACGATATTCTGGATAATTTTGTCGGGGTAAATTCTTCATCCCAGCCCCGTGGAATTATCTATGACTTTGTTAAAGAACGGGAGCATGATTATGAAAAGCTATTTGATGTAATGAATCTTGAACCGATTAAAGCCCCGGATAGCTCTGCAGTCAATAGATATGCTTTGGTTCAGGGTAAAATAAACATCGGTGAAAATGTTCTGGTCGCTCAGCGGGCTTTTTTGGATAATGCTGTAATGGGAGATGGTTCCAATGCCCAGGAAAATACTTATATTATTCATTCAAATCTTTCGAAAAACTGTATAACAGCTCATGGTGGGAAAATAATCTATTCAGATATCGGTCGGGAAACCTTTGTCGGGTTTAATTCATTTTTAAATGGAAAACCCGATGCACGAATTAAAATTGGGGAAGGATGTATTGTGATGCCACACACCATCATAGATTCTGATGCCCCTATCAAAATACCGGATGAACACCTGATCTGGGGATTTATCGGTTCTGGGGAGGATATAAAAAATCATACGATTGCACTGGATGATCTTGCTGAAGTACGAGATACTCTGAGAATAGGAAAAATGGTTTTCACTGGTAAGGGCTCTGTTTTTATTGATGCTTTTCGGAGAAGAATCAATCAGATTTTATTAACAAATGGTGCCCTGTTTCACGAAGGCGAAGACCGGGGTCATGCTCAGGATGACCAGAATATATCCTTTAATATTATTCAGCCTTATAGAACAGGGGAGCATAATGGGTTGTATCCTTCTATCCGAATTAAGCCGTAATTTTTTTAAAAAAGAGGGATTCAGTGAAGAGACAAGTCAGTGTTTCCTGTCCAATGGACTGTTGTGATCTTTGCAGGTTTGTTGTCACAGTTGAACAAGGACAAATTATAAAGTTTGAAGGGGACCCTCATCATCCTGTTACAAAGGGATTTACCTGTAAAAAGGGAAAAGATCTTGTTCAAAGGATGGTACACCCGGACAGGATAAGACATCCTCTTATTAAAAAAAACGATCAGTTTTTCAAAGCCTCTTATGAAGAAGTCCTTGATATAATTGCTGATAAACTTACGTCCATTCAACAGGATTTTGGAACAAAGGCTATTCTAAATTACACCAGTGATGGATACGGTGGCCTTAAAAACAGGATTCAAAGTATATTTTTCAATTGTTTTGGCGGAGTGACGCAGCCCCGGGGAAGCCTTTGCTGGGGAGCTGGGATTGCAGCACAGCAATATGATTTTGGCAGTTCCAAAGGGCATTTTCCGGATGATGTTTTAAACGCCGATACCATTCTTGTGTGGGGCAGAAATCCTAAATACACCAGTATCCATTTGTATACATTGCTTAAACAGGCCCAGAAAAAGGGCAGCCGTATTATTGTTATTGATCCTGTAAAAACAGCAACTGCCAAGGCATTTGATGACTATATCCGGATCAGGCCTTCAACAGACGGCGCCCTTGCCCTTGCCATGGCCAATACAATTATTGAAAATAATCTTCATGATAAAAAGTTTGTTGAAAAATATGTTCTGGGGTTCAACCGGTTCAAAGCATATGCATCCGAGTTTAACCTTAAAAGAGCAGAGCAGATTACCCGAATCAGTGCCAAAACCATCGAGGCCATGGCATTGCAATATGCTAGATCAAAAACAGCATCCATCTATATCGGGTTCGGCATGCAGCGTTACCACAATGGCGGAAACAATATCAGATGTATTGATGCTTTGGCAGCCGTTACAGGTAAAATAGGGAAAAAAGGCTGCGGTGTTAACTATGCAGCAAGATCCATCAGCCCGTACCTCTATGATTTGGACAGGAAAAGCGGGATATATGCAAAGAACAGACGAGTTTTTACGGTGGGAAAGTTAGGAGAGTTTTTAGAGGCTGCAAATGATCCGCCTGTCAAAGCCATTTTTGTTGCAAGTGCAAATCCTTTGACCCAGAGCCCTGATCTTGAAAAAACAATCAGAAATTTTCCCCGTATTGAGTTTAAGGTTGTGTTTGATCATTTCATGACAGATACCGCTAAACAGGCCGATATTGTTCTCCCGGCAGCGTTTGTATTTGAGCAGGATGATCTTTTCGCGACGTCTATGTATTCTCCTGTGTTAAACTATTCACAAAAGGCGGTTGATCCGCCTGAAGGGCTTATGCCTGAGTTTGAATTTTACCTGAAACTGGCAGAAAAAATCGGAATGAAAAATCTTGGATTCAAGGATTCCGAAGCGTATTTGAGAAAGAGTGCGCAACCCTTTCTGGACAAGCTTGGAAAAAGGTTTGCCCAATTGCCCGGTGCATATTTAAGAATAGAAACAGATAAAATTGCCTGGGAAGATAAAGTTTTTAAAACGCCTTCGGGAAAAATCGAACTTTATAGTGAACAAGCGTTACAGGATGGGCTTTCACCGCTTCCAAGCTTTATAGAACCCAGCTGCGGAAACGATCAGTTCCCCTTAAGGCTTTTGACCTGTCATACGATTGATTCCATGCATTCTCAAGGGTTTGCATTCAATGATGAAGTGCCAAAAGTGTACTTGAACCGGAAAACAGCCCAAGAATTTGCCGTTGAAAAGGAATCTTATGTGTTTGTAAAAGGAGAGAAAGCAAAAATAAAGGTAAGGTTATGTATTGATAACGCCATTTGTGATAACACCGCTTTTATTTACCAGGGGTTCTGGCATAAAAGCGGTGCTGTGAATTATCTGACAAAATCTGTGATTTCAGATATGGGTAAGCAGGCGGCTTATTATGACAGCTTCTGCACGATTGAAAAAATCAGCTGATTTATTCAACCCTGTGCCAGGTCTGAGTTCTGTAGAAAAAGAGGATATAACCTCTGACCATAAGCTTGCCTTCTTCAATCCATAATGTACAAGTGTAGATTTTCCCTTCTTTAGGATCCAGTATGCTGCCGCCGCTGTATTTATCATTTTTCTTAACAAGGTCTTTAATAATGATCATTCCTTTTGTCAGCTGGTCTTTTCGGGGATCATCATCCGGGCATTTATCGCAAACAGGATCAGGATCTTCCCCGGGTTTTCGAAACAATTCTTTTATCTGGCCGAAATATTTCCCATCCTTTTCATAAATTTGTACAATGGATTTGGGTTCTCCGGTTTTATCATCAATGGTTTTCCACTTCCCGACAATGGAAGCGTCCTGGGCAAAGCTTAAGGCAATAAAACAAAAGTAAAAAAGAATCGATAAGGCAGTAAGTTTAACCATGTTTTTCATAATTCGTCTCCAAATTAGTTAGTATTGAAAAGATAAACGCCGTTATTGTTCTTAGCCCCCTGTTTTTTTTGTGTCAAGAAAAAAGCGTTATAATACTGAAATATTCACCTTTGATAAGGGATTTTTGCTGTTTTGGCAATAAATCGTCAGGGTCAGTTATAATTTACCCACAATATGATATATTTTATGATTTTCCGATAAAAGATACTATCCAAAATTTGTCAGATAATTTATAGTGGATATTGAAATTAGAGAGCAGATCATTTTCAAGGGGATTATCCCATTTTTGCTCATGGATTTTTTAACCCTGGCGGTCCTGATTGCGTTCCCGCAGATCGTCACTTTTCTGCCCTCTTTAATGATGAAAGGATAATGAATGACTGTACGTTTAACAACACTATGTGATAACTTGGCCGGCTCAGTGGGCTATGTCGCCGAATGGGGCCTGAGTATCCTTGTCCAGTACAAAGACGAGGCCGTCCTCCTGGATACGGGAGGCACGGATTCTGTGATACGCAATGCCATCCAAAATGGCATCAACCTGAACCAGATTACCCGTATTGTCCTCAGCCACGGCCATAAAGACCACACGGGCGGGCTTCGCCACCTTCTTCAGATATTAGATGCAAAGCGACAGGTCATATTGCACCCCGAAGCCTGGGCATCCAAATATGCCTCCCGGGCTGAACCCGTCGGCAGTGAAATGCATTATATCGGCATCCCTTATTCAAAAGAGGAATTGGAACATCTTGGTGCCAAATTTACACTGAGCCGGGAACCTGTATGGATCACAGATGAAATTGTTGTTACCGGAGAGGTGCCCCTGCAGACCTCATTTGAATCCATTGATAAAAATTTATTTGTTAAAATCGAGGGGGAATATCAAATGGACACGGTTCCCGATGACCAGGCACTGGTGGTAAAGACCTCCAAAGGGCTGGTAGTCATCCTGGGATGTGCCCACCATGGCATGATCAACACCCTGCAGCATGCCCAAAAAATTACAGGCGAAGAAAGGGTTCATGCAGTCGTGGGCGGCACCCATCTTTTTCGTGCCGGTCCTGACCAGCTCGAACAGACCATTGCGGCACTCGAGGAATTCAACGTCGCGCATATCGGTGTGTCCCATTGCACGGGGATGCCGGCATCCATGGCATTGATGCAGCATTTCAAAGACCGATTCTTTTTTAATCATGTCGGAAAAGTAATGGAATTTTGAGTCCATAGTGGACAAGCCATTTTTTCAGGGTGGTGCGATGAATTTGAATAACCTGGCCTGGGCTTACGCATTTTCTGAACAGTATGAACAAGCAATACTATTGTGGCAAAAAACTTTACAAGGTAATCTCGATCCGATTTCTGTTAATCTTTACACATTGACAATAATACAGGCAGACTGTTAATGTATGGGTTATTGAAATTCACCCTTAGATCAGTCTGCTGTCCTATAAAACTCAATTAGTTCTGTTTCTGTTTTTTGTTCTCAAATATTTTATACTATTTGATTTTGAAATTTTGAACCATTAATCAAAAATGGGAGGGGTAATGTTATGAAAAAAATAATAATTATCAGTTTCTTGTGGTTCTTCGGTGTGCTTACAATGACCTGCACTGCATCAGAACCTGTCAAAATCGCAGCTATATTTGCGAAAACAGGAATTGCTTCTGTACAAAATGCATCCTATATTCAAATGATTGAACTTGGGGTTGAAGAAATTAATGACAATGGGGGGGTACTTGGGCAGCCGTTGGAGTTGATCGTTCTTGATAATAAAAGCACGCCCATCGGATCAACCATGGCTGCAAAACAGGCTGTCCAGCTTGAAGTTGTAGCAGTTGTGGGCTCCGGGTTGAGTTCCCACTCCCTTGCGGCAGCACCCATCCTTCAACAGGAAGGCATCCCCATGATAACACCTGTTTCCACAAACCCCAAAGTCACTAAAATAGGGAACTTTATATTCCGCATATGTTTTATAGATTCCTTCCAGGGCGCTGCCATGGCCAAATTTGCTTACAAAGACCTTAAGGCCCGGACTGCTGTTATTTTAAAGAATGTGGATGAAGCCTATAGTTTAACGCTTGGTGAATATTTTGCAGATGCATTCAAAAAAAATGGAGGCAAGGTCCTCTGGGAGGGAACCTATAGAGGAAAGGCTGTGGAATTTACTAATCTGCTGAAAAAAACAGCAGCGCTTGATCCTGATACGGTTTATATACCGGGATATATAAGGGACAGCGGTCTTATCATCAAACAGGCAAAATCCATCGGTTTAAAATCAACCTTTCTTGGAGGGGATGCCTGGGCTGAAATTTATAAATATGGGGGAAAAGCTGTTGACGGAAGTTACCATTCCGCCCCATGGCATCAGGATGTTCAATTTGAAAAAAGTATCCACCTTTCAAAATTATATAAACAAAAGCATAAAAAGGATATTTCCAATACAAGTGCACCGTTGTCCTATGATGCGGTCATGGTTCTGGCAGATGCTATTGAGCGCGCCGGTTCCTTCGACAGTTTAAAGATACGTGATGCATTAGCCCGGACAAATGCATTTCAAGGTGCAACTGGTAAAATTACTTTTGACGATTACGGTGATCCCAAGGGAAAGGAGGTCATCATACTGAAACTGGAAAATGGCCGAAAAATATACTACAAGGCTATCAAACCCTAGCATAGTGGAGATGACTATGATTGATATAAAGGGGCACCCTTGCAGAAACATGATGATTTTTTTTAAACGGCTCCTACATAGAAACAGCCGTGTTTTGATTCTAATTTGCATACTTATGTTCTTTTTAAACAGCCCTGCCTCTGGGAAACAAACCATAGATATCGCCGCAATTTATGCCTTGACAGGCATAGCTGCCGAGAATAATTCTTTTTCACTTGAAGGGATTTATTACGGTGTAGATGAAATCAATGCAACGGGTGGTATTCTTGGTAGAAAAATAAAAATATTGGAATTTGACAACAAAAGTACCCCTATCGGCTCAAGTCTGGCTGCGGCCAAAGCGGTTAAATCCAGTGCAGTTGCTATTTTAGGCTCTGCCTGGAGCTCCCATTCTCTTGCGGTTGCAAAAATTGCTCAACAAATGGAAATTCCCATGATATCGAATGTTTCCACCAATCCTGAAGTCACTAAAACCGGAGATTACATATTCAGAATCTGTTTTACCGATGCGCTTCAGGGAAAGGTTCTTGCAAAGTTTGCCAGACAGGATTTAAATGCAAAGACCGCTGTTATTTTTATAGATGTCGCAAGTGATTACAGTCTTAAACTATCTGAAATTTTCAGGCTTAATTTCGAACAAATGGGCGGTAAGGTTGTTCTGGAACTGGACTATAAGCCAAAACAAATGTTTTTAAAAAAAGAAATTCTACAAGCCGTAAAATTTAATGCGGATGTCATCTTTATTCCGGGTCATGATGAAAGTGGTGAAATTGCAAGAAAATTGCAGACGGCAGGAGCTCGATCCATTTTTCTGGGCGGAGACGGCTGGGCATCCCGGGTATTCCTATCCAGGGGAGGTCAAGAATTAAAACAGGGATATTATAGCACCCACTGGTCTACTCAACTTGATACTCAAGAATCAAATACCTTCACTCAACAATATATCCGTTCCGAAATTTCAGCGGCCAATATTGCACTGGGATATGACGCAGTGATGCTTTTAGCCAATGCTGTTAAACGTGCCGGGTCTTTTGACCGGAAAAAAATCAAACAGGCCATTGCAGATACCCGTAACTTTAAAGGTGTTACAGGCACCATCACTTTTAATAAAAGAGGTGATCCCGATAAAAGCGCCGTATTTATGGAAATAAGAAAAGGGAAACCTTATTACCTCAAGGTTTTAGAACCCTGAAAATTTAAGACAATTATCCCGAGATGCCAAAAAATGAGAAATAAAAGCCTTGGTTTTAAAATAAATGTGGCAATTTTCATCACTTGTCTTGTGATCGCCGTTATTTTTGGGGCGATTCTATATCCATTTGAACTGAAAAGGCGCAAGTCCCATGAAAAAAAAGTGGCCCTGCTCCTTGATACAGTTTTTCAACAAAAATATGAAGACCTTGCCAATGAAATCTATGCTAAACAGACAAGAGCACTCAACTTAACGCTTAAAGAGATCCAAAAAGTTGAAGGGATCACGGCCATAGCGATTTATGAGCCCAAAGGCAGTCTTCTTTTATCTACGAATAATACCTTTTCTAAAAACCTGGATGACAAAAAAATAACCTCATCATCCGGCGTTGATTCATTTATGACCTTTTCCTATAAAGGAAAATTCTTTGGAATCTATTCTCGCAACATTGAAGTAATCGGTGAAGAAATCGCAACACTGAAAATCTATTATGATTTTGAAGAGTTAAACAAAGAGACAAAGCTGTCCATTCTGATTTTCATGACCCTTTTGCTGACAACGCTTGTTCTCATATCCGGTCTGCTTAATTTAATGCTATCACGATTTGTTACAAGACCCGTTTTTCTGCTTAGAAATGCCTTAAATAAAATCCAGAAAGGTAATCTGGGTGAGATGGTAAATTTACCTTTTAAGGATGAAATCGGAAAAATGGGAATCGCATTCAATGAGATGTCCACAGAACTTCATGAAAGCCAAGGGGAAATAAAAAAAGCAGAAGAAAAATACCGGAGTATTTTTGAAAAGGCCACCATTGGTATTTATCAGACAACTACAGATAGCAAGGGCTGTTTTCTAACAGTTAACCCGGCATTTGCAAAAATCCTGAACTATTCTTCACCGCAAGAAGTCATAGAAACCATCACTGATATACAGTCCCAGCTCTATGTAAATCATGAGGACCGAAAAAAACTACAGAATTTGTTGAAAAAAAAAGGGTCTGTGAAAGGATTTGAAACCCAATTTTATCAGAAGGAAGGAAAGGTCATTGACGTGGCAATAAATCTTCATGTTAGTTATGATGAAAATAAAAATATGTTGCAGTACGAGGGTATCATAGAAGATATCACTGAAAAAAAACAAGCGAACCAGCTTAAAATAGCAAAAGAAGCTGCAGAAGCAGCTACCCAGGCAAAAAGCAATTTTTTGGCAAACATGAGCCATGAAATCAGGACTCCCATGAACGCGGTTATCGGGACAACCTACCTGGCTCTGAAAACTGATTTAAGCCCTAAACAATACGATTATCTTAAGCGGATTGAACTTTCTGCTAAATCCCTTTTGGGTGTCATCAATGATATCCTTGATTTTTCCAAGATAGAATCTGGCAAGCTTGACATTGAACAGGCAGATTTCAATCTCACCCAGACCCTTGAGAATGTTATCAACATTATAATGACCAAAACTCGTGAAAAAGAGAATCTTGAAGTGCTTTTTCATATTGACCCCAATGTTCCTTTCTTTATGGTTGGAGACTCCCTGAGGTTGGGTCAGGTTCTTGTTAATCTTTGCGACAATGCCATTAAGTTTACAAAAGAAGGAGAGATAGTTCTGACAGCTAAAGTTATAGAACAGGTTGATGATGAAATAACATTGCAGTTTTCGATTCGGGATACTGGGATCGGAATGACTCAGGAACAGATAACCAGGCTATTTAAACCTTTTACCCAGGCGGATACTTCCACAACTCGTAAATATGGAGGCACTGGGTTGGGTCTGATTATCTGTAAAAAAATAATTGAAATGATGGGAGGAACCATCAGCGTTGAAAGCAAATTTGGTAAAGGAACTGTTTTTTTGTTCACAGCGATTTTCAAAAAAAGCATGCAAAAGGCTAAAAATCTTCTAACCTCCCCCGTGGATCTCAGAGGCTTAAAGGTTTTAGTAGTAGATGATAATGCAACTTCAAGGAGTATTCTTAAAAATATGCTGGAGGCCTTCCGTTTTGAAGTCAGTCTTGCTGAAAATGGGAAACAAGGTCTTCGAGAACTGGAAAACGCCTTAAAATATCAACCCTATGAGCTTGTATTAATGGACTGGAAAATGCCTGATATGGATGGAATAGAGGTGGCTGAAAAAATCAAGCATCATCCGAAACTCTCTAAAATTCCAAAAATTATCATGGCCACTGCTTACAGTCATGAGACAATTTTTCAACAGGTTGACCAAAAGGGTATGGAAGGTTTTCTGCTCAAACCGTTTAGTCCGTCTGCTCTTTTTGATTCAATCATGCAGGCGTTTTGCTTTACCACACCTGAACTTGTGGGACAGGAAACACCTGATAAGAAAATACTGAAAAGGTTAGAAACCATACAGGGAGCCCACATACTTGTGGTCGAAGACAATAAAATCAATCAGTTATTGGCCAGGGAGATTCTTGAAGAAACAGGCTTTATTGTAACCATTGCCGATGACGGTCAAAAAGCAGTGGGCATGGTTACCAGTCAATTATTTGATGTCGTTCTGATGGACATCCAGATGCCTGTAATGGATGGTTATGAGGCGACAAAACTGATTTTGAAAAATAATAGATTGAAAAAGATCCCCATCATTGCAATGACAGCCCATGCCATGGCCAGTGACAAGAAAAAAAGTTTAGAAGCAGGAATGGTACAGCATATAACCAAACCCATTGATCCTGACGAACTTTTTTCTGCTCTTTTGACCTGGGTTAAACCACAGGATAGTAGTCTTTTAAACCCCTGGTCTGTAGAAAAAGAGTTGGGACAGAAAAGAAATAAAATAAATTTTTTCAAGAATATGCCAGGGATAGATATAAAAAAAGGCTTATCCAGAACCCTTGGTAAAGAAACGCTTTATAAGAAAATTTTAATTCAATTTTATGACGAGTATGCTGATGCAGCTATTACAATAAAAAAAGCTGTTGAAACAAAGGAAGAAAAAACTGTTTTAAACTTGATCCATGCCATCAAAGGTCTTGCAGGAAGTATAGGTGCAAATGATTTATCGCAGGCCGCACTGGAGCTGGAAACTCATATGGAATTTGAAAAAGATTCAGAAGTAATCACTATATTAAAAAAGTTCAACAACGCTCTCAAAATAGTTATTGACTCCATAAAAGTTATAGTAATTTCAACAGCGGATAGGGAGATTGAAGTCGATAAAAAGGAGGCAGGCAGACCTGATTTTTTAATGCAATTATTATTAAAGCTGGAACCTTATATTTTGAACCGTGAACCTAAACCCAGTGAGGAGATTATAAAGGAAGCAATGAATTTCTCCTGGTCTGAAAAAAATGATAAATATATAGATGAATTACATCAATATATAATGGAATACAAATTTAAAAAAGCACAATTCCTGATATCTGAAATGATTAAAAATATAAAGGAATAGCAATGTTTGATTTATCTAAAATGAGAATTTTGGTGGTTGATGACACTAAGGCAAACATTGATATCCTTCTTGAAACACTTGCCTTCGATTATAAAGTGAGCGTTGCAATGGACGGGGTATCAGCGCTTGAAGACATTAGAACAAATCTTCCCGACCTTATACTCTTGGATATTATGATGCCTGAAATGAATGGCTACGAGCTTTGCCAAAGGCTTAAGGCAGACCCAAGCACGAAAAATATACCTATTATTTTTGTGACGGCTAAATCTGATGAATCAGATGAGACAAAAGGCTTGGAACTTGGAGCTGTTGATTATATTACCAAACCATTCAGCCCTCCGATTGTCAGAGCCCGTGTCAAAACCCATTTAACACTGGAAAAAATTCGCAAGAAGGTGGAGGATGCTTTTGGAAGGCATGTCCATCCTTCTGTGGCAGAGCTTATCTTAAGTGGGCGGCTTAATACCCGGGGAACTATGGAAAATGTAACCCTACTTTTTTCTGATATTCGAGATTTTACTGGATTTGCAGAACAGAATCATCCTAAACAAGTCTTTGCAAGGATTAATGAATATTATGCTTCCATGACCGAAGTCATACAAAATTTTGGTGGTGTGGTTTTACAATATGTGGGAGATGAGATTGAAGCTGTATTCGGCGCACCCTTCCCGAATGAGCAGCATCCTGAAAAAGCTGTCCAGTCAGCCTTGGAGATGCGGTTAGCTTTGGAAAAACTCAATTCCAAATTCCGGGAATCCGGACAAACTCAACTCAATCACGGCATAGGCATACATACCGGTCCTGCCCTGGCTGGAGTTGTGGGATCAAAGGAACGGCAAACATACTGCCTGGTTGGCGACACGGTGAACGTGGCCTCTCGTGTGGCAAATCTTTGTAAAAGGTTTGAGGCTGATATCCTTATCAGCAACCAGACTTATGACAGATTAATCCATGATTATAAATTGATTGAACAGCCTTCTGTTCTAGTAAAGGGACGTTCAGAAAAACTTATAGTTTATCAGGTAAAAGAGACCGCCTGAATTTTAAAAATTATCAAAATGAAATCATTTCATTAACGCTGACTGTTTTTTTAAACCTTAAAGGTTTTCAGGTCTTACAACCGGATGCTCCTTTAAATATTCCAATCTGTTGAGACCGTTTATATAGGCTAAAGCGCTGGCAGTAATGATATCCGGATCAGTCCCTTTTCCCAGGGCTACGATACCGTTTTCCTGCAGCCGGACTGTTACTTCGCCCTGGGCATCCGTTCCTTCGGTCAAAGCGGAGATGGTAAATCTTAAGAGTTCGGATTTGGTTCCGGTCAGCTTGGATATAATATTGTATACCGCATCAATGGGACCGCTTCCTTCTGTCGCTCCCTGGACCGGGCGTCCATTGATGTTCAGTTGAATACTGGCGGTTGGAAAGACCGTATTGCCGGACAATACATGGATATATTCAAGGCTGAAGACCTCAGAACTTCTTAATACCCCTTCGTTGATCAACGCTTCGATGTCTTCATCCTGAATGCTTTTTTTCTTGTCAGTCAGGCGTTTGAATTTTTCAAAAACCGTATTCAATTCTTCCTTGGAAAGATCATATCCCATTTCCTGGATATGGGAATTGAGGGCATGACGTCCTGAATGTTTTCCTAAGACCAGGTTGTTTTTAGCCAGGCCGATGGTTTCAGGTTTCATGATTTCATAGGTCATGGGATTTTTCAATACGCCGTCCTGGTGGATACCGGCTTCATGGGCAAAGGCATTGGCGCCTACAATGGCCCGGTTCGGCTGCACAAGAATTCCAGTGATCATACTGACCAGACGGCTTGTGGGATAAATCCTTGTGGTATCAATGGATGTGGTCTGGGGAAAAAAATTAGGTCTTGTATTCAGAGACATGACCACTTCCTCAAGAGAAGTGTTCCCGGCCCTTTCTCCAATACCGTTGATGGTGACTTCAACCTGTCTTGCCCCGGCTTTTATGGCGGTAAGGGTGTTGGATGTGGCAAGTCCGAGGTCATTGTGGCAATGGACACTCAATATGGCCTTATCCATATTGGGTGTATTTTTAATGACATATTTAATAAGCTCACCATATTCTTCCGGGATGGCGTATCCTACCGTATCCGGGAGATTGACTGTTGTGGCGCCTGCATCAATAACCGCTTCAAACACCTTGCATAAAAATGAAGGGTCGGATCTTGACCCGTCTTCTGCTGAGAATTCCACGTTATCTGTATAGGATGCGGCAAGCTGAACAGATTTGATGGCCTGTTCCAGAACCGCTTCCTTTTCCATCTGAAGTTTATACTTCATATGCAGTTCAGAGGTGGCGATAAAGGTGTGGATTCTTGGGTTGACTGCATTTTTGATGGCTTCCCAGCCCCGGTTGATATCATCATCACTTGCCCTGCAAAGCGCTGCAATCTGGGAAATTTTAAGGGTTTGGGCAATAGCCTTGACCGCCTCAAAGTCACCCTCTGATGCGGCAGGAAATCCTGCTTCAATCACATCGACACCCAGTTTTTCAAGCTGGGTGGCAATTCGCAGTTTTTCAGCCGGGTTCATACTTGCTCCGGGTGATTGTTCTCCATCTCTTAATGTGGTGTCAAAAATAATAATTTGATCATTTGTTGTCATTTTATTTTGCCTTGTTTTTATTGTCTAATGAGAGTTTATATTGAAAACTGTCGGCCAGTGCCTGCCAGCTTGCTTCTATAATGTCTTCTGAAACACCGATGGTTGAAAAAATATTGTTTTCATCCCGTGATTCAATCAGAACACGTACTTTTGCATCGGTTCCATCCATTCCGTCAATGACACGGACCTTAAAGTCAACCAGATGCATGTCATTGATTTTTGGGAACATGGTGGTCAGCGCCTTTCTTAATGCATTATCCAAAGCACTGACAGGCCCGTCACCTTCAGCAGAAGTAATTTCAGTCTTATTGTCTACCCTGATTTTGATCATGGCATGGGAGTAGCAGGGGCGTTCCTTGTCTTTTTCAATCACTACCCTGAAGGACTCCAGCTCAAAATGGGGGACAAACTGATCGGTTAGTTTTTCCATGATGAGTTTTAAAGAGCCCTCAGCTGCATCAAATTCAAATCCGTAATCTTCAAGTTCCTTGATGCTGGATACGATCTGGTGCTCAATGTTACCATTCTTACCCAGATCAACCCCGAGTTCTTTGGCTTTGTATTTGATATTACTCTTGCCGGACTGTTCGGAAACAATGACACGTCGTTTGTTTCCGACAAGTTCCGGAGAAATATGTTCATAGGCCTTGGGGTTTTTCATAATAGCGCTCACATGAACTCCGCCTTTATGGGCAAAAGCACTCTTACCGACAAAGGGCCTCGAATTAACAGGCGGCACATTGGCAGTTTCAGAAATAAACCGTGAGAGGTTCCGCAGTTTTTCAAGGTTTTCGTGGCTGATACAATCCCGGCCCATTTTCAGGGCCAGGATAGGGATAATGGCGGTCAGATCTGCATTGCCGCACCGCTCGCCATAACCGTTAATGGTTCCCTGAACCATTGTAACGCCTGCATGAACCGCTGTGATTGAATTGGCCACAGCCATGGCGCAGTCATTGTGGGTGTGTATGCCGAAGATAAGATCCGGCACAGAATTTTCCTTGAAATAGTCAAGCGCTTTTCTGGTAATGGTATCAATCTCACAAGGCATGGATCCGCCATTGGTGTCGCAGAGGACCAGGCATTTTGTCCCTCCCTCAACCGCTGCCTCAAGGGTTTTTAAGGCATAGTCCGGGTTGGCCTTATACCCGTCAAAGAAATGTTCGGCATCATAGAGGACTTCCCGGCCACGGCTTAAGAGATAGGAAATGCTTTCCTTGATCATGGCAAGATTCTCTTTTTTCGTATTCTGCATGATGGACTCGACATGGAGATCCCAGGATTTCCCGAAGATGGTAATCACAGGGGCTTCACTGTTTAATAGTGCCTGGATGTTGGCATCCTGATCGCAGGTTTTTCCCTGATGCCGGGTGGCACCGAAAGCGGCTATTTTGGCATTTTTGAATTCCATATCTTTTGCCATTTCGAAAAAATGCTGGGCGCCCGGGTTTGATCCGGGCCATCCGCCTTCAATATAATGGATGCCTGCTTCATCAAGACGTCTGGCTATTTTTACCTTGTCTTCAGGGGAGAAGAAGATGTTTTCTCCCTGCATGCCATCCCTTAGCGTGGTATCGTATAAAAGTGATTTTTCCATTGTTGGTCCTGTTTATCGGTTTTTACCTGTTAATTAAATTAATGCTTCCCATTTTCCCTTGCCAGAGCTATGGAACCTGTGGAGGCTGTTTCAATGATCCCCATGGGTTTTAATAATGAGACAATCGCATCATGTTTTTCACTGTCTCCGGAAACTTCTATGGTGTAGTGGGAAAGACCCACATCAACGATCTTACATCTGAAAATATCGACAATTCTTAATATGTCTGCTTTTTTTTCAGATTTTGCATTTACCTTGATTAATGCCAGCTGCCGCTGAACATATTTTTTATCTGTCAGATCATTTACCGTAATGACATTGATCAGCTTGTGAAGCTGTTTTTTTATCTGTTCAATGATATGGGGTTCACACTTGGTTACCATGGTAATTCTTGATACATCAGGCTCTGCCGTGCTTGCCACACTCAAGCTGTCAATGTTAAACCCCCGTCCTGAAAAAAGGCCTGCAATCCTTGAAAGAACGCCTGGTTCATCATCTACGAGGATGGAAAGCAGGTAGCTGTTTGTTTTCATCATACACATCCTTTTTAAGATTTTAAATTAAACCAGAAGCATTTCCGTGATTGCACCACCGGCCGGAACCATGGGATAGACGGATTCTTCCCTGTCCACGGCAAATTCCATGATAACCGTTCCTTCATAGTTAAGGCCTTCTGACAGAGTGGATTCCACTTCATCGGGCCGGGTGCATCTTAACCCTTTTGCACCGTAAGCCTCAGCCAGTTTTACAAAATCAGGGGCATTCTCCATATTGGTGGAAGAGTAGACTTTCTCATAGAATAGTTCCTGCCATTGTCTCACCATGCCCAGATATTTATTGTTAAGGATTACTATTTTAACATCTATCTTTGATTCAATAGCCGTCATTAATTCCTGGATATTCATCTGGATGGACCCGTCTCCTGCAACATCAACCACCAGCTTGTCAGGGCAGGCGGCTTTGGCTCCAATGGCAGCAGGCAATCCAAAACCCATGACACCCAGCCCCCCGGATGTAATAAAATGATTGGGCTTGTTAAAGTGATAATACTGTGCCGCCCACATCTGATTTTGCCCGACTTCAGTTGTGATAATGGCATCACCTTTTGTCAGTTCATAGAGTTTTTCTATGACAAATTGAGGTTTGATCACAACATTATCCTGCTCATATTTTAGCGGGGTTGTACTCTTCCATTCTTCGATCTGTTCAAGCCATTCCCTGCGGCCATTTTTAAAATTTTCCGGGTTTTTGCCTTCCATCAATTGAATGATTCCTTTTAAGGCAGCTTTGCAATCCCCCACGACGGGGCACTGGACCTCGATATTTTTATGGATAGAGGTGGGATCGATATCAATCTGAACAATTTTGGCTTCAGGTGCAAATTTTTCAATATTTCCGGTAACCCTGTCATCAAAGCGGACACCTGCGGCAATCATAAGATCGCAATGGCCAATGCTCATATTGGCCCGATAGGTGCCGTGCATGCCCAGCATTCCCAGCCACAGGGGATCTGACCCCGGGAATGCCCCCAGGCCCATCAAGGATGCAGTGACAGGAATATCTGCTATTTTTGCAAGACGGGTGATGTCGGCAGATGCCCGGGAGAGGATAACACCACCTCCGGCAAAAATAACCGGTCTTTTGGCCTGCCGGATCAGATCAACCACTTTATGGAGCTGTTTTTTATTGGGTTTATAATTGGGTTTGTAGGATTTCAAAGAGATTGTTTTTGGTTCTTTGAAATCAACCTGGGTATTCTGAATATCCTTTGGCAGGTCAACGAGAACAGGGCCGGGTCTTCCCGATCTTGCCAGATGAAATGCTTCTTTAATGGTAGACGCCAGTTTATCCATATTTTTTACAAGGTAATTGTGTTTGGTGCAGGGCCTCGTGATGCCCACGATATCCACTTCCTGGAATGCATCATTTCCGATCAGTGCCGTTGGGACCTGACCTGTAAACACAACAACCGGGATGGAGTCTGAGTGGGCTGATGCAATTCCTGTCACCGTGTTGGTGGCTCCGGGGCCGGAAGTGACAAGTGCAACGCCAACAGAATTATTCGCCCTTGCATAACCATCGGCTGCATGGACAGCACCCTGTTCATGACGGACAAGGATGTGACGAAGGCCATTGTCCTTTGCAAGCGCATCATAAATATCAATGACAGCACCGCCCGGATATCCGAAAATTGTGTCAATTCCTTCTGCCTTAATCATTTTGATAAGAATCTGGGCACCTGTAAGTTTCATTTTGTCTGTCTCCAAACTGAAAAAGCCGCTATCTGCCCCCCTGGGGCTGATAACGGCTTTTAAAATTGATTTAAGGTTTATGCCACTAAGAGCCCCGTCGCCTGGAGGTAATAATAATGACCTCCACGATAATAAGGACTAGTAGGTTGTTAATAATATTTGTATTCATAATTTTTACTCTACTTAAATAAGTTTTATTATATATAAATTTTATTTAAGTCAAGAAAAAAATTTCATTTCACCAAAGTTTTATTCTTTAAACCGATACATGATTGATGGAAGAGGCCATAAACCCCGCCCCAAAGCCATTATCGATATTGACTACGGCAATATTTGAACTGCACGAATTGAGCATTCCTAAAAGGGCGGTCATTCCTTTGAAACTTGCCCCATACCCAATGCTTGTAGGAACAGCAATGACAGGAGCTTTGACCATTCCAGCCACCACACTGGGCAGCGCACCTTCCATTCCGGCAACAACAATGATGACCGCAGCACTCATAATTTGTTCCTGATGCGCAAAAAGCCGGTGAATACCGGCCACGCCAACGTCAAAGACAGACTCCACTTCATTTCCCATGGCCTGGGCCGTTAAAAAAGCTTCTTTTGCCACAGGGATGTCGGATGTTCCGGCAGAAATTACAAGGATTTTTCCAAAACCGGTGATTTCGGGTTCATTCTTTTTTAGCCATAAGAGGTTTGCATCTTTAAAATATTCCGCATTTTGAAACACTGACGTTATTTTTTGTGCTTTTTCTTTTTCAAGGCGGGTCACAAGAATGACATCCTCATGGACGATCATTTTTTCCATGATACCGATGATTTGTTCACTGGTTTTCCCCTGTCCGAAAATCACTTCGGGAAACCCCTTCCGTAAAGACCTGTGATGATCTATCTGTGCAAAATCAATATTTTCAAAAGAGATATGCTTAAGCTGTTTTTGAGCATCTTCTACAGATAAGGACCCCTTTGCCACCCGGGATAAAATTTTGGTCAGATTGTCTTGGTTCATAACCAAATTAGATAGCATTATGAAAGGATTTGAGTCAAGGAAAAGTAAAATGGATTTCAGGCATTCTTGCACTTCTTCACTAAATATTATAAAAGTTTAAAAAAATAATTATTTTGCGGGTAAAAAAATGGAGAAAGACAAGGTATTTGCAGACAAAAAGCTCAGAGTCAACCCCTTTGAATTTAATGAAGAGGTGGCCGGGGTATTTGATGATATGCTGAATCGATCGGTACCGTTTTATGCTGAAACCATTCAGCGGCAATCCCAGCTTACCGCCAAATATTACCAGGAGGGCAGTCGTATTTACGATCTGGGCTGTTCCCATGGAAATCTTGGGATGCTGATCCTGAATCAATTAAAGGAAGGAACAGTCTCCATGGTCGCTGTGGACAGCTCCAAACCAATGATTGAAAAGTATTCAAAGCGACTTGAGAAACATGATAATACACCACAGGTTGACCTTGTCTGCGGGTTGTTAGAAGATATTCAAATTAAAAATGCATCAGTGGTTTTAATCAACCTGACCCTGCAGTTTCTGGATACAGGGAAACGCGATGATCTCATAAAAAAAATTTATCAGGGGATGAATTCAAACGGCATCCTTCTTTTAACGGAAAAAACCATTCATGCATCAAAGGTGCTGGATGATCTTCAAACAAAATTTTATAAAACATTCAAAGTTGAAAATGGGTATTCCCAGCTTGAGATCAGCCAGAAAAGGGATGCCCTTGATAAAGTCCTCATCCCGGATACCATTGAAACTCATAAAAACAGAATCTTAAATGCCGGGTTTACAACATTTGATGTCTGGCTTAAATGGTTTAATTTTGCCTCAATGATTGCGATAAAAAAATAACCATAAAGGTCACACGTAAAATGGAAAAACTTCTTCAACAACAGCATACCCTGAAAATAGACCATTGCTACGATGAGTTTGAAACACTTGTAAAAGAGAAAAGAGCGTTTCTGGATCATGCCAAAGGTAATTTTCTAAAATTTAAAAAAATTCTTGAAAGTCTGCCCGACTTTGTTCCTTCAATTATAGACCTTGAAAGCCGTGCCGTCACCATTGGGGATAAATCAGATCTGACACAACAGGAACACCACTTGTTAATGGATAAGCTTGAACAGCTTTGTCCTTGGCGAAAAGGGCCGTTCAACC
Organism: Desulfobacula sp.; assembly: GCF_014237455.1. Taxonomy (GTDB): domain Bacteria; phylum Desulfobacterota; class Desulfobacteria; order Desulfobacterales; family Desulfobacteraceae; genus Desulfobacula. The sequence continues at coordinate 54,295 of NZ_JABZFL010000004.1, read as the reverse complement.
TTTTCGGGATTCAGATTGATTCAGAGTGGCAGTCATGGATGAAATGGGAAAGACTGATTCCTCACATCGGCAGTCTTAAAGGGCGGAAAATTTTAGATATCGGTTCCAGCAACGGGTATTACATGTTTAAAATGGCAGCCCATAATCCGTTGATGGTATTGGGCGTGGAACCTCAAAGTTCATTTTATTTTCAATATCTCACCATACAAAAATTTTTACGACAGGATAATGTTTTCTGCCTTCCGGTTGCCCATGATCATTTGCCAAAAATGGATAAATATTTTGACAGGGTATTTTGTATGGGAGTTCTGTATCATCGAAAATCACCGGTCCAGATGCTCAAGGATATTTGTGATTCCATGAAGCCCGGCGGTCAACTCATTCTTGAAAATCTTATTATTGATTCAAAATTAAACATCTGCCTTTTTCCGAAAGACCGGTATGCAAAAATGCGAAATATTTTTTTTATCCCGGATTTTCTGGCAATGGAATCCTGGCTTTTACGGGCAGGTTTTACAAACATCAGATGTGTGGATGTCACAAAAACATCTTTTAAAGAGCAGAGAAAAACCAGATGGATTCATACGGAAACCTTAGAAGATTTTCTTGACCCCACCGATCCCGATAAAACCGTAGAAGGATATCCTGCACCTGTCCGGGCTATTTTTATTGCAACGGCAGCTTAAAAATTCATTCCTGTATCAGGACTGTTTTTGTGCAGGATTTATGTCGGATATTACTTTACATGTTTTTTCTTGTATGCCAGAATATAATTAGTTTTAACGAATTGCCTTAAAATTGTATTAGATGCTTTAATATCATAATTATAAAGAAAATATATAGGGTTAATATGCAGTTTTTATGGTTAATACAATACGTTATGCGAAGCATTCAATGAGATAAGTTTATGCAAAACACTATAACCATCATCAGCGTAATTCTAAACATCATATTGGTTCTCTTGGTGTTTTTTAAAACTGCGTTGAATGAAATTTTAAAAGAATGGTGGCAAGATAAGAGGAATTCACAGAAAGAGCTAAAAGAACGTCTTATAACTTTACGATCAACCCTTCTTGAATTATCAAACACATCAACCCTGCTTCTAATTTTAACAGCCGCAAAAAAGAATGAGAAAGACATAGAAGTACAAAAAATGTATAAAGAAAAATGGGATAACGCGCTAAGCACGTATGGCGAACTCACAGACTTTATAACGAAAAATCTCCCATATTATCCAATCAAAGTCAGGAAACAATATGAGGAATTTGAATCGGAGATGCAGAAAGCAACTGGAGAAGTGTTAACCGCCTTAATGTACAAAGAGAAGCTGCTTGAAATTACAGAAAACTTAACCTTAATAATTACGAATACCATCGAGGATGTTGACACGCATCTATCATAATTATGAAAATGATTTTACCAACAAATACAATAGGAAAAATCGCATAACCCGCGCTTTAACTCGGAGCGCAAACAGCTGCGCTCGGTTAAGAGCAACGTTTGCTTTCAAAGAAAGATTCAATACAAATTGTAACAATATTTTGCATAATGCAATTCATTGCGCTGTTGTGTTATGTAAATAAAGCTCAAGGAGTCACCCATTATGACAACCGCAGTAAGGATTACAGATAATTTGGCAAAAGAAGCAAAAATATTTAGTAAAATTGATAAGCGTTCGTTAACTGGACAAATTGAACACTGGGCATATATTGGGAAATGCGCTGAAAAAAATCCTGATTTAACCTACAGCATGATTAAAGAAATTCTCGTCGGTCTTGCAGAGCTGGAACGAGGCGAATCATCAGAGTATGAATTTGGATAGTACTCAATGAAAATTATTCAATCCCGTTCATTTAAAAGGAGAGTTGAAAAATTTGGCAAGCAAGACAAAAAAGCGAACAACCCGCCAGAATTGACTTGGGGCTTGGGGCTACTGAACGACTCCCAAAAGTATCGGTTTAATATAAATTGATATGGCTTTAAATAATTAAAGCGCGCTGGAAATCATCTGACGGGTCTGTTCTATCACATCGTCAAGGTGATCCATGTGGTGATCTGAAATATGGATCGGGCGGTGAACAATGATTTCAATTGTACCGGGTATCAGATCAAGGGAATCGGGGGGAAGAACATGCAAAGAGTTTTTAATGGTTATTGGCAATATGGGAAGGTTTGTCTCACGGGCAAATTTAAATGCCCCCTTTTTAAACGGCATTACCTTTCCGTCCCGGCTTCTTGTCCCTTCGGAAAAGAACAACACTGAAGCGTTTTCAGATAATCTTCTCTGGGCTTTTCGGATTGATTTTATAGCTGCATCATGATTTTTCCGGTCAACATAGATACAGCCCAGGTGGTGGCACGCGGGTCCGAAAATGGGGATCTTTCCCAGTTCTTTTTTCATTATCCATTTTATTTTCAAGCCGAGATGTCCGTGAATCACGGGGATATCTGCCATGCTCTGATGATTTGATACAACCACATAGGAAGTGTCCCTGCTATAGTTTTTTTTGCCGGTGATGATCACTTTCAAGGGAGCAATGGCGCAGCAAAGTTTTGACCATGTGACGGCAATAAGATTAACACCACTCTGTTTAAATAAAAGTCCCGAAAAAATGCATATCAACCCGAGAACCATGGTAATAATGAAAACAAAAGGAATAACGATGATCCATTTGTAAGGTTGATATGCTATTTTTAAAAAAGGTTTCACTCTTTTTTCTCTTTGAAATCTTCCACGCTCTTGTCAAAATAGGATCTGAAGCTGCCATTAGCATGGTAGATATTTTTATCATTTGTCAACATGACAAAGGTATGGTTAAAGGTTGGTGCTGTTTTCCCCATGGTAAATTCAAAAAGGGTCTCCTGCCCGTTCACTGCTTTAACCTTGATATGGTTTTCATCATCAAGCTCGTATCTTTTCAGATCTCCTTTTTGAGACACCAGCGCAGACAGCTTCAATGTTTTTAAAGTATCCAGCATGTTGTCTACAGATGATGAATCTGCAAGGTATTCTTTGTCCGTCAATACCCAGCCCTTTTCTTTTTTTGTAAATTCTATCGGCCCTTCTTTTTTGTTTATAACAAGCCCGGTGATTTTGGAAACATCTATTTTTACAATTTCCGGCAGTATGGTGTGGTCCTTGTTTTCTTTATGAAACAAAAGGTATGCTCCCAATATCAGAATGAGTGCGATCAGTATCAGGTATTCTTTTTTCATGTGTTTATTCCTCTTAAGCGTTAAAACGACTGGCGATTTTCTTTTTTCTGGATGTTCTTTTGGCAAGGACTAAAAGGCCGAACAGGATGACTATAATAGGCAGAGCGATAATATTAACTGCCTTAATAATGCCTCTGCCAAACGGGGTTGTCTCTGCAATCGGATTTAATGTCTGCTGCTTGCTTCTTAACCGGGCGATCTTGTCTTCACCATTGAGATGGTCAATGACGTTTAAAATAAATGTGGCATTGGTTGTCCGGCCCTGGGGATCCAGCATATTATCCTGAAGCATTTGGGAACAGGGGAGAACAAACAGCTTGGCCGGCTTGGAGGTTTCTAAAAAGGTATGCCTGGCAGTAAAGCCTTCAAGTTTATTTTTTTCTTCTGTAATATCTTTTTCTCCCAACTCTTTTTCAGGGATGGCTTTACCTTTGAAATAGCTTGTGAAGGTTCCGGAAAGAAGATAGGCAAGATCATAGGATTTCATTTCATCTGTTGACTCAGGCGGGCTGATGAACATGGGGTTTAAATTGATGTTTCCTTCCATCAGCCATGATTCATCAGATGAAGACAAAAGCGTTGTTGCCACAATTTTGTCTTTATCAATATTTTCTTGCAAAAGCTCAAGGGGAGAAATCTGCATGGCAACAAGGCCCTTGATATTATCCATGAATTCAGGGGTGTTGTTGATGGTTTTTTCTTTTAACATGGGGGCAAAATAAATGTTCTGCTCGCCGCCGCCCATATTTTGGGGTGCCTGATGCTTATAGGATTGTTTGTCCAGAACATAGGCCTTTTTTATATTGACACCATAATGGGTCAAGAGTTTTTCAAGGCCGGTATCAATGGGTTCATAACTTGGCGGCATGCCGCCCTGTTGCGGCATGATTTCATTAAATGAGTCTGAAACAAAGGCAATGTTTGTCCCCTTCATCAGGGCCTGGTCAATCTGGAATAATTCATAATCTGAAAATTTCTGGGTGGGTCTTGCAATAATCAGAGCGCTTAGTCCATCGGGAATCGCCCCGTCTTTTAGAGCAATCGGTTTAATAGAATACCGTGAGGAAACGAGCGTATTAAACACCTGCATGGCTTCTGAGGGTCTGCCCTGCATCATGGCCAGTCTGTCCGGCATAAGGGAGTGGGTCCCGTGATCTGCCAGGAATCCGATATCCTTATTAATACCGATCAGTTTTTCCACAACCGAATTGAGTTCTTCTTCCAAAGCAGCCGGATCTGCCATTTGATAGGTTGTGCCGATGATGGGAAGTTCCATGGCACTGATCAGAGGCAGTGTTGTCGCTTTATTTTTAAATTCAATGACAAGCCCTGCGGCCCCGCTGCCGGCTGAAATATCTTTTTCCGGAATGGCAGGCCAGGTCAGCGCCATTAAATCATGTTCTTTGCCAATTAAATCAAGTTTTTCTTTGTCTGAAATATCAATTGCTTTAAATTCAAGAATGCCAAGGCTTTTATTGTTGAGCTTTTCAATGGTATCAGCGACAGCTTTGCCCAGTAATGGCAGTTGGTCAAGCCCAATCAGGGAGGCGATGTCATTAAGGGAAGAGGATAAATACATAGTAACATTTATTTTTTCATCCAGCCGTAATAAAGCGCTCACTTTGTTGTTCATTTTCTGGATAGCGGTTGTCAACTGGTATTCAAGACCATTTGTCGAGGTGATGGCTTCAATTTTTTCAATCAGATCCCCGTGGATAATGACCAGACCCATATAGGCATTTTTAAATTTGATTTCATCATTTTCCATTATTCTGATCTGGACGGGCTGTATGCCGTAATCCTGCGCCATATCCCGGTTTTCATCGGTCTTTCCCGTCAGGGTGCCTTCTTCCGGTGTGACATTGTAAAATGTATAATTAAAATATTTTTTGCCTTTGGCAGCGTATTCTTCCAAGAGATCTCTGAGAAAACGTTCTGTATTATTATGGGGTGCCGGAAGATCTTTTGAGAAAAACACCTTAATGCTTAAGGGTTCAGACAGGGTGGCCACAACATCCTGGCTTGCCAATGACAGAGAATAGATTTTGTCGCGTGTCAGGTCTGCCCTGAAAAACAGGGTAATGCCGACAATGTTTACCAGGACAATGACCACAAGATATAAAATGAATTTGAAATATTTTTCTTTTATTGAAAAGTTACCCATTGTTTCTCCTTAGTTCTTTTCATGCATAACAAGATAGGTTGAAAAAATAAAAATAAAGATCACACTCACAAAGTAAAGGATATCCCTGGAATCGATAATTCCTTTGGAGATATTAGTGAAATGGGAAGTGGCGCCAATGTGTTCTATAACCCAGATAATTTTTGTCGGCATGAAAAACAAGAGCTTGTCAAGAATGGTCAGGGTAAAGCACAGGGCACAGCCAATGATGAAGGCAACGATCTGATTGCGTGTCAGAGACGAGGCAAACAGTCCTATGGAACAATAGGCGGCAGCCAGAAAGATGGCACCCATGTATCCGCCGATTACAGGCCCTGAATCAATCTCACCGATAAAGGAGATAAAAATCGGATAAGAAATGGTCGGAATCAGCATGGAAGCCGTAAACAAGGTGGCAGCAAAAAATTTACCCAGAGCAATATCTGTAAAAGATACCGGCAGGGTCAAAAGGGTTTCATAGGAACCGATATTTTTTTCTTCGGAAAACAGCCGCATGGTAATGGCGGGGATGATAAAAGAAAAAGTGATGGGGAGTAGAGAGAAAAAATCTCTTAAATCAGCCCGCCCAAAAATAAAAAACGTGGAAAAGAAAAACCACCCCGTTACAATCAGGAACAGCGATATCACAATATAGGCAATGGGTGAGATGAAATAATCCTTGAATTCTTTAATGGCAATAATTTTTATCTGTTTCATGGGGTTTATGCTCCCTCCCTTGTCAATTCCTGAAATATTTTTTCAAGGGCCTGGGATTTTTTTGTCAATTGTATAATGATCCAGTCCGTCTCTTTTATTTTAAGATATATGTCTGATCTAAAATCCCTGTCATCTGACCTGTCATCTGAATTGGTGATCTCAAAAGAGACAAGACCTTCTTCAACCGGCTCAACATCTTTAATATTAAGATTTGAATCAATGCTCTTTAACAAGGTTTTTGCAGTGTCTTTTGAAGCCCCTTTAAGGGACAGGTTAATGAAGGAATTTTGTTTGACACTTTGTTTAAGATTGTCTGTTGTATCATCGGCAACCACTCTTCCTTTATTGATAATGGCAATTCTGTCACAGGTGGCTTCGGCTTCACTCAAAATATGGGTAGAGAAAATAATGGTTTTTTCTTTACCGATAGTCTTAATGATATCTCTTATTTCGGCAATCTGGTTCGGGTCCAGGCCGGAAGTGGGTTCATCCAGAATTAAAATTTGAGGATCGGTCATCATGGCATGGGCAAGACCGACTCTTTGTTTCAATCCTTTTGAAAGAGTGGCAATGGGTTTGTCCATAATGGAAGAAAGTCCGCAAAGATCTGATAATTGCAGGAATCGGTCATATCGTTTTTCCTTATCATCGATTCCTTTTATTTTAGCAATATACTCCAGATAGTCATAGACCAGCATATTGTGATAGAGAGGGGCGGATTCAGGCAGGTATCCAATGAGGGATTTTATCCTTATGGCATCTTTCGGCATTTGAAAATCTTTTATTTTTATTGTGCCTGAACTCGGCCTGAAATACCCGGTTAACATTCTTAATGTTGTTGTCTTTCCCGCACCGTTTGGGCCCAGAAGACCTAAAATTTCACCTTTGCGGATCGTCATGCTGATATTGTCTACAGCACGGAAGTCTTTAAAGTTCTTGGTCAGGTTTTGAACTTCAATCAACGTTTCCTCCTTAATGATTTATAAGGGTTATTATGGTTTAAAATTCTTCTAAAATTTTGCTTTTCTCAATAAATGCAGCCAGTTCTTTTTCTGTTTTGTGACAGGCAAAGACTGCTTTTTCAATGCGCCTGCAAAAAGGATCATCTTTGCCAAGTATGCTGACGGCATTTTTGTAAAACAATTTTCCCTGGTTGAAATGATCAATAATATCTTTTAGCAGTATTTTTCGTTCTTCATGCCTTGCTTTTTCAGCGGTGATAATAGATTCAAGTTTTTTTACCGAATATTCGACCAGTGCATCCCGAGGGGTTCCATAAGCCCGGGAAATGGCCTCAAGGGATTCAATGGTTCTACGGCTTAATACAAAGGTTTTTTGTTTTCTGGAGATTTTTTTGAATTGTCTGATCCGAATGGTTTTTGCAAGGCTGTCCAACGCATCTATGTCTTCTATGATGTGATCAAAAAGAGATTTTTGTTTTATCCCCATGTGAATGGCTACAAGTCCGATGGCATCAATGGCTTTCTGGGAAAGTTTGAATGTTGCCCGGACAGATTGTTTCCCTCTCAGATCAAACAGGGTTGATCCGGGGAATTGGTCCTCTGTTTTTGACATAATGGTCTCCTTCTCGGAGTGTATATTATTAATTTACTTCATTCAAAATAGTAATGAAGATATATTATGGTTCGAATTTTACATTAAAAAATTGTGATGATCAATGAGAAATGTCAAAGATGACCTAAAAATAATCTTAAGCTTACAACCAGACAAGACTTAAAGATATGATAAAACTGCCGATAAGAAACGGGATTTCCTTTCCGGAAGGTAAAAATTCAGGATCAGTTCTGTCATCACTATAACATCTTGATTCCATAGCAAGAACAAGGCTGTCCGCAGATAGGAAGGTTTTTTTTAACAGGGGTAAAACAAGGCGGATGATTTTTTTTACAGGATTTTTTTGAAGGTCGGCACATCGTGCCTTCTGGGCATCTGATATCTCTTTGGCCTGCTTTAAAATGACCGGCATAAAGCTGAGTGACAGGCTGATCATGACGGCCACCCGTTTTTCAGGAACAAAAGGAATCGGTTTTAAAAACCATTGAACTGCACTTTTAACAGAAGATGGCTGGGTGGTTGTAGAAAAGAGCAGGCCTGTTAACATCACTAAAAAGAATTTAAAGGCCACCAGAAACCCCTCATTTAAGCCTTGTCCTGTGATGGATATACCATAAAATGAAAAGATGATATCGCCTTTCACAGTCAGTGCCCGGGCAATAAAAACAAAAAAGAGCAATAGTATAAAATATTTTATGCTGTTCAAGGTTGCAAAGATGTTAAGGCCAGACTTTTTAAAGAAAAAAAGCAACATCAAAAAGTAAAAAAAACAGGCAGGCAGATGCGCGGATAACAGGGACATGCTGACGATACATATTATAAAGAATTTACATCTCACATCAAGCAGATGCAGTAAGGATTGTCCTTGTCTGTATGTGAACGGTGTTACGTGAGCCATGGTTGTAATCCCAGACCGAATTTTGAAGAGCAGGGCTCCTTGACGCCGTAAGACTCCAGATATTTGACAATACGATCAGGCTCTCCGTCTTCTTTAATAAGGCCTTTTTCCATAATAATGATTCTTGTCGCCTCACAAATGATGGTCTCAACATCATGGGTCGCAATAATGATGGTGTGGCCTGACCGGTTCAACTTAATGATCGTGGAGAGAACCTGGAGGGTTCCGGGATAATCCAGATTGGAAAAGGGTTCATCAAACATAATCACCTCAGGGTCCATCACCAGAATTCCGGCAATGGCAAGCTTTCGTTTTTCTCCCCCAGAAAGGGTAGAAGGGCTCCGGTCTTTTAAATGCAAAAGATTTAGATTTTCAAGAATCAAGGTGACTTTTTCATTGATTTTGGCCCGTTTAACTTTTAAGTTTTCAAGGCCGAAGGCCACTTCATCAAACACTGTGTCTCCAACGATTTGTGTATCAGCATCCTGGAATACCATGCCAACGGTTTTACGGGTTTGAATAAGATGTTTTGAAACATCCTGTCCATTAACAAAAATTATTCCCGAATCCGGCAGCAAAAGGCCGTTCAAATGTCTTAATAAGGTTGTTTTTCCGGATCCGTTTTTCCCGGCAAGAATAATAAATTCACCCTTGGATATGGATACGGATATATTTTTAATTCCTATGTAGCCATCGGAAAAGGTGTGGCAGATGGCGTTTATATCGATAATTGATTCTTGCATGGTGTATGATTTAAAGATCCAAGATTACAATTTAATGACAGGTCTTAAGGTTTTTGCAATAAATGCCGCGGCAATGATTTTAAGTGCATCTCCGATCAGGAAAGGGTACATGCCGACCGCAAGGGCTTTCTCATATGTCATGGAGGTCACAACCTTAAGCCAGGGAACGCCTGCTGCATAAATAATCAAAGATCCGATCAGCATGGCAATAACGTCCGAGGACATTTTTTTGCCCAATCCTTTTGAAATGCCGGCAGTGACAAAGACCGCAGGAAGATATCCCAGAAGATAACCGCCTGTAGGCCCGAACAGTTTACCGATACCCGAGGTTCCGCCTGCGAATACCGGCAGACCTGCAAGGCCGATCAAAAGATAAATGGCCACGCAGGAAAGTCCCCAGACAGGGCCTAAAATAATTGCCGCCAAAAGAACGAACATATTCTGAAGGACGATGGGAACCGGACCGACGGGAATGGCAATAAATGCCCCAATGGCAATAAAGGCAACAAATAAGGACGTATATACAGTCATTCTAAGTTGTTTTGAACTGTTCATGAACTTTTCTTCCTTATGTATGGAAACAATCTCCGTATATTATTTTTTTTATTTCTCCGGTTTTATCTTTAATCATTAAAGCACCGGTCTCATCTACATCTACAGCAAGGCCTTCATAAACATCTGTTAATGTTTCAATCCTGACCTGACTGCCAATGGTTGACGTTTGCTCTTTCCACTGGTCAATGATCTGACGGCAATCAATGGTTTGAGCTGGGATTTGAATCGGGGGTTGAATCCGGTTTTTAAAATCATCTAGAAAAGTTTCCAGGATTAACCTTCGTGATACAGTCTTATGTAAGACATCCTTTAATGAAATAGCCTTGGGCTCATATTCCTGAGGAGAGTTGTTCACATTTATGCCGATACCGATATTAATAAATTCAACCATATCCCCGCGGGTTTCCATTTCAGAAAGAAGGCCGACCAGTTTCTTCCCATTCAATAAAATATCATTGGGCCATTTGACACTGACATTCACATCAAACAAGCGGTTTAAAGATCTTGAAAGACTTAGGGAGGCGGCAAAATTATAGATATAGGAAAGAACGGGAGGCGTATTGGGTTTTAAAATCAGAGTAAACCACAGCCCGCCTTTTGACGAGAACCATCTTCTGTTCAGCCGTCCTCTGCCTGTGGTCTGGTTTTCTGCGACGACAACACTTAAATGGGGGGCATTATTTTTCGCCAGGATCTTTGCCTTATCCATGGTGGTTTCAAGTTCCGGGAAATGTAAGATTTTCTTTTCAAATTCTTTATTAAAACAAAACGGCAGCAAAAGATCATCATGGTTCAACAGGCCATATCCTTTGGGCCGGGATTCAATATCAAACCCGCTTTCTTTTAATGTTTTGATATGTTTCCATACTGCCACCCTGGAAACATTGAGGGCAGCACTTAATCTGACTCCGGAAATGGTTTTTCCCCCGGCTTTATAAAGAATTTTTAATATGTTTTCTTTAATATTTTTCTGTTCGTTAACCATATTAAGACGACATAGTTAACAGAATAGAATTTTAAGGTCAAGGGATAAATAAAATACTGTACTGCGAAAGAATATTATAATAATTTGAAAAAATTGGAAATAATAATAAAATATTCTTGAAAAATATTGTTTTTTTTGGTATATGCTTAATGATTCCCCAAGGGTTATTTTACACTTCATTCAAAGATCTGTTCTGAAACGATTTTTTCCGCTTATATTGATACTCTTATAATGTTAAATAAATGTAACATATAGGAGTTGTGCGAAATTTGATCTATTCATAAGCTCTCCAAGAAAGTTTCACCACTTTTTTCCTATCGCATCTGCATAAAACCGGAGGATAGCGTTTATCCTCCATTAAAATTTTTAGAAATGGTTAATACCAGAAAGGAGACCATTATGAAAAAATCCATGATTTATGTAAGTATTTTTCTTTTCTTTCTGATCTTGATTCCCGGTGCTATTGCCGCGGAGATTAAGGTTGGAACCCTTCTTTCCCACACAGGACCGTTAAAAGAATTCGGACCTAATATTCAGAATGGAGTGATTCTCGGGGCAAAACAGATGAGAGCTGTCGGCTTTGATATCGAGCTCATTCATGAAGACAGTGAAACTTCTGCTATCCCGGCCACCAATGCTGCAAAAAAACTGGTGGAATTAGACAGGGTCGTGGCAATTGTCGGGGCATTGGCCAGTGGGGTTACCGTTCCTGTTGCCGAGTCGGTGACAAGTCCCAACAATGTGATCATGATTTCACCTGCGTCCACATCTCCTTTACTCACTGTTTTACCCAGTGACAAGAACAAGGACTTCTTGTTTCGAACATGTCCATCCGATGCCTTGCAAGGAGTTGTTGCCGGCAAACTTGCTGCCAGTTACAATAAAACCGCAGCAGTTCTTTATGTAAACAACCCCTATGGACAGGGGCTTGCAGAGCTGTTTAAACAATCCTTTGAAGCCATGAAAGGTAAGGTTCTAGTAATGGTTCCCCATGATGAGAAAGCAGCCGAATCCTATACAGCGGAACTGAGAAAAGCCTTGGCAGGAAACCCTGACAGGCTTTTAGCCTTTAGTTACCCCCAACATGCCCAAGTCTATCTTAAAGAGGCCATTGAATTTTTCAAATACAGAAGATTCCTATTTTGCGATGGAACAAAATCACAGGATATTGTAAAAGCCCTGGGTGCTAAGAATGTTGAGGGTCAGATGGGGACAGCTCCGGGTAGTTCAGGCGGCAAATCCTATGAGATGTTTAATACCCAGTATAAGAAAGAGTTTGGCAAACTTCCGCCTTTGCCGTTTATCACAAACGGATACGATGCAATGGCCACCATTGGGCTTGCAGCTTACAAGGCAAAGATTAAAGGGCTGGCCTTAACATCGGAAAATATCCGGGACAATTTGCGTTCTGTGGCCGGTCCGCCGGGAACTATAATAAATCCGGGTGAATTTAAAAAGGCGTTTGATTTGTTAAAACAGGGTAAAGATATTAATTATGAAGGTGCGGCAGGATCAGTGGATTATGACAAAAACGGAGATGTTGTAACCCCTATTGAGATTTGGAAATATGAAAACGGAAAAATCGTAACTGTCAGGACAGAAGAGGTTAAATAGAAAAGCAGATCCCGCAGGTTAAAAATCCAAAGGGGGCTGTTTAAAGCCCTCTTTGGTTATTCTATCAGCTTGGAGACTTTTTTCTCTTCCCCCAAAATTCCCTGGGGCCTGTAAATCAGTATGAACTCCAGTAAAATACCGATTAAAAGAAACCGGATATAAGGAGCTCTTGCTTTGAGGGTATAGGGAAGCAGGTCAGTCATGAATTTAGTCCCTATCCACATTCCCCAGATCAAAAAAGCTCCGAGAATAGCCCCTTTATTGTTTCCACTTCCACCTGCCATCAGCATGACCCAGATGATAAACGTTCCATACAACGGGGTGAATACATCGGGCGAAATGGCCTTTGTATAATGGGCATATAAGGCCCCGCCAACTCCCATAATCATGGCTCCGAAAACAAGGGCCTGGATTTTAAACCTTAAAACATTCTTTCCGCTCATGGCAGCAGAGATCTCATCTTCCCTGATAGATCTTAATACCCTTCCCCAGGGAGAGCGGATGGCCTGTTCAATTAAAAGATAAATCAGGATCAATATAACAATGACAATAACCAGATAAATGTAGTTGTAATTTTTAGGATCAACCAGACCCGCCAAAGGCTGGGGAAGCCCCATCAACCCTCTGGGCCCGTTTGCCAGCCATTGTTCATTGTTGAAGATCAGCCTGAATGTCTCGGCGATCCCCAGGGTGGCAATGGCCAGGTAGTCATCCCCAAGCCTTAGTGTGGCAAACCCGATAAAAAAGGCAACAATCCCGCAAATGCTTGCTGCGCCAATTAATCCGAAAACAAAGGGCAGGTTCAGCCCGAACAATTGATGAACATAATGGGCATAGGTGCCGGTGGGCATGGGTGATGTGATCATTGCCGATGTATAGGCTCCAATGCAGAAAAATCCTGCGATGCCAATGTTAAACAACCCGGTATATCCCCATTGGATATTAAGACCCAGGCAGAATACCGCATATATTCCTGCCATGATGGCCAAAGAAACCAGATATGCTAAAATGCCTGCGAATTCCATTATTCTTTACCTCCGCTAAATAGTCCTTTGGGGCGAAACAGTAGGATCAGGATCATGATAACAAATGCCACTGCAGGTTTGTATGTGGGCATGATAAACGCGGTTGAAACCTGTTGGGATATACCGATGATCAACCCGCCGATAAGCGCCCCGTACATGTTTCCAATGGTGCCCAGAATGGTGGCGGCAAACAAAGGAATCAGAAAATTCCAGCCCATTGCCGGGTGAAGCTGAACATCAATGCCGTAAAGGATACCGCCGGCAGCTGCCAATGCCCCGCCAATACACCAGGTCCAGATAATAATTTTTTCCGTATCAATGCCGGATACCTTGGCAAGCTCCATATTATCCGCTGTGGCCCTCATTGCCTTTCCCATTTTTGTCATTTTTAAAAAAAGATGGAGGCCTGTGATCAGCAAAAAGACAATAAAAAGAATCAGGATCTGATCCGGCCGGATCTTTATCCCCAAGGGAAATTCAATGGCCGGACGCAGAACGCCGGGTCTGTAGAAGAAAAAATCCGAACCCCAGAGAATGAGAATAATCATCCGGATGATAAATGATGCACCCAAAGAAGACATGGCCATGATGACCGCATTGCTGTTTTTATTTCTAAGTTTTTGATAAAGAATTTGGTCCAGTCCAATGGCCACGCCGCCGACAATCAGCATGGAAACAGGAAAGGCAATGACCATTTCCCAGCCAAATGAAAACGGCCCGAAAGTGGTGTGTGGCAGTCCTGTCCAAGGCAAGGCCACGGACGTTATGAACAGAGCAATATATGCCCCTGCCGACATTAAATCCCCATGCGCAAAATTTGCAAAACGGATGATGCCGTACACCAGTGTCAGACCGATGGCGCCCAGGGAAATAATACTGCCCAGGACAATCCCGTAAACTATCAATTCCGCCATACTTATCCTCCCAGGTAGAGGCGACCGACCTCTTCACTGGTCAAAAGGGCTTCTCCAGTGTCATCCAGGACATTTTTGCCCATGGCCAGAACATATCCATGATCTGCCATTTTCAATGCCTCCCGGGCATTTTGTTCCACAATGATCATTGCCACACCTGATGCATTGATCTCTATAATTTTTTCAAATATCATGGACACAAGACGGGGTGCCAGCCCGGCAGAAGGTTCGTCCAGCAGCAGGAGGCCTGGATCCAGCATCAAGGCTCTTCCCATGGCAACCATCTGTCTTTGCCCGCCGGAAAGCTGGCTTGCCTTTTGATTGGATTTGTCTTTCAGAACAGGAAAAAGAGTGTAGATATCCTCAATCCTTCCGCTATAATCATCATTTCGGATAAATGCTCCCATTTCAAGGTTTTCCCGGATAGTGAGGGACGGAAACACATTGTCCACCTGGGGAACATAGGAGATTCCTTTTTGCACAATTTTGTCAGGCTTAAGCCCTGTGATGTCCTCACCCTTGAGTTCTACTTTTCCGTGCCGTGGCTTTAAAATCCCGAATATGGTTTTTAAAAGGGTTGACTTTCCCGCTCCGTTGGGTCCGATAATGGAAACAATCTGGCCTTGCTCCACTTTGATATTGACATTATAAAGTATATCAACCTTGGTATACCCCGATATAATATCTTTGGCTGTTAAAATTGTCATCTATATTGCCCGCCCAGATATGCTTCTAAAACCCGTTTATCTTTTTTGACTTCTTCAGGCGTTCCCTGGGTCAATTTTGTACCTTCACTCATGACAATGACAGGGTTGCAAAGATTCATTACCAGATCCATGTCATGTTCTATTAATAAAAAAGTTAAATTTTTTTCATCCCGCAAACGCCTTATGTTGCCCATCAGTTTTTTCATCAATGTTGGGTTTACCCCTGCACCGGGTTCATCCAATAGGACGATTTCAGGATTAGCCATCATACTCCTGGCAAGCTCCAGCAACTTTTTCTGTCCCCCTGAAAGGGAACCTGCATACTCGTCTTTTAAGTCCAGTAATTCAACAAAATCAAGAACTTCAAGAGCTTTTTCCATAATACCCTTTTCCTGGTGTCTTACTTTTGCAGGCCGAAACCAGGTGTTCCAAATCTTTTCCCCGTATTGTTCACCCGGCATGAGCATCAGATTTTCCAGGACTGTCATTTGTGAAAACTCACGGGTTATCTGAAAAGTCCTGTAGATCTTATTTGAGAATATCCTATGGGGCGGCAGTCCATCAATTCTGTCCCCGTTGAACCGGATGGTCCCTTTTTCAGGTTTGTAAAATCCTGTGATCAAATTAAAAAGAGTGGTCTTCCCGGCCCCGTTGGGACCGATAAGCCCTGTTATTGAACCTTTTTCAACGTTCAGGGAACAATTACTTATAGCCTTGAGCCCACCAAAACTTTTATTAAGTTCTTTTATTTCAAGCATATCGTTCAAACTTTATTTAAGTTCTACAAAAACACCATTTTGCACCTGGAAAATTGAAAAGCCAGTACCGGTAGCATCTCCGCGCTCATCAAAACCAATCTTGCCGATGGGGGTTTCCACGAATTCTGATTTAAGTACTTTGGATATTTTGTCGTAATCCAGTGATCCTGCCGTTTCAATGGCATTGGCAAGTGCCACTACTGCTGCATAGGCATTCATGAAAAATGCCCCGGGTTCCTCATCATATTTTGCCCTGTATGCTCTTGTTACATCAACTGCCATTTTTATTGCTGACGTATCCTTGGGCGCAGTGGCATAGACACCTTCAGCATTTTTACCAGAGGATACAATAAAGGATTCATCCTTTATTCCGTCCCCTGAAAGAAAAATTGCCTCTATTTTCTTTAACCGCATCTGCCTGACGATTTTTGATGCACCAGGATGGTATCCCCCGTATATAACCGCATCTGCCCGGGCTTTTTTTATTTTTTGAACAAACTGGGTATAGTTGATGGAGCCTGTGCTGACACCTTCAAATAAGACAAGTTTTCTCTTATCTATCTTTTTCAAGATCTCTTTTGCATACTCTGCAAGCCCTTTGCCATAAACACTTTTGTCATGGATAACAGCGATTCGTTTTAATTTGAGTTGATTGATCACAAACTCAATCTGGACCAGGGCCTGGGTGTCATCAGACGCAATGGTCCTGTAAAAATTTGGGTAATCGCCACTCTGGGTAAGATCAGGATTCGTTGCCGAGGGTGAAATCGTAATGATATTGGCATTTTTATATGTATCAAGGGCGGCAAATGTCGCACCGCTGCAGATATGCCCGATGACGGCATGGACATTATGTATTAGAAGCTTTGATGCAACAATCAAAGCATTTTTAGGCAGGCATAAATCATCTTCCACAAAGAGTTCAACCTGTCTGCCCATAATTCCTCCCTTGGCATTTATGTTCTGGACAGCCAATTCCACACCTCTTAACCCGGAAATGCCATAAGAGGCGAGTTCACCGGTTTTCACAACAGCAACACCAAGTCTTACCGGTTCATCGGAAAAACCTGTAACCGGAAACGGGACCATGAAAAAAACAAAAACAATCACAATAAACAATTTTTTAATGTAAGTGTTCATCATCATTTCTCCCTTTTTGGGGTTAATTAACCGTATTATGTTTCTTATAAAAACGACGGATTTACAGGCTCATTGTCTCGTTCTTCGGGATGCTCAGGTTTTCAAATCAGGAAGATATGAATTATCGCGTGAAATAACTCTGCGTGGTTAATTAAATTTAAATATCAAATTTTATTAAAAAAGTCAATTAACAGAGCACACCCGGGTTGTAATTGCTCTTGCCGTCACAAAGGAAGGGATACCTGTCCGCAGCTGGATCTTTTCCGGTAATACCACAGAGGTCAATACCGTAGAGAACCTCCATGCTAAAGAAGTCATTGTGGGTGATGGAGAGCGTCGTAAACGTTATAATCCCGGTGATGACGGATTTTTTTCCGATACCACCGGGGGGCAGCCGTTGTTTTATTCTATTTGGCCAGGAGGGTGAAATTCAGATTCAAGGCTTCTCCCTTTGCAAGGGCCACCCATTTGGACTCGGTAAAATACCCTTCGGCCGAAATTTCAATGTGGTATTTCCCGGGTTTTAGTTCAATGCCCTGGTGAAATTTGGGTTTTATATTCATGATTCTGATTCGGGCATTTTCAGGGGGGGTGACCACATGGATCGTGGCAGGACCTGTTGCAGGTGATATCTGGGCCGGCTCGGGTTTGGGCAGGATTTCAGCCTGAGCCTTCTCTTTTGAATCAGGAACAGCAACATTGTCCGTGGCCGCCTCATCGGTTTTGGCCGGCAGGGTTCCTGACTGGCCGTTGGAGCCAGTTCCAAGTTCATAACATTCGGAGATACCGGCAAGCCCCACGGGTTCACTTCGAAGATGAAAGCCGATATAACCGATGTTTACCACCAGCTCAACATAGTAAGTCTGCCCGGGTTTGTCATTGGTAAGGGTCAGAGGAACTTTTTTATAAAGACCAAATTGCTGGGGTTCAAATACATGGACACCCGGATTAATATAATATTTCCAGAATCCTCCGCTGACCATCAGGGACAACACTTTTTTCTTGTTATGAATGATTCCAGGGGATGTCGCGTTGGTGAGCAACTTATTCGCACGATAAAAATAGACAACGGATCGGCCCGAAGGCGGTGCTTCCGGTTTTGTAAATTGCGGTCCTGAGGATACGCATCCGGTTAAAAAAAATGTGGCGGCCAGAACTGCTGTAGCTGCTGCAAAAAAGAATAATCATCTTTCAGTCATGGTGGTTCTCTCCCTAAAAATAATGGTGGATTCAATTTAATCGGGCCTGAGGTTATTATAAAAAGGAATACATAGTCAACAATTATAATGACTAAATCAATGCCGGACTTGTTGTTCAACAGGAGTTCTATGGTTGATTTATAGAAAAAATCTGCGTAATAGATCGGTAACAGATATTTTATAAACAGGAGAGCAGTAAAATGGGCGATGAAAAATCCAGGCAATTTTTATCAGGAAAATTTTAAAATGGTTGTTGAACCGATAAAAAGAGAAATACTTGCCAATTCAAAGGAGTTTAAGACGGTTTGGGGAGAAAAGGGACCGTACAAATATGCGCTTACCAGCAAAGAATTCCCTCCTGTTCTGCTGGAACCGGAAGAATGGATTTTTTCAAATGGTATAGAGGCGCTTTTAAAAGAATTGATGCAGTTTGATAAACGGAAAATGAAGATTGTCAAATCTCCCTTTAACCCTGCAAATAAAAGTATCTTACGACCTGAGACGTTAAGCCCGTGGAAGATAAATAATTTTCCCGAAGAATGGAATGCTGCTGTCTGCGATATTTTTGTTCCAAAAGGACACTTGACCAGGGTTGTGCTGGATAAAATAGAAAAGGATGAAAATAATATTGAAATAAAGCAGGTTGAAGCGGCTTTTTTTCAATGTCTTGAAACCCGGATTGAGCAGCTTGGATATCTGTTTTTTAAACCCGGGGGATCATCAAAATATGCGGCCATCAAAACATACCTTGCTGAATGGGAAGAAGATGAACAGGATGCAGGGCTGCTATAACGCTTAGACCTTTCCTTCCACGATCAGATTTGCCATCATTTTTTTATAATGGATGCCGGCTTTCTGGAATCCTTTTGTTCCGTATTTCATATTGCCTTCCAGGACATAGAATTGATTGTTGTGTTCAATGATATCGATCCCCACATCATCCCATCCACACTTTAAAGCGGTTGTGAGTGCAAGATCAAGGGCTTTTTGCGGCAGGGGGTTAAAGCTGATGGCTCCGCCCTGGGAAAGATTGGTTTTAAAATTGTCCGGGGCTGCAATCCGCCAATAGGCAAGCCTGATTTTTTTTCCGATAATGATAATCCGCATATCCCGGTCTATGGGAAGATATTCCTGGATATAGGCAGGGCCTTTGTTTTTTAAAGAACGTAAAAGATCTTCGTTGTTTTGAATCAGGTACACATCATTGCCTTTAGATGATCCTCTGGCTTTTTTGGCAATAAACGGGAAAGCAAAATGTTTAAGGATCGTCTGCTTTTGTTTTTTTCCATAAAAAATTTTTGTTTCTGGATGGGGAATATCAAGCATGTTAAAAATCGCTGTTTGTTTTATTTTGTCTTGGGCAAATTTATAGGTATGAAAACTGGGGAATGTTTTTTTCCCCATGGTATTGAACAGGTCTGCATAAAAGGCGGTAGGGTAATAGATTTTTTTTGCGTTCAGGATCAGTTTCTGCTCCCGGGCGGAATAATCCTGAAAATTGGGCTTGAACCCAAGGGTTTGAATCGACGGGTATTGTTTTAACCTTGCTCCTATGGCAACAGGTCTGCTGTTCAAGTTTGCGTCCTTATTTTTTCATTGAGTTTTCTGGTATCCGGTTGGGTTTTTTTTCTGCCAGTTCCATGTATCTTTGCACATGTCTATAAGTGTTTTATTTGCTTCCCAGTCAAGTTCCGCTTTCGCTTTGGCAGGATCTGCCCAGCAGGCGGCAATATCACCGGGTCTTCGTCTTGTGATTTTATAAGGGATTTTTTTATTGCTTGCCGCTTCAAATCCTTTAATCATTTCAAGGACTGAATAGCCAAGACCTGTTCCAAGATTATAAATCATCACACCAGGATTGGTAAAAAGTTTTGGCAGGGTTTTAATGTGGCCCAGTGCCAGATCAACCACATGAATAAAGTCTCTGACACCGGTTCCGTCCGGGGTATCATAGTCATTCCCAAATATACTGACCTGGGATAAAGCCCCTACGGCTACCTGGGAAATATACGGTACAAGATTATTAGGGATACCAAACGGGTCTTCTCCGATCTTGCCGCTTTCGTGAGCACCAACAGGGTTGAAATATCTTAACAGGGCAATGTTCCAGTTTTTGTCAGAACGATAAAGATCCTGCAGTATCTCTTCTATCATCAGCTTTGTCCGGCCATAGGGATTGGTGGCCGATAAGGGGAAGCCTTCTTTTATGGGAAGGGATGCAGGATTTCCGTACACGGTTGCAGAAGAAGAAAAGACAATGTTTTTTGTATTGAAATCATTCATGACTTCAAGTAGATTCAATGTGCCTGTAATATTATTATGAAAGTATTTTAATGGGATCATCACAGATTCTCCCACAGCCTTTAACCCTGCAAAATGAATGACCGCGTCTATTTTATGGTCAGAAAAAACAGCAGTGATCTCTTTTTTATCCAGGAGGTCCGCTTTATAAAATGAAAGGGATTTACTGGTAATATTTTTGACTCGCTTTAGAGATTCTTCAGAACTATTGGAAAGATTATCTATGACAACCACATCATAATTTTTATTTAAAAGCTCAACACAGGTGTGGCTCCCGATATATCCGGCACCACCGGTAACAAGTATTTTCATGGATAGTCCTTATACTTTTTAGTTTTCACGGGTTTTTTTTATTATTTTTAAAAATAAATTACGGTACATATTACAATTTTTGTAATCTTTTGTACAGTATATTGACATGCAGACGGTGCATGATTAGAATTAGAGCATTCAGGCAGAAGAACCCTGAAAAATAAATAAACGAATAAGGAGAGTTTTACAATGATTGAGTTAACAGATCCTGCAAAAATGCAGATCAATGACTATTTCCAGGACAGAGAACCTACCCCCATTAGGATTTTTCTCAATTCAGGCGGCTGAGGTGGTCCTTCACTTGCCATGGCTCTGGATGAGCCGAAAGATACGGATGACACATTTGATGTTAAAGGCCTGAAATTTGTTGTCGACAAAGATTTTATGGGAAAAGCCGAAAATATTAAAATAGATTTTAGCGGGATGGGATTCCATCTTGACTCCAATATTGAACTGGGACAATCCGGATGCTCCAGTTGCGGTTCCGACGGTTCCTGCGGAGATTAATAGGTTTAGTTTTTTTTAAAAGAGAAGGTGTCCAAAAATGAGTGGACGCCTTCTCTTTTAGTTTTAATCATGCAGGTCAATCTGTTGATTTTGTTACGATTAAAATACCTTTTTCAATAGAAACAGATGCAACAGCCTCCTTAAAAGAGTTGCTGACACCAAGACAAGATCCCATTTCTAAGGTTGCATTTACCAGAGGATATTCAAGTCCTCTTAGAGTGATTCCGGTTACTTTCTCTGTAATGGGAATAATGGACAAAAAGTCTTTGGGCCGGCCTTTAAGCTCTAAAAAATTTGTTACGATATGAATTTCATTGTTTTTATTTATGATTCTGGCCGGGATATTTTGCCTTGCAAGTTTTTTTAAAAGAAAAATATTGGCCAGGGTATGATCCAGCCGGGTGCCGGTGACACCCAACAATGTGATATCTGTTGCGTTGTTTTCAAGAGCCCAGGATATGCAAAGTTCAGAATCAGTATGGTTTTTTCTTGAGGGAAAGGTGAGCATTTTCACTTGTTTTTTTTTAAAAAACTGTTTGTCATCCGGATGGATTGAGTCAAAGTCGCCGATCATTACATGGGGTAAAATATTTAATATTCTTAAATGCCCGGCACCGCCATCGGCACTGATAATCAGTTGGGCAGTCTTGATCATGCGGTGAATGTCGCTGGTATATTCAAGGTCGCCACTGGCTATTATCACACATTTCATAGACAAATTATTATCATGAAAATTAAGGGATTAAAACCTAATCTTTGTATCAAATCTTGACTATTTGTCCCTTAACTTATATTTTTCCTGAAAATGAAAAGTTTTAATATTATAAACAGATATATTTTCAGGGAATTTTTACCCCCCTTTGCCATCAGCCTTTTTTTTCTGACATTTGTCTTTTTGATGACACGAATACCGGAAATTACCAATATGGTTGTGAACTATAATGCTGATATTTTATCTGTTGTTTTTATGGTCGTTTATACACTTCCAAGATTTTTGGAATTCACCGTTCCCATGTCTGTCATGATATCCATCCTTTTGACGTTTATGCGTATGTCGCAGGAAAACGAGATTCTCGCATTAAAAGGTGCTGGTGTATCTCTCTATAAATTATTGCCACCGGTGTTGATTTTTTGTTTTTCAGGTGTTTTTTTGACCATGTGCATCACCGTTTTTGGAGTATCCTGGGGTAAATTATCTATTAAAAAGAAAAGCATTGAACTTGCAAGATCAAGTATTGATGCGGCCCTTCAGGAGAGACAATTTAATTGTGAATTGGAAGATGTCATGATTTATGTCTCCCATGTGAATATGAAAACCAAAGCATTAAGAGATGTCTTTATTGAAGACAGGCGAACAAAAGGTGTCGTCAGTATTTCTGCTGCTCCTTCAGGGAAATTGATTCGGCTTGAAGATGAGCAGGTGTATGCCATAAGACTTTATAATGGGGTTATCAATCAGGTGGATGCTGATGAAAAATCTGTGAGCAGCATTCAATTTGAAAATTATGATATCAATATTGATTTGAACAGCATGAACAAAAAGAATGGGAAAATATTAAAGGACCTGGATGAGATAAGCCTGGTTGATTTGATAGGGTTAATACGGTCGGGGATTAAGGATAAAGCCCGTTTGATCGAAGCTTTAATGGAATTGCATGAAAAATTTTCAATTCCTTTTGCCTGTCTTTCCTTAGGTCTCCTTGCTTTTCCCCTGGGGGTTCAGTCAGCTTCTTTTAGACGGTCTTCAGGATTTGGTTTTGGAATTTGTTTTTTTCTTCTCTATTATTTTCTTCTGGCTATTGGATGGTCGGCAGGAGAAACAGGAAATTATCCTCCGGTTTTCGCGATGTGGCTGCCAAATGTGATCATGGGAGGTGTTGGCGTTTTTTTTCTTGTCAGGAATGCAAAGGAAAAACTGGTCATGCCTCCTGTGTTTTTCAATAAGGCTGCACTGGCCATAAAAAATCGGTTTATAAGAAAAATATAAAATATGTCATGTCTGCATAAATATTGGTTAAAGGAATTTTTTAAATTTTTTTCCATCATTCAGTTACTGATCCTGGTTCTGTTTGTATTTATTGATTATCTTTCCAGGATGGAGAGATTTTTAAATTCTGATATTTCCCTTATAGGTGCTCTGGGATATGTCGTTTTAAAAGTCCCTTTCATGTTTGTACAATTGACACCGGCAAGTATTTTACTCGCAACAATTACGGTTTTTGGATTGATGAACAGGAGCAATGAACTTCTGGCCATCAAGTCCAGTGGTATCAGTTTATATTTTCTTGTTAAGCCAGCTCTCCTTGTGGGGGTGATTTTTGCCATGCTCATGTTTTTTTTAGGGGAGACCATTATTCCGGTTACCATGACAAAATCTAATTATATAAAATATAATGTTATTAAAAAAAGACACGATATTTATTCTGCAAAAAAAGATATATGGATAAAGTCTAAAAACAAACTGGTTCACATTAATTTTTATGATCCTGCAAACCAGATCCTTGCTGGTGTCACCATAACATCCCTTGGGGAAAATTTTAGAATTGAGTCAAGAATTGATGCTAAAAAAGGATATTTTAAACAGGAAAACTGGGTGTTTGAAAATATTATAGAGCAGATCCATGCAAAGGATTCAATGGATTATGATGTAAAATCATATGATGAAAAGATTATTCCATTGACATTTAAACCGGAAGATCTTGGAGAAATTACAAAAAAATCAGAAGAAATGAGTTTTTTTGAATTAAAAAAATATGTTACCAAGGTGGAAGAAGAAGGATATGATGCCACAACCTATAAGGTGGATTTGAACGGGAAAATTGCATTTCCCTTTATCTGCATCATTATGGTTCTGACAGGTGCTGCCACAGGTATGAGATCCTTTGCAAAGGACAATATCCCGGTGGCCATAGCCATTGGTGTTGTGATTTCATTTATGTATTGGGTCATGTATGGATTCTGCCTTTCTATGGGATATGGAACTATTCTGCCGCCCGTCATCAGTGCCTGGACGGCCAATCTGTTTTTTTTGGCACTTAGTGCCTTATATTTAATTAATACAGAATAGGTTTGGTTAATGAAAATTTTGATTGTAAAACTGGGTGCTTTAGGCGATGTTATCAATACATTTCCTTTGGCAGTGAATTTAAAAGAGAAGCTCGAATGTGAAATTCACTGGCTTGTGGCACCGTTAAGTTACCTTTTGGTTGTGAACCATAGCTGCGTTGATAAAGCCATCTTGTTTGACAGGAAACATACTATAAAATCATTGCGGCATGTTTTACAACAAATCAGAATGGATGCCTATGACATAACCTTTGATCTTCAGAGAACCCTGAAGTCAGGATTCTTTGCTCTGGCTGCAAATAGCCGAAGGCGGATTGGGTTTGATAAAAAAAGGTGCAAAGAGATGTCCTGGCTTTTTCCCTTTGAGAGAATAAAGTCTTCAGATCCAGAGAAACACATGCTGGATCAGTATTTGGAGTTTTCTGCCCATTTAGATCTCAGGTGCGACCATATTCAATGGAAAATTCCAAGAACGGAGACGACAATATCCGGTATTCCAAAGAAATATCTGGTGTTGAATATCGGTGCCACCAAGTCGGCCAACCAGTGGAGTCCTTATCATTTTGCCAACTTGATTGACGCTATTGATAACGAATTGAACATCCCCTGTATTTTAACAGGTGGACCCCAAGATCGGCAGCCTGCTAAGATTATTATGTCTGAATCTGCATGTCCTGTGGTTGATCTCACCGGGAAGACAAGTGTCCCGGAGCTTGTAGAAGTCCTGGCAAATGCAGTCTGTACTATCAGCTGTGACACCGGTCCCATGCATCTTGCGAAAGCTTTGAATACAAAAGTTGTCGCCTTGTTTGGCCCGTCAAATCCAGAACGAACCGGACCCTATCACGGCGTTGTTATAAAAAAGGATGTGGATTGTTCCCCGTGTAACCAAAAACAGTGCAGGGATCCGTTTTGCATGGATGCGATTAAACCTTCAGATGTTATGGCTCAGTTGAAGCATTTATTAAATCATCACTCCTGAAAAATGAAGTTTTTAAAATTATTTTTGGAAGTTTATGTTTTAACACAGCCCGATTCCAGCGGTTGACATATTTTCGGGCAAGTGTAGTTTTCTTCATTTTAGTGATAAATGCTTTGTCAAAATCAAGCAGATAAATTTTCCCATCCCGGCCGGCCAGGACATTCCCCGGATGAAAGTCCACATGATAAATCCCCTTTGTTATCATTTTTTGAACTTGAAGGGTCACTTTATTCATTAATGTCTTGATTGAATCCGGGGCAGTTAGACTGATTTGTGCGATAGAGCCATTATTGGGAATTTTTTTTGTTATCAGCCAGCATTTATAGATAAGGTGTCCTTTTTGAAAATAGAGTATGGGTTCAGGCACATTGATACCATATCCGGCAGCTTTTAAAAGAATTTCAAATTCTGCTCTGGCACGACAGGGGCCCGTCTTGAAATATCGATCCTTTAACAGCCACTGCATCATCCCTCCCCGAAGGTATTGTTTGATTACCACAGTCCCGATTCCTTTGATTTCTTTTTTTAACACCGGAGATCTGCCATCCAAAGGAGTCACATGGTTTGAGGCGCCTACTTCCATTAAGCCGGTCAGACTTTCAATCTGTTCAGGTGCAATTGGAGTATTGGAACCTATTACCCAATCTATATATTTAATTTCTATGATATTTGAAAAGTTCATATAGTGTTTAATCCAAAACATACGGCAGGCCCGAACAATTTTTTTTTGATGATACCATCCTGCCGGCACAGGTAACAATCAGAGATAAGGATTTGATTTTTTATCCGGATGAATCTTCCATCTTTTATGCATCCAGAACCATAGTTCGGGTTTTTTTAAAATAAATTTTTGGACAACATCAGCTTGTTTCTGTGAATTAATAAGCAGTTCTTTTTCAGGATCTTCCGGATATTTTTCCCATGTAATTTCATCTCCTATTATTAGTTCAAACTCCCTGGGGCCATGTTGAACCATGTAAGCACTCAGGACTGATGCACCTGTTTCCCTGACAATATATGATGTTGATTTTACAGATGAGGCGGGACGTCCCATCCAGTTTAAAAAAACCCCCTTTGATTTTTGAATCCTTTGATCAACTGCTATCCCTACAATACCCCCATTTTTTAAAATATTGATAATGGTATCCATGACATTCTTATTCATTAGGTTCCTCATTTTTAAACGCTTTCTGGAGTCAAGAACCATCTCGTTTATCGCTTGATTTCTTATTCTTTTTCCAATAACGGAAAAATTATAATCCGAATGCCCAAGTTTTCCAATTCCCAAATCCCACATCCCGAAATGTCCCGATATAATAGCCACGCCTTTTTTTTTTGCTAACAATTTTTTCAGGGTCTTTTCATTCGTAATTCTACAATTTTTTTTCCAGAAACTGCTTTCAACATATGGCAGGCGCAGGTAATTTATAACAACATGGCCTAAATTTATTGAAGATTTTTTCAGAATGTTTTGTTTGTGTTTTTGTGTTTTTGTGTTCCCGTAAACGATATCGAGGTTAACCATGGCCACTTTTTTTCTAAAGCCTGAATAATATATGATAAGGCCCAGTAAATGTCCAAGTTTATAAGAGAATTCCCAGGATAAGGAATTTGTAACCAACAATAATTGTTTTATAAAAAATATCTGTATATCGTACATTGTTTTTTTTACCATTTATTATCAGTCTCATTTATTTTTTTTTGAACACTCAAGTTTGATAGTACAAGCGCCAACATGATAACATAAAAATTGATGTTAATATTTCTTCTGAATATAGATTCCGTCAAACCAAAATGCATAAAACCGACGATGAGTATGATACCCCCGTACAAAATATCTCTTTGGAAACCGCTCTTGCCTGCAGAGGAAATCATCAGCCACAGCGGAACAATAAATACACATAGAATGGCAAAAAGTCCTGGAATGCCACACTCTGCCATGCTATACAGATATGAACTGTGGGGTTGACTGAATCTGGCAATAATTTTGCTTATTTCTCCGTTTTCAATCATTTTTTTTACGATCGGTTGAAAGCTGCCCACACCTGCTCCCATGGCAGGATGCTGTTTAAAAATTTTCCATGCCGCTTTCCATCCTTCAATACGGCAGGCGATGCTGCCCTTGCTACGATTGTCTGCTTGATAATCACTCCATTCTTTTTTCATTGCCTGAATACGGTCTGCAATCCCTGTAGCCGGTATATGATAAGCAGAAAATATAAGAATGCATGCAGTTAGGCATAACAACAAGCGCACCCATATCCTGGTTCGGTTGCCAAGGTAGAAAAAAATAATAACTGCAAACGCTGGAAAAGCAATCCACGCACCTTTTGATCCGGACAGCAGGCAGGCAATGACACCTAGAAGAAAAGCGACAATGGGAATAACGATATAAGTATTGTTTTTTTTTAAAAAAAAGCCAAGACTTGTCAGGCTCATAAATGCCATTACAATGGCCAGGTCACCGAAAGCAATGCTGTGGTATGACCCGCTGACCCGCATTCCAGGGAATAGCCATAACTTGTTGACAAGGGCATAAATGCCTGCTACAGCTGCTCCCGAACAAACAGAGTACCAGAATACTGTCTGTCCAATTTTAATGCGTTTCAAAAGAAAAAAAATTGGAATAATAAACAGTAATCGTATTCTGCGTTCAAAATATTTCAAACTCGGGTCCTCCAGATTACCCAAGATGCCATTCAAAATGAAAGAGAGGAGGTATATTGCAAAAAAAGCGACAAACGCCCGCATAACAGCTTTTTCTTTGCTTGATATGTCAGGCCTGTGTTTTGAAGAAAAACAGAACGGAAGTCCAGCAAGGGTCAACAATAATAGAACCACACTGCTCGTATGCGGGATCAGATTGGAAAGCACTAAAAAAATAAAAATCAGTATAGAAATACCGGTACGAAAAACACTTGATTCTGTCATCCTCCTTTTCCCTTCATTTGCAAAGTTGCATATTGTTCAAGTGTTACGTAAAAACACTGCGTTAACTATTATGTAAATGTCAAAAGTATTTAATATAATATGTTAAATAATAATGCAAATTTTTTTCTGCAAATTTGTCAAGCTACACTCTTTTTTTCCCTTAATCTCCAAAGCCATAACTTCGTTTTCAGAGATAATTAACTTGACAGAAAGTATTACGACATCCTACACTATAAATAATTTCAGGCCATCTTAATAAAGAATGAAAATGCAACGGGCAAGCAAAAAACATGTCTCATAACTATCTATTTTACATAACATTTTCCTATGGGTTTGGCGTTCTTCGTCCTGTTGAAAAAGTGTTGAAGGAATCAGGACATACTGTTGCCTGGTTTGTACCTGATGGAGATGAGGCTGAACGATTTCTTTTACCAGAGGATAGACGTCTTTTGACGGTACCTGAAGTGAAAAAATACTCACCACACGCTGTCTTGACGTCTGGGAACATGATTCCTGATTTTTTTCCGGGTATTAAAGTTCAACTTTTTCATGGTATTGATTCAGGTAAGGACGGTGAAGCAGACATACGGGGTTTTTATGATCTTTATTGTACTCAATCACCAATAAAAACCGCACCGTTTATAAAGTTGAGACAAAAATATAAAACGTTTGATTACGTTGAGACGGGTTGGAGTAAATTAGATTCGCTTTTTTCCCCTCATCCAGAAACCCAAAAGTATAAAAAAAAAGAGCGGCTTATTCTTTATGCACCAACTTTTTCGAAATCGATGACCAGTACCGAAGTGCTTTATGAACAAATTAAAAGAATCGTCAGGGCTCAACCCTGGCAATGGATAGTTAAGTTTCATCCAAAAGTTACTTCAAAGGAAATTACCATGTATCGTGAGCTGGAAAGCAGTAATTTTCAAATTATTGAAATTGATGACCCTGTTCCATTGTTACAGGCAGCTGATGTTATGCTATCTGACACATCTTCAATTGTTACTGAATTTTCCCTTTTAAAAAAACCAGTGGTTACTTTCAGAAATCGCAAACCACGGGACTGGATGGTCCATTTTTCTGACCCCCAAGACCTTGAAGTGCATCTGCAACAGGCGTTTAACCCATCAACAAAGATTATGGATCAAATTAAAAAGTATTCTGAAGCCATACACCCCTACCGCGATGGACGATCCAGTCATCGTGTGGTTACAGCAATTGAAAACATGATTGTTTCGGGAACAGACCATCTTGAGCCAAAACCTTTGAACCTGATTCGCAAATTCAAAATGCGTAAGAAATTACGCTACTTTAGTTTAAAGTAAATAAAACATGAGCCAAACAAAAGATCGTTCTAAAGGGAACGCCAAAAATAAAATGGAAAAAACTTATACTCTATCTGTTATTATCATTACGAAAAATGAAGAAGATCGAATCGAAACATGTCTGAAATCTGTAGCGGGTATAGCCGATGAAATCATTGTATTTGACAGTGGCAGTACGGACAAAACCGTTGAAATCATAAAAAAATATACTGAACAGGTTTTTATCACCGACTGGCCGGGTTTCGGTCCTCAAAAACAACGAGTTCTGGAAAAAGCATCAGGCAGCTGGGTGCTTTCTATTGATGCGGATGAAGCCCTGTCACCCGAACTGATTGAAGAGATCCCCCGGGTGCTTGAGAAAAATCCCCGTGAAGTTATGTTCAGACTTCCCTGGGCCCAAATCATGTTTGGGAAACGTCTTGATTATGGACGTAGTGCTCGTTCTATACGGCGCCTGTTCAAGCGGGAAGGCGCAAGGTTTTCCAATGCCATGGTTCATGAAACTGTGATCACTGAAAAAGGAGAAACCAGCACGTTAAAAGGCCGTCTCATCCATTACTCCATCCGAGATTTTGAGCATCTGCTTCACAAAAACAGGTCGTACTCCTGGCTTGGATCCCTTCAAAATTTTAAAAAGGGAAAAACCGGTGGAGGTCTTTGGGGAGCAAGTTTCCGTTCTGTCTGGGTCTTTTTTCAGATCTATATTATCCGGCGTGGTTTTTTGGATGGTCCGGTGGGGTTTTTAATAGCGGCCATGTTCAGTCAGTACTCTTTTAATAAATATGCAGGATTGTGGACATTGAATCGTGAAAAAAGATTAAACCCGGGTATCACAGACAAAACTGATGATTTCCAATAATCCCAATCTTTTTTATTCTGAATTGGCGAATTCATTTAATGATTTATTATATGCCTTGACAAAAAGTGAAGTCCTGTCTTATTTCTTACCTTGCAATAACCGACGATTAAGGCAGAAATAAAAAAATGAAAATTATTTTTGATGTTGCTCATTTATACTATTTACCACAATACCTTTCGGTTTATAAGATTCTAAAAAAAAAAGTTGATTGTCTTTTTGTTGTCTATAGAAACAAAGATTTAATCCAGATTATAGAAAATGAAGTCAAGCGATTAAACCTGCCTCATATCTTTGTTGATTCGGAACATGAATCTTTTGAGTATTACAGGGGGTGTGACGGTAACTGGATTATATTCGGAAATTCTTTTAAATACATCTCTAAAATTCCATCACATATAAAAACAGCATTAATTAATCACGGGGCTGGCGTGAAATCTGTCGGGTATCTCCCAGGCATGAACCAGATGGATGTGCGGTTTGTTGACGGAACCCACCATTTTAAAGAACTCGCCAAGGCATTCCCAGATAAAAACCAGGTACTGGTCGGCTTTTCAAAGATGGATCCGCTTATAAACAACAGTCAGGAACCTTTGGATTTTAAAGCGATTGGTCTGGATCCGAACAAGCAAACCCTGCTCTATGCACCTACCTTTTATCCAAGCTCCATTGAGAGGTTCCCCAAAAATTTCCCCAATGATTTTAAGGATTATAATATTTTAATCAAATTTCATTTTTTTTCCTACATTAAGAAAAAATATAAAGGGCAGATTAAACGGATCAACCATTGGAAGCAGTATGACAATGTCTATGCAGCCGGAATAGATGAGTATTCGATTTTGCCATTTTTAAAGTCTGCTGATCTTTTAATCAGTGATGCCTCCTCGACCCTGTTTGAATTTGCAGCATTAAACAAACCGGTTGTCTGGTGCGATTTTATGAAATTACGCTTATTTTACAGGGGGCCTTTCCGATTCAGACATCTGAACCGAATGGACAAAAAACTTTTCCAATACCGTGATATAGCTGTGCATGTTAAAACATATAATGAGCTTAGAAGTGAAGTAGACAGGCAGATTGAGCATCCGGCTTTGTTTGAAAAGAAACGATTAAAATATACAGATCAATTACTAGGGCCTATTGACGGAAAATCCTCCATCAGGGTTGCTGAATATTTGCTGAACAATTTATAAGGTTTTTAAGTACATATTCAAGTCATCGGGTGTACCGATTCCATGCATTTGATGAAAATCAATGTTATAAATTCCAATATTCCGGCCATCCCGGATTGAATAATTATAGACAGGGCATGTATAAAATTCAGTATTAACCCGATCATTGCTAATTATCATATCAACAGCAGCGTCCACGAAGTATCTTCCCTTTGTAAACAAATAGATACCCACAGTGGCAAGATCAGATATGGCAACTTTTTCTTTTACTTCAACGACCAGGTTGTTTTTATCCAGCCTGGCAAAGGACCATTTAGGATCTTTATAGGTATCAATAAATGTCAGAATCGATCCATCAAGGTTACGGTCAAGGGCATCGTCAATATACACTTTAATCTTCATATCCACAATCTGGTCGCTATTGGCAATCAAGAGAGGATAGTCATTGTTAATAAATGATCGTGCAAAAAGAACCGTACAGGCGGTCCCTTCCGTGAGTTTGTCAATAGCAATAAATGTTGCAGGATATTTTTTTTTAATTTCGGCAACAATATCCTGGGATTGTTCCATATGTTCTTTACGGGCAATGAGTATGAAATTTACACCAGGATAATACAAATTGTCCAAAATCCTGGCTATCATGGGCTGTCCCGCCACATCGACAAAAGGTTTTGGCGTTTTATAGCCTTCTTTTACAAATCGGCTGCCCTCCCCTGCCATGGGTATTACAATATTAATCATTATTTCTCCATGTAACCAGCTGAATTCATATAGTTTGTATAATTTTTTTCATACTCATTAACCCTTTGTGGTGAGTGAAATGAATGATACTTTTCATTATCAATGGTATAAACACCAATTCTTTTTTTGCTTAGAACCATTTCATTTAAGGATGGGGCAATAAAAAAAGCTCCGTTTACATTGGCATCTTTTTTTATCATATTCATTGCGGCCTCAACAAAAAAATTTCCTTGTTTAAAATAAAAAAAACCGGCAATTGCCTGTTTGCTGAAGGGCCTTTTTTCTGCCGTCTCAATCACCAAACCATTTTCATCCAGCCTGACATAGGACCATCTTGGGTGAACCGAATTAAAAATGATAACAGCAGCATCAAGACTGTTCGCTCTATGGGTTTCCAGTATTTTATTTAAATCATCCCTGAAAATCTGGTCCCCATTTGCGATAATCAGCTCATCATCATTATTGATATGTTTGATGGAGAGTAAGGCACTGCAGGCAGCCCCTTTTGTTTCGTTACTGACTTTAATCACCTGGCAATGGTCATTGGTCAATAAGCTGAGTATGTTATCCAGATGGTATTTTCTACAATCTTCATCATTTACCACAAAGATAAACTGGTTGATGTTGTTAACAGCAGATAAATTATGAATCACATGTTCAATCATGGTTTTTTTATTAATCTCAATCAGAGATTTTGGATATGGGTATTCATGTTTATCAAAAAACATAGTTTTCCCGGCCATGGGCACCAGCACATTAACTTTCTTCATTTTCAAACCCCCTGATATGACCCATAATATTTTGATAATTTACGTCATTAACTGTATCAACTTCCATAACAAAAGCTTTGCTTGCCCGTGCTGCCTGTATTCCTTTTTCATTGTCTTCAATAATCATGCACTCTTCAGGTCTAAGATTTAACCTCTTGATTGCTGTATTATACATTTCAGGGTCAGGCTTCCCTTTTGTAACATCTTGATTTGAAATAAAAAAATCCAGGTAATCATATAGTGCTGCTTTTTTCAACATCACTTCAACAGAGTTACGGATGGCATTGGAACATACGGCAATTTTATAGTTTTGATTTTTCAGTTTTGAAAGTGCGTATTCATGATAAAATTGTGGTTTGCATTTGGTATAAACAATTTCCATGGTGTAAAGTTGTTTCATTTCATAAACAAAAGGATGCAGCTCCTTTGCCAAGCCCTTTTCCATGGTTAACATGTCTAACTTCCGTTTGGTTGGAAGACCGTCATATGTTACCAGATGATCATATCGGCTGATCTTCATGCCAAAAAGTCCGAGAGCTTTGTTTAAAGACTCATAATGCCAGTCCTTGGCTTCAATTAAGACCCCATCCATATCAAAAAGTACTGCCTTAATGCTTCCCATGGCTATCCTCCACATACTCCAAAGACTATTAATATCATATATTTCATAGGTTTATCTGAGAATATCACAAATAAAAAACTTTATATCATATTTTTTTTACTTAGCAAAAACATTTTTCATAATTCTAATGAAGGATAGACAGATATTTACATAGATTACTCCATTTTATTTTATTTGGTCGCTAATTTGTGCAAACAGGTGTATAAACAATTTATGGTTTCCATAGCAGAAAGGTCTTTTTTTTTAATTTATAGTCTTATATGGAAAATGGCAATTCCTCTCCTGAAATTTAATCACCGCCTTTCCATCGGGTATGCACAGAGAGTTCTCAGACACCCCCCCCAAAAAGCTGATATCTGGATACAGGCTGCTTCAGCAGGAGAGTCCTATCTTGCAAGTGAACTGGTAAAAAGATTACAGCCAAAATATCCAGCAAAAATCCTGTTGACTACTAACACAAGTCAGGGCATGGAAATACTTGAAAAAATCAAGAAAGGTCATAGTTTAAAAAAATCAAATATTTCTGTAGGTATCGCCTATTTCCCTTTTGACGTGCCCCTTATAATGAAAAATGCAGTCTGCCAGATTAATCCTAAAGTGATAATACTTCTGGAAACAGAGATTTGGCCAGGCCTTTTATCAGCCGTAAAAGCGCATACGTGCAAAATATTAATTATTAATGGTCGGCTGAAACAAGAAAGCCTTAACAGATATCGTATATGGCCATCTTTATGGAAAAGGCTTGCTCCTGAAAGAATTCTTGCAATGTCAGAAAAAAATGCAAACCGGTATAGAAAACTTTTTGGGAAAAATCTTGTTGGCAGTATGACAAATATTAAATTTGACCGGTTTAAATTTGAAGAATTAAGAGCCATTCGGAAAAATCCCCTGACAAAAATACTTCCTGACAAAAAGCCTTTTATTGTTATGGGTTCAGTACGACAGGAAGAAGAGCCTCTTATTGAAAAAATTATCAATGAGATTCAGGTAAGACAATCGGATGCAGTTATCGGCCTTTTCCCCAGACACATGCACCGGATAAAACACTGGCAAAAAAGGATGAAGCAATTATCCGTGCCGTGGAGATTAAAATCAAAAACAGAGACACCGGTTCCCCCCGGTACTATTATTCTCTGGGATACTTTTGGAGAATTGCAAAGCGCTTACGCTTTTTCAAATGCCGTTTTTGTGGGAGGTAGCCTTGCACATCTTGGCGGTCAAAATTTTCTTGAACCATTAATGTACGGCATTGTTCCGGTTATCGGCCCCTCATGGGAAAATTTTGCATGGGTCGGTCGGGAAATAATTAAAAAAAACCTTTTACAGATAGGGTCTGACTGGAAAGATGTATCTGACATGCTTATAAAAAATCTGACAGATCCACCGGCTCCACGTACCAAGATTTTTGAATCTGCACTACAATACATTAAGGCTCGCCAGGGAGGAACAGAACAGGCATGCAGGCTTATTAATCATTTTTTATAATTATAAAAGAAGTTATTGAAAGTTAATGATAAAATTTTAAAATAGTTGATTCTGATATCTTTACAAAATCTAAAATTATTTTTTAGTAAATATTAATATAATTAGCATAATAATAGATAAAGTTCATTATGAATATAGCGATAATACCATCCAGATTCGGATCAAAAAGGTTTAATGGAAAACCCCTGTCTCTTATAAAAAATAAACCCATGATTCAATGGGTTTATGAACAGGCAAAGAAGGCTCAAAATATTGATCAGGTTGTTGTAGCAACTGATGATGAGAGAATATTCAAAACGGTCAAAGATTTTGGGGGTCAGGCAATGATGACATCCTCCGATCTTAAATCAGGAACAGACAGGGTTGCCCAGACTGCAAACCTGCTCAATGCCGGACCCGATGAAGTCATTATTAATATCCAGGGAGATCAGCCTGTGTTTAATCCTGAATGTATAGATCAAATGACAGCACCATTTAAAAAAGATCCGGATATATTAATGTCAACGCTTGCTTTTCAAATTATGGATAAAAAAGAAATTACGAATCCTTCCGATGTAAAAGTGACCTTTGACGATAATGGTATGGCGCTTTATTTTTCCAGATCTCAAATACCATATCCCAGGGATGATGATTCAGATACCGTTTTTTATAAGCATTTAGGATTTTATGCGTATAAAAAAAAATTTCTTGATATAATTTCCAGTCTTGAAGGTACACGTCTTGAAAGTATTGAGAAGCTTGAACAATTGAGGGTTTTAGAATACGGGTATAAAATAAAAGTTGTTGTGACACAGCATGATTCTCTTAGTGTTGACATACCGGAAGATATAGAACGTATTGAGAAAAAATACTTTGCTGAATACTATTAAACGATTTCCAATTAATCAGGACCCTGGCTTCCCCCAAAGTATTTTTGCAGTTTGTTTTTTATAAATAGTTCAAAGGCTATTTTATTATTATCATCAAATTCTATTCGGACGTTCAATACCACGAGGGGACAACCCAATGGAAGATCATCTGAAATTTTTATATAATCTTTTGCTGTGGTTATAATATAATCTGCCTTACTCTGTTTAAAAGCGCGCATGATTCTGTCAATGTCATACTGGGTATACCGGTGATGGTCCGGAAATTCAATGTGACGGTGAACTTTCAACCCCATTTTGTCACAGCTGGTTTTAAAGTCTGAATTATTTGCAATTCCTGAAAAAAGCAATGTGCGCTTTCCTTTAATATCGTTTAATAGATTAGACTGAGGTGTATCTTTTTCTTTTAGTGAAATGATGCTGATATAAGGAATATGATTGCATTTAAACAGGGGAATATCCTGTGATCCAATATCTGTTTTTTCAAATACGGTATTCTGGTTCCGATCTGAATGTGTTACAATGGTAGCATCACTTCTATGAATAGATGACACAGGTTCTCTTAGGGTACCCCTGGGTATCAGATATCTATTTCCCGGCATTTTTTTTGCATTTATCAACAATAGATTCAGGTTGCGTTTTAAAGCCAGGTGCTGAAATGCATCATCTAATACAATGATATCGGGGGAAAATTTTTTAATGGCCGTCATACCGGATTCAAATTTTTTTTTCCCAACAATGACGGGCAGCTTAAGGATCTGTGCCATCATGTATGGTTCATCTCCTGCTTCTTTTGGGCTGCACAAAATCTTATTACCGTTAGAAACAACACCGCCTTTATGTTCTAAATTGCCTTTATACCCCCGTGTGACAACTGCGACTTTATAGTCGAGGGCAGTCAGGTATTTGGATAAATATATGGTCATTGGAGTTTTCCCGGTACCGCCGGTAGAAATATTTCCAATGGAAATGACAAAACAAGGCAGCTCTCTGGATTTTAAAATACCGGTTTTGTAGAGACTGTTCCTGAATTGAATACCGGTTTCATACACTTTTGAAAGGCCATAAAGGAGTCGTTCTAAAGATAGTCCACCCCTGGTTGCCTGATGGCTTTCCATAATATACTGGATTTTGGTAGTCAGTTTATCAATCATAGCATGTTCATCTTATTTTAGGTCATAGATAAGTATCACAATAGACAGTCAAGTTTCAAGATCTGCCCAAATAAATTGACTTTAAGTGTTCCAATGCGTATATAATTTTGATCGAACGGTGATGAGGTCGAGCCGAAAAATTATTAATTTTGATTGAGAAAAATGCAGGTAAGTTTATTCCATGGAAAAGAAAAAGAAGAAAACAGATATTTATAAAGGGTTTGAGCAGGGCCCCATTCGTCCACCCAGTGAAGCAAGCAGCCTGTTAATTCGGCTGACGCGAAATTGTCCCTGGAACCGGTGTACCTTTTGCAAGGTGTATAAAAAAAGGCAGTTTTCCTTAAGATCTGTTGAAAATGTCATCAAAGATATTGATTTTTTGCAAGGCTATATTGAAAGAATTCGGCAGATTGTCAAGCCGGGCGAATATGCCGACCATAAGGCTATTAATACTCTTTACAACAGTTTTGAAGAAAAAGACCGCGTGGCCTTTAATGCTGCCATGAGCTGGTATGCATCGGGAATGAAGTCCATTTTTTTACAGGATGCCAACTCATTGATTATGAAACCTGATGATCTTGTGTTTGTGCTTGAATATATCAAAAAATGTTTTCCAGATGTTGACAGGATCACTTCATACGCAAGAAGCCATACCATTGTCCGTATCAAGCAGGATGATTTAAAACGGATTGCCAATGCAGGATTAAACCGTATCCATGTGGGTATGGAATCCGGATCGGACATTGTATTAAAGAAAATCAGAAAAGGGGCCACCAAAGAAAGTCATATCAGGGCGGGGTTAAAGGTAAAAGATGCCGGAATGGAGCTGTCGGAATATGTCATACCCGGCCTTGGCGGTATTGATTATTCCATAGAGCATGCCATGGAAACTGCTTTGGCACTCAACAGTATTAATCCGGATTTTATCAGGATCAGGACTCTGGCGGTAACAAACGGAACTGCACTTGCCGAAGCAACTAAAAAAGGGGATTTTCAGAAACCGAATGATACCATGATGGCCAAAGAGTTAAGGCTGTTTATCGAAAGTCTTGACGGGATCGATTCTTATATCAAAAGTGATCATATCCTGAACTTATTTGAGACCGTTAACGGGAAAATGCCGGAAGATAAAGAGAAAATGATCGGTATTATCGATCAGTTTTTCGAACTCGAACCGGAGAAAAGAATTTTATACCAGATCGGCAGACGGATGGGATTTTTCCGAGGACCTGATGAAATGGATGACAGTCCCTATCTTGAAAAGGTAAAGCAGGCCTGCGAGCTTTACGGGGTAACGCCTGAAAATGTGGATTTTGTTATTGATGATCTGATGAAGCGTTTTGTCTGATCAAAAGTCTATCTATATCCATGTTCCGTTTTGTGTTAAAAAATGTGTCTATTGTGATTTTTATTCAAAGACCCATCTCTCTTTGATCCCTGATTATGTCCAATCCCTTTTAAAAGAGATTGAAAGACGGTCCGGTTTAAAGGAAAAAATTGACACCATATATTTTGGTGGCGGAACTCCCTCTCTTTTTTCCATTAAAGAGGTTGAAACCCTTTTACAGGCCATTGGAGGGCATTTTTCTGTGCTTCGGGATGTCGAAATTACGCTTGAAGTTAACCCGGGAACGGTTGATTTTGACTACCTGAGCCGATTAAAAAGAGCTGGAATCAACCGGCTCAGTATTGGGGCTCAGTCATTTAATGATGATAAATTAAAGTTTTTGACAAGAATTCACACTGCAGAACAGGCAATCAACACTATTGATGATGCCGGCAAAGCAGGATTTGACAATATCAGCATGGATTTGATCTACGGGCTTCCCTTTGAAACACAGAACAGATGGCTGGAAGATTTAAAACAGGCACTTAAGATGATGCCGTCCCACCTGTCCTGCTATATGCTCACCATCGAGCCCGGCACACCCCTTGATGAAAAATTAAAAAAAGGATTGTTCCATCCCCTTGGTAGTACGGTCATATCAACACTGTTTAAAAAGACTTCCCAGTTTTTAAGCAATAATACATATGAGCATTATGAGATTTCCAGTTTTTCAAAGGGGAGGCGAAACCGGTCAAAGCACAACTCAAAATATTGGGAGATGATGCCGTACTACGGGTTCGGGGCTGCTGCACACTCCTATGACGGAAAAACAAGGTCCTGGAATCATCAGAGTATTGACATGTATATAAAGGCGTTGGCTTCCGGCAGTCTTCCCGTTGAAGATCGGGAAACTTTGACCCGTGAGCAGAAAATGATGGAGATGATCATGCTCAGGCTTCGCACTCTTGAGGGGCTGGATATTGAAAAATTTCAAAGCCTGTTTCGTGTATCCTTTAAAAAACAATTTAGAGATGTCCTGAAGCCTATCCTTGACGGATCATTGGGCTACTTTAAGGGTCACAGGTTTGGGCTCACTTTGGAAGGCAAGGTTCGCCTGAACAATATTGTTGAAGCGTTTGCCGGAAAAATTTTTTAGGTTTTTCGTCGCAGCTGCCGTGTATCTCCCACACGGATGGTCAGGTTGGTGGAATCAAAGTATTCAATTAAGGGGATGACATATTTTCTCGATATTCCGGTCATATCTTTAAATTCAGGAGTGGTGATGGATTCATTCTCTTTCAGGAATGCAATCAGCTTTTGTTCAAGTTTTTCGATTTCCCTTGAATCAAAGTAAAGGTCATCCTTTGTTTTAACAACGGCTTTTTCATCAATCAGCATATGGAGAACATCTGTTGCATTTTTTTTATCAATATCAAGATCCTGGCAGATGGTTCTGAAAAACGGTGGTGTCAATCCCGATGCCTGATAGATTTTTTTGATTTTTTCTTTGACATCCTGCTGATCAACCTGAAGCGCCACTTCATGGGTA
Source organism: Desulfobacula sp. (assembly GCF_014237455.1). Taxonomy (GTDB): domain Bacteria; phylum Desulfobacterota; class Desulfobacteria; order Desulfobacterales; family Desulfobacteraceae; genus Desulfobacula. The sequence continues at coordinate 14,122 of NZ_JABZFL010000004.1, read as the reverse complement.
GACAACTTTGCAATATTTTTATCCAGAACTATGAGTTTTTCCCTGGACAGTTTTGTAAAAAGAATATTAAAAAATTTTGTGTTATCGATATACTGGAACTTGGATTTAAGCTCCTGGGTCGGCATGCCCTCCTTTAAAGGGTTGTCTGCGTGGTAGACTTCAAGTTTTTGGATGAGTTTTTCTTTGAAATCGTTAAAAAAGGAGCCATTAACATAAATCTGCTTTTCTTTATCGATCTGGATAACCTGTTGTTTGGCAAGCAGTTTCTGCAAACCTGCGCTCAATTTTTTATCCGGGATATTGGTCATAACCCGCAACTGGGAAAAGGACAGCCCCTGGTATCCTTTTAAAGAAAGAAAGAAGGATATGGTTTGATCATTATCATTCAGTAACAGGTTCTCCAGCCCTTGGATGACAGTTGTATCAAACAGTTTATGCTTTTGGGAGGCCGGATTTAATATGGCACCGCCGCCAATTGTTTTTACGGGTGAATAACTTCGAATTACGTACCTGTCGTCTTTGATACAACAGACAGGGGACTCAAGCCTGAACTGAACAGGAGCGTCATCTCCGGGCAGCAGTTCTTCCCTGTCAAGCAGTATCAGATATCCGAGTATTTCGCTGGTTCCTGAATGAAATCTTATTCTGGTTCTGTTTTTAGCCGGTTTAGCATTGCTTTTTAAATAAAGAAAATGGGCATCCACCATATAGCTTTCAATCAAAGTGTCAGGAGTAGACAGAATATCTCCGCGGTTGACGGATTCCTTGTCAAGCCCTTGAAAATTAATGGCTGTCCGGGTGCCGGGCCCTGCCGTATCAACCCCTGAACTGTGAATCTGGATACCCCTGACTTTGGAAACAATTCGTTTGGGATAGACCATGATATCATCCCCGGTATTGATACTGCCGGAAGTCAGTGTCCCGGTAATTACTGTGCCAAATCCTTTCATTGAAAAGACACGATCCACCGGGAGCCTGAAAATAGCAGAAAATTTTCTTTCAGGAAGATTGCTGCAGATGGCTTCAAGGGTTTTGACAAATTCATCCAGCCCTTGATTTGTGACAGAGGAGACAGGAATAATGGGCTTGTCTTCAAGAAAAGTGTCCTGCACAAAATCATTGATATCCTCAAGGGCAAGCTCTAAAAGATCTTCATCCACCATGTCTATTTTGGTCAAGGCAATCATTCCATGCTCAATCCCCATGAGGTTGCAGATTTCCATATGCTCCCTTGTCTGGGGCATGACACCCTCATCGGCCGCAATCACCATTGTGACCACATCAATTCCACTGGAACCGGCCACCATGTTTTTTACAAATTTTTCATGGCCCGGCATATCCACGATGCCGATATGCTGTCCATTGGGCAGATCAAGTAATGCAAATCCAAGTTCAATGGTAATGCCCCGTTCTTTTTCCTCTTTGAGCCGGTCTGTTTCAATCCCTGTCAACGCCTTGACAAGGCTTGTCTTGCCATGGTCAATGTGTCCTGCGGTTCCTAAGATGATATTTTTTTCCAAGGGTACAAATCCTCAGTTTTTATTTGTTTTCTTTTTTCTAAAAAGCGTCATGCCATAAGCCAGGGCCACCAGGATAAGTCCTGTGACAACGCCATGATAAATACCCCATTCCGGCCTGAACACCCGGATAAGGAAAATACCGAATACAAGACCTAAAATAAGCCTGACAACAAAAATTAAAAATGCATTCATATAAAAAAGTTCCTTTAATCAAATATTGATACGCAAGGATAATAGTCAAACGATACTTCAAGGTCAATGTAAAATATGGTTTTGAATTCAGCTAAATTAAAAAAGTATTGAAAAATTGATCAAGTTCTGATAATTAAAAGAAGTTTTTTGCGGTGGGTGTAGCTCAGTTGGCAGAGCGCTAGGTTGTGGTCCTGGATGTCGAGGGTTCGAGCCCCTTCACTCACCCCATTTTTTTCTAAAAGTTATAGAAAGAGTGGTCAATAATACCCGAAACTCAAGTATCCTGAGCGTCGGGTTTTTTTGATTCCGGAGAAAGCCAAAATCGATTAAGGAAGGAGACGGTCAAAATGATTTCAATCAAAAGACCCCTTGTAACCTCTATTCTTCTGTGTTTGTTTTTAATACCTTGTCTTACTTTTTCTGAAGTTCTCTCCCAGGACCTCAAGGATGGATTGTATGCTCAATTTGATACAAATAAAGGACAGATTATTGCCATCCTCTATTATAAACAGGTTCCCATCACTATCATTAATTTTGCAGGACTGGCTCAAGGGACGATTGCTTCTGACCAGAGTTCTTCAAAAAAATATTATGACGGGCTCATTTTTCACAGGGTGATCCGGATTTTATGATTCAGGGCGGTGATCCCAAAGGAACGGGCAGGGGAGGCCCAGGATACCAATTTCCTGATGAGTTTGTCGACGAGCTAAAACATGATTCTCCCGGGATTCTTTCAATGGCCAATGCCGGCCCCGGAACCAATGGCAGCCAGTTTTTCATTACCCATAAGGCAACCCCCTGGCTTGACAATAAACATACGGTTTTTGGAAAAGTCATCAAAGGTCAGGATGTGGTAAATAAGATTGAAAAAGGCGACAAAATTAATACGCTGAGCATTATCAGGATTGGAGAAGATGCTAAAGCCTTTAAAACAGATCAGGCAAGTTTTGATGCGGCCTTAAATGAAATTTCCGCCAAAAACTGACCTTGTTTCTGATGTGGAGTTGATTGATTTCAAGTAAATATTTTTGTGAGACAGCTTCGGCACCGGCGACGCCCGTTCCCCAATCCATTATATTTATGGTCTTAAAGATGTAAAATTACATCATTGCAGAAAACAGTTTATTGTGATATCTAATATCGTTTTCATAAACCTGTGCGCCCGTAGCTCAGCTGGATAGAGCGCTGGACTTCGAATCCATAGGCCGGGGGTTCGAATCCCTCCGGGCGTGCCAACAACCTATTGAATTTATGGAATAAAATAAATTCATGTCTAATTTCATGTAGGTTCTAATACCGTTTCAATTTTAGGAATTGCTTGCCATCCTTTTGAGTTTTTCCGGGTATAAAAAAGATCATAGTTTTTTTGCAGATTCAGCCACAAGTCTGGTGTAGTATCAAACGCCTGGGAAAGCCGTAACGCCATTTCGGTTGTCACTGCCTTATGTTCATTGACAATCATTGAAAGAGCTTTTCTTGAAACTTTTAATGTGTCTGCAAGCATAGTAATGGTAATGCCCAAAGGTTTAATATACATATTCTTTAAAATACGGCCAGGGTGTGCCGGCTGTCTTGTCCTCATGTTTCCCCCCTTTAGTGATAGTTCAAATAGTCAATGATATATACGTTACCATTTTCCATTCTGAACGTTACCCGCCATGCACCGGAAACAGAAATCGCATAAATTTCGTGTTCTTTGGTTCTAACAAATGAAGATTAGAGCCAGGAAATTTTATATCCTTTATTTCTGTTGCAGCATCAAGCATGTCTAAAATATCACTCAATTTGTCTGCATGGTTTGGGTTGATTCCTTTTTTAGTCCCTTTGTAAAAAAAGTTTTTCAAATCCTTGTGGATGAATGATTTTATCACTTTGTTAATTGTTTCCCGTTGATATATTGTAACCCTTTCGGTTACAATAATAGTTGAATGTATTATTCATGGCAAGAACAATTTTTCGTGCATTATAGCTACTTTTTCAGGTATCCTTGATCTAACCATATTTCGCACTACAGATCTTCTTGCATGACAACACAAACACTTGCAGTTAGCTGTGATGATGTGGTAATTACAAAGAGATGGAACACCTTAGCCGGAGGTGTGAGATTTTGGAAAATGAATTGAAATATTTATAGATTACGTAAGGGAAATATTAAGGCAAAGGGGGTCAGTTATAGATTCATTTAGTTATAAGAATGGGAAGTTATTTGCTGAGGGTGTGGATGTTGAGGCGATTGCAAATCAGGTCGGTACGCCGGTGTATATTTATAGCAAGGCAACGTTCCTTGATCATCTGAAAAAAATTCAAACCGCATATGCCGACATTGACACGACGATTTGTTATTCAATTAAGGCGTGCGGCAATATTCATATCCTCAAGGACTTGGCCGTTGCGGGCAGCGGCTTTGACATTGTCAGCGGCGGTGAACTATACCGCGCCCAACAGGCTGGGGCAGACATGAGCAAAATTGTCTTTGCGGGCGTGGGCAAGACGGATGCCGAAATTATCGAGGCATTGGACGCGGGGATCGGCTGTTTTAATATCGAATCCGAAGCAGAACTTGAGAACCTTATCAAACTTTGCAAAGTACACGGCAAGACAACCAAATCCGCACTGCGTGTTAACCCGGATATAAATTATGATACCCACAAATATATAACAACCGGTGTTAAGGAAACAAAGTTCGGTATCGATATCGAACGGACGCTGAAAATTTATGACAAGTATGCCAACAACGGCGTTGTCGAGATGTCAGTGATTCATGTGCATCTCGGCTCTGGTGGCAAAACTGTCGATCCGTATGTCAACTATGTCAAGAAAGTCCTGCCGCTGGTCGAGGACTTGCGCAGCAAGGGTTATACGATTGATAAGCTTGATCTGGGTGGCGGCTACGGGGCTGATTACGAGACGGCCACGGTGCCCTCTGCCGCTGATTATGCCGAGAGGATCGTGCCGCTGCTGAAAGCTGCGAATTTGAAGTTGATTCTCGAACCGGGTAAAAGTATTATTGCCAATGCAGGGATCATGCTGACACGCACCGTATTTAAAAAGTCAGGCGGCGAAAAAAATTTTGTGATTGTTGATGCGGGTATGAATGATCTGATTCGCCCGTGTTTGTATGAGGCGTTTCACTTTATCTGGCCAACCAGGGTCGGTGAGAACTTGGTTCCTGAAAAACGCGTCAACGGTTTGGAAATGGACAATACTGAAGTAGTCGATGTGGTCGGCCCGATCTGCGAGGCTACAGACTATTTTGCAAAAAACAGGGCCATGCCGATGGTTGAGCGAGGTGACCTGGTGGCGGTCTTTAGTGTTGGCGCTTATGGCTTTACCATGGCCAGCAACTACAATGCCCGTCCGATGTGCGCCGAAGTGCTGGTAGATGGCGATCAGTTCAGGATCATCCGCAAACGCCAGACGTATGAGAGCTTAATTGAAATGGAGAAATAAAAAACAATGCCATGTGGGTTTATGCCGGGAATGAGCATTGAGACATATTCTATTGCGAGGGGAAATAATATGGCAATTATGAGGTTGTGGCATGGAAAGGTCGCTATTGAACAGGCTGAGGAATATGAGAAATTTATGATTTCGAGAGCTGCACCAGATTATGGTTCCGTTGACGGTTTGCTCAAATTATACTTCCAGCGGCGAAACGAAAATACAACAGCCCATTTTTTGCTCGTAACCATATGGGATTCTATGGAATCAGTAAAGAAGTTTGCCGGGGAGCATCCTGAGAAAGCTAAATATTACCCAGAAGACGATACTTTTTTGCTTGAAAAAGAAGAGACTTCAGCTTTATATGAAATTTTTTTTGAAAAGTAATGCGCTCTTTTAGAAGAAGGCGAGAACTTGTTTGACATTCATCGTTTCCAAACAAAACCAAAAGTTAAGTTGAAAAATTGTTTATATCAAACAGATATTTGATCTCTTGAAGATAGGCTTCTATGGAAAAGGGCAGCACATATGTAAACACGTCCAGTAGAATAATCGCATTAACAGCAGAATCTGTTTTACTTGCAGCTCTCAACCGCTTGGCGATTGTCGTGTTGACCGTGTGCATATTATCATATATTTCCACGAGTCCCTTTAAATCAAAATCCGCAGGTTTCCCTTCATTTTTCAAAAAATATTGCTTAAGCAGATATATGGATGCTGCACGGCCGATGGTTTCTTCTTCATCAGCCAGTGGAAGGTGGAACCGTGCCATGGGTTTAAAAAATGTTGTGTGGGGACAACCGCTGGTGGCAATCACCAGGCCCATCAGTGAACTGATCCCTTTTTGAATTGTTGTGTCCTGGGTGATGGTCCTGTTTTTCATAATCACCTTGACCCGGATCTGGTGGTAGGAACAAAGGATATCAAGATGCTTGATAATATTAACCAGGTTCGCTGCCAGGGGGCAGTGGGTGCGCGTTGTAACGGACAGCGGGCAATGGGGGCATTGACAAAAGTTCAGCTCGGCCCATTCTGGAAGGACATCCGGACAATTGCCTATTATATTTAAATGTTGTGAATCAAGTTGTATGTCCATCTGGATCTGACGTTCCTCAGGCAGGACAAAGATATAACTTATTGGTATTATTCCCATCTTTTCCTCCGTTGTTCTTTTAAAGGAAAATGTAAAACGTGTTTTATATTAGGGGTAATTTCAACAAAAATCAATATCCTTTTGTTAGCTACATTTTCTTGAAAATTATTTTCTTATATGTTTTATTCTTATAACTGATTAACAAAATATGGAATTAATTTTATGAAAACATACAGAAAAGAACTATGGTTTGAGATTCCAACAAGAAGGGCTTTCATCAACATTACACCTGATATTCAAAAATGCATTAATGAAAGCGGAGTAACTGAAGGACTTGTACTTATAAACGCAATGCATATCACAGCCTCTGTATTTATTAATGATGATGAATCAGGATTACACCATGATTATAATCTATGGCTTGAAAAATTAGCTCCCCATGAGCCGGTTTCTCAGTACAGACACAATATTGGTGAAGACAATGCAGATGCCCATATGAAACGGCAGATTATGGGTAGAGAAAGCGTTGTTGCAATCACGGAAGGAAAGCTTGATTTCGGTACATGGGAACAGATTTTTTATGGTGAATTTGACGGTAGAAGGAAAAAACGTGTTTTGGTCAAAATAATTGGAGAATAAAATTTTTTTTCAATTTTTCATAATCATCTATTGTGTCCACATCAACCAGAATGGCTTCATCGGGAATTGACACTTTTAAGATAGATCTTTTAAACTCATCAAAAAGAGCTCTTGCCCCGGTATCGGCGGATAATGATTTAAGGCGATGAAACAAAGGTCTGGCAATGATAACCGGGTTGCCCCGTTTGCCGTTGCAGTACGGGATGACAATCGGGGCGTTGGACGTTTCAAATGCATCAATAAGCTTGTTGATAATGGCAGCTGTGACAAGGGGCTGATCTCCCAGAAGGAAGATTGCTGCGTCACAAATGGAGGAGACATTTTCAAGTCCTTTGATAAGGGATGTGCTCTGGCCCTTTGAGTACGCAGTGTTCCTGATAATTTTTGTACTCGAAAGATCGATGGCCTGCTCTATTTTTTCGGCGCAATGCCCCAGAACGACTATAATTTCGTGTAATGCCGATTCTCCGGCATTTTGAATCACCTGGCCAAGAAGAGTATTTTCTCCAAACGGCAGCAGTTGTTTTGTCTTACCCATACGGGATGCAGATCCTGCAGCAAGGATAATCCCGGAAATTTTTTTACTGGATACACTCACAATATCAAGTTCTTTGTTTTTTTTTCGGGTGCCCGTTTTTTTATCAGTTCTCCCACAATGCTGACAGCTATCTCTTCGGGGGTTTCCGCATTGATATCAACGCCGATGGGTGAGTAGACTTTTTCAAGGTCGTCTTTGGAAAAACCTTCATCCATAAGCGCTTTGTATATAGTATTCCTTTTTTTAGTGCTGCCGATCATACCGATATAGGATGCATTTGTGCCAAGGGCATGCTGTAATACCGTCTTATCATGAAGGTGGCCCCGTGTGATAATCAGGATATATGAATTTTGTGAAATTTCCAGTTGTTCAAAGGCTTGCTTAAAATCAGTGATAAGGATTTTATCTGCTTCGGGGAATCTTTTTTTGTTGGCAAACTCCGGCCTGTCATCAATCAAGGTGATGCTAAACCCTACTGTTTTTGCCAAGCGTGCCACAAACAAGGAGACATGGCCAGCCCCGAAAAGAAAAATCCGGGGATCAAGGGCAATTTTTTCCACAAAGAGATCCATACCTTTGTCATCCAAATTGATCAGATCATAAGGTATATTTTTGTCAAGATTTATTTCTTTGGGGTTGAGTCCGGGAATGGTTCCAAAAGTTTTGCCCCCCTCTTTTATAAACACTCTTGCACCGGTATCCATGGCATGTATGCCGTTCTCGATCCGGGTCACCAGTATGCCTGGCCGGTTGTCGGCAATCTGTTGTTTTATGGTTTCAAACAATGATACCATTCCGGCGTTTTCCGGAAAAAGAGGTTCCAGGTAAAGGTCAACATCTCCGCCGCAAATCATGCCGGCACCTGCCAGATCCTCATTGGTCAGATGAAACTGGTAAATGAATGATTTTTCCTGTTTTAAAAGCGCCACGGCCCGTTTTTGAACCCTGTATTCCAGGGCTCCGCCGCCAACGGTTCCGATGAGTTTTCCGTCTTGTGTGATGATGCACATGGACCCCACATCCCTTGGAGTGGAGCCTGACCGTCTGATGGTTTTTGCAAGAACAAGTTTCTGCCCTGATGAAAGCAGTTCATAGACCTTTATATATATTTTTTCCCCCATTATTTTTTATTCCTTTGGTTTGTTTTTCGAATATCAAAATAGTTTTTAACAGAGGATTCATCCCTGAGTGAGGCAGTGATAATCGTGTTAATATTTTTATTTGTTTGCAAAAGTTCAGCAATTTTTCGACCGGATGCTATCCTGCCCGGGGTGTCGGCTTTGTTTAAAAACACAATGTTAAAAAGGGGATGTCCCAAAGCGTTGGCCTTTTTTATCTCAATGGCAATGGATGTGGCAATGGATTGCACATCTATGGTTTCTCCCAGGGAACGTCCTGTGTTCTTTGAAAAAAGTCCGGCTCTGTGGACATGGTTTTCATCAAGGGTTTTCCCAACAGCATCGAGCCCTGTGACAAGAACCAGATGACTGGTGGTTTTTGGAACCACAGGTTCATGTGAAGCAGTGGCTTTAAGCGGTTTTTGTCTGGCACCGTCTGCCTCCACAAGAATCCAGTCAAAAAGGTTCTCCTGCCATAATTGATGAATGATATCCGGGGTAAACCCTTTCAGTTTTCCAGTTGCCAAATCCTGTTTGCTGCCTGCTGAAAAATGAGAGTAACGGCTGAGAAAGGATTTTGATTTTTTAACCAGTTCATCAACAGCACCTTCAATGATGGTGACAGGAGATTGATCTGGGTTTGGCATAAAGATTCTGGTGGTGGTCGTTGTTAAAATGGTTTTACCGGATGCTGCGAGTTCTTTTGCCAGACAGAACATCAGGCTTGTCTTCCCGCCTGCACCGATCAGACTGATAACGCCCCGGCTGTTTAAGTGTAATGTATCAATAAGTGTATTTGTCATTTTATAAAATTAAACAATCAAACCTGTAAATAGTTATCCATTGAATCTGAAGGTATTTTAATGTAATTTAATCTGAGAATGATTATTTCACAATTTTTTTATAATTCAAGCATTAAAGAAAAAAGGCAGACAGGAGGCCGTTTGAAATAGTTAATTTTCTTGACTTGTTCAGGCCTTAAAAGTATTTATTAAAAACAAGCCATCTATTAATGATTGTTCTTTTGCGCAGCAAGAAAACAGGTATTTTTATTTAAGGGAGTCGTAATGATGAAAAAGATTTTTTTTATTGTTTCAATACTGACATTTCTGTTTTTTTCAATACCATTGTCTTTGTCTGCAATGGAATACGAGCATACACTTGAAGTAAAAAATATGCAGTTTTCGTGGACAATTGAAGGAGATCAGATCCATGTCAGGCTGTCTGCAAAGACAACCGGCTGGGTCAGCATCGGTTTTGATCCTGAAAAAGCCATGCTGGGGGCCAATATTATCATTGGTACGGTCAAAGAAGGGAAATTTAAAATTGGGGATCATTATGCGGATAGAAAAAGAGGGCATTCCAGTGATGAAAAACTGGGAGGGAAGAATGATGTCTTAACTCCTTTGGGTTCCGAAGAGGATGGGGTTACAACCATTTCTTTCACCTTGCCCCTTGATACCGGTGACAAATATGACAAACCCATCAATCCGGCAGGGATAAGCCGGATAATGTTTGCATACGGGGCAGGGAAAGATTCTTTTAAAAATCGTCATCCATATCGGACGATTTATGAAATCAATTTATCAACCGGCGAAAACAAAAAGATAAAATGAATCCCATAAGATTTTTGTCAGCGCTTTTTACCATTCAGGAAAAATTAATTTACAATAAAAGATCTCTCTGGTATATTTATAATAGTTAATTGATATGGATTCACCTTCTCCAGACTCACTTGATTTTTTCACATCTTTTTGGCTTCATCCGTAATCGACTTTTAATATCCAAATTCCCTTTGATACAGGGCGCATTTCCTTTTTGCATTGTTTAAAATAATTAATTTAAATTTTTTATGAAATGAAAGGAGGGCATTATGGCAGTAAAAATACTGATACCGTATAATTTTACCATGAATGATGAAAAATCCATTGATTTTGTCGGTCACAGGTATGCTGGAAGAAAAGATGTTGAAATCACTTTATTTCATGCCTTTATCCCTGTTCCTGAAATTGATACCCGCAATAATCCCATCATGGACAAAGTGACTCGAAGCACCTCTTATCTGCGGGGGCAGCAGGATGAGCGGAAAAATGCCTTGGAGGCGGCCGGGCAGAAACTGAAGGACTACGGATTTGCCGGTCATCATATTCATTGCCGTTACATACCGATACGACAGGATATTGCCCGTGATATCATCTGGCTTTGGAAAACTGAGAAGTTTGACGTGGTGGTGCTGAATCGAAATCCCGGCAATATTATCAATTATTTTAGCAGAAGCATTTCAAAAAGAGTTACCCGGCATGTTGAGGGGGGGATCGGGGTCCATATTGTAAATTAAAAATAGATCAAATACCATGGTATGGTATCCTGGATCTGCTTTATGCCATCCATCAGTCAAAGGAGGAAGATAATATGTCAAGTGATCACAAAATAGACCTTGAAAGATATAAATTGATCGTGGAAACTGTATTTGATGCAAATAATCCCACCATAATGGGGTCCCAGGCCACCCACCTGTTGGTCTCCGCCATGGAGGTGAAAGGGGCCAGCATTTTTGTGGTGAATCCCGGGACAGAATCCCTGGAAATCCTTGCCACAAAAGGGCTGAGCATTGGATATGTCAATAAGGGCCCTATCCTGGTTGATAAGAGTATCAAACTGCTGCCAAATCTCAAACCCGTGATTATTACCGATACAAAAGGCAGTGACCGCCTACAGTATCCTGAAAAAGCAGAAAAAGAAGGTATCCGGTCCATCGTCTCCCTGCCGGTCAATCTGCAGGGGAAAATTATTGGAGCCTTGAGAATCTATCATTCAGAACCATGGGAGGTGTCAAAGATTGAGCTGTCCTATCTCAGTCTGTTGACCCTGAATATAGGCATGGCATTGCGATATTTCAGGCTGTCTGCCGTTGTCCAGTGTACAAAGGATACCCTGGATGAACTTCATCCCATATGGCTTTAGATGGAAGCGCGATTCATTTTGATGTATGCTTTTTTACTGAATTTTGATAAATGATAACGGCATCTTATAAGCTTCAGATTCTTCAAGAAGCAGATCGTAGGCCATTTATATATAGGGAGAAAAGCCATTCCATTTGAAGAAAAAACAAGGCAGATCAATGAATTAATTGATCAAAATCAGAAAGAAAAGGCTGTGACGCTTATTTTTGAAATGATTGTTAATTATGCCAATGCAAAACAATTTGATAGAGCGGAGAAGCTTAGAGAGAGGCTGATTGAATTAGATCCAATGGCTTTAAATGAGATTGCTAATTCAGCAGAAATAATTGAACGTGAAAAGTCAAAAGCAATTGATTTTAACCATAAAAAAATATGGAATAGGCTTTATTATCAATTTGCTGATGAAGAGGCCAGTGCTTTTTATTTCGCTTTAAAAAAAGTTAGAGTATTGCCGGGTAAAATGATCATTCAACAAGGCAAATTAAATAATAAACTTTTTTTTATAGATCAGGGGATACTGAAAGTTGTTTATTCCAAAGGCGATCATGAGTTTTTTCTAAAAAATATTATCAGTGGTGAAACATCAGGTAGGCGCACTTTTTTTTCAATTAGTGTGGCCACAGCTTCTGTGATTTCCGTAGAGCACATTAAGTTATATTTCCTTGAAAGAGAAAAATATACCAAGCTTGTAAAAAAATTTGTAGGATTTGACCGGAAATTAGAACATTTCTGTAGAAAACTTGTTAAGGACGAAATTGAAGATATTCTAAAAAAGAAGAAAATCGAACGGCGTTATCATAATCGTTATAAAGCCTCTGGGAAAGCAGCCATTTATATATTGGATTCTAAAGGACAACCAAGTAAAATTCCTTTTTATGGCAGGCTTGAGGATTTGTCAGAAAGAGGGCTTTCTTTTAGGATTAAAAGCCCAAACAGAGAAACAGCACGATCATATCTTGGCCGAGTTGCAGTGTTGAAGATGATTTCTAACAAGACAGGAGTGAAAATGGCCAAAAAAGGAATAGTGCTGAGTGTTTACAGTCAATTATTCAATAATTATTCAATCAGTTTTAAATTTGCAAAGCCTACTCCTTCTGTAAAAATTCAAACCCCAGCGTTGCAAAAAAGATAAAATGAAGTTCTTAGTTTTTAAGCCGCTTTTTGCAACGAGTCCATAAAATGTAGTAAATCTTTTTTCACAGCCTGGTTTGAACTCATTGTGAGGGTGAGTTTGCCTTGGGGCCAGGTAAAACGCCCAGCTCTTTGGATAATTTGATGACGTATCGTGTCAAGATTTTGGAATTTCCATGCTGCAGGACGTTTGGGTTTTGCTCTGCCTGCTGCCGGGTGTGCAAGCATTTGCATTTCTTTTGAAAAATTGTGCGCCATCATCGAAGCCAGAGTGAAAACTTGATTTGCCGCCAGCCTTTTACACGGGATAACGCCAAGGGCAGTATCATTTTTAGCATTCCCGAATATTGCTTCTTGGGAACCACGGCCATTATGAAACAACACAACAGCTTTTGCAGATTCTGTTTTATTGGTTACAATTACTTTGTATTGATAATTTCTGGCAACAGGTTCAAAAAGATCCAACTGGAGGGCCCCCTTTTGTGGCTTTTTAATTTTTTTTCTGGTGAAAACAAACCGAAATTCAGTATTCCAGGATTTGGGTTTCCATTGGGTTTCAAAAAAAGACCAGTTTTCATCAATAACAGACCATGATTCACATGCTTCAATCATGCGTTTAAGTTCGGTAAATCTTGCAAAGGGAACAGAGGCTGTAAATTGTACATGTTTTGCCGCCATTAGAGAAATGATATCTTTGTTGAAAAAGGCACCGTCCATACGGGACTCAAGGATGGTGCCTGGGAGTTGTGATTTTGTATTCTGGAAACAGCGAAGCATAAAATCGGCAGCACCATTTGAGTCATGGACATTACCTGGACGGTGATGCATATCAAAAAATTGCCCTGTTTGGGCAACAGTGCAAAAAAGAGGATAATAACTTCGGGCACCTTTTTTGATTTTATTAAAACCGATAGCAGATCCCTGGGCATGGCCTTTGGTGGATAAAACGGAGCCATCAAAGTCAAGAGTCAATCGGGGGAATTGTTCCCGCTGTAATCCATCGATTACAAAGGTACGGGATAATTCTTGAATCTTCCCAACACTTTGAGTATCCATTTGGGCCAGGCTCCTTGAAATGGTAGAAACATCCGGAAGTCTTTTCAATCCCATTAATCGCAGTACCATTGGGTCATCCCTATAATAATCGATCTGCCTCAACCGTTTGAAGCCCAGAATCATGTGAATGATAAGCAGTATGACGATCAAGTGATGACCAAAAATCGGTGATACCTTTAAGTGCGAGAAACATTTTTTAAGTTTGCCTTTTAAATTGAGTCGTCTAAATAATAGCTGAAAAATTATGATGCCAGAGAAAGAAGTTAACTGCTGATCTTCAAATCGAACCTCAGGAATTTTATGGCATTTAGTATAAATTTGTGCTTTACTGGACTTCACTTGAGGTGGCCTCCTGAATTTGGTTGTTTTTTTGTCTCATAAACTTATTATAACCTTTATTCATGGGGTTCCTCAAGCTTTTTCTTTACTAA
>NZ_JABZFL010000031.1 GCF_014237455.1 Desulfobacula sp. | reverse complement strand
TTGAATTGAGAAGATGGAGCAATGAACCATTAGATATAAATACGGGATGCCCTAACAATCAAGAAAAAATATTTGAAGGGTTATGGGAGAGTTTTTTCTTGATTGTTTGTTCCAAAGATGAATTTGTGTGAGATTGTTTGAAATACTCTCACAAAATCACGGCTCAATTATTTTTAAAGGTACCAATATATTTACATCATTTTGGCAAATTTCAGAAAAATATTTTTCAGAGTTTTAACTGCTGTAAAGTGAATCTTGATTAATTTGATTTTGTTATTATTCCATATAGATTAATTTCAAGAATAATATATCCGGTTTGGCATCCGTCATTTTAAATCATTGTATAAACCCTTTCTATGGGGTAATGATGTGACGGGGTATGACAAACGAATAAAAACCGGACTGTTTTGGAAAAATGGCAATATGGCAATGACAGATTTAGAATTCGAAAAAGCAGTTTTACCACCCAAAGCCGGTCAAGAAATGGCCTATTTTTTTATTTTTTGTGACAATTCGATTTTTATTGATGAAAGAGAGGAGTATCAGGTTTCGATTCCTATTTTAAAAATGGATGAAGCGTTAAAATTGAAATTAGAAGATATATGTTTTTTAGGAATGATTGGAGATCGAAGCTGCTATAGTTCCCATGCACCAGCTTTGAACAAGGGAATCAGTTTAAAGCCGATAAATATTAGAGTATTATTTGAGAAAGTTGATTTTCCATTTTGGAAAGTAGCTGGATATGCAAAGCAGATACATGATTGGAATCTAAATTTTAAATATTGTGGCAGATGTGGGCAGAAGACTGAACGAAAAGGGGATGAGCATGTTAGAATTTGTTCTAATTGCAGCCTAATGAGTTATCCACGGATTTCTCCCGCCACAATTATTGCAGTGGTGAAAGAAAATCAAATTTTATTGGCAAGAGGAGTCAATTTCCCCAATAAAAAAATGTTTAGTATTCTGGCTGGATTTGTGGAGCCGGATGAAACATTGGAAGACTGTGTAAAACGGGAAGTATTTGAAGAAACAGGGATTATTGTAAAGAATATCCGTTATTTTAAAAGCCAGTCTTGGCCATTTCCAGACAGCCTCATGATCGGTTTTACAGCAGAATATAAATCCGGTGAAATTGTGATTGATAAAAAAGAAATAGAAGAAGCATCCTGGTTTTCGTCGGACAACCTACCGCTTGTTCCAAACCAATATACCATTGCAAGGGAATTGATCGACTGGTTTGTTGAAAGAAGTGATTCTTAAAACATATGCCATTTATGAATAAAGCTGGTTAGTAGATTTTTCGTCTGGAAAAGCCTTTTCCCAGCACATTAAAGGTGTTTTCTGTAATTAAGAACGCATCCGGATCAATGGCAAATGCAATTTCTTCAATTCTTTTGATCTGGAAGGTATTAACAACCGTCAGGATGATCTCTTTTTCTCTGCCGCTGTATGCTCCTTCTCCTTTTAAGAAGGTTGCGCCTCGATTCAGTTTTTTCATGATCTCATCTGTAATCTGTCTGGGATTATTTGAGATGATAAAGATCATTTTTCTCTGGTTAAACAAGGTCATGAAATATTCAATTACCTGGGAGGTGATAAAACTCATGGCCATGGAATATAAAATTAGATCCGCAGCAAGCGTTCCAAAAGAAAAAAGAAATAAAATAAAATTAAAACCAAAATTATAGGTTCCGATGCGAATACCGAATTTCTGGTTTAAAATGACCGAGATAATATCATTGCCACCCGCAGACCCCAGGGAACGAAAGATAATGCCCGCGCCTGCACCAATGATTGTTCCGCCGGCCAGGACTGCCAGTACCAGATCCTTAAAAGGGATTTCAAACCGGATGAAATCAATGGCAATGGCCAGGATGATGGCACCGTAAAGACTGTAAAATAAAAAGCGCCTGCTGATAAACAGCCATCCGAGAATAAATACGGGAATATTTAAAACAAAATACCAGATGCCCGGTGTGAGAGACTGTGTGTAATAAAAAAGTAAAATCCCTGCACCGGAAAACCCGCCGGTAATCATACCATTGGGTATTACTATGGCTTTAAGTCCGATGCCGATAATAATACTTCCCAGGGTGATTAAGAAAAGATTCCAGGGGATTGAATAGGGTATAGTTTGAAATTTCATGGGTTCTCCTCATTTTTTTGAAAATGATTCTGATAATACAAAATTGATATTAAAGCAAAGTTTTTTTTAAAGCGAATAAAAATAATAAAATTTTAAATTTTGACAGGCAGTAGACAAACCGGTAAACTATTTTTCATTCCATCATTGTCAGGATCGCATTTTTCTTTAATTTTATGAATAGTGAGGGTAACATTGAAAAAAAATGATCTCTATTCCAAAGAAGAAAAACTCTTCCAGGATAAAAATAAGATTTATTCTGCTCAGTCTGTAAAACAGATTGTGTACTCAACCGATGTCAGGGATTTTGGTCAGGTCGCCAAAAGTATTCCCTGCCAGGATGCCTGTCCTGCCAAAACCAATATTCCGGGGTATATCAGGGCGGTTTTCGAAAAAAGACATGGCAGAGCCTATGAATTAAATCGCAGTGCCAATATCCTGCCCGGTGTTTTAGGGCATATCTGTTCAAGACCTTGTGAATCCGCCTGCCGTCATGGAGAACCGGACAATGGGGTGAGTGTTGGTATCTGCCATTTAAAGCGCTCCTGTTCAGACTTAAAGTCTGGCTCGCACAGGATTATTGAAGGGCTTTATGCGCCGACAGAAAAAAAAGTTGCCGTCATCGGCTCCGGCCCGGCTGGATTGGCAGCAGCCCATGACCTTTCCATTTTAGGACATAAAGTTGTGATTTTTGAGGGGTTGGAGAAACCGGGTGGTATGCTGATGTATGGTATACCTGAGTTCAGGTTGCCGCGGGATCTTTTGATGCTTGAGATTAAAAACATCCTCAGATTGGGAATCCAATTGAAAACAAATAAGGCCATTGGCGTTGATATCTCCCTGGATCTGCTTAAGAACGAATATGATGCTGTGGTTGTGGCAACCGGCTGTGTCAGCCCGAGAAAACTTAATATTGCCGGTGAAGATCTTAAAAATATTTACAATGGTCTTGATTTTATGAAAGCGGTTAATGAAGGGCAAAAGCCCCTTGTCGGTGACAAGGTGATCGTGATCGGCGCCGGGTTTACAGCAGTTGACTGTGCAAGATCGGCCATAAGACTCGGCGCTTCGGATGTCAGCATTAATATCCGCAAAACCATTGAATATATGCGGATTGATGAGACTGAAAAATATGAAGCCCAATTTGAAGGGATTAAGACGGTTAGCCTTATCCAGCCATCAAAAATTATCGGAAACGGCAATAAAGTCATTGCGGTTGAATTTCAGCGAACCCGAATGGAAAAAACCGATACGCCGCCATATAGAGTGTCCATTCCCATAGAGAATTCGCAATTTTTAGTTCCGACAGATTCTGTTATCGCAGCACTAGGCCAAACTCCTGATGAGGCTGTCGTATCAAAAGATCTTGACGGATTGGATGGTGTCTTTGCAGCAGGAGATTTTGCGACAGGGTCTTCTGATGTCATTTCAGCCATTGCCGGCGGCAGGAAATCTGCACGGGCCATTGATGAATATTTGATCGGTGAAAAAAGAAAACAGACCGTGGTCAGGCTTGAAAACCATGAAACAACCGACAGACAAAGATCGTATGATTTTATCGGCAAAGTTGAGATGAATACCATTGATATGGAAGAAAGACTTTCCAAGGCAACCAATGAAGTGGAAACAGGGTACAATGATGATCAGGCCCATGAAGAGGCCAAAAGGTGCTATCTGTGTAACCTGGAATACGAGATTGATCCTCTGATCTGTATTTATTGTTCAGCCTGTATTGATGTGGCACCCAAAGATTGTATTAAAATGATTGAAAGTGTTCCCGTCAACTCGGATGGAACCTATGGAATATATGAAGAAACAGACGATTGGAACAACGTCGTATCTATTGCCATTGACAATGCCAGATGTATCCGGTGTGGGCAATGTCTGGCCGTCTGTCCCATGGATTGTATCAGTGTGACAAAAACGGAACTCATAGAAATTGATACTTAGTTTACTGGAGGAATGATGCCTTTCAACGATCATTATGTCATTATAGGAAATGGGCCTGCAGGAAATCATGCAGCCAGAACTTTGCGAAAAAAAGATAAAGATGCCAAAATTACCATCATATCCGACGAGCGCGTTCCTTATTATTATAAACCCAAATTGACAAACTTTATTGCCGATGAGATAGCTAAAGAAGACCTCATGGTTAATTTTTTGAACTCATACAAAGCCAAAGATATCCGGATTCGACTGGGTCAGGAGGTAGAACGAATCGATTCGGAGTCAAAAACGCTCTTTTTACAGCACATGGAAAAAATTAATTATTCAAAGCTCATTATTGCCTCGGGAAGTCGTGCAAGGGTGCTGCCCGCCATGTCCCGGTATGCAAATCATTTAAAATTTGTCACTTCCTATACCGATGTTATGGCGGTTAAGGAAGAGATTCGAAAAGCTAAAGATTTTTTTATTTTTGGTGGTGATCTTGTAGGATTTAAATTTTTAAGACTGTTAAATTCCATGGGTAAAACCGTGACCATTCTGATCTATCCCAATGCATTCTGGCCTTATAATTTAACCGACAACATGCTGGCACAAATAACCGAAAGTCTTTCAAAATTTAAGGTGGATGTCATTGTTAAAGACGATATCTCAATAATTGATGACAAAAACGGATTATACAGGGTAAAAACCCAAAAGGGGATTGAAAAAAATGTTGATATGGTGTTCTCTTTTAACGGATTGATTCCCAATATTGATTTTGCAAAAGGATCGGGTGTTGATATTGATCACGGTATTCTGGTCAATGAGTATTTAAAGACAAACGTGGACAGTATTTATGCCTGTGGATCATGCGCCCAGATTTATAATCCCTCCATAAAAAGTTATACAACATCCATTGGATGGCCCAATGCCGTGGTCCAGGGAGAAGTGGCAGCCTTTAACCTTTTGGGGGATCATAAAATCATAGAATCTGTCGGCAGAAAATATTTTGATCTGGAAGGTGTGAAAATCAAAACCATCTGGTGGGAAGATATTGATGATGAGGTTTAAAATTAATGCTTGAACAAGGATAATGATGAATGAAAGAGTTTAATATAATTATTGAGATTTGCGGTAGCGCAGGTGAGGGGACTATTTCCGCCGGAGAAATACTAAGCCGTTTTATGAGCGGTCAGGGATTTGAGATCATGTCTTTTGATTCGTATCCGGCAGAAATCAGGGGGTTTGGGAAATGTGTAGCCCACACAAGGATCAGTACGAATCGTATTTACTCTCCGGGTAAGCTTGCAGATGTGTTAATTGCGTTAAACGACAAGCATTCCATATCCCAGCTCTCTGCTTTAAAGGAAAACGGACTGTTGATCTATGACAGTCAACCGCCAAGACCCCACAAAGAGGATAAAAGTGTGGTGGGCTGGGCAAAACCCGGTATGATTTCTTATGGTATTCCCTTGAATATGCTGGCGCATAAAGCGGCAGGTAATGCAAGAGGAATGAATATGGTCGCCCTGGGGGCGGTTGCAGCCCTTTTACATGTGGATCAACACGGGTTTACCGATTCTATAAAAGTACGTTATGGAAAAAAGAAACAGATTGTGATTGACTCCAATGTGAATTCTTTTCTGGAAGGATATAACTGGACAGAGAAGAATATTAAAAAGATTGATCCCCACTCTTTTAAAGGCATGACCCCGTCCAAACAGAAAGAAAAACTTATTATCAACGGCAATCAACTGGTGGCACAGGCGGCGTTGGTTGCCAATCTCTCATTTTATGCAGGATACCCCATAACCCCGGCGACAAAAATTATGGAAATATTGAGCAGGGAATTGCCAAAGCATGGGGGAGTCTTGTTGCAGACAGAAGATGAAATATCAGCCATTGGTGCTGTCATTGGTGCCGGGTTTGGCGGAAAACGCGCCATGACAGCAACATCCGGCCCAGGATTTGCCCTGATGACAGAGTTCACAGGGTTGTCGGTCATGGCAGAAGTGCCGGCAGTGATTATTGACTCACAAAGGGCTGGTCCTTCCACGGGAATGCCGACCAAGACAGAGCAGAGTGATTTTAACAGTGCAGTATCAGGAGGGACGGGAGACTGCCCGAGAATTGTCCTTGCACCCACTGATACAAAGTCCTGCTATGAGGCGACGATTCTGGCCCTTTATCTTGCTGAAAAATATCAGACGCTTGTGGTGGTGCTGCTTGATTTTTTTCTGTCCAACAGTATCAGGAATATTAATATCCCGGAAAAGCCGTCTTCAAAATATCTTGATGCCAATATTGCACCGGATAAAAATGATCTTAAAGATTACCAGAGATATAAGATCACAAAAAATGGTGTTTCACCACGGGCCATTCCCGGAACACCCGGCGGCATGTTCTTTTCAACCGGGCTGGAACATGATGTATATGGCAGACCAAATTACAGCGAAGCCGGTCATCTGGAAATGACCCAAAAGCGGTTTGCCAAATTCAACACGGTTCTTTCAGAAGCACCTGCGCCTGAAATATCGGCAATAGACAGGGATGAATTTGATATAGGTATCATCTCCTGGGGGTCATCTGCAGGGGCAGCTCACGAGACGGTCATGTCGGCTCAAAAGGAAGGGATCAATGCTTCCTCTTTCAGCTCCATGATGGTATCGCCTTTTCCTGAAAAAGCGTTGATTGAGTTTGCAGATAAATGTAAAAAAATTCTTATTCCGGAACTGAACTTTTCAGGACAGTTTGCCAGTTTTGCAACCCAAATTTTAAAAAGACCTGTTGAAAGGCTCAATTTTATCACCGGCCGCCCTATGGCCTCAGAGGATATTCTTCAAAAGATGAGGGACATGTAATGGAAACTATCAGATCAGCATATTTGGATGAAAAATTAGAGATAGTCAAAAATATTGATTTTTTAAAATACCGGTCGGCAGATCTTCCTACCTGGTGTCCCGGCTGTGGCTATTTTGGAATTGTCGATGCCTTTTACAAGGCCTGCAGGGAACTGGATTTAAAGCATGAAAATATGGTAACCGTCAGTGGTATCGGCTGCTCCGGCCGGACTCCGATTTTTATCAATTCTTACGGCTTTCATACCCTTCATGGACGGTCCATCCCTGTAGCATCAGGATTAAAACTTGCCAGAGAAGATCTGACCGTGTTTGCTGTTGCAGGAGATGGGGATGCCTTGGGTATCGGGGGTGGACATCTGCCCCATGTGGCAAGAAAAAACATTAATATCACTTTTCTGCTGTTTGATAATTCCATTTACGGGCTGACAAAAGGCCAGTCTTCTTCAACAACGCCCTATGAAATGAAAACCAATTCTCATCCGGCGGGAAATCCGGATACCCCGTTGAATCCTATTAAGCTTGCACTCTCCTATGGCGCATCGTTTGTGGCAAGAGGGTATGCAGGTGATCCCCAAGGGTTAAAACAAATCATCAAAGAGGCAACACTGCATCAAGGGTTCAGTTTTATCCAGATTTTGACCCCATGTGTAACGTTTGATAAGGAAAACAAAACCTGGAAGAACCTTAAAGAGAAGGTATATGATTTAAATCTGCGCAAAGAAGAAAAAAACATGGAGACGGCTATGCGGATGGCTGAAAATGAGCCCTATGGTGTTGGAATTTTTTTCCAGGACAGGCAAAGGCCCCATTACCAGGAAATTTTGCGGAACCTGAATAAAACAGATTGAGAGCGGCAGATCTATTGTCTTAAAACTTTTTATTTTTCTTGATTTAGATCAATTCATCCTTGCTGTTTTTATGCTAATTTTTAATAAAACAAATGGAAAAAACAGGAGGAATCAATCATGCATGACGGATGTTCCGGTGCTTATGAATCAGGAAAACAGATCGTTGATAAAATCAGAATGATGGGCTTTAATAAAAGTCCGTTGGCCGTTTCTCTTGAAATAGACTGCACTAATTGTGATACGGTTTTTCAAATGGAACATATGGAGTCTCAATGTCCTTCCTGCGAAATGGTATATGGGGTTACCCCCTGTCATTCCCATACCGCTGAATTTGTCAAGGCAGCAGGAGTGAAATACTGAGATGCAGGATAACATTGATGACATAAAAAAAAGAATGGAGGCACTTGAAATTTTGATCAGGGAGACCAAGGCCCGCCTTCCGGCGCACTCCACCAAGCCCCCGGTCATGATGGAGCTTCTTGACTATGAAGATGAATATGAGGCATTACAGGAAAAATTCAATAAATTAAAAAACAAGTGATTTGATATGGAAGATTCAAAGATATTTGATAAGACATATAATGAATACCTGTCACAACTAAGGGATTTTGATTTTCTTAAAAAGGTCGGGATACTGGGTATTCAAAAGCGTAATAAATCATTTATGTTTGAATTTTTTAACCGTCAGATTGTATTTAACCGGAACGAATTTACGGACCTTTCAGGTGAGGAGCTTACCTTTGCGATCAAGGTGATTCTTTGCAAATATTTGTTAATGTGCCCGGAAAAAATATCTGAAAGCTCAAACAGACTGGTTACATTCAGGGAGTTTGCAAACGCAGGTCCGTTATTTTCAAGTTTTACCGCAAATACAAATAAAATCATTGAAACCACTTTTTCAGGGCATCTTGAAA
The DNA here is from genome assembly GCF_014237455.1 of Desulfobacula sp. GTDB lineage: Bacteria > Desulfobacterota > Desulfobacteria > Desulfobacterales > Desulfobacteraceae > Desulfobacula. The sequence goes on along the minus strand of NZ_JABZFL010000031.1, from coordinate 7,183 downwards.
TGCTTAAAACACGATGCCTGAAATTGGGTGGGACTATAATGGAAACAGAGTCCTATTATCTGAGTATTAGATTCCGGGCACTTCCCAGGATTCCGATTATTTTTAATTTTAATGACAGGGATGAACTTTTGCCTGCAAAAGTAGGATTCCTTTACCATGACAATGCAGAAATTTATCTTGATCTGGAGTGTTTGACCATTACCTGTACCTATCTTACAGGCCTACTGATTCAAAGTGAATAAAATTAGATAAACTCATTTGAATTAGTGCGCTTTATAAATTTTTGTAGAACTTTTTTTCAAGAGCCTTTACTCTCTTTTTTCTCTCTGGTGATAAAAAAATTCGATAAAGCGGGTCATCCGTATGGATATCTTTTTGAAGAATTTCCCGTTCAAGGATAGACAGAACTTCGACTGATATATCACAGGAAGGATATCCTTTGTCATCGATAAGGATTGAATCGTCAAGTTCAATTTTAACAATATTGTTGATGTCAACCAGTTTTAGAGCCCCGCCAGGGGTTAATATCAGATTACCGATACCTGCAAGGTCAGGAATATATCCCATATCGGTGATCATATGCCGGGTTCTTTTAACGAATTCTGCTATATTCTTCTGAGCCTTTCGAACCAATGACTGAAGCTGAGGACCCTCTTGTATATTGAATTTGAACAAATTCCGCAAGTAGGTTTCACCGAATAATCTCCAAGGGTCAAGCATTTCTCCTTCAACATATTCCTGAAGACCACACAGGACAATTTGGTTTGTTCCTGTTCCTGTATAGTCAACAATAAATTCATCAGATTCTGCAATAAATTCCGGCCCCAAAAATTTTAACAACAGGCGATATTTTTTTATTTCGTGAAAAATTTCTTCTTTGCCCTTAAACTTGTTTCTCAGTATTCTGAACATTTTTTTCGGTTTGGCCCTGGGAAACAGTTGTATGCCATCCATGTCCACACCTTGAGTTTCTTTTAGAACGTCTTCGGCCGTGAGAATTTCAAAAATGTGAGACCTTAAGCCCGATCGGTAATGTTTCCGGAAGATATAGCGGTCTGAATTGCTTACAAAGTTCAGTTTCTGCACCGCATTTCCGGATAGATAGGCCTGATCTCTTATGTCATTTGTCATGGTCATTATAAATTTTTATAAGTTATCTTATTAATTTACAAATTTCCTTGGAAAAAATAGTATACAGTAACTCAGACAAAGATTGGGGAAAAAAATAAAAAAAAGTGTTGCAATTTTTCATCATATGTGAAAAAAAGGAAATAATCTAAACCGAATGGACAAATGAAAGGATCATATGGCTCAGAATAAAATAGATGCATTAATGAGGAGAATTCTTGATGCTACAGGTATCAGTTCCCAGGCAGAGCTTGCAAAAGAGCTCGAAATCAACAGGTCTGGAATAACGCATGCAAGAAACAATAATAAGATCCCGGATAAATGGATTGTCAAGCTGTATAGGAAATTCGGTTTCAATCCTCAATGGATTGAGACCGGCATTGGAAACGTGTTTATTCCTACACAATCAGGCAGTGACGTCGAATTTAAATATATTCCCAAAGTGGCGGCAAGACTGTCTGCAGGCACCGGGTCTTTTGAGTGTGAAGAAAATGTAACCGATTATCTCTCTTTTCAAACAAAGTGGCTGGCTGGTAAGGGCTCTGCCAACCATATGGTTGCCATGGAAGTTTTCGGGCAGAGTATGGAACCGGTGATAAAAGAGGGTGATACCGTTCTGATTGATCAGTCTCAAAAAAATATACTTGCCGGAGCCATATATGCCGTGGGCGTGGAAGACACGATTTTAATAAAAAGATTGGAAAAACATCCCAACAAGCTGGTCCTTTGCAGTGATAACAAGAACTATGATCCCATTTATCTTAAAAGAGAAGAGACGGATAAGGTAAGAATTATCGGCAAGATCATCTGGAGTTGCCGAGAATACCGGTAAATTTTTTTGAGTATGATGTTTAGTTTTTTCAACAAATAGTGAAATATTTAAAATAAGGAGAATGTAAATGCAACAAATTCAAAAAATAATATATGAAAAATGGTTCATTTGGGTTACCGGAACTGCCTGGATTACAGGGTTGCTTATTGCTGGCAGTGACAGTCCATATATGCCTTGGCTTAATGGCATGGGGCTGCTTTTATTTTTTGGTTCGGGCATCATACTTGGAAAGCTTCTTAAATCATCGCATTCAACTGCCGGTATCGTGATATATCCTAAATTTTATCAAAAAACTGATGCCAAGGCAGTAATCGGTGAAATTGGCGGTTTTCGTTCAAACACTATTTAAGAAAAGACATCAAATCAACAGACTTGATCTTTAAACAAAGGATCAATGTATCACAGCTCTTCTATAATTAGATCCGGAAATTTTTTTATACAAATCTAAAAATAATTTTTGGTTTTTTCTTGTCATTAAGGTAAAAAACAAATAATCAAGTGGATAATATTTAATGTTTTTAACCCGTAAGGATTTTTTGTGGAGAAAGACTTAAAAATTAAAAAAATTGAACGCCTCAATCTTGTTCTGAGAACCATCAGGGATGTTGGAAGACTGCTGATCAGTGAAAATGATCGAGAAAAATTAATTAAAGGCATTTGTAATATTCTGGTTGAAAAAAGAGGATATTATAATGCCTGGATCGGGTTGTTCGGGTATGATAAAAACATTGAGTTTATAGCAGATTCCGGGATTGGTTCTCAACTTGAGAATATTAAAAAAAATATTAAAAATCAACAGTTTCCCCATTGCATTGAGCATACACTCTTTTCAGAAAAGGTTTTTTTTGTCAACGATCCTGTAAAGGAATGCACCCAGTGTATCCTCTCAAAAAATTACGCCAACAGAGGCGCTTTGGCTGTCCGGCTGGAGTACGAGGAGAAAAATTATGGATTTATGGTCGTGTCCATACCCAAAGAGCTTGCCTCCGATGACACTGAAAAAAATATCATAAAAGAAATTTCAAATGATATTGCCTTTAGCCTGTACCGTCTTGATTTGGAAGAAAAAAGAAAACTCACCGAAGAAGACCTGAAACAAAGCAGAATACGATTTAAAACCCTGATAGAGAACTCGTTGAATAGTATTTCTATTATACAGAACAATAAAGTTGTATATAAAAATCATGGGCTTAGAAAAATTCATGGTTTGACAAACGAAGTGTTAGACCCTCCTGAGTTTTTAGACGTATATTCAGAAGATCGAGCCCGTATAAAACAGCTTTACACCCAATTGTTATCTAATAAAATCAGTCATATTGAAACAGATTTCAGATACGGCTCTATTGGGAAAGATAAGGCAGACCAGAAAATCCGATGGGCACTTCTAAGTGCGACCAAAATTGATTATCTGGGGATTGAATCCGTCTTAACCAATATCCTTGATATCACGGATTCAAAAGAAGTGGAAAATTTTTTAAGAATACAAGACAAAATGACTTCCCTTGGGAGGGTAACCGCCGGCATTGCCCATGAAATAAGAAACCCGTTATCTGGAATATATATCTATTTAAAAGCGTTGAAAAAAATCTACAATCAAATGGGGGATATTACTAAAGTCGTATCGATTATTGATAAAATTGAGCTTGCTTCATATAAGATTGAATCCATTATCAAGCGTGTAATGGATTTTTCAAAACCGAGCCAGCCCCAATTTAGCATGACCGATTTGAATAATTATATTGATGAAGTTACAAAGCTGACATCGGTTACATTAAGGAAAAGCGGGATTCGGTTTGACAAATATCTTGATCCGAATATTCCAAAATGCTTTGCAGAGCCACATTTAATAGAGCAGGTCATATTAAACTTGATAACCAATGCAGCCGAAGCTATGAAAGAGTTTCAGGGTGAAAAATTAATCGTTCTGAAAACCTTTAAAAAAGACAATCATGTTGTGATCAGTGTTAAGGATACAGGCCCTGGCATTCCATTATCAAAGCAATCAAAAATCTTTGATCCCTTCTATACAACCAAATACAATAGTTCCGGTATTGGATTGAGTATTTGTCAGCGTATTATTTTAGACCATGGCGGATCATTGAGGTTTCATACATCAGAAAATGGGGGGGCAAAGTTCATCATTGAGCTGCCTTTAAAAAACAAAGAGGCGTAATCAGGTTATTATGATAAAGTATTCCATTGCCATTGTCGACGATGAAGAGATCATCAGGGATGCCCTTGATATAACACTTTCCAATGAATTTGATGTAAGTCTTTTTGAAAATGCGGAATCATTTTTAACTTCTATTGAGAACAGAACACCGGATCTGGTTTTAATGGATATTGGTCTTCCCATGATGAACGGTATAGAGGCCCTTCGAATCGTAAAAGAAAAAACCAATGACATACCCGTCATTATGGTCACTGCCTATGAAGATATCAGCATGGTGATCCAATCCATGAAAATCGGAGCCTTTGATTTTATTTTAAAACCCATTAATCCGGATATCCTGGAACTTACCATTAAAAAAGCGGTTTCATCAATTGCACTTATCAAAGAGGTAAAGATTCTCCAGGAAAAGTTTCTTCAGGATAACCAACCCTGTTTTATCGGGGAAAGCAAGAATATTCAAAATGTAATGGATTTCATTAATATGGTCTCAAAAAGTCCAGATACGCCGATTATGATTCTGGGAGAAACCGGCACGGGAAAAGAACTTATTGCAAAGGCTATCCATGCCAGAAGCCCTGTCTTTCAAGGGCCATTTATCCCCGTCAACTGTTCAGCATTTCCAGAAGATCTTATTGAATCAGAGCTGTTTGGGTATGAACCCGGTGCGTTTACCGGTGCAAAAAAACAGGGGAAGAAAGGCTTTATAGAAGAGGCAGATACCGGCACACTTTTTTTTGATGAAGTCGCGGATTTGAGCCTGGCAGGCCAGGCAAAGCTTTTGCGATTTTTAGAGACTGGTGAATTCTATAAGGTCGGTGGAACAAAAAAATACCATGTCCAGACCCGGGTTGTTTCTGCAACCAATAAAAAAATTGAAGCGCTTGTTAAAAAGGAAAAATTCAGAAAAGATTTATATTTCAGGTTGTGTGTGGTCAAGGCTGAAATCCCCTCCCTAAATGAGAGAAAAGAGGATATCATGCCCCTTGGCAGACATTTTTTACATGAATTTAATCAAAAATTTTCAAAAACCTTAAAAGGATTTTCACAAGAGGCTGAAGAATATCTTTTATCATATGAGTTTACAGGCAATGTCAGGGAATTAAAAAATATGATCGAACGGGCGGTACTCATCGCAAAAACCGACAGGCTTGAATTGGACGGGTTAAAGGGTTCATCAAGTTCGTTGAAGGATAAAGGCAAATCTAAACCCAAGCAACGTCAGAATCTCGGTTCTGAAGGAATTGATCTTGCCAAATTACTTGAAAGTACTGAAAAAAAGTTCATGGAGCAAGCCCTGGCACTCTCAAAAGGCAATGAAAGCAAAGCTGCAAGATTGTTAAATATGAACCACCACACCTTTAGATACCGATGGAAAAAAATATCAAATAAGTAATCCTTGATTACATGCCACTGATGCCGACAGCCTGTTTCACCACGGTTAAAAGCATTTTAAACTGAGAGCAGGCAGTTACGGAATGGGGTACATTTGCCGGCATGACCACCACCTGTCCGTTGGTTGCTTTGATTTTTTTGCCATCAATGTTGATAAGGGCTTCACCATCCAGAACCTGAATCATTGCATCGCCGGGGGAAGTGTGGGCACTGATTTCTTCATCCTTATCAAAAGCAAACAGAGTGATGTTGACGTGGGATTTGCTCGAAAGGGTTCTACAGACAACTCTTCCTTCTTCATAATCAACAAGATTAATAATATCTACAGGTGTGGAAAAAGGGATATTTTTAATTAACCGGGCAGCTTTATCTGTCATGATTATTTCCTTTTAAAATTTAAGGATTAATTGTTTTGTTTTCATTTCCGTTGAATATAATCATGATTGGGTAATCTTGCAAATTTTTGATTTTCAGCCTCCGGCCGGATATAGACGGACAACTCTATTGTTTTATATTTTCAAAATAGTTGTTGAATATTTCTTTACTGATATAATAAATATTGTTATTTATTATATTGAACGATCATGTTGTTTGAGGCCTGAAATTATTCGATTTTACATGATATTCAGCGCTATAAAATAATGAGTTCGTTGATTCGTTTCGCAGCATTTACAGTACAGATTTGGGGAATTCATTAATTCTATTATAATAAAGGATAATCATATGAAGGAGTCAAAAGTAAAAAAAGCGGTACAAAAAATTTTTGATCCTATAGATATTCAGATTAATGGGAATAGACCCTGGGATATCCGGATAAATAACCCTGATTTTTATGAAAGGGTCTTGACAGGAGGCTCTCTTGCTCTTGGGGAAAGTTATATGGATGGCTGGTGGGATTGTGACGCCCTTGATCAATTTTTTGAAAGAATTTTAGAATATCGGTTAGATAAGAAAGTAAAAATAAATTTTATACTATCCTTGTGGATGATGCTCAAAACAAAGGTAATAAATGCTCAAAACAGATCAAAAGCTTATGTGATTGGTAAGCGGCATTATGACATCGGCAACACTCTTTTTTCTATTATGCTGGATAAAGGGATAAATTATTCTTGCGGTTATTGGAAAAAAGTAAAAACACTCGATGACGCACAGGAAGCCAAATTAGACTTAATTTGCAGGAAAATGGGGTTAAGTCCCGGGATGAAGGTTTTAGATATCGGGTGTGGCTGGGGTGGTTTTGCAAAACATGCTGCTACAAAATATGGCGCAAGTGTGCATGGCATAACAGTATCCCGGGAGCAGGAGAAGTTTGCAAAAAAAAATTGTCAGGGACTTGATGTTAAAATCGAGATGAAGGATTATCGGGACTTAAAAGAAAAATTTGATCGTATTATTTCGATAGGCATGTTCGAACATGTGGGGTGCAGAAACTACAGGATTTACATGGAAGTTGTCCATCGATGTTTAAAAGCGGACGGCCTTTTTTTACTGCATACGATAGCGGGCAACACTTCTGTGAATTTAACCGATCCGTGGATTAATAAGTATATTTTTCCTAATTCAATGCTGCCGTCAGCAAAACAGATCGCTGCGGCAGCTGAGGGATTGTTTGTGCTCGAGGACTGGCATGGTTTTGGGCAGTATTATGATAAAACTTT
>NZ_JABZFL010000017.1 GCF_014237455.1 Desulfobacula sp. | reverse complement strand
CTCCTCTGATAGTAGGTTTACCCTTTTGAAATCCGTATTATCAGAAGTCTATTACAGGTGGGTCAATTTTGGGTTATAATTTCTTGCTTTAATGGGTCAATTTTAGGTTATCAAAACTATAATAATATAGCAATTTGATTTTAAATGATTTTCGACAGGGGCAGGGATGGAAGGTGATGCTTTGACCGGGTTCTAATCGCTGCGGAGTCAGGATGACGGGAGCAGTGATTTCACCAGTGAACCGGACAGGACGTCCGGTGAGCGTAAGGGCAAAGTATTGCCTTTTATCTCTGCCGGAATATTAGAAAAATCTTAAACCTGCTTGCAGCCGCTCTATTCTGGTTAGAGGGCAGATTTTGCAAATTCGATGAATTTTTTACAGATGGGAGACAAGGTTCTTTTTTTTGATGTGGTAAGATAAAAAAAACGGTTAAGATCAAGGTCTTTTACAGACAATGCTTTTAAGCGTCCTTTGTCGATATCATCCTGGACTGCGATGGTTGAAAGGATGGATATCCCGACATGATTTAAGATGCCTTGAATGACAGAGACCGTGTTTCCCATGGTAACATAGGTTTTTAAATTTTTTGAGTTAAATCCAGCGGTTTGCATACTTTTAAGGATGGATTGCCATGTTCCCGATCCTTTTTCTCTTGCAATAAAAGCTTCTTCAAAGAGTTTTGAGCAGTCAATAAATGTTCTTTTTGCCCATTTGTGGTTTGAAGGAATAATCAGTTTCATTTCATCTGCAACCAGTTTTTCCTGGTTGATCTGAGTGTCATTAATTTTTGCACCGACAATGCCGATTTCTATTTTTCCCCTTTTGATTTCCTGGACTATTTGCAGGGTGTCACCTGCTGTCAATTCAAGGCAAATATCAGGAAATTGTTTTGAAAAAGGCCCGATGAGCCTGGGGATGATATATCCGGAAGGAATGGTGCTGCCACCGATAAAAAGATCCCCTTTTGTTCTTCCCAGAAAATCGTACATGGCTGATTTCGTCTGATCTCTAAGGGCTAAGAGCTCTTTTGAATATTGATATAGAATCTTACCTGCTTTTGTGGGTTCTGTACTTTTTCCAAGCCGGTCTAAAAGGCGGCATTGGAAATAGTCTTCAAGCTCTTTGATATGATTGCTCACCGTGGGCTGGGAAAGGTTAATAGCTTCAGATGCCTTTGAAAAGCTTTTATTTTCAACAACAGCTACAAATATATGAAGCTGCCACAGATCCATTTTTATTCCTCTGATTCTTTTATTGGGGGGTATTTTTCCATCATTTTTATATGGACTGCTTCCGGGACCATATCTCTGATATCTCCGCCAAACTGTGCGGCTTCCTTAATAATGGACGAACTGGTGAAAATCCATCTGAATCCGGTCATTAAAAATACAGATTGTACTTCCTTGTTCAGTTTTCTGTTCATCAATGCCATCTGGAATTCACTTTCAAAATCAGAGAGGGCTCTCATCCCTCTGATAATGGCTACAGCATTTTTCATTTTTGCATAATCCACAAGAAGTCCGCCAAAAGAATCCACCTTAACTGAGTTTGTGCCGTTAAAGCTCTGCCGGATCATTTTCACTCTTTCATCCATTGCAAATAATGCTTTTTTTGAAGGATTATGCAATACTGCAATAATAACTTCATCAAAAATATCCAGGGCCCGTTCAATAATATCAATATGTCCGTTTGTTAAGGGATCAAAAGAGCCGGGGTAGATTGCTGTCTTTTTTTTATCTGTCATTGATGAGCCATCCTTTTAAATTTTGTTAATAAAGGAAATGATTGTTTTTGAATATTTTTTTTGTTTGTAAATGTCAAGGGTTGAAAGTTCAAGTTGAAGGTTTTCTGTACAGAATTGTTCGGCAATGATGATACTATTCTCATCCAGCAGATCAGTAAATGATTCTTTTTGAAGGGTGTGTTCAATATACCCTTTTTTATACGGCGGATCAATGAATATAAGATCAAACCGTTGTCCATTGAGGCTTTCGGGTATGGGCTCTCTCACAATATCACAAGAGATGACAGTGGCATTTTCTTGAAATCGGCAAAGTTCAAGGTTCTGATGGATGATATGGCAGGCAAGATCAATAAATGTGGTATGGCGGGCTCCCCGGCTTAGCGCTTCTATGCCCAAAGCCCCGGTTCCGGCAAAAAGATCAAGAACTCTTGCCTTCCTGACCTTTTGTCCTAGGATGCTAAAAATAGCCTCTCTGGTACGATCGGATGTAGGGCGGATTTTATGATTCTGAAGTTTAATAAGTTTTCTGCCTCTACAGCTGCCGCTAATGATCCTCATAAAGTTTATAAAATACTTTTTTTTATATGTTTTACACTAGTCCCAATCTTTTTGGCCACAGATGTCAGATCCCCTCCTTCCTGGGAAAGCTTTTGTTTTATAAATTCTTTTTCAAACCGTTTTTTAGCAAGGATT
>NZ_JABZFL010000107.1 GCF_014237455.1 Desulfobacula sp. | reverse complement strand
TTATTGTGGTTATTGAGCTCAATAACCACAATAAGGAAAGCCTGACCCCGTTAGATTATTTTGAACCCAGGTTGTAATTGAACTTTATATTAAACATTACATATTTATTGTCAAAATCTCTGCCGGCTTCGTTGGAGTCCCTGTCTTCTATGCCCCCTTCAAGGCCAAGGGTGAAAAAATCATTGATCAGGTAGTCCGCACCTGCAGACAGCAACCAGCGATCATCTTCTCTGACGGAGGTTTCATAATCAGAATTCTGGAACCAGCCGGCCAGGGTACAATTGATTTTTCCCAGGAACAAATGGGTAACCCTGGCATCAAAGCGGGTTGCATTGTAATAGTCATCCCCTGATCCTGAATCGTTCAGGTTGCCGCCTATGGCCAGGTATATGGAGCTTTTGGGGATTCCCGCGGCATCGGGCGGGTTCTGGCCTGTTATGGAAAACTTCCAGACAAATTGATCAATATCTCCGGATGCAACTGTTTGATCAAAATCCCTTGCATGATAACCGGCACCGGCGCTGACTGTAAAATAATTAAACTGATGGCTTACATTGACCATGACCTGGTCTGAATCATAATCTGATGAGGTTTCGTCGTAATCACGGCTCCATGTCTGGTAATCCAGATTAAAGAAGGTTCCGGGGTTAAGGTAGTAAAACAGGGTAAAGGTTCCCCTGTTCTCGTCAGAGTCTTCACCTTCTCCAGCCGCATCATTTGAATAGTCTGTGATAAGGTTGGTGTATTTAAGTCCAAGACCGAACTTTTCACCAAAATTATACACCAGTCGGGGTGAAAAACTGTTCATGGTGTATTCATACCTGTCAACTGCATTGGAACTGGTATCGGCACTTGCCGGGTCACTGCTTTTAATGAACAGGTTATCCATCCCCAGGAGCAGGTGGTCTGTGGTCTGGGTCTGAGCTCTGAACAGTGCCCTGTGTGCTACATAATCATAATCATCGGCTTTTAACTGGCCGGCAGGAATTGTATCCTGGTCATCATACCGTAATATATTGGCAAAATAATCAAGAGAAACCAGGCTTTTGTCCGTGGTATAACCGAATTTAATACCCGGTTTGACATTGTAGGTATGTACTCGTTTTTCATTGGTTTCTGATTTGTGGAAGTTGGAATCTGTCCGCATTCCAATTTCTATGATGGGTTCGATTACCATCCGTCCCTGGGCAAAAACACTTTGGGCAGTAAAACCAAGGATCAGGCAAAGCATCAACGAGTATCGTAAAATTAATAAAGGTATTTTAAATTTCATCTTAAATTCTCCAAATTAAATTATAATTTATATCCCAATTTATAATTTTACATCAAGTTGGGCTTGCCGGCTGTTCGTCCTGAATGATCGGTCTTTCGAGTTCGGGTTCAGGTTCGGGTACAAATTTGGGTACTACAGGCACAGGTTTGTCTTCCTGTAGAGCCTTCTTTACAGCGTCTTTGATTTCTATCACGTACTCGGGGACAACTTCTGTTACTGCTTCCACAATCGCTGCTGCTGCCGCAGGAACTGCTCTTGCTACTTCAGCAGCAATAGCTGCTGCTTCAGCAGGGGGTGCTATTCGTGCTATGGCTGCCGCTATGATTGCTGCCCGGTCGGGGTCCGCTGCAGCAAATACAGCAGCTATTTCTGCATTGGTACCACCTTGTGCAGCTATTTTTTTCGCTTCTGTTATGGATTCCGGCGTAGCCCCGATTTCCAGGCCAACTGCATCTATTTGTTCATTTGTCATTACTGCAAAGGCAGACGGTATACCTATCATTGATATTGATATGCATACCAACGTTAAAAATAATACAATTTGAAACCTTTTTGGGGTTTTCATTTTCTCCTCCTGTTTCTGAACAATTAAACTAATTTTTCTTTTTCATATCTTTACATTTTAAAAATTCTTCATTGATTTTTTCATATTGCTTAATGGACATATTATAAAAAAATATAGATTTCAATCAGGGTAAACCCTGATTTTTGCAAAAAAGATTCTCAGCCTCTTCCAGAATTACAGCCGGGTTTTCATGGGTGATCATGTCAGCCTTTGTTCTGCCGAGAAGTCTGATCAATTTTTTTCTGGCATCTGCCATACGGTATCTGCGGCCCGGATGGATGTCAGAGCCCAGGCAGAAAACCTGATCCATGACCGCCATGGTCTTTGCCGCTTTCATGGAAAATCTTCCAAAGTCACCTGAAAGGCTTGCTGCCGTAATCTGGATGACAGCGCCATTATAAGTAAAATCACTTATCAGCCCGGGCTTGTTCAGAATCATGGGATTTCTTTCCGCATGGGCAATGATAGGGGTTACACCCCGATCTTTGAGTTGTCGGATCATCATGGAAACAGCTTTTATCATGAACATGGCGGGCAGTTCAATGAGAAGCCATCTGCCTGAGTTGTTAAGCGTAAGAAGGTTGCCTTTGTCATATTCCATAACAAGGTCGTGGTTGAGCCGAATTTCTGCTCCGGGCAAAACCCTTGTTGAAATGCCTTTTGCGTTTAATGCATCTGTCAGGGCGTCACAGGATTGGAGTATATTGTCTTTTGTACTGTTAAAAACGCCGTCACAGGCATGGGGGGTTGCAAAAATGGTATCCACACCCTGGCCGGCAGCTTTTTTAACAAACCCAATGGATTCTGATAAATCGTCTGCCCCGTCATCAATTGCCGGAAGAATATGGGAATGGGTATCAATCATTTATTGTAAAAATCTCCGCTGTTAGCTTGGCGCCGCACGTCCAGGTAAAATCTTTGAACATAGCTCCGCCCTGTCGGTTACAAGTTGCAATACTTTGAAAGAAAAGGTTTAAAAGTATTGCAATACAAAAACCAATGCGTTGCACAGTTGAAATTATGAAAATTATATTCATTGTAACCATTAAAAATATTTGTTGCTGACTTTATTTAATAAAAAAACATTTGTAAAGAATTTTCGCTCAAAAGGTTTAGATAAAGACGTCTTGGGAGTTTTTCTAGGTATAAACCCCTAGGGATTTATCTTAAAATGACTGAGAATTCTCAAATTATCCATATGCCATTCTCCGAAAAAAAACCTTTGTTCAGGCAAAACAGCTTATGTGATCATCTGAATTTTTTCTTGCCCAAACCTGATTCGGTTGGTATATTTTCACATATCATATGACTGAAAAATCCACATATAAAGAATTAGAACAAGAGCTTCAGCGTCTTAAGCAGGCTGATGAGAAGTTAATTGAAATGAATAAAACACTTGATAAAAGGGTTAAAGATAGAACCAGTGATCTGAAACGATCGGTTGACTATCTTGCTCTTTCAGAGGAAAAAATACGCAAATCAATTGCTTCAGATCTTCATGATAGTGTCGCCCAAAATCTTGCCCTCAGTATTTTTAAATTAAAAAACATGAGGGACTCAGGTACGCCGGTTAATCTGGAAAACATTATCGAAATAGAAAAATTTCTTGAACAGTCTATTAAAGAGCTCCGCTCGTTGATTTGTCAGCTTAGCCCACCATTTTTAAATGATTTTCAAATCGGTATGGCTTTGGAAGCTTTAATTGAAGAATATAATGATAAATACCAAACTGATATAAACTATATCAATAATACGAATGATCCTCTTTTTACATCTCATCCAGTGAGAGTAACATTATATAGATCTGCCAATGAGTTAATTGATAATATTATAAAGCATTCCGGATCAAAAAATGGTGAGGTTGAACTATCAAAAAATAAGAATGCCACTTTATTAAGGGTTGAGGATCATGGAGTCGGGGTTGATTTAAACAAACTGAAAAACAACACTTCTTACGGTTTTGGAATACAAGATATTTCTGAGCGAATTAATAGTCTGGGGGGCAAGGTTGAATTATTTTCAAAGGTCGGCAAAGGCATGAAGATATTAATCTCGTTTCCTAAAACATAATGGAAAAAAAGATAAAAATAATTATTGCGGACGATCATACGATTCTCCGGCATGGAATTTGTCAGGCATTTGATATGGAAAAGGACTTTACAGTGATTGGCCAGGCTGATTCCGGAAGGTTGGCGGTAAGCCTTGCATTAGAGCATTGTCCTGATATTGTGCTCATGGATGTCAGCATGCCTGATTTGAACGGTATAGAAGCAACCAAACAAATACTGGCAAATAATTCTAATGTTAAGGTGATTGCGCTTTCCATGTATTCTGACAAAATATATGTGATGGGAATGTTGAATGCCGGCGCTTCAGGGTATCTTTTAAAATCGTGCTCCTTTAAAGAATTAGTAAATTGCATTCACACCGTTTTATCGGGGGAATTATGTTTTTGCCCGGAGGTAACAGGTCACCTGAACACAAATAGAGAGGGTCTCTTTGTTGCTGATAACAAGGCTTCAGTTTTTTCATTATTATCAAACAGGGAAAGAGAGGTGTTGCAGTTGATTGCAGAAGGGCATAAAACCAAGAAGATTGCCCAAAAATTAGGTATCAATACCAAAACAGTCGAAACTCACCGGACAAATTTGAAAAACAAATTAAATATTCACAGTATTGCAAGGTTAACCAAACTTGCGATAACTGAAGGCATCACATCGTTTAATATTTGATCCTCCCCCGATGCGGTATTGTCGTTATAATCTTCCATCTGCCTCATCTGCATTCAGGATATACTTGATGTCGTATAACACATGGTTTTTCCGGCCCAGCTGCCGGATTGTGTCCGCTCCCATCTCTTTGAATTCATTATGGGCAACCGCCAGAATAATGGCGTCGTATTTCCCTTTTTCCGGTGCTTCAACCGGGGTTATGCCATATTCGTGCTGTGCCTCTTCTCTGTCTATCCAGGGATCATAGACATCCACCTTACAATTAAAACTTTTGAACTCTTTGACAAGATCAATCACACGAGTGTTGCGCATGTCCGGGCAGTTTTCCTTAAAGGTCAGCCCCATGATGAGGATATCGGCATCCACAACATGAATTCGTTTTTTTGTCATCAGTTTTGACACCTGATCCGCCACATAACTGCCCATGCTGTCGTTCAGACGACGCCCGGCCAGGATAATCTCCGGATGATAGCCCACTTCAACTGCCTTGTGGGTCAAGTAGTAGGGATCGACACCGATACAGTGGCCGCCGACAAGACCGGGACGGAATGGCAGAAAGTTCCATTTGCTGCCTGCGGCCTCAAGCACTTCCTGGGTATCAATATTGAGTCTTTTAAAGATCAGGGCCAATTCATTGATCAGGGCGATGTTGATATCGCGCTGTGTGTTCTCGATGACCTTGGCGGCTTCCGCTACTTTGATGCTGCCGGCTTTATGGGTGCCCGCAGTAATAATGGTCTGATAAAGGGCGTCCACCTTATCTGCAATCTTTGGGGTTGATCCTGAGGTCACCTTCTTTATGGTCGTAATGCAGTGTTCTTTATCGCCGGGATTAATTCTCTCCGGGCTGTAGCCACAGTAGAAATCCTGATTGAATTTCAGACCTGAGTACTGCTCCAGTATGGGGACACACACTTCTTCTGTGACACCCGGATATACAGTGGACTCATAGATAACGATATTGCCGCTGCTGAGGCGTTTTCCTAACATTTCACTTGCTTTGACAAGCGGGGTCAGGTCCGGACGTTTGTGTTTGTCAACAGGAGTTGGCACCGTGACAATGTAGATATTGCAGTCACGGATCTCATCCGGATTTGCTGTATACTTAAGCTTTGCTGCCCGGCTTAATTCTTCCGGATCAACCTCAAGCGTGCTGTCCCTGCCCTGTTCAAGCTCTTGAATCCGTGCTTCATTGATGTCAAAACCAATGGTCTTGAATTTCCTGCCGAATTCCACTGCCAGCGGCAGACCTACGTAACCAAGACCGATCAGGGCTATTTTATCTGGGGTCATTTTTTTTCCTTTGATTTTTGCCGCGGATTTACACGATTTTTTTGCCGCGGATTTACGCTGATTGGCGCGGATTTCTTATAAGGGGATCAAGGACTTCACCAAAAAGTTCTAAGCCCAAGTTTATGATATTCTTTGAAACCGCGATCCTTTGTTACCAAGATCATTTTTCGCTGAATAGCCTGCCAGATAATAATACGGTCAAACGGATCCTTGTGTGTGAGCCTTGGCAATTTATAGAAAGTAGATGCTTCAGCAGCAGTGATCGGCAAAATTTCCAGACTCATCTGATCGGCAAAATCAGGCAAGTCTTCCGGCTTTACTCCAGTCAATTCGAGTTTTCCAAGGGCATACTTCAAGGAAATTTCCCAGAATGTAACCACACTGACAGCCACGTCATTGTTCGGAGACTTTATTTCATGGATTACTGTCTCGCTCAATTTATCGGGGGTAAAAAGCGACCATAAAAACACATGGGTATCCAGTAATAAGTTCACAAGGCAAGCATTTCTTTCTCACTAATCTCAAAGTCATCATGGATTATGCATCCGGCCCGATCCTTAAGTAAGCCAAGGCTTCTTTCCTGTGTAGAGGCATAGGTTGAATATGGGACAATTACAGCGACTTTTTCCCGTTTTTTGCCATAACTTATAACAATTTTCTGGCCGCTTCTTATTTTTTTCAAAACTTCCGAAAAACCGGTTTTCAATTCTCCTATCGTAAGTGTCTGCATATGCGCCTCCTCATGGTAACCATTTACTCAATATTACACAGTACTTGACAAGTTGTCAAGAACGAAAAAACAACGAATTGCCGGGGTCAGGCTCCGTAAAATTGCTGTTTTGCCTTAGCATCGTTGCTAAACTCTCTTGCCATTGTGCAGGGCTGATACCAAAATTCTTCGTCAACATAGAACAATCCATAACCGAATTGAGCGGTCTTCTGGCGGGTGTTGGATATTCCGCAGTGGTAACCGGTATTACCTTTTTTATTAAAAACGAATCGTATTGCCTTGCCAATTCAAATATTTTTTCCGCAAACCCGTGCCATGTAGTTTTACCTTTGCTGCAATAGTGATACGTCCCCCAGGGGATATTATGTCTTTTTTTAATTTGTCCTGCAATTGTCAGGATGGCTTCGGCAAGATCAGCCGCGCAGGTGGGACAGCCGTATTGATCAGCCACTACTCTCAGGGTTTCTTTTTCTTTTCCAAGGCCCAGCATGGTTCTTACAAAATTATTTCCGTGAATGCCATAGAGCCATGCAGTGCGGATGATGATATGTTCTTTTAAGAGGGTTCTTACTCTGATTTCTCCCTGGGCCTTGCTTTTGCCGTAAATACCGAGGGGTGATATTGAATCGGTTTCCAGATAAGGTTGCTCTCTGGTGCCGTCAAAAACATAGTCTGTGGAAATATGGATAAGCGGAATTTTCGCTTCAGCGCAGGATGAGGCAAGGTAAGCCGGGCCGTCACAATTTATTGCAAAGGCTGTTTCCGGTTCTGATTCAGCCTTGTCAACAGCTGTATAGGCGGATGCATTGATCACCAGGGACACGTCGGGTTGATTTACGATAGCCTTTACCGCAGCAGAATCGGTTATATCAAATTCGGGGATGTCTGCAGGGATGATATCAAAACCATGGCTTTTTCCTCTTTTGCACAATTCCCAGCCTAGCTGACCACTGGAACCTGTTATTAATATTTTCATGGTAATCCTCTATACTCCGGCAGACAATCAGGCGGGATATCTTTCAGGCAAGGGGAGTGGCTGTCTTTGGGTGACAGCAGCGGATCTTTAACCGGCCAGTCAATTCCAATGTCAGGATCAGACCAGAAAATACCTTTTTCACTTTCCGGGGCATAAAAGCTGCTGCACTTATATACCACAAGGGCGGTATCACTGATCACGCAGAATCCATGGGCAAAACCCTGGGGAATAAAAAGCTGGTTTTTGTTTTCATCTGACAGGTGTGCCCCTGCCCATTGACCAAATGAAGGCGATCCTTGACGAATATCTACAGCCACATCATAAATCTCCCCTTTGAGTGCCTGAACCAGTTTGGCCTGGGCATTGGGGTACTGGTAATGCAATCCTCTTAGAGTGCTCCTGGCTGAATATGAAAGATTGTCCTGAACAAAGGATTGATCCAGGCCTTTGGCTGCATATTTTTCCCGGTGATAGGTCTCCATGAAAAAACCGCGGTTGTCTTTAAAAATATCCGGCTGGATGATTAAGGTACCGGGTAAAGATGTTTCCAGAACTTTCAATATTAATTCCCTTCATGCTTCAGTATTTCGATAAGATACCGGCCATATCCGTTTTTATACATCGGCCGGGCAATTTTTCTGACCTGTTCGCTGTCAATGTATCCCATGCGGTATGCAATTTCTTCAACACAGGCGATCTTCAGTCCCTGGCGTTTCTCTATGGTTTCTATATATCCGCTCGCATCAAGAAGTGATTCATGGGTGCCGGTATCAAGCCATGCAAACCCCCTGCCGAGTTTTTCCACACGCAGCGCTCCTGCGGCAAGATAGGCACTGTTGATATCTGTAATTTCCAGCTCTCCACGGGGTGACGGTTTAAGGTCAGCGGCCATGTCAAGCACTTTGTTATCATAAAAATAAAGGCCGGTCACAGCCCAGCTGGATTTTGGATGGTCTGGTTTTTCCTCAATATCCACGGCAGTTCCGTTTTCATCAAAACTTATGATGCCGTATCGTTCCGGGTCTTTGACCCAGTAACCAAATACGGTTGCACCCTGTTCCTGTAAAACCGCACTCTGGAGTTTTTCAGACAGGTTATGTCCATAAAAAATATTGTCACCCAGAACCAGACAGACATTGTCTGTTCCCACAAAATCACGGCCGATGATAAATGCCTGTGCCAGTCCGTCAGGGCTTGGCTGCTCTGCAAAATCAAGGGACAGGCCCAATTGCGAACCATCCCCCAGAAGTTCCCTGAAGCGTGGCAGGTCTACAGGAGTAGATATGATGAGGATTTCCCTGATTCCGGCCAGCATGAGTACGGAAAGCGGATAATATATCATGGGTTTGTCATATACCGGCAGCAGCTGTTTGCTGACAACGCGTGTGATCGGATAAAGGCGCGTTCCTGAGCCGCCGGCAAGAATGATGCCCTTCATGAATTTACTCCCCGATGCTGATAATTCTGTTTGATCCATTTACGATACTCGCCACTTTGGACTGAATCAACCCATTCCATGTTGTTTAAATACCAGTCAACAGTGGATTCCAAAGCGTCTTCCAGGGTACGGGCCGAAGTCCAGCCAAGGTCTGTTTTTATCTTTGTTGCGTCAATGGCATAGCGTCTGTCATGACCGGGCCTGTCTGTAACAAACTGAATAAGCCATCTGCCCGACTTGTCGCCGGAACGTCCCAGGCGGTCATCCACAAGGTCGCAGAGCAGATGTACTATCTCGATATTTTCCCGTTCAGCGCCGCCTCCGATATTGTATGTTTCACCGGGTGTGCCCTTTTCCAACACGGTGATGAGGGCATCACAATGATCCAGAACATACAGCCAGTCACGGATATTTTTCCCGTCACCATAAACCGGCAACGGTTTTTCTTTAATTATGTTCAAGATGGTAAGGGGTATTAATTTTTCAGGAAACTGGTATGGCCCGTAATTGTTAGAACAATTGGTAACAAGTGTAGGAAGGCCGTATGTCCGGAAATATGCCTTGACAAAGTGATCTGAGGAAGCCTTTGAGGCTGAATACGGGCTTGACGGGTCATAGGGGGTTTGTTCCGCAAAGTATCCATCAGGGCCGAGGCTTCCATACACCTCGTCCGTGGATATATGAAGGAACCTGAATTCATCGGACATTTTTTTGTCCTTCCGGAATTTGCGGCAGGCTTCAAGAAGCCTGAACGTGCCCATGACATTTGTCTGTGCAAAATCTTCAGGTCCCTGTATGGATCGATCCACATGAGACTCTGCGGCAAAATGGATAATGCCGTTGAAAATATATTTCGAAAACAGGCTGTCAAGAAGCGTTGCGTCGCATATGTCTCCCCGGACAAAGTGATATCTTCCGGCTATACCAGGATCAAGGTTTTCAAGGTTTGCCGGATTCCCTGCATAGGTAAGCGCATCAAGATTTACAATGTTCCAATCCGGCCTTGCAGTCAGGGCATGACGTATAAAATTTGTACCGATGAAACCGGCTCCGCCGGTGATTAGATAGTTTTTCATTTTAAGATCATTTCATTTTGGGATCAGGCCTGGCTTATTGTCAATATCTCCACATCTTATCTTATTTAACGGTCGAACCATAATTTTATCTGTCACAGGATATTCTTCTTTTCCGGGATATACGACCCATAAATAATCCAGGGAAAGATCTTTAACCGCAATGTGCATTGATTTTGTGATCCCGGGTGCTTCATTAAATTTAAATTCAACACCATAGCGCTTTCCTTTCCGAAAAAACAAAAGGTCAAGTTCCGCCCCGCTATGGGTAGCCCAAAAATATGCTTCAGCCGGGTGTATAATCTGCAGCACCTGTTCCAGGGCAAATCCTTCCCAGGACGCTCCCAGTCGAGGATTACCCGTCAGGCTGTGATAGTCCGGTATATTTAACAGGCTGTGCAGCAGTCCTGAGTCTCTGAAATATATCTTAGGGGACTTCACCTGGCGTTTGCGCAGATTTTCGTGCCATGGCTGAAGCTGACGGACCATGAAGGTGGCTGTGAGAATATCAAGGTATGACCGGACCGTTTTATCGCTCAGCCCCATTGATCTGGCAAGGTCTGAAGCATTCCATGTCTGACCGTGAAAATGGGCCAGCATTGTCCAGAATCGCCGCATTGCTGCTGAGGCAATTGTAATGCCCAGCATTGGAATATCACGCTCAAGAAATGTTCGTATAAATCCATCTCTCCATGCCCGGCTGTCAGACTCTGAGGCAGCCAGAAAAGAGCGGGGAAATCCGCCCCGAAGCCATAATTGCTCAATATTATTTATTTCCTGAATATTGAACCCTGCAAGCTCAATAAATTCAACCCTGCCGGCCAGTGTTTCGGAAACATTCCTGATAATGTGGGGAGAGGCGCTGCCCAGAACTAAAAAATGCTGCCGGTTTTCAGGTCTGTCCACCAAGACCCGCAATATATTGAACAATCCCGGCATGATTTGAATTTCATCAAGAATAATCAGTCCCTGAAGAGAATTGAGTATCAACTCCGGATTTTGTAATCTTTGTTGATCTGCCGGCGATTCCAGATCAAAGTAGTGGGACTTATGCTGCCTGCCGAATATGCGCGCGAGTGTTGTTTTTCCACACTGTCTTGGGCCGAGAAGTGCTGTGACAGGAGATCTTTTTGCGGCGGTTGCAAGACATGCTGAATAATAATCTCGTTTAATCATACCGGCACCTTATCATTGAAAATTCGGAGTGTCAATCCGAATTTTCAATGATAATATGAGGACTCCGTAAATTACCGGCGGCAAGGTAAGCGTGAAAACCGGAGGCTTCTTTTTGTTACTCATTATTTTGAAACAGCGGGTGCCTTCAAAGCGTTGCATACCACTCATAAACCTGGCTGATGCCATTATTCAAATTTATTTTCGAATGCCAGCCAAGATTTTTCATTTTTGAAACATCCAGCCGTTTCTGCGGAGTGCCATCGGGTTTTGATGTGTCATAAAAAATATCTCCCTTAAAGCCTGTAATCTTTTTTATCAGCTCTGACAGCTCCCTGACAGTAAGATCTGTTCCCGTGCCGATATTGAAAAGCGGAGACTCTTTTAACGACAGTTTATCATCAGGGACATTCATCAAATGGATGCAGGCTTCTGCCAGGTCATCCACATGGAGAAATTCACGCTTTGGTTCGCCCGTGCCCCAGATGGTTACAGCGTCTGCGCCGGATTGTTTTGCTTCATGAAATTTTCTTATCAGAGCCGGCAGGACATGGGAGGTTTCAAGATCAAAATTATCATTGGGACCATAAAGATTTGTGGGCATTACCGGGATAAACTTTGTATTGTATTGTCTGTTATAGGCCCGGCACATCTCAATGCCGGCTATTTTTGCCGTTGCATAGGCTGAATTTGTGGGTTCAAGCGGACCGGTCATGAGATATTCCTCTTTAATGGGCTGGGGGCAGTTTTTGGGATAGATACAGGATGAGCCCAGGAAAAGAAGTTTTTTAATCTTGTGGACATGGCTTTGATGGATGATATTGTTCTGGATCATCAGGTTTGTATAGATGAAGTCAGCAGGATAGGTGTCGTTCGCTAATATACCGCCTACCTTTGCTGCGGCAAGAAAAACATATCCGGGTTTGTGTGTCTCAAAATAGTCGGCGACTGCCTGCGGGTCCATGAGTTCCAGTTCTGAATGAGAGGGAGCCAGAATATTTGTGCAGCCCTGTTTTTTTAAACAGCGGATGATGGCTGAACCGGCAAGGCCGTTGGCACCGGCTACGAAAATTGAATTGGGTTTATTCATTATAGTTGTATGTCTGAAACCCTGCGCGCTGGCAGAGTTCGTCCTTTTTTGCTTCTTCAAGATCTGCTCTGGCCATTTCCGTTACCAGTTCGTCAAATGTTGTTTCGGGTGCCCAGCCCAGTTTTTCCTTTGCTTTTGAAGGATCGCCCAAGAGTGTTTCAACTTCTGTCGGTCTGAAGTATTCAGGGTCAACGGCAACAATTATTTTGCCTGTTGCGGTATGATATCCTTTTTCATCTTTTCCCGATCCTTTCCAGGAGATATCAATGCCCAGTTTTTTTGCTGCGAGATTAACGAAATCCCTTACTGAGTGCTGCTCACCGCTTGCAATGACAAAATCATCAGGGGCTTCCTGCTGTAGCATGAGCCACTGCATTTCCACATAATCCCTGGCATGGCCCCAGTCCCTTTTTGCATCAAGATTACCCAGGTAAAGGCAATCCTGGAGATTCAGGCTGATGCGGGCAAGTGCTCTGGTTATCTTGCGGGAGACAAAGGTTTCCCCGCGCAAAGGGGATTCATGATTGAACAGAATGCCGTTGCAGGCATACATTCCATAGGCTTCTCTGTAATTGACTGTTATCCAGTAGGCATAGAGCTTTGCTGCGCCATAAGGACTTCTGGGATAAAAAGGGGTTTTCTCCGTCTGAGGGACTTCCTGAACCTTTCCGAAAAGTTCTGAGGTTGAGGCCTGGTAAAACCGGGTTTTCTTTTCAAATCCAAGCAGTCTTATCCCTTCCAGGATGCGCAAGGTACCAAGCCCATCTGTATCAGCCGTGTATTCCGGAGATTCAAAGGATACAGCCACATGGCTCTGGGCGGCCAGGTTGTAAACCTCGTCCGGTTGCACCTGCTGGAGTATCCGGATGAGATTTGTCGAGTCTATGAGGTCTCCATAGTGAAGGATAAAATTCCTGTCTTTTACATGGGGGTCCTGGTAGAGGTGGTCTATCCTGTCTGTATTGAACAGAGACGCTCTTCTCTTGATACCATGGACTTCATACCCTTTTTTCAGAAGAAACTCTGCAAGGTATGCGCCGTCCTGGCCGGTAATTCCTGTTATCAGTGCTTTTTTCATAATTGGGGTCAGGCTTTCTTTATTGTCGTTATTGAGGGTTGGGTTTTGGATACTTTACCCGGCTCCGCCCCTTCACTTACATAGCAAAATGAACCTAACCGGTTATAATTATTAACTTTTTGTTTAAACATCAGAGATTTTGCAGTCCGGAACTGGAATCAGCCAATCTTTTCTCCAGCTTCCTGTCTCGCTTTTGCAATCTCCTGCTCCAGCCTCTCATACTCTTTCATCTTTCGTTTGATAAAATTAAGAGTGATGCGTTTTTTCTCCTTTATCCCATCAGGGGTAAGAAGATAGAGATAGCCTTTTTTGCTCTTACTTTTCTTGAAATTCTCCATCTTGACAATACCCTTCCGGACAAAAGCAGACAGGACATAATTGACCTTACCTACACTTACGCCAACCTTTTCCGCCAGTTCAAGCTGTGTAAATTCACTTCTTGAGGCAATCTCCCGCAAAAGATAATATTCTACGTCCCGGTTGAATTTGTTCTTTTTATTCACGATATGAATTTCTAAACCAAACAAAAGCTGTTGTCAAGGAAGAAAAGAATAACGACAATAAAGAAAGCCTGACCCCAAATCTTTCTGACCCCAAATCTTTACGGGTAATTTCTCATTTTTTATGGTACGGATAAAAATGATTGATAAAAGAACAGGCGTGGGGGTTATATTTTTTTTAATAGTTTGTATTACCGGCTTATTGATCAGTCCCTGTATTTATGCAGAAAACATGAACACCGGTATTATTTTAGCTGATGACCAGGGGAACATCCTCTTTGATCAAAACAGGGAAAAGCGATTTGTTCCGGCCTCAATTTTAAAAATCCTGACCAGCCTTGCCGCCATCCATACCCTTGGTGAAACTCATCGTTTCTCAACTGAATATTTTTTTGATGCAAATTCAAACAACCTTTATATCAAGGGGTCTGGAGATCCCTTATTTATTTCTGAAGTGATTGAAAATCTGTGCCGTGAAATAAGTTTAAAAACTAAACTTATCCATCATATCATTCTTGACCAGACATATTTTGCAGGGCAAATCCTGATCCCGGGCAAAGGAAATTCTTTAAATCCCTATGATGCTCCTGTCGGGGCTTTATGTGCTAATTTCAATACTATTATGTTTAAATGGGACAGCCGAAAAAACAAGTTTGTCAGTGGAGAACCTCAGACGCCGCTGCTTCCCGTCTTTCTTAAAGACATTAAAAAAACAAATCTTACGCAGGGCAGAATAATTCTTTCAAAACAGCAGAGTCTGTTGTATCCGGGTCTGTTGATGAAATATTTTTTTGAAAAAAACAATATTAAAATTACCGGGTCTGTTTTGCAGGGAACGTTTAAAGACAAAGAAAGGGGGAAAGGCTCTTTTATTTCTCCTTTTGAAATAAAAGAGGTCGTGCAAAAGCTTTTAACATACTCCAATAATTATATTGCAAATCAGCTATTATTGACCCTTGGCGCAAAAGTATACGGGACACCGGCCACACTTGAAAAGGGGCTCAAAGCGGTCAGGCTGTTTTCAAAACAAAATTTAAAACTGGGGCATCTTACCATTTCAGAAGGATCGGGCATTTCAAGATCAAACCTGATCTCTCTGGACCAGATGCTGAAAATTCTTCTTGAATTTATGCCGTATCATTCATTATTAAAGTGCCGGGATAATGATTTTTTTAAAACCGGAACTCTTTCAGGGGTCAGAACCCGTGCAGGATATATCCTGGGAAATGACAACAGGCTTTACCCCTATGTCATTATGGTTAACCAGAAAAACAAAACCTGTGAATCAATTCGAAAAAATCTTCTCAATATGGTTTCTCAGGTTAGCGATTAAGCGCTTTTCTTAAATCATTTAACAACATTTTTTTTCAGATACCATTGAACAGTTTTTTGAATCCCCTCATCCACAGAGACCTTTGGTCGCCACCCTATCTGCCTCCTGATCTTTCCTGAATCCACTATCAAACTCCCCCATAAACGCTCATATATCTCTTGTTTGCCTGAAAGGGTCAATAAAGCCTTGAAAACTGGTACCGGAAAATAAAACAACCGAGGATTTCTTCCCATCACATTTGATATTTTTTTCAATAGCTGTGGTATTGATAAAGCCTGATCATCGCTGACAATAAAAGTTTCTCCACCCGCCTTTGCATGGACGGCACATTCAGCAATGGCATCGACCAGGTTATCAATTGCAATAAAACTTCTTTTATTTTTTATACCTGCAAAAGGCAATGGCAACCCTGTATTAACAAGATTTAACAACCTTAAAAAATTGGCTTTCACGTCTGGCCCATATACCAGAGGTGAACGAATAATAACGACCTCCATATTTGTATTTGCTTCTAATTTTTTTAAGGCCTGTTCTGCTTTTAGTTTTGAGACACTATAGCTGTTATGAGGATTCTCTACATCTGCCTCGGTATATGCCATTCCATTTTTCGTTGATTTCCCGTTTACACCAATGGAACTGATAAAAACAAATCGTTTGACCCCGCTTTTAACCGCCTGTTCCGCAAGGTTCCTTGTGCCATGGAAATTAATATCCAAAAATTCATTGTGCCTGTCATGAACGCTTTTGGTGATTATATGTGCGCGTGCCGCCAGATGAATGACAACATCAATATCTTTCAGGGTTTTTCCAAAATCTGTTTTACCATTCAAAGTATCAAAATAACGAACCTGATCAAATAAATGGTTTTTATCAAACTCATCAGAATGCTTTCTTCGGACAGCACATGTGATGTGATGC
>NZ_JABZFL010000079.1 GCF_014237455.1 Desulfobacula sp. | reverse complement strand
ATAGGGGTTCTTTTGTGGTATGAAAAATCTTTAAAGGGTTTTTTAAAAAAAGCTTGTCATACAGTGTTATCAGTAGTACTAACAAAAGGATACAAGATGGAATCTGACAATAAAAGTAACATTAAACCCAGGCTTTGTTATGGTATCGTCATTGCCCTGGGAGGATTTTCATACATGGGATTAACCCTGTATGGCTATAACCTGTCCTGAAACAAGGAGATAAATTATGACCAATTTTAAGGCTTTTATTCCCATTCTGCTTTCAGTTCTGATCGCTCTGGGCGGAAGTTATTTTTTATATAAATGGGTAAAAGGGAAAACAGCGACTCAAGAGACGGTCGTTGTCAAGGAAAGCAAAGTCGTCCAGGTTGTGGTTGCCAAGATTCCTATCAATATAGGATCACGAATAGAGCTGGAGGAAATGGTAACAACGGTTCCCTATCTGGAAAACAGCCTGCCCAAAGGATATTATTCAAAAGTATCTGATGTGGTGAACCGCATCGTCATCTCTCCGTTGATTGAAGGAGATCCGGTAGTGGAACACAGGCTGGCCCCGACAACCATTCAAACCGGCGGTGTTTCCGCTGTATTAAAACCCGGGAGACGCGCGGTTTCCGTCAGGGGTAATAATGTCATGGGGATTGCAGGCTTCATCAATCCGGGCAACCGCATTGATGTCTTGATTACCATAGCTGATTCGAGAAAAGGGAAAGATGGAGAAACCATTACAAAAATTGTAATGGAAGACCTGTATGTCATGGCCGCAGGCCGCCAGATTGTGGAAAACAGAAAAGGTGAGGCTGCTCCTGTCGATATATATACGGTTGAGGTAACACCTGAACAGGCTGAAAGACTGACCCTGGCTTCAAGTCAAGGCAAGCTCCAGTTTGCCTTAAGAGGCGCGCTGGATAAAGATATTGTTCTGACAAAAGGCATTACCGTGCCGGAGCTGTTGGATTCTTTTGTTCTGACAGGATCAAAATCGGTTGTGGCTAAGACGGTATCCGGCAGTGGTGCTGTTAAAGCGAAAACCACAAGAAGACGATACTCGCCTCCAAAGAAAAAGAAAAAGACTAAAGTAACGGTTGAGATAATCAAAGGGCTGGCACTCACTAAAAAAACAATTAAGATTTAGAATAATAACCTTTTTTCAGGAGAAATCTATAGATGACCACGCTACTGAGATTTAATAAAATAACACTGATCGTTTTGTTTTTTCTGATATTTATCAGTGTCAGTTCCCATGCTCAGAACAATCTGGTTCCTGAGACCATGGAACCGTTTAAAATTGATATGATATCCGGAAAATCAATTGTGATGAAAACAGAGGTTAATGTAAAGCGAATTTCAATTGGTTCGCCTGAAATAGCTGATTTCATACTTCTTTCACCCAAAGAGATATATCTCAAGGGTCTGGCGGCCGGATTCACCAATATGATCCTCTGGCAGGACGGCAATGTTACCGCCATATATGATATAGAAGTAAAATATGACGTGTCCAGGTTAAAAGAAAAATTATACCAGCTCCTTCCGGATGAAAAAGAAATTCAGGTCCTGTCAACAAATGATTCTCTGACATTATCCGGCAGGGTATCCAGCGCTGAAAATCTGTCTAAGGCATTTACGCTTGCACAGTCCTATGCCCCGGCCGGGAAAATAAACAACCTGCTGACAGTGGGCGGTACCCACCAGGTAATGCTGGAGGTCAAAATAGCTGAAATGTCCCGTTCTGTGGGTCGCAATTTAGGGATTGATCTTGAAAATGTTTCCCATATTGGTGATGTGGCCGTACAATTACTCTCTAATTTCGGTGTAAGTACGACGACCACGGGGGGCCCGACACTTGGCCTTGGTTATCATACATGGGATGCAGTGATCAATGCCTTAAAAGCAAACGGGCAGGTTAAAATCTTGGCCAAACCCAACCTCATTACCTTAAGCGGTCAAACGGCAAGTTTCCTGGCTGGTGGTGAATATCCGATTCCTGTTTCAGACGAGGATGGACTCACGATTGAGTATAAGGATTATGGGGTTGGTCTTTCATTTACGCCCAATGTGCTGAGTCCGGATAAAATTAATATTAAAGTGGACACCAGTGTTTCAGAACTTTTGCCCACAGCTACTATCACAAACCAGAATTTTGTCGCTCCCGGACTCAGTTCCCGAAGGACGGCAACAACTATTGAACTGGCAGACGGGCAAAGTTTTGTCATCGCAGGGCTGTTGTCTGAATCTATCACCGAGAGTGTAAAAAAATTCCCTTTTCTGGGAGATATCCCGGTATTGGGGATTCTTTTCAGGAGTTCTTCGTTTCAAAAAAATGAAACAGAGTTGGTCATTATTGTCACACCGCGGCTGGTTAAGCCCATCAATAAAGAGACCCAGCCGGTTCCAACGGATTTTTATGAAGAACCGAGTGATACAGAGTTTTATTTTGACATGAAAAGATCATCAAAAAAATCATCGGAAGAGGAATCTGCTGAC
>NZ_JABZFL010000112.1 GCF_014237455.1 Desulfobacula sp. | reverse complement strand
CAAGAAGCCGCGGATCTATAGGGGGAAAGGTTGCCGATTTGCTGGATGTGTTAAAGACCAGATACGATGAAAATTTTAAAAGCGTGCCTTTCTCTTGATATAAAAACCAAAAGTCAGGCTGTTTCCAGCCATTAATACCCAGGTCGAGAATTAAAATATCGGCAATTTGGCGCACGGGTACTGAAACATGCCTAAGACAGTTGCTGGTCAGGCTGTTTGTAAAGTTGGCCAATACCGGATCATCAGTTTTGTAATGCTATCCGGATCTACATCGTGGTTCAGGCTTTACAAAGAGAATAAATTTCAAATCATGCCCGCAATGGCTGCATTTAATAGTGGGTATTTCCGGTTCCGGGATTTCAGTAAAAAGTGCAATAATGTCATGTATGAATGAAATGAGTTCACGGATTTTTTCAATGGACAAGGCACTGTTGGGATTAAGAAATCCATAATGCCTTATTTTCATAAATCCTTTGGGAAGAACATGCTGCAAGAACCTTCTGATAAACTCCATGGCATCCAGTGCCATGATTTTCCATTTTTTCTTTTCACGGTCTTTGTACAGAAATCTGATGACATTATTTTCAATGCTTTTGATACGGTTATTGGAGATGGCCACCCGGAACACATATCTTGAAAGATAACGTAAGGAATTTTGTCCCTGTCCCACGGCCTGGCTGTCAATCACCCATTGCCGTTTCCAAACTGCGGGATCTATTTTGTCGAGCAGTCCGGCTTTTTTCATTGCAGCCATGAATTTAGCTTTGAAAATGATCTCCAAAGGTTTTGTGTGAACAAACAGATCCTGCCGGGAAGAAAACCATTGGTCATTATTATCAGACAATGCTCCTCCGGGAATGACCAGGTGTAAATGGGGATGATACTGGAGCATGCCGCCCCATGTGTGGAGAGCTGCCAGATATCCTATTCGATCAGATCCGATAAACCGTGCATCTTGTGCTAATTTTTTCAGCGCTTCATTGGTGCATGAAAACAGTGCGCCATAAGATAGTTTCTGATGAGATCTTACAACATCCCGAAGACCTTGGGGGAGTGTGATCGTTAGCAGAAAGTAATGGGTCGGCAGCAGTTTTTTCATCTGCTGATTAAGCCATTGATCCGCTTTATTCTGCTGACAGTTGGGACAATGGCGGTTGCCACAGCAACAGTGGATAAAATGCAGGTTACGACAGTCACTGCATTCATACACCATTGTTCCAAAGGAACCATTTCGACAGGCGATAATATCCCGGATGGTTTTCTTATGAGATTGCGGCATTCGATCACCATAAAGAGCCATATATTGTGGGCCATACATTTGAAGGATTTTTTGAACATCACTCATGACAATACCCCCTGCATGACCTTGGAAACTTTGTCATTGGAATCAACTTGAGCCTGTGTGGTCACATGCAGATAAATCATGGTGCTCTTAAGCGTTTTATGGCCTAATATTTTTTGGACGTGCCGTATGGGGATATTTGCTTCCAGCAAATGAGTTGCATACGCATGGCGGAATACATGAGGGTGGACATGTTTTTTAAACTTCAGGCGTTTCAAAGTAGTTCGCAGGACTCCTTGAACCCCACTGTCACTCACATGATTTTTGGCATATTGAGCGTTCTTACCGCCATTGCGGCCCAAGGCAGGGAATATCCATTTTGGATTTCGATGGATTTTATAGTATTTGCGCAAAGTCAACAGGGTTATTTTAGGTAAAGGTACCGTCCTGTCCAGGCCACCCTTGCCGCCGTGAATATGCACAAGCCCTCTGTCAGACAGGATATCTTTGACCTGAAGTGTTGTTGCTTCCCTCAAACGCAGTCCCATGGAATATAATGTCAAATAAAATGTATGGCTTTGCACGGTGGGCAGGGCATAAATAATCTTCCTGACTTCTTTCAGGCTCAAAATAGTCGGTAAGGTCTGCTCACGCTTCCACTTGATGTCGTTGAAAATGTTCCAGGATTGGACCAGCGTTCTGGTAAAAAAATGCTGAATACCGGAGTAACTGATACGCAGTGTAGCTGCGCTCCAGCCGAACTCATTCTGACAGCAAAGCCAGTATTGACGAAGCTGTTCTTCAGTGATATCTTCTAATGGTTTATTATAAAAGCGCTGTAGTTTTAAAACCGCGCTGGTATAGGATTGAATACTTCGCTTAGCATAACCGGCTAATTGGAGATCTTCCTTAAAACGTTTGATTAAATTGCTCATGGTATCTTCCTCTCTTCTTTAACCTTGTCGGGTAGAAGATACCGACCTGCAAGCCGGTAGAAGATACCATGGGCAATGGGATTAAACAATGTCGGCACGGCTTAATCTGCCGCGGAGCGGCTTACTTGAACATCCGCTTGCACTCTGACCGGCGGGGTCGTGCGGCTTTACAAAGTTTTCGGTGTGCGAAATAATGCACCATTAAACATGCCCAGGTTCTCGCCGCCGTGAGGTGAAGCGGGGCGTTATGAATTTCAATTCCCAAGGA
>NZ_JABZFL010000070.1 GCF_014237455.1 Desulfobacula sp. | reverse complement strand
AAGTCAATTCCTCCGACGTGGCTATTTGGAGGCCCATTCTCGGAACTGACTTTTACTTCCGCTGGCTGTGGTGGTAAAATTGGAATCAGAAACGGTGACACAGAATATTGAACACTCCCTTTTTAAATACAGGTTTCGCAGGTTTTACAGTCTATCATAGGACAGGCCGCAGATTTTTTTTCTTGTTTGGCTTTTAGAAATTCTTTTGCAAGGAACTCTTTTTTTACTCGATTGTCAAGAAAGTCCCAGGGCAGGGAGGCGTCAATGGGTTTTTCCTGATAGATAACTGAATGACAATATGCTTTATTCTTTCTTATGGCCGAGGCCCA
The DNA here is from genome assembly GCF_014237455.1 of Desulfobacula sp. Lineage (GTDB taxonomy): Bacteria > Desulfobacterota > Desulfobacteria > Desulfobacterales > Desulfobacteraceae > Desulfobacula. The sequence continues at coordinate 16,179 of NZ_JABZFL010000070.1, read as the reverse complement.
TCCATCCATTAAAGCGGATTCGATGATGTCCGCAGTTTTTCGGTCACCCCGGGAAAGAAGGGCATGGATTTTTGCCTTTCTCAATGATTCAAAGTTCAGTCTTACATTAGCGATTTTTTTTAAGCCTTGTTTGATAATATTCACTCTTTGTTTTAATATGGTTTCATCTTCCATGGCTGCCCATTGAAACGGGGTGCAGGGCTTTGGAATAAACGGGTTGATACTTAAGGTAATGGTTCCGATTTTCTTCTTTTTTTTTGAGGTGTCAAGAAAAACTGCTTTTATTTTTTTTGTTAAGTCTACGATGGCGTGGACATCCAGGTCTTTTTCAAAGGGAAGCCCGATCATAAAATATAACTTTAAATTGATGATACCTGCATTGACCAGTCTCTGAGTGGCGAGAAGGATGTCCTGATCGTCAATTTTTTTATTAATAATATTGCGCATCCGTACCGAACCTGCTTCCGGGGCAATGGTTGCAGTTTTGACCTTTGAGTTTGAAAGAGCGCAAATAAGTTCATCCGTCAGTTTATCCGCCCGGATTGATGAAAATGACAGTTTGAAATTATGTTTCAGACCATAGTTGCAAATGTTTGTCATTTCAGGATGATCTGCAATCGCTGAACTGACAAGTCCTATTTTATCTGTTTTGCCGAAAGCTTTATCCATGGCGGCATAGATATTTTTGGCAGGGTAAGTCCTGGGCGGCCTGTAAACAAAGCCGGCACTACAGAACCTGCAGCCATGAGGACAGCCTTTGAGGGTTTCAATAAGGAAGGTATCCTTAAACGCTGTTCCGGAGGTAAGAATACTGGTAGTGGTTGTAATCGTGTCAAGGCTTTCAAGGCATTGCACCTTGATTTGAAATGGACTTTTATCAGTGTGAAGGGAAGGAACATATGCGCCGGGTATTTTTTTTTCGAGAGTTTGTAAAAAGGATTGCCTGTCGGTTTTTTTTAAAACAGCACTAAAAAATTTTTCCAGCAGGCATTCTGCTTCCCCCAAAAGGAAACAGTCCATGAAGGGGGCGATGGGCTCGGGGTTTAAAAAACAGGCGACTCCCCCTGCGACCACCAGGGGGTGGATGTGGTTTCGATCGGGTGATCGCAAGGGGATGCCTGCTTCTCCAAGGAGTTGGGCAAGATGTGTAAAATCGTTTTCAAATGATATTGAAAACAGAATGATATCAAATTGATCAAGGCTTAACCCGGTTTCAAGGCTTTTAACCTGAAGGTCAGACCTAAGACGTTGATTTTTTTGTTTCGGGTCCAACCAAAAGACCCTTTCACATGCTACATTGTCTATCTGATTTGCAAGCCTGTAAACGGTTTGAAATCCTAAGGACGACATGCCTGCCTTATACGTGTTGGGATAAATAAGAGCGGTTTTTATCAGGCCTTTATTTTTTTTAACAATAGTCCCCTGTTCAACGAGCTCTTTTTTTGACCTTTTTTTCATCTATCAGTCGGCTTTTCTTCTAAGAAATGTCGGTACCTCCAAATCATTGTTATCATACGGTATTGTACTGTAATCATCCACAATATCATCACCGCCAACCGCTTTTTTATGTTTAACAGTGACAGGGTTGTCAAATTCATTCCAGTTTGCAAGCTCTTCTTCGGTTGGGGTTCTTAAATGTCCCCTTACAATCGGTTTGGCCGGCTGTTGATACGCAATAGGCTGGACCAGAGGATCAAAATGGTGGATGTTATCGGATACTTTGGGGTTTTCAGCGCCAATACCGGTAGCAATTACTGTAATTCTCATTTCATCTCCCAGTTCCTCATCAAATGTCTGACCCCAGATGATATCCGCTCCCTCTCCAACTTCTTTATAAATTCGATCTGATGCTTCTGTCATTTCATCCAAGGTAAGATCAGAGCTTGATGTGATGTTCATCAAAACTCCTTTTGCACCTGAAATGGAGATATCCTCAAGAAGGGGATGGGAAATCGCTTTTTCAGCAGCTTCGATAGCTCGGTTTTCCCCAGATGCGATACCGATACCCATCAATGCTTTGCCTGCTTTCTGCATGGTGGTTCTGACATCTGCAAAGTCCAGGTTGACATGCCCGGGCATCATAATCAGGTCTGTAATACCCTTTACAGAGTGGTGAAGGATTTCGTCTGCCTTGATAAACATATCTACCATTCTGGCACCTTTGGGTGCAATCCCCCTGAGCCGGTCATTGGGTATTGTAATAACGGTATCTGTAATCTCATGAAGTTTTTTAAGACCTTCAAGGGCTTGTTTTTCTCGCTTTTTACCTTCGAAGGAAAAGGGCTTTGATGCAACAGCTACCGTTAATACGCCTAGATCTTTACAAATTTCGGCAATAACCGGAGCAGCCCCTGTACCTGTTCCGCCACCTAAGCCGGCAGTGATAAAAACCATGTGGCTGTCCTCCAAAGCTTCCCTCAGCTCCTCTATATTTTCTAAAGCTGCTTCCCGGCCTGTATTGGGATTAGCTCCGGCGCCAAGTCCTTCTGTCAGATCCTTTCCAATCTGAATTTTTATTTCAGCCCTGGAGGCTTCAAGGGCCTGGACATCGGTATTCACAGTAATGAATTTTACCCCTTTGAGTTTTGCATCAATCATGTTGTTTACTGCATTCCCGCCAGCACCGCCAACACCAATCACCTTGATTTTTGCTGAATTTTCACTTTCCACGTAAAAAAAAGTCATATCCACCTCCCTAAAAATTATATTATATCTTTAAACCACTGTTTCATTCTGTTTAATATTCCGCCAAACTTTTGAGTTTCCATATTTTTAAAATCCATTTTGCATCTTGCGCTGGAACCGAAAAGGACAAGCCCGACGCCAGCTGCATAGGCCGGATTTTTAACAATATCTTTCAGGCCGCCAATTTTATTGGGTTCGCCGATTCTCACCGGCACATTGAAAACAGATTCTGCAAGTTCAGTAATCCCGTCGAGAACCGCGCTTCCACCCGTAAGGACAAATCCTGCCGGAAATGAATTTTCAAGACCGCTGGAGAATAATTCTTTTTTCAAAAGAGAGAAAATTTCTTCTACCCTGGGTTCAAGAATTTCAGCCAGAATTCCCTTGGAAAGTTTTTTGGGCGATCTTCCTCCTACGGCCGGAACTTCAATGGTTTCACCATTTCTTACATTTTCAGGCACACAGGTGCCGTGTTCAATTTTTATTTTTTCAGCTTCCGGGAGAGGGGTTCGAAGACCGATGGAAATATCATTGGTCAAATTATGCCCTCCCAGAGTAAGTTCATAGATAAACTTTAAATTATTATCTTTAAAAAGGGCCAGATCAGTTGTACCACCACCCATATCGGCGATGACACATCCCAGTTCCTTTTCTTCATCTGTGAGAACGGCTTCGCCCGAGGCAAGGGATTCAATGGCGATGTCACAAACCTCGAAACCTGCTTTGTTGCAGCATTTCACAATATTTCTGGCTGAAGATACAGCCCCGGTAATAATGTGGATTTTAGCTTCAAGTCTGATGGCTGTCATACCCACAGGATTTTGAATGGATTCCATATCATCAACAATAAACTCCTGGGGGATGACGTGAAGGACCTCTCTGTCGGTGGGGATCGCCACAGCTTTTGCTGCATCGATGACACGTTCGACATCCTGTTTTGTAATTTCACGGCCCTTGATAGCGATAAGCCCATGAGAGTTGAACCCTTTGATGTGATTCCCTGCGATGCCCACGTAAACAGACGAGATGTCGCACCCGGCCATGAGTTCTGCTTCTTCAACCGCTTTTTTGATTGAATCCACAGTTGATTCGATATTGACAACAGATCCTTTACGAAGCCCGGTGGATGGATGGGACCCGACACCTATAATGCTGATCTCATCTTCAAGCATCTCTCCGACTACGGCAGTAATTTTTGTTGTGCCGATATCCAGGCCTACAATTATTTTTTCATTTCCCTGCAAATCAAACCCCCTTTTCTAAATTGTTGTGCAGAGCATCGGCAATCTTTGTTTTGATAAACACTTTTTCAATATTAAAAAGATCCATGGCGCAGATTGTTCTCGCTGGAAAGTTTTTATCAATATACCCGCTTATTTTTTTTGCTTTTTTCAGTTTTGCTTTAAAATTATTAAATCCCAGCCTGATTTGAACAGTTCCTTTCTCGTAAGAGGATAACCCGTTATAAATATCATTGGTTTCAATGGTGATACCCGTACGGTCATCCCCATTTATTTGCCGTATGTTATCTGATTCACCTGTTTGTAAAAAATTCATAATTGAGTTAAACAAAGTACCGTTGAACATATACTGGTTATTGGTGTTTGTAAGATTAAGCCCGGTGATAACCGGCAAATTTTTTAAATGGTCCTTAAGCGGATCGTATTCCTTAAACGGCTGGCCCTGAGTATTAATTAGAATGCCTGCCAAATTTTCGATTTTAACAATGGCCAGGGGCTTTTGCTCAATAATGGATATGGAAAGCACAGATGACAGATTCCTTCTTGCATGAGCTGACTGAACCCAGGGATGAGAAGCAATGAGTTTTTCAATGGCAAATAAATTGAGCCCAAAAATATTTTCATCGCAGGTTAAGTTTGCAAGTTTAAGGATATCATCTTTAAAAATTCGTTTTGTGCCTGAAATTTCTACTTTTTTAATATTAAAAAAATCTGACTGGGTAATAAAATCGTAAACAAAAATAGATGCAAGGCTTAAAATACTGATAAAGGCTGCAGTCATGATGAATTTGATGCAAAAATCAATGATAGATCCTGAATCGGACTTCAGGGTCTCGCCTTCTTTGGCTTCAGGTTTATACCTGTTTGCTTTAATTTTTTTACTCACCTTCCACCCTCACTTCTGTTTTAAGTTTAATATGGTATTTATTAAATACGATTTCCTGAACATGCTGTTTTAATAAAAGGATATCCTTGCATGTGGCATTGTTGATGTTCACAATAAAGTTTGCATGGGTTTGGGATATCATGGCGTCGTTGATTCTAACTCCCTTGAGCCCTGCTTTTTCAATCAATTCTCCGGCAGACTTTCCTGAGGTCGGATTTTTGAAAAAACATCCGGCACTTGCAAAGGAAACAGGCTGCGTTGCATTTTTTTGGCTAAGGTTTTGTTTAAAAGTTTTTTCTATTTTTTCTAAAGTTTCTTTTCTTAATGTTAATGTTGCTGCTGTAATAATACCGGCCAAATTGAGTTGGCGGTAAGAAAAATCAAGGTCTTTTTTTTCAATGGTTTCAGTTGCTAAGGTTTTTTTGTTCAGCACTTCAATGGATTTAACAATGCCTGACATCTCCCCTGACTCGGTTCCGGCATTCATCATAATGGCACCTCCGATGGTTCCGGGGATTCCGGCGGCAAATTCAAGTCCTGACAGCGAGTGCGTGATGGCAGCCTGACAGACTTTTGATAAACGTTCCCCAGCTTCAACATAAATGGTTTTTTCATGAAAATCTGTTTGGGTTATACGGATTTCAGATTTTAATTGTCTGGTGATAACCACAAGACACCGTATGCCTTTGTCAGTAATTAAAAGATTTGTGCCACCCCCAAAAAGAGTAACCGGAATATTCAGTTCCGAAGCTTTTTTCAACAGCTTTTTCAATTCTTGTTTATCTTTTGGCAGTGCAAGAAGATCAGCAGGACCTCCGATTTTAAACGAGGTGTATTTTTTCAACGGCTCATCAACCAGAAGGTTAAAATTTTGAGCCAGTGTTGAATATGCTGTATTTTCTTTTGCTGTCATGTCTTGCCTTTACAATATTTCAATCAATTTTTCTCCAAGGATATAAATGTCTCCGGCGCCCAGTGTCAGGACGATATCCCCTTTTTTGACTTTATGGGTAATCATGGATAAGGCCTGGGTAAAATCAGGCGAATAGGAGACATCTTTATGTCCATGTTTTCTGATGCCCTCGCAGAGACATTGGGCATTAATTCCTTTAATTTCTTTTTCACTTGCAGCATAAATCGGGAGTATAATCAGGATATCGGATTGATAAAAAGACCGGGTGAATTCATGAAACAATCCTTGGGTCCTGGTGTACCTGTGGGGCTGGAATACAACAACCAGCCGCTTTTCCTTATAACTTTCCCTTATAGCTGTCAGTGTTGCCATGATTTCTGTCGGATGATGGCCGTAATCATCCATTATGGTAATCCCCTTTTTTTCTCCTTTGATTTCAACCCGCCGTTTTACGCCTTCAATCTGTTCCAGTGCTTTCTTAATTGTTTTAAAAGGGATGTTCAGCTCAATTCCTGTGGCAATCGAAGCAAGGGCATTGGAGACATTATGTTTTCCTGCAATATTGAGGGTGATTTCATCTAAGAGTTTCTCATGGTGAAAAACTTTAAAAAAACTTTTGTTTCCCTTAAATGAGATATTTCTGGCTTGAAGATCAGATTGGGCTGTCATGCCAAATGTGGTATAGCGAACCTTTATCCTGGGAAGGATGTCCTGTACGTGCTCGTTATCAAGACATAGAATGGCAAGGCCGTAAAAAGGAACCGAGTTGATAAACTGGACAAATTTATCTTTTATATCTTCAATGTCCTTGTAAAAATCCAGGTGTTCCAGATCAATATTTGTGACAGCTGCAATGGCAGGCGCATACTTCAGAAAAGAACCGTCGCTTTCGTCGGCTTCGGCAACAATATATTCCCCTTTGCCATGTAATGCATTGGTATCGAGCCCTGTGAGAAGCCCTCCAATGATCACGGTCGGGTCAAGTCCGGCCGTATTAAGGATTTGTGAAATCATGGCGGTGGTTGATGTTTTACCGTGGGCTCCGGATACTGCAATGGAATATTTGATCCGCATCAGTTCAGCCAGCATTTCAGCCCTCGGGATAATGGGAATTAACAGCTGCCTTGCATGAACCACTTCCGGATTTTCACGGGCGATAGCCGAAGAGGTGACCACCACGCTGGCCCCAACCATTTGTTCCTTGCTGTGGCCCTGGAAGATGATGCCGCCTTTTTTTTCCAGCCTCTTGGTAATATGGGAGAGCTTTAAGTCAGATCCGGACACTTTATACCCAAGATTTAAAAGTAGTTCTGCAATGCCGCTCATGCCGATGCCGCCGATTCCAACAAAATGGATATGGTAGTTTTTTTGATACATGGATTTAAGCCTTAATATCCTTTGTTTTTAAAATATGGGTTACTATTTTTTCATCGGCATTGGGCATGGCAAGGTGGTTTAGCATTTCTGCCATGTGGTTAAGCCTTTCTTTATTCCCGATCAGATCTTCCATGGTTTGTTTTAGTATCTGTCCTGTCAGCTCATTGTCTTTTATCATCACAGCAGCCCCCTGATCTTCAAGGGCCTTTGCATTAAAGGTCTGGTGGTCGTCGGCTGCATGGGGAAAGGGAACGAGAATGGCTGGCCGGCCCTTGATACAGAGTTCTGAAATAGTTCCCGCGCCCGCCCTTGTGATGACAAGATCCGCCATATCCTGAAGCTGCGGCATGTTATGGAAAAAGGCTTTAGCCGTTGCTTTAATTTTCAGGCCTGAGTAGTTTTTCCGGATGGCAGATTCATCATTAATGCCGGTCTGGTGAATAATATTGAATCTGTCGGTATTCCCCATTAATTCAAGAGCATCCATAAATGCAGTGTTGATACTGCTGGCACCCTGGCTTCCACCTGTGACAAGAATGGTAAATCTGTTTGGATAAAAAGAGTTCAAATTAAGATTATCCTCAGATTCGACGCTGTCTGTTTTCCGGACAGGGTTGCCGACATATTTTACTTTAGGGTTGTGGGCAAGTCCTTTTGTTTCTTTAAATGAGGTGAAAATGGTCTTGGCAACTCTTGATAACAACCGGTTGGTCAACCCGGGGATGGCGTTCTGTTCCTGGATGGCGGTTGGAATTCTTAAAACCCAGGCAGCCAGCACAACGGCAAAGGTTGAGAATCCTCCCACACCAAGGACAAAATCAGGTTTAAAACTTTTCATGATGATCATGGACTGTATCAGGGAAACCAGGATAATACTGATTGAAAAAATCTTACTGATAATATTGCCGCCTTTAATCGGTTTTGAGAAAATACTTTTATGGGCATACCCGTATTTTTCAAGGGTTTTTGTTTCAAAGGGGGCATTGGTACCAACAAAAAGAATTTCTGCATTATGGCTTGGCCGATCAAGATTCTGGTCAAGTATCCGGCTAAGGGCCTGGGCAATGGCAATACCCGGGAACAGGTGTCCGCCTGTCTTTCCTCCGGCTATGATAATGTTAAATTGCTTATTCATAATCCTTGGATGCCCCGATATTCATTAAAATTCCCATGGCCGCCATATTGATCACAAGGGATGTTCCTCCATAACTGATAAACGGCAGGGTAAGCCCTTTTGTTGGTAGAACCCCTAAAGCAACACCAGTGTTGATGATGACCTGAATCCCAATATAAATGGTAAGCCCCGCAGCTGTGATGGCGCCAAAAAGAGTCTTTGAAGTTTTGGCAATCCGGATGCCTTTTAATAATAAAATCAAATAGAGGGATAGAACCGTGAGCACACCAATCAGTCCCAGCTCTTCTCCAATGATTGAAAAAATAAAATCTGTGTGGGGTTCCGGAAGGTAGTGCATTTTCTGCATCCCAAGGCCAATACCTTTTCCGAAAATACCGCCTGAACCAAAGGCTTTTAAGGAATGGGTGATCTGGTACCCGGTGTTATAGGGGTCATCCCAGGGATTTAAAAACGAAAGAATTCTTTCCAGCCGGTACTCAACCTTATAAACCAGAAAATAAATTACCGGGATCAGCAGGGGAGTAGGAGAGAGAAGATGGGTGATCTTAACCCCTGCAACAAACATCATCCCCCATGTGATCATCGCTAACACAACAATCGTTCCGAAATCAGGCTGGATAATGATCAAACAGGCAAACAGAGCAAAAATGAATGCATGGGGGAAAAAACCAATGGAAAAAACTTTTATCATATCCTGTTTTTTGGACAGGGAATATCCAAGGAAAATGATGAGTGCCAGTTTTGCAAATTCAGACGGTTGAAAGGTAAATCCGCCAAGATTCAGCCATCGGTGGGCACCACCAGCCTTAATATTTAATGCTGGGAAGAGCACAGCCACAAGCAGTGCAATGGCAGCAAAAAGGATGATATAGGAAAAGCTTTTGTAAAGTCTATAGGGAAAAGAGGCTGTGACAAACATGACGCACAGGCTGATACCCAAAAAGAGGGCCTGTTTTTTCATGTAGTAAAATGCGGTGTTGTGGTTTTCCATGCTGATGGATGAACTTGCTGAATAAACCATGATAATGCCGATCCCTGAAAGAAGAATAACAGGGAAAAGAATGCTCTTTTCACTGAAAAAGGGATGTATGGTTTTTGTGGATTCAGCCATTTTATTTTTTTCCAAGTGCGATTACATGGGTTGCAAAATCATTACCCCTGTGGGCATAGCTGTCATACATGTCAAAGCTTGCACAGGCAGGGGAGAGAAGGACGATAGCCGGTTCACCGGCGTCATCTTTTACCGCCGCATTAAAAGCCGTTTGAACGGCATCTTTCATGGTTTGAGCCTCTTTTGCAGGGCAGATATTTTCAAAGGTGTCTTTGATGTGTGTTCTGGATTCTCCAATGGCAATAATGGTTTTGACACTCTGTCGAACATCATTGACCAGCAAGGAAAAATCAGTGCCTTTTCCCCTTCCCCCTAAAATCAGGATAATATTATTTTTAAAGTACTCAATGGCCCGGATAACCGCGTCCGTATTGGTTGCCTTCGAATCATTATAAAAAGAAACACCCTCAATGGTTCTGATGAACTCCATTCTGTGGGGAAGATTTTTAAAGGTTTCCAATCCCTTTAGAATGTCATTTATATCTGCACCAAGGGCAAGGCAGGAAAGAACGGCAGCCGCAATATTTTCTCTGTTGTGAGTGCCGGTAAGCTCCTTGAATTGAGCTGTCTTTATCCTATGATAAAAATCGGGCAGGGTAATTTCAATGTCTTCAGAGCTGATTTTAGCACCGCACTCTATCAGGGTGCCTGATGCTGCTGAAAACGTAAAAATTGTTGATGGAAATTTTGAAAATTTTTCATCAAAGCCTTTAATGGATTGATTCATCACGGCTTTTTCAGAAGATGTTTGGTTTTTAAAAATGCTCCATTTGGATGCTTCATATGCCTTGTAATTTTTGTATCGGTCCAGATGGTCCTCTGAGATATTTAAGAGTACGGCCACATCAGGTTTGAATTTTTTTGAAATATCCAGCTGAAAACTGGATATTTCAGCCACAATGACGTCGGTTTTTTTTCTGGCCATTAAGTGATCAACCAGAGGTGTTCCGATATTCCCCCCGACAAAAGGATTCATTCCACAGGCCGTTAACATGTCACTGATTAAAGTGGTTGTGGTGGTCTTGCCATTGGTGCCTGTAATGGCAATTATTGGCAGATCATTGTACCGGGTGAAAACATCCAGTTCACCTGTGATGCCAACCCCCCGGTCGAGTGCCGTCTTGATAAACTTGTTGGTTAATGGGATTCCCGGGCTTGGAATCATAATGCCGGCCCGGTTAAAGGTTTGCTGGCTGTGAAAACCGATTTCGGTTTTTATCCCCAGCGCATTGAGTTCTTTCGCAATATCAGTCCTTGACTCATCAATATCAGTGGCAATCACAGTTTCCCCTTTGGAGCGCAGGAACTTTGCCATGGAAACCCCTGATGCTCCCAGGCCAATGATCAGAAAATATGAAATATTTTTTTCTTTCACACTCATTTACCTTATTTTCAAGGTACTCAATGATAATAACGCCAGGGTAATGGATATGATCCAGAACCGAACAATCACCTTTGATTCATGCCACCCTTTAAGTTCAAAATGATGGTGCAGGGGGGCCATTCGAAAAATTCTTTTTCCTTTTGTCAGTTTAAAATATGACACTTGAATGATGACGGATAAGGCTTCAATGACAAACAGCCCGCCAACAATAAGTAAGAGGATTTCCTGTTTTGTAATGACCGCAATGGTTCCTAAAACGCCTCCCAGAGGAATCGAGCCTGAATCTCCCATAAAAATCTGGGCCGGATGCGCATTAAACCACAGAAAACCTAATCCGGCACCTGCCAGAGTGCCGCAGATTACTGACATTTCACCGGCAGAGGCAATATGCTGGACATGAAGATATTCAGCGATCTGGACATGGCCGGTAACATAGGCAAAAAACATATATGTGACGCTGGCAACAATATAAGGACCGATGGCAAGTCCGTCTAATCCGTCGGTCAGGTTTACGGCATTGGATGTGCCCACAATGACAAGACAGGCAAAGGGGATATACCAGATGCCGAGATCAGGGGAAACATCCTTTAAAATCGGGACGGTCAGCGTGGAATTAAAATCAGGACATTTATAGATCAGCCAGCTGATAATCAGGGCAAACAAAACCTGGATGAAAAATTTGCCTTTGGCCGTAAACCCCATGTTTCTTTTTTTCACCTGCATGAGATAATCATCAATAAATCCGATAAATCCGAAAAGAACTAGGGCCAGAAGAAAAATGTTTACATAATGGTTGGACAGGTTTCCCCAGATCAGAGTGGTCATGAAAACAGAAAAAAGAATCAGGACGCCTCCCATTGTAGGCGTTCCCTGTTTTCCCATGTGAGACTGGGGCCCATCGGTCTGGATGATCTGCCCGATCTGCATTTGGGAAAGTTTTTTGATGACAAAAGGTCCGAGAAGAAAACAGATTAAAAAAGCGCTCAGACCGCCGTAAATCGCTCTGAATGTAATATACCGAAATATATTCAGGAATGTGAAATCAACATGATATGGGTATAAAAATTCGTACAGCATCTTATGTCACCGTTAATAGTTGTTGAAGTTCGCGTATGACGGTTTCCATGGCCATACCTCTTGAACCTTTTACAAGAATCCAGGTGTCGGAATTTGTTCTTTCCAACACCTTTTGAACCTTTCGGGCAATTTCATTTTTTGTACCGTGAAATATATTGTCTGCTGGAAAATCATTTTCAATTGCACCTTCTATAGTGTGTTTAACCTGGTTGCCGAATACGTATAATTTACAGATTTCCAAAAGAGCGACTTTCTGCCCGATCTGTCGATGAAGGGAGTCAGATTCTTTTCCCAGTTCCAGCATATCCCCGAGAACGGCAATGCTGTTTTCAACGCCGCTGACAGCGTGCAGCGTATTCAAGGCCTGGGTGACGGAAGCAGGATTTGCATTGTATGTGTCGTCGATAATATTGATAGAATCCGAAAGCCGGTAAATATTCATTCTACCGGATACCGGAGCAAAGGCTCCAATCCCTTTTTTGACACCGTCCGTACAGATTCCCGCTTTTGCAGCGGCAAGGATTGCAGCAAGACAATTGTCAACCATAAAAAGGGCAGGGGAGTTGATGGAAAGGACAGTCTCCCGATCATTAACCCTTGCTGTAAATTCAACGGAAGTAGCAGAATTTTTAATTCTGGACGATTGAATATCTGAGGCATCGCTTGAACCAAAAAAAAGAAGGCGTTTAATATTTTTATTTTCTTTGGCCTTTGCTTCAAGAATGGACCGTCTCGGGTCATCACCGGGAAGTATGGCAGTCCCGTTTTTCCGGATGCCGTCAAAAATTTCAGCCTTTGCTTTTGCCACATTATCTATGCTGCCAAGCCCTTCAAGGTGAACACCTGCTGTATTGGTCACTATGGCGATATCGGGATGTGCGATTCGGCTGAGTCTTGATATTTCACCCAGATGGTTCATGCCCATTTCCACGATGGCCCATTCGTGGGCATAGGAAAGATTTAAAAGGGTTAATGGCAGTCCGATTTCATTATTAAAATTACCTTGGGTAGCATGGGTATGAAATTGGGTTTTAAAAATTTCTTCTATGATTTTTCTTGTGGTTGTTTTTCCGCTGGAACCTGTAATGGCAAGCAGTTTGACATTTGACCGGAGTCTTTGATATCGGGCAAGCTGCCCTAAAGCGGTCAAGGTGTTTCCAGTTTCAAAAATAATCAGATTTTTCTGGTGGATTTCTTTTTTCGTATTCTCATCAAGCGTATCAACAAACCCTTTTTGAGTAACAAATCCTTTTATCCCTTTATTAATAAGGGTTTTAATAAAGGCGTGACCGTCAAAGTTCTCTCCTTTGAGGGCAAGAAAAATTTGGGTTTGGGCAATTGTTCTTGAGTCTGTAGAGATCCCGGTAAAACTGTGATTTTTTTCAGTCATTGAAAAAACAGGATCACAGCTTAACGCCTTTGTAAGATCATCTATTTCCCACCCAATGGGTTTGAACTGATCCGCAAATTCAATTGCTGCTTTCGTAAGTTCTTCTTTGTCATTAAAATGAATGGTGCCGGCATTGGTGATCTGGTAAGTTTCGTGTCCCTTTCCGGCAGCGATAATAATGTCTCCTGGTTTTGAAATGAAAACAGCCTTTTTAAGGGCTTTTTTCCGGTCAACTTCAACCAGATATCCTTTTTTAAACGGGGTTGACTTAAAGTCTTTGTCAGAGAGTTTATAAAAAGCATCTATCCCTTCAAGGACATCATTTATAATGGAATCGGGATGTTCAGTTCTTGGATTATCAGAGGTTATAATGGCAATGTCGCTGTGGTTGCAGGCGATCTGTCCCATTAATGGCCGTTTTGAGCGATCCCTGTCGCCACCGCACCCGAAGACAGTGATGATTCTTTTAGGGGCACTTAGCTTTAAAGTGATCAAAATGGTTTCAAGTGCATCAGGTGTATGGGCATAATCGACAAACAAAAATCTGTTAATGGGGGTATTGATTTTTTCAAGGCGGCCCGGAATGGTGTGGCAGTTCTCAATTCCTTTTTTAATTTGCTCCGGGCCGATTTTCAAAGCATGGGCAGCTCCTGCAGCGCACAGGATGTTTTCTAAATTAAACTTTCCGGTAAGTTTTGATGTTAAATTGAATGAACCATTGGGCAGGCAAATGGTTCCCGACAACCCGTGAATATCATCTGTGATACCGGTTGCAAAAATATCCGTTTCCTTTTTCGTACTGACGGCAAATGTTTTATAATCAAGGGATGCGGAAAGGTCTTCGCCTTTCGAGTCATCAATATTCAGGACAGCAGGGGCATTTTTTTTCCCGTTTGGCCCGAGAAACCGGGTGAAAAATTTTTTTTTACAATTAAAGTATTCATCCATGGTTTTGTGAAAATCCATGTGATCCTGAGTCAGGTTCGTGAATACACCTGCATCAAATCGGCAGTAATCCACCCTGTTAAGGTCAAGCCCGTGGGAAGAGACTTCCATGATGACATGGGTAACACCGGCGTTTTTCATGTCATGAAGGGTTCTTTGAAGATCAATGGAATCAGGTGTTGTCACAGGGTTGTCAAAAATTTGATGATTATATCGGATATTGATGGTTCCGATGACACCGGTTGAAAATCCGCACGATTTGAAAATATTTTCCAGCAGCCATGTGGTCGTGGTCTTGCCATTGGTTCCGGTGATGCCGACAAGGGTCAGTTCTTTTGAAGGGTTGCCATAAAAATTGGCTGCAATGGAGGCCATGGAAAGCCGTGTATTTTCAACCAGAATAACAGGGTTCAAATTTTTTGGATTGGTTTCGGCAATAACGGCCATTGCTCCGTTTTCAAAGGCTTGGTCAATATAATCATGGCCGTCAGCCATCAGTCCCTTAACAGCAATAAACAGCCCTCCCGGCTTGACATCCCTGGAGTTTGAAGCAATAGAGGAGATATCCGGATCATGGATCATCCCTGCTGTTGAACAATCTTTGACCAGATAAGACAGCTTCAATTTTTTTCTCCGGTTGATAATAAGGCAACCATTACTTTATTTTTTTCAGGGGGTATATTTAAATAATTAAAGGATTCAGCCATAATGGTTTTAAAGGCGGGAGCCGCGACATCTCCGCCATAATATTGTTTTCTGGGTTCATCCACCGCCACAAGAATAGCCAGTTCAGGATTATTTTTTGGTGCAAATCCGGCAAAAACCGAAATGTAATTGTTTTTTGAATAGCCCCTCTTGTTTTCCAGGGCTTTTTGTGCAGTTCCTGTTTTGCCGCAAACCGTATATCCGTCCATAGCTGCTTTTGTACCGGTACCCTCTTCTTCTACAACAAGGCTCATCATTTTTTTAACCTGTTGCGCACTTTTCGAGGAGATGACTCGCCGTATTGTTTCAGGATGATATACTTTTAAGTCTTTTCCTTTACGGGAGATAATTTTTTTTATCAGCATGGGTTTCATCAGGGTGCCGTTATTGGCAATTGCACTGATACCACTGATAAGCTGCATGGCAGAAACAGAAATGCCCTGGCCAAAGGAGATGGCGCTGGTATCAATTCTAGACCACTTTTGGTAGGGTATCAGATTGCCGGATGTCTCTCCGGGACATCCGGCCTGGGTTCTGTCCCCAAATCCAAAACGGGCAAGATAATTGTACAAGACTTTATTCCCAAGTGTTTCAGCAATTTTTGAAGCGCCTATATTGCTTGAAAATTTGATAATCTGGTTAATGGAAAGCCAGTCATAGGGGTGGGTATCATGAATGGTAAAGGTTCCGATTTTATAGGTGCCGTTCTCACAAAAAAAGATGGAGTTAGGGCTAAATCCGGTTTCAAGCGCAGCGGCTGCTGTAAAGACCTTCATGGTAGATCCCGGCTCAAATGCATCTGTAATGGCACGGTTCCTGAAGACGTCATTGTCATATTTTTTGAAATTGTTTGGATTGAATCGCGGGAAATGTGCGATGGCAAGCAGTTCCCCGGTTTGGGGTCTCATCACCAGAGCAATTCCTGATTTTGCCCGATGGGCCTTTACGGCTCTTTCAAGGGTTTGTTCACTAAGAAATTGAATTTTTTTATCAATCGTCAGGACAATTGAATTTCCTTTTAGTTCAGCCCTCCTTTTTTTGTCAAGATCAAGCGTTCCTCCATTCCCGTCCCGTTTAACCTTGATTTTCAAGGAACTGCCTTCCAGAACAGAATTATGCTTAAACTCAAGACCTTCAAGCCCGGAATCTTCAGCCCCTGTAAACCCGATGACTTGTGCTGCAAGGTCCCTATTGGGATAAAATCTTTTAGAATCATTTTTAAAATAAATACCCTTTAGATTCAATTGTCTGATTTGATTGGCCTGATCCGGAGACACTCTTCTGGCCACCCAGGCGAACATGCGCTGAGATGAAAGAGTGTTTTGAAGTT
>NZ_JABZFL010000037.1 GCF_014237455.1 Desulfobacula sp. | reverse complement strand
CACAGGGGATGGAAGGCCGGGAAAAAAGAAATCCCCAAACTGTCAGACATTCAGGATGCCACGGTTATTATCCCCGCAGAGGTTGAGATACAATAAGATAAGGAACTCTTTTTTCAGGAGATACGTTGGATTTTCAAGACAAACAATATGTGATCGGCATAGATTTAGGCACAACAAATTCTGCTGTTTCATATGTGGATATGGCTGCAAAAAAACAGAACGGAAAAGAAAAATCCGTTAAAGTTTTTAATGTTCCTCAATTAACCGGACATGGCGAGTTTACAAAGGTTCCGGTTCTTCCTTCCTTTTTATATATCCCGGGTAAATATGATATTTCAGAAAAAATGCTCAAGCACCCATGGAAAAAAAGAGAAGATCTTTTTGCCGGAACGTTTGCCAGGGATCACGGGTCTAAAATACCTTCCAGGCTTGTTTCTTCTGCAAAAAGCTGGCTGTGCAATCAAACGGCCGACAGAAAGGCAAAAATACTGCCCTGGGGATCTGAAGGATTTGAAAAAGTTTCACCTGTAGCAGCCACATCGGAATACCTGCTGCATATCAGGAATGCATGGAATCACTATGTAAAGGATGAAGACCAGTTTCTTGAAAATCAATTTGTGGTGATTACAGTTCCGGCTTCCTTTAATGAAGCGGCAAGGGATTTGACCATGGAGGCCGTGAAAACAGCCGGGTTTGGTTCTTTTGTAACCCTTCTTGAAGAACCGCTTGCAGCTTTCTACAGCTGGCTGATCAATCATGAAACGGATTGGCAAAAGCATGTCAAGGCCGATGACCTGATACTGGTTTGTGATGTTGGCGGAGGGACAACGGATTTCAGTTTAATCAGCCTTAAAGAATCCAAAGGCAGCCCCAGATTTGAACGTATTGCTGTGGGAGATCATTTAATTCTGGGGGGGGATAATATTGATCTGGCACTGGCCGGAAAAGTTGAGGCAAAATTTAAATCAACAGCCGACTTAACTTTGGATAAATGGAAGACCTTGTGTTATCGATGCAGGGAAGCCAAAGAAAAAATACTGGACAAAGGTGAGGAATCCGTGAGGATAACCATCAAGGGTGAAGGCCGGTCATTAATTTCAGGGACTCTTGCCGCAGATTTAACCAGGGAGGATGTTGAAACCATATTGCTGGATGAATTTTATCCCTATGTTGAATCCACTCAAAGTTTAAATATTGACTCTGGCAAGGAAATCACTGATTTTGGTCTTCCGTTTGAAAAAGAGTCTGCTGTTACCCGGCATATCATCCGATTTCTGGAAAATCACAGGGAGGATGTCAAAAAAAATCTTTCAAAAGATCCTTTGCCGGATTTTATTTTATTTAATGGGGGTACCCTTAAACCTGTTCTTGTCCAGGAAAGGATACGGCAGGCCATTGGAAAATGGTTTAATGCAGGCGAATCAGAGCTGCCTCAAATCCTGGAGAATCAGATTCCGGAGCTGGCAGTCGGGATTGGTGCTTCCTATTATGGCCTTGTCAAGCAGGGCAAAGGGGTCAAGGTTGGCAGTGGCAGTCCGCGAAGTTATTATATCGGGGTTTCAGATAAAGAAAAAAATTCTTCCAAAGCTGTCTGTATCGTTGAAAGAGGGCTGGATGAAGGCTCTGTCATAGACCTTACCCAAATGAAATATGAAGTAAGGGCCAATGAACCGGTAAGTTTTGATATTTACTATTCCAGTTATCGATCCGGTGACAAAGCCGGTGATATTATTGCTGTTGATGATTCCTTTTCTTCAATGACCCCGATCCAGACGATTATTAAATTTGGAAAAAATGGCCAGAGAAAAATCATTCCTGTGACAATCGGGGCGGAATATACGGAAATGGGGACACTTTCCATGTATTGTCATTCTGGTGTGAGCGATCATAAATGGAAATTGCAGTTTCAGCTGAGAGATCCGGGTAAAGGTGTTAACTCCAGCGAAACTGAAGTATATGATGAGGATTTGATAAAAGATACCTGCAATCGGGTTCATCAAGTATTTACAGACAAATCTGACAAGGACGGTGCGCTTAAAAGCATTGTCAGGCAGATTGAAAAAATAGTTGCACAGAAAAAATCAAACTGGCCGTTGTCATTTTTGCGCAGCATTGCGGACAAACTCATAGAGCTTGAAAATACACGGAAGTATTCAGCCGGGCATGAGGCAAGATGGCTTAATTTGACAGGATTCTGCATGCGCCCCGGGTTTGGAGATGCCTTTGATGAGGAACGGGCAAGGAGATTGTGGAAGATTTATCTTTCCGGTATGAAGTTTGAAAAAATAATCCAGAACAGGCTTGAATGGTGGATTTTTATCCGGAGAATAGCGGCAGGCCTGAAAGCAGGACAACAGCGGCAGTTTTTCCAGGCCACCGCATCCGTATTAATAAAAGGTAAAAATGGAAAGACTAAATTATCCCCCCGGGAGCAGATTGAATTGTGGATGGCTGCCGGAAATATGGAAAGGCTTCTGGTCAAGGATAAGGTTGTGCTGGCCAAATTTCTTCTCCCCATACTTAAGCCGGGTAAAAAACAGGATAATATGTTCTGGGTGCTGTCACGGCTGGGGGCCAGAGAATTATTATATGGATCTGTTGACAGGGTGGTCCCGGCTAAAGAGATCATCAAATGGATAAATCAGGTTATGAAGAAATCATGGCATAAAAAA
>NZ_JABZFL010000015.1 GCF_014237455.1 Desulfobacula sp. | reverse complement strand
GACAATCCACTCCTATATAATTCATCAGGGTATCTCCTTTCTGGGTTGGGATTATTTTTTTTAAGCAAAAAATAATAACATATTCCAACCTGGGAGGGATACCCGTTGTTCCATAGTCTCATATCCGTATTTGCTTCGCAATTTGCGTATTGATCACCCGAACCAGGTTTGGGCCGCCGACATTACGTATCTCCCCTTAGAGAAAGGATTTATGTATCTTGTAGCCATAATGGACTGATACAGCCGCAAGTTGCTGTCCTGGAAAGTAACAAATACAATGGAAAGTAACTTTTGTGTCGAGGCCCTGGAAGAAGCGATCCACAATTATGGTCACCCTGAAATTTTCAATACAGATCAAGGCAGTCAATTCACCAGTGACAAATTTACAGGTGTCCTCAAAAACAATGACATACAAATCAGTATGGATGGTCGTGGCCGTTTTCAAGATAATATTTTTATCGAGCGATTATGGTGGACATTGAAGTATCATTATTTTTACTTAAGAACGTTTGAAAATGGCTCTGAGCTCCGTATCGAATTGAAAAAATGGTTCCAGTATTATAATCAGGAACGGTTTCACCAATCCCTGGGGGACTGGACACCGGATGAAATATATTTTATGAAACAGGAGTTAAAGAAAGTAGCATGAAAAACCCTTCGGCTTCTGGCTTACTTTTTCCAAACTGGATTAAAGTTCCAATAAAAAATAAATCCCTGTTGTTTTTCTTTCCGAGTAAGAATCAAGACAAGTGTTTTAACAGTATATTCCCGAGCCGCTTGATTCCTTCTCTTAATATTTCTTTTGGATAAAAAGCAAAGGACAAGCGTATATAATTTTTTAATCTATTCTTAGATGAAAAAAAACTACCGGGCAGAAAATCAACATTGTCTGTTTTTGCAGCCTGTCTTAAAAACTTTGTATCAATATAATCTGGTAATTCAACCCAAATAAAGTAGCCGCCTGACGGGTACTGAAATACCACTTGTTCCGGGAAACTTTTGGTACTCTGCTCTACAAAAACTTCAATCCTTTGCCTGTAGACATCTTTAAGCCTGTTTATGTGGGTGGTCAGTATTCCTGAACGAATAACTGAGTTGACAATTTCAGATGTAAACGGATTGAAACCGCCCCCGCTTTCTAAAATTCCAGCTTTTGACAATTTCTGGATCAGCTTTGAGTTTGCCTGCATCCATCCAAGGCGCAGTCCCGGTGCCAAAATTTTGGAAAATGATCCCAGAGAAATCAGTAAGCATTGGTCTGCCCAATATCCCATTGAGGGTGGCGGTTTTTCAGTATAACTTAAACAATGATATACTTCATCTGCAACCAACAGAATATTGTTTTCAGAACATATCCGGACCAGTTCTTCTCGCCTTTGTAATGAAAGGGTGACACTGGCAGGATTATGATAGGCGGGGATAGTATAAACAAATGTTGGTTTTTTACTGTTAAGAAATTTTTTGAGGGCATCTATATCAAGTCCATAGCCATCCATCGGAATGCCCACAATATTAAGTTTTCGATCTACAAAAATCTTTAAGGCCAGAAAGTAGCTTGGTTCCTCTACAAATACCGTATCTCCCGGATGGGTAAAATGAGTGCAGATAAAATCAAGAGCCTGGGAGTTTCCGTTGGTGATTAGTAATTGATCCGGTCCAACAGTATACGCATATTGTCCGGTTAAAAATTGAGCCAGAGTTTCCCTGAAATTGATATTTCCTTGTTCTTTCCCATACGCAAGAAAAAATGGGTTGTTTACTGAGAGAGCGTGGGCAGCAGCATTCTTTA
This sequence comes from Desulfobacula sp., assembly GCF_014237455.1. GTDB lineage: Bacteria > Desulfobacterota > Desulfobacteria > Desulfobacterales > Desulfobacteraceae > Desulfobacula. The sequence continues at coordinate 93,079 of NZ_JABZFL010000015.1, read as the reverse complement.
TGTCATTCAAGGGGAGTAAAGAATTGGTTGGCTGCCCTAATCCCAAATGAATCATATTTGCAGGAATATTAACCTGCGGAAGTAGCGTATGATCATTCATGGCATAAACCTCATACTGAGTTTAAGACAATTCTCTCATCTGTTTAATTCCATATGTTTTAATAAATATCACAACATATGCGACTTTTATAATAACAAGGAAAGTTGAAAGATAACCATTCAACTAATCTCTCATATAACGACCGACCAGTCGATTCATTCCAATGAGTTGGGGTTCAATTTTTTTCAGAAGCTGCCACATTGTTAATTCCGCTTCAAACTCAACCGATTCTTTGAGTGCCAGCACCCAAAAGTAATAGCTGTGAAGTCCATGTCCATTGGGGGGCATGGGGCCATTATATCCGGTTTGGCCGAAGTCGTTCCTGCCGCTTGTATACTGTTTAGTGTCTTCATCCAGGCTGGTGACATTACCCGGGATATTGTATAATATCCAGTGTACAAAACCATAGGTGCCGTCACCGGTCACAAGAGGAGCATCTGGATCATGACAGATAATGGCAAAAGCCTTTGCATCCTGAGGTGGATCAGTCCATGATAATGAAGGTGAAACGTCTGCGCCTTCACCAGTGAATTTAAATGGAATTAAACCGTCTTGCTCAAATGCCTCGCTTTTTAACTGCATTACAGATGGTGCAAAACCCATAATTTACCTCCTTCTTAATTTGCTCACAAATTCTTTTGTGGGATATGTTTTTTCCAGTTTCAATTATCTGGACTTAATTGATAACTCCCGTCCAATCGCTTCCACATTTCTTCAAGTTTTTTATCCAGGATACCCACTGTTGCATCATATTCATGCTGTGTTATTTCACCGATTTTTAGTTTTGATTGAATTAAATATAATTCGTTATCATACCATTTATCCGGATCAAAATTATAAGTCATGTCGGTTAAAAACCTTTTTCGGCTAAAACGGTGTAAAAACTTCTTTCCCATCCCTGGCGTCAAATAAAATCTGGGAAACTTTCCTTCCCTCGGCTGTATCTTGAAACCCTTTGATATGATTCTCTTTATTTTTTCCAGGATTGAGCCCTGAGCCGGATTGATGCTTTTCAATACATTCCCTGATCGCTGCTCGTTTCTCTTCAGATAGATACATGAAATTTCTCCCGTTTCAGGTTATGACGAATTTGGAAAATTGAATCTGTTATTGGTTTATTGCACTTGGGGAAAAAGATTTCAAGAATTTTTGAATTGAGATGAACAATGTTTTTTGATAATTCATAATCTGTAAGAATAATCGTATTTAAAAAACAGGAGAGCCATGACCCTTTACACATATAAAAACAATCAACCCGAACTCCACCCAACAGTTTATGTCGCCCCCACAGCTCAAATCATCGGAAATGTCCATATCGGTAAAAAATCTTCAATATGGTTCCAAACCGTCATTCGTGGCGATTTTGATAAAATCAGTGTGGGAGAAAGAACTAATATTCAGGATTTATGTATGTGTCATGCTGATGAAAATATTCCTTTAAAAATTGGGAATGGTGTTACTATTGGTCATCGGTGCGTGATCCATGGATGCACAATTGAAGATGAATGCCTGATTGGAATGGGAGCTGTTGTTATGAACCATTCTGTTATCGGGAAAGGATCTATTGTCGCTGCTGGTACTGTCGTGTTGGAAAAAACAATTATTCCGCCATATTCGTTAGTAACAGGTTCACCCGGGAAAATTAAAAAACATATGAAGATCATGAGGCAATTAAACGAATGATAAGAACCATGTCTGAGGATTATATGGGGATTGCTGAAAATTTTGGTTCAGATCAGATTTTTTATGAAAGAAAGGATTAATATGCCGCCAAAAAAATCACCCAGAAAACCAAAACAATAAAATAAGGTATAAACATCAATTATAGAGATAATTTTCATTTGGCATAATTGATGTCTTAAAATAGATATGTTACAGGGGTATCTTAAAATGGATGTGCTATAAAAAATGAATATATTTGCTAAAATAATATTAATAATATTTGCTTTTGCTTACTTTATCAGCCCTATTGATATTATCCCCGATTTTTTAATCCCATTTGTTGGTTGGATAGATGATACTCTTATCATTGGGGTTATTATATATTTATTAAGATATGGAAAGTTGCCCTATTTTTCCGGTAAAAATGGAAAGTATATTAACGCTTTTATAAATATGTTCAATACTAATAAAAACCAATCTGCAAATACCAAACAAAAAAATACCAAACAAAAAAATCCTTATGAAATTTTAGGCATCAGAACAAATGCAACAAAAGATGAAATCCAGGCAGCATACAGACAAAAAGTCAAACAATATCACCCTGATAAAGTTTCACATCTTGGTGAAGAATTACAAAAAGTTGCAAATGAAAAATTCATTGAAATTAAAAATGCCTATGACCATTTAATGAAATGTTCATAACTGCTATTTCCCTGTCAGGTGACGAACGTGTGGCAGTATATTCTTAAGTATGGTAGGATGGATGCATAAATTTACAGAGAGGCAAGACCAATGTCGGACATTAAAAATGCGTGGACGAATTCTCGTAAAATTGCCCAGGGTAAACAGAGAGCCCGGGGACAAAAAAACGGGCTTCAAATTGGAAGGTATAATCATCTGGTTATTGAAAGCAGGTCTGATTTTGGTTTGTATTTAAGTTCTCATGAGGAAAGAATTCTGCTTCCCAACAAATATGTTTCCAGCGAATTCAATATTGGTGATTCCATTGAAGTGTTTGTGTACACCGATTCCGAGGATCGTCTGGTTGCCACCACATTAAACCCTGCCGGTATTGTTGGAGATTTCGTTTTTCTCAAAGCAAAAGATGTGGCTTCGTTTGGAACATTTATGGAGTGGGGGCTTGAAAAAGACCTGTTAATACCCAAAAATGCACAGCAGGACTCCATGTCGCCCGGGGAAAAATATCTGACAAAGATCTGTTTGGATCAAAAGACACAACGGGTGTACGGAACAACTCAAATATCTGTGAATTGTGATCAAAATATCAAGGGTCTTAAAGTGGGTCAGCAGGTCGATCTTATTATCCATTCTATTACCAAGATTGGTATAATGGCCGTAATCAATAACCGATATTATGGTATGTTGTATCTCAATGAAATTTACCAGGATCTATCTATTGGTGATACCTGTACCGGCTATATCATGCGGGTTCGTGAAGATAAGAAAATTGACCTGACTTTGAAAAAACCAGGGTATGAATCTGTAAAAGGATCTGCTCAAAAAATTGTAACCGTTTTAAAAAAGGCAGGAGGATTTATACCCTGTTATGATAAAAGCTCGCCCGAAGATATTAAAAAATTTTTTTCCATGAGCAAAAAAGAATTTAAAAAAGCGGTGGGAGGATTGTACAAAAAAGGAATTTTAGAATTGAAAAAAGACGGGATTAGCCTAAAAAAATGAATAATAATGATATTCTACGCCGTATTCGGTATGCCTTTGACCTTAGCGATTCAAAAATGATTTCTATTTTTGATCAGGTGGATCATCAAGTCACACGAACGCAGATCAGCGACTGGTTAAAAAAAGATGATGCGCCTGCCTATCAAAAATGCAGTGATAAACAGCTGACATTTTTTTTGAACGGGCTAATCAATGATAAGCGGGGCAAAAGAGACGGGCCCCGGCTTAAGCCGGAAAAGTGTCTAAGTAACAATGCTGTTTTCATGAAACTGAAAATAGCATTAAACTTGCAAGCAGATGATGTGATAAAGATTCTATCCTTGGCTGGTGTGAAAATCAGCAAACATGAATTAAGTGCTTTTTTCCGCAGGCCGGGGCATAAGCATTACCGTGAGTGTAAAAATCAGATGTTACGTAACTTTTTAAAGGGTGTGCAACTTAAATACCGACCTGGTCCCGAGGGGATGTCTGAAGATCCTTGGAACCTTACCTCACCGAAAAGGTTTTAAAATGAGTTTGATGTACGAGGAATTAGATTTTCGGCCGACGCCTATCGGAGACCTGATGTTGCGACGGCGCCGTTTAATTCAACTCAGTGGCCTTGATATTTATGAGGTGAAGCTTGGTGAGCATTTTTTAATGACCAGCTTGTTTCATGAGGCAGAAGCCCAGCTTTCCAAGCTTAGCCTTGGCGTGTTGGAAAAAGAGAATCTCGATGTTGTGGTCGGTGGACTTGGGCTCGGGTATACGGCTGTTTCTGCATTGGAAGACACGCGTGTAACATCGCTCATCGTTGTGGAGTATTTAGAGGGGGTAATCGAATGGCACCAAAAAGGATTGGTCCCGTTGGGCAAAACGCTGATGGGAGACGAGCGGTGCCGACTGGTAAATGCTGATTTTTTTGCCCTGTCCCGGGACGCGTCGAAAAACTTTGACCCTGAATATCCTGCGAATAGACATGACGCCATTCTTTTAGATATAGATCACAGTCCGACGAACGTATTACACCAAACGAATTCACGTTTCTATACCGAGGAAGGGCTGGCAGAACTGGCACAGCATTTGAAACCTGGTGGAGTGTTTGGCCTCTGGGCAGATGGTTTCCCGGAAGACTCTTTTACCCATCTTCTGGGTAAGGTATTTAAAAGTGCTGAATCACACACGATTGAGTTTGATAATCCATTAACCGGTGGTTTGTCGGAAGGTGCTGTTTACGTAGCACGAATGAGCCTTTAATGAAAATATTACAGGACTTCTCGGAAGACGGGCCCGGTTTGAACAAAGAATGGCAAATAAATTGAGATCAAAACAGCAGCTTGAACAGTTAACCCAGAAAGCAAAAAGGCTTGGGGCAAATGCTTCCGCCATTATATCGTCTAAAGAGATTCAGGTAAAAGATAAATTAGCAGCACTTTGTAATGGAGAATATGCCTGTCCGAATTATGGCCTTGCAGCAAGTTGCCCACCCAATGTTGAAGGTCCTATCGAATTTAGGAAATGGCAGGCGAAGAGCGAATATTCAATTACCGTAAAAATAGAATTGCTCACATCCGTCATGTTTTCCAATGAGCAAAAGGGTGTGATGCAATTGCTTCATCAGATTGTAGCGGCAATAGAGCAAAAAGCCATCGAAATAGGTTTTAAAAAGTCAAAAGCTTTTGCCGGCGGGTCATGTAAAAAATTGTTTTGCGACGATCAGGAAAAATGCTGCGTTGTAGCAGAAAATAAACCCTGCCGTCATATAAAGTTTGCTCGCCCGTCAATGTCAGGTTTTGGTATCGATGTCACCCAATTGATGAAATCTTCCGGATGGTCATGCCAAAAGGCGGACAATGCTAATTCTTCGGAGAAAGATGCTATAAGCTGGGTAGCCGGCCTAATCATGCTGGCCTGAAGTTCATGAGTTTATAGATACGTTTATGTTCAAATGACAAAAAACATCCGGTTTTAAGCAAAACAGGACATTGGGGGTTTTTGTTGCTGCAGATCAATTTTACCAGGTCTTCAATTGTCAAAAATGCTCGTTGCCGTCTTGATAATTTTGAACAGAAAATATCCGTTTGGGGCAAGTTTTTAAAGAAAATAGCGCTTGACATAAATTGATTGTATACCGTATACAGTATACTAGTTATTATTGCAGTAAACTCTGATCTGTTTAAAAAATGGAGCTGTTCATGAAACCTTGCAGAATCTGCAATGTTTTAACCCTTTTGACTTAAGATTTTATTGAGGATCTTGTAATGAAAGAAGAGTTTTTATTAGGAAACGGCGCAATGGCTCTTGGACTTTTAGAAGCCGGCTGTCAGATCATGACATCATATCCGGGCACGCCAAGTTCTGAAATCCTTCCCGAGATGGTAAGGTTTTCAAAGGCAGCCAACCTGAACACCGGTATTGAATGGTCTGTAAATGAAAAAGTGGCGTTTGATAATGCCTTTGCTGCTGCCATATCCGGCAAACGGGCTGCCTGCTGCATGAAAATGGTGGGCCTGAATGTGGCTGCGGACTCGTTTATGTCAGCAGCCTATATCGGCAATATTGGCGGATTTGTTATTATTTCGTGTGATGATCCCGGTCCCCATTCATCCCAGACCGAACAGGACTCAAGAATGATGGCGCGGCTGGGCAAAGTGCCGGTGTTTGACCCGGCAAGCCCTGAAGAAGCAAGAGAAATGATAAAAGCTGCTTTTGACCTGTCCGAAGAATTCCAGGTACCCGTATTAGTAAGACCTGCCATCAGGATCTGTCATGCCCGGCAGAACATCAAATATGACAGGCTTGAAAGCAATATGACCAAAGCCGAGTTCAAACGGGAACCCTCACGATGGGCATCCACGCCCAAATTCAGATTTATGCAGCACAAGGCATTGAATGAAAAACATGTACAGATCGCGGAAAAATTCAGCACCCTGACACCCTACAATATCCACAATCTTGCAAAAGGAAAACATTATCCGTTCGGCATTGTCACCGGCGGTGTGCCGTCCAGTGTTGTCCGGGATCTGTTTGAAGAATATGAAAGAGATGATATCCCGGTTTTAAAACTCGGGGCGCCCTATCCTTTCCCGGAAAAACTCAGCGACGAATTCATGGATGCCTGCGACAAGGTTCTGGTCATTGAAGAGACCGACACGGTTATTGAATATATGTTAAGGGATAAACATAAAACACTGGGGCGCTTGTCCAGCCATGTTCCCATGGAAGGTGAACTTTTGCCTGAAAAAATTGAAGTGATGTTGAACAAGGCTCTTTTAGATTGCGCCCTGGACCCATTGTCAGGCAGCGACTGCGGCATGGAGGCCTTCGGGCTTGTGGGAAGCCTTGAACTTCCCATAAGAAAACCCACCCTTTGCCCGGGCTGTCCCCACAGGGCTTCTTTTTATTCCATCAGAAAAGCACTGCCAAAGGCCATTTTTCCGTCTGATATCGGATGCTACACCCTTGGGATCAATTTAGGTGTTGTGGATACAGTCCTTGACATGGGAGCCGGTATTACCATGGCATCGGGATTCTGGAACGCTTATATCCAGGATGATGTAAAAAAGCCCATTGTGGCCACCATGGGGGATTCCACATTTTTTCATTCCGGCACCACAGGCCTGATCAATGCGGTTTACAATGATGCAAGGTTTATCCTGGTCATCCTGGACAACCATATTACGGCCATGACCGGTATGCAGCCGGCCATTACCCAGGGAGACCGGGTGGACGGCAGGAAAGGAAATGCCATCTCCCTTGAAACCATTGTAAAAGGATGTGGCGTTGAATACTTGAAGGTGGTTGATCCCTATGATACCCGACATATGATCAAGGTGGTTAAGGAAGCTGCCGAGCATGTTAATGACCCTGACGGCGGTGTTGCAGTGGTTATTGCCCGCCATCCCTGTGTTATCGCCTTCAAGGACGAGGCCATTCCTGAAAAATTCGAGATTGAAATTTCCGATGAATGTGATGACTGCGGTTTCTGCCATCTCAGGTTTGAATGTCCTGCCATGGTCAGGAACGAAGAAACCGAAAAGACTGAAATAAATCCGGTCCTCTGCGCCCAGTGCGGTGTCTGTCTGACCATCTGCCCAAAGGATGCGATTGAAACAGTATAACCAGATATGGAGAACATCAATATGAGAACTATGAATTATGTATTAAGCGGTCTGGGCGGCCAGGGAATTTTATTCATGACCAAAATCTTTGCCACAACTGCTTTAAATAAAGGATATAATATATTGGGCGCAGAAACCCACGGCATGGCCCAGCGGGGAGGTTCTGTTGTGTCCCATCTGAGGATCGGAGATGCAGCATCCAGCCTGATCCGGGCAGGTGCAGCAGACTTTCTAATATCAATGGATGAGTCAGAAGCCTATCGGCACCTGCCCTATCTGAAGAAAGGTGGGAAGCTCTTTGCCAATGCATCGTCCGATGCCTTCCCGGATGAACGGGTGGCAGGCTATCTTGATAAAATGCAAATTGAGCCCTATGCCATGGAAGCGGGTAAAACCGCCATGGAACTCGGATCTCCCAGATCCACGAATCTTGCCATGATTGCTTTTTACTCCGCCTTTGAAGTGGGACCTCTGAGCGCAGATGATTTAAGGGGTACGGTGGATAATATCAGCCCCGGGCCGTTTAAGGAAAAGAATTTAAAAATTTTTGATACCTGCCATGACGTCGGCAGGAAAATAATTTCAGGAGACATTTATGGAACTTTTTAAAAATCTTACGGTACTATCACTTGAACAGGCAACCGTTGCCCCATATCTCACCTACAGACTGGCCCAGGACGGAATGAATGTCGTAAGACTGGAACACCCGGTATATGGAGATCCCAACCGATTCATCGGCGAAAATGTTCTGGGTGAAAAAAGGATGAACTCCTATTTTCTGTGCATCAATTCCGGGAAAAAAGCCCTGTCATTGAACCTGGCTGACCCCCAGGGCCAGGAAATATTTAAAAAACTGGTCCGGCAGCTTGAGGTCGACATCTTTGTGACCAACCAGTTACCCAAAAATTATGAGAAACTCGGCTTTGCCTATGAATTAATGAAAGAAATCAAACCCGATATTATCTGGCTGGGACTGACCGGGTTTGGCCCGGATTCCAATGAGGGCGCCTATGATCCGATTCTACAGGCAAGATCAGGCTTAATGGAACTTACCGGTGAAGCAAACGGAGATCCCCAGGTTACGGGTATTCCTTTGCCGGACATGGGAACCAGTGAACACGGATACGGACTTTTGATGAAAGCACTCTTTAAACGGGCAGCCACGGGAGTTGGCACACGGATTGACCTGTCCATGTTTGAATCCTCTGTATCCTGGCTGACTGTGCCCATTGCTCTTTCAAAAAGCTTTGGTGCGAATATTTCCAGACGCGGGAACACCCATGAATTTTTCAGCCCGGTATCGGTTTATAAAACCAGCAACGGGTTTGTATATCTCGCTGTAGGCAATGACCGGCAATGGAAATCCGTGGTATCCCAGGACATGTTCAAATCCCTTGCAAAAGAAGCGTATAAAAAAAATCAGGGCAGGATTGCCGATGTAACAAATCTGAACAATGCCATTAATGCCATAACGGAACAGCACACTTCTGAAGAAATCATTGAGTTGTTCAATTCAATTACCGTGCCCATCTCAAAGATCAAGAATGTCAATGAAGTGGTTGAAGATCCTTTGGTTGCCAAGCGGATTCTTACTTCAACAGATCCGAAAACAGGCACAAAAATAACCCTTGCCCCGCCGCCCAACATGACACCCTTTCTTGAGGAATGTGACCAAAAACTCTCCTTTCCTCCCAGGTTCGGCGAACAGAACCGGGAAATATACGGCAATCTGCTGGGGTATGATGAAGCCACGCTTGCAGAGTTTAAAGAAAAAGGGATTATTTAAGGGAGATACAAGATTATGAATATCATCGTACTTGTAAAGCAGGTTCCCAATACAACGAATATCAAGCTGGACCCCAAGACTGGTAATCTTATCAGGGAAGGCCTGGAAAGCATTATGAATCCTGATGATCTGCATGCCCTTGAAGCCGCAGTAAAGATCAAGGATAAAACAGGGGGCAAGGTGATGGCTGTTTCCATGGGGCCGCCACAGGCTGTGGATGTGTTGACCCAGGCCATGGGCATGGGTGCGGATAAGGCATTTTTGCTTTCTGACAGAGCCTTTTCAGGTGCAGATACCTGGGCGACATCTTATACCTTGAGCAAAGGGATAGAAAAAATCAAGGACTATGATCTGATTATCTGCGGTCACCAGGCCATCGACGGTGATACCGCACAGATCGGCCCCCAGGTGGCAGACTGGCTTGATATTGCCCAGGCAACCTATGTCAATGATATCGAATCTGTGGATGAAAATGAAATTGTTGTTAAAAGAAGGCTTGAACATGGCTTTGAACGACTTGCCTGTAAAATGCCGGTGCTTTTGACCGTGATTTCAGAGCTGAACGAGCCAAGATATCCCCATATGGAGCAGCTTATTTCTGCATGTGAACAAAAGGCACCCATCAAGGTATGGAATGCTGCAGATATTGGTGTAAAGACGATTGAAGTGGGCCTGGAAGGGTCTAACACCCATGTGATCAAAACTTTTACACCCAATTTCAAGCGCCAGAATGAATTATTGGAAGGTTCAAACAAAGAGGTTGTGTCAGATCTTATTGATCGGTTGAAAAAAAGTGACACGACCATTGCCTATCGTTTGTAACCTTTAAGAGAGCCGGATCTTTCGGAGGAAAAAATGACAATCTGGATTATAGAAGAGAAATGTGACGGATGCCGGAGATGCATTAAAGCGTGTCCTTATGAAGGTATTAAAATAAAGGACGGTATCGCATCTGTTACAGAACGCTGCACATCCTGCGGCGCATGTATTGAAGCCTGTAAAAAGCAAAACGCCATAGAATCTGATATTGAACCAAGAAAAATTCCCGACTTTTCCGACAGACAGGGTGTCTGGGTCTTTGCAGATCAGACCGATGGAAAACTTGCCAGGGTTTGCCTGGAACTTTTAGGAAAGGCACAGGATCTTGCCAAAGATATGGGCCATAAAGTTTCTGCTGTACTTCTTGGCAAGGATGTTTCTCATCTTATACAGACCCTGCACGACCATGGCGCCCAAAATGTCTATCTTGTTGAAGATGATCTTCTGAAAAATTTCAGGACCATAGCATATACAAATGTTATTGAAGATCTTGTTCTTACCTATAAGCCCAATATTTTATTAATGGGGGCGACGGCCCTGGGCCGTGATCTGGCGCCAAGGGTTTCAAGGCGTGTCGGCACCGGTCTTACAGCAGACTGTACCCAGCTTGCCATTGATCCTGATGAAAAACTCATGTTCCAGACAAGACCTGCCTTTGGTGGAAATGTCATGGCAACCATTGCCTGCAAATACGCAAGCCCGCAGATGGCAACGGTAAGACCGGGCGTTATGGAAGCTGCCCCCTGCAAACCTGAAAATCCAACTCTTATCAGGCATAAAATTTCTCTGAAAGAGCAGGATATCAGAACAAAAATTCTTGAAAGAGTAACTCAGAAAAAACCAGGAACCGATATCATAGATGCAAATGTAATTGTAGCAGGCGGCAGAGGGGTGAATGGCGAACAGGGCTTTGCCATGCTCAAGGAACTGGCTGATATTCTGGGAGGCGAGCTTGCCTGTACCCGATTAATTATTGAGCAGGGTATTCTTCCCCATGATGCCCAGGTAGGCCAGACAGGAAAGACTATCCGGCCGGAAATCTATATTGCATGCGGAATCTCGGGTGCTGTCCAGCATACAGCAGGTATGACGGGATCACGCTATATCATTGCCATTAACAATGACCCTTTGGCCCCTATTTTTAAACTGGCAAACTGGGGCATTGTCGGCGATGTCCATGAAATTGTACCGGAATTCATAAAGCAGCTGTCCTGTGGAGGTGCATCATGACCCAACCCAATAAAAGTAGATCTGGTAAGATCAGATCCAATGCCGAAGATATGGTAAGATTTACCATGGCCAACTTTGTTGACAAAGAAATTATTCCCGTTGCAACGGAATATGATAATAAAGGCGAATTCCCTCAGCATCTTTTTAAGAAACTGGGGAAGATGGGAGTTTTCGGTATACGATATCCTAAAAAAGCGGGGGGTTCGGGGGGGAATACAACCCTTTACTGCATTGCCATGCAGGAACTTGCAAGGGGGTTGTTGAGCCTTGCTGCCACCACTGCAATGCAATGTCTGATGGCAACCAATGGCCTATATCTTTATGGCACAAAAAAAATGCATGAAGAATTTCTCTATCCTGCCCTGAAAGGTGATAAGATGGGGGCTTTTCAGCTCACCGAGCCTAATGCCGGATCTGACTTAAGTGCGGTGCGGACAAAAGCTGAGAAAACCCGTGACGGTTATGTTATTAATGGCATGAAAACATGGTCCACCAGTGGCCCAAAAGCAGATTTTCATACGGTTTTGTGCCAGACTGACCCTTCCATCGGACTGAGAGGGCTGGCTTTTTTCCTTGTTCCTGCTTCTACTCCCGGATTTTCATACTCCAAACCATTTGACCTTTTGGGTACCAGGACCTCTGCCATATCAGAAATATATTTTAAAGACTGTCATGTGCCTGTTGAGTACAGGCTGGGAAAAGAAGGACGGGGTCTGGGCGTACTTCTGAAGATCCTCTCTGAAATCAGAATCATGACGGCATCTTTAGCCCTTGGGCTTCACAGGGCTGCCATGGACGATGCCATCAGATATTGCAAGGAACGCGAACAGTTTGGGAAACCCATCAGCAAATACCAGCTTATCCAGGCAAAAATTGCTAACATGGCGGTGAATCTTGAGGCAGGCCAGCTTATGGTGGACAAGGTTACCCATATGATCGATCAGGGTAAGGAATGTCTCAATCTTGCTTCCATGGCAAAGTACTTTACGGTTGAATCTACCTGTAGCGCCTGTGATGAAGCCATGAGAATTTTTGGCGGATATGCATACTCCATGGAGTATTCAGTTCAAAGATATTACCGGGATAACCGTTTTCTGCTTTCCGGGGGCGGAACCCATGAAGTCTTACAAACTACAATTGCAAGGGAAATTTTATCCAGATGAAATTGGACAACAATTTTAAGGAAAGAAAATCCTTGGGCCAGGACGTATTCGAGTATTTGAAAAACGCCATCATTGACCAGACCATTGAACCAGGCTCACGGCTTGTGGAAAGCAAAATTGCTGATATGCTGGGTATCAGCAGGACCCCGTTGCGTGAAGCCTTGCACAAACTTGAAAGAGAAGACTGGATTGAAAAAACTCCATCCGGCGGATTCCAGGTGGTCACCCTGACAAAAGATGATATTGAGCAGACTTTCGGCGTCAGGAGTGTTCTTGAAGCCTATGCGGCACGACTTGCTGCCGAAAACCATATGAACAAGGATCTGCTTCCTTTAGAAAAAAAGATAAAAGAATTTAAGATTTGTCTTGAATTAAAAAAAGACGGCGACAAACTTCAAAAAATTAATACCCAATTTCATGATCTTCTCTACGCTTTGAGCAAAAACCCGAAACTGATCAAAATGATCAACCAGCTCCGGGCACAGATCTCAAGATTCAGACAGATTATCTTAAAGCAGAGCGAATATGCCCATAAGAGTAATGAAGACCACATTAAAATGCTTGACGCCATTAAAAACCGTGATGGCGAAGCGGTTGAGAAGCTTGTCAGAGCGCACATCATTAAAGGGAAGAACGCTGTTTTAAGTCAATTAAAACAAGAGGAAGAAGAAAAGAGTGCTTAAGGTCAAGGAAATACTGGCCGGGAACCAGAGATCAGGAGCAAGGATGATCCGTCTTATTGAAGACAATGATCCAAACGTCTTTGAACTGCTCAAAGAGTTGTATTCCCATGCAGGCCATGCCTTTATTATTGGTATTACCGGGTCTCCCGGCGTGGGAAAATCCACCCTGATTGATGCCTTGATATCAGAATTTCGCAAACTTGACCTTATGGTTGCCGTCATTGCCGTGGACCCCACAAGCCCTTTTTCCGGCGGTGCTATTTTAGGAGATCGGCTGCGCATGCAGCGCCATGCGACAGATAAAGGAGTGTTTATCCGATCCATGGCATCAAGGGGGCAAAAGGGAGGGCTTTCACGGGCCACAAAAGATGCTGCAATTGTTTTGGATGCCATGGGATATGAAATGATTATCATTGAAACCGTAGGCGCAGGCCAGGCAGATTTTGATATCACCACCCTTGCCCATTCAACCGGGATTGTCACTATCCCGGGAACAGGAGACGGCATCCAGGCGGTCAAGGCCGGTATTCTTGAAACCGGGGATGTCTTTATTGTCAACAAGAGTGACAAACCTGATGCTGACGCCTCTGTATACGAACTTAAAATGATGATCAGCATGCGCAAACCACCTAACCTTAAGGTCACACGTGAAACAGACTGGACACCCAGGGTTCTGAAAACCATTGCACAAAATGGAACCGGGGTAAAAGAACTTGCCAATGCCTTTTTATCCCATTTTGATTTCATGAAAAAGAACAGCCTTATGGACCAAAAAAGAAAAGAACAGGAACTGCTTTATTTTAAAACCATTTTAAAAGATTTGACCCTTGAAAAACTACTTTTATTCATGGAAACATCAGAAGAATACAGGGAGGTTTTAAAAAAAATCCAGTCCTGTGCAATAGATCCTTTAAGTGCGGCCGAACTTGTGTTTAATAAAGTCTGTGCTTTTGAAAAAAAATTAATAAAGGACGAGATATAAAGGAAAAGACCAAATGGAAACAACAAACAAAATTCGGGTACTGATTGCAAAACCCGGCCTTGACGGACATGACAAGGGCGCAAAAATTGTAGCCCTGGCCTTGAGGGATGCGGGTTACGAAGTGATCTATTCAGGACTTCACCAGACCCTTGACCAGATCATACAGACTGCCGGCCAGGAAGCCGTGGATGTCATCGGGTTAAGCATCATGTCAGGGGCACACCTGCCCATATGTGAGAAACTCATCGCCATGATGAAGGAGCAGGGGCTCAACGAAATCCGTCTGACCGTGGGCGGGGTCATTCCCTTTCAGGATATTCCCAAACTCAAAGAGATGGGAGTCGCCGCAGTGTTTCCCGGCGGAACCTCTTTTGAAGAGATCACCAAAGGGATGAATAGTCTAATAGAGAGGTAAAAACAATGGGTGTAGCAAAATATATCAAGGATGAAAGAGGAGCGATAAAAGAGGTGGTCTATCAGTCCGGCATAAAGATAAAACCGGCCTATGGTCCTGAAGATCTTGAGAAAGCGGGATTTACGTATGACAAAGATCTTGGAAGTCCCGGTGAATATCCGTTTACCCGCAGCCTTCATCCGCAAAGCTATCGCAGCCGTGCCTGGACCACGAGGCAGTACACGGGATTCGGCACTCCGGAAGAAACCAACGAACGGTTCAAGCTCATGATCGCTAACGGCCAGAACGGCCTGAACGTGGCCTTTGACCTGCCCACCCAGATGGGCTATGACTCGGATCATCCCCTGGCTGAAGGTGAAGTCGGGCGGGTGGGTATGGCTATTGACTCTCTTAAAGATTTTGAAACCGCTTTTGCTGGCATTCCTTTGGACAAAATTGGCTCAGGCTTGACCATCAATGCTGTGGCAACAATTATGATGGCTATGTATCAGGCGACTGCAGAAAAATTTGGGTATAAAAAAGAACAGATTTCCACCACTCCCCAGAATGATATTTTAAAGGAAATGATTGGTCGGGGCGCCTGGATTTTCCCTGTTGAACATGGCGTAAGGCTTGTCGGGGACTCAATCGAATACGCAGTCAAGGAACTGCCCAAATCCAACCCTGTGAGCCTGTGCGGATACCATATCCGTGAATCCGGGGCCACACCGGCCCAGGAAATTGCCTATGCATTCGAGATTGCCAAAGCCTACATCGACAATGTAGTGCAAAGAGGTATCAAACCTGAAGATTTTGTAGGTCGTTTTTCCTTTAATTTTAATGTGTACGGCAACCTGTGGGAACAGATTGCCAAGTTCAGGGCAGCAAGGAAACTCTGGGCAAAAATGCTGAAAAATGAATATGGCGTTACGGAAAAGAAAAAACTCTTTTTAAGAGGACTGTTTGGCGGCGGCGGTTCCGGCCTTACTAAAGAACAGCCGGAAAATAATATCATGAGAGGCGCCTATTATGCGCTCGGTGCAGCTCTGTCCGGCGCCCAGACCACAGCTCTGTGTTCCTTTGATGAAGCCTATACCATCCCCACCCCGCGCTCTGCCCTTCTCTCGCTTCGAACCCTTGAAATGCTCATGGATGAAGTGGGTTTAAGGGATACGGTTGATCCTCTTGCAGGGTCCTATTTTATTGAAACCCTCACCCTTGAGATGGAAGAAAAAATTCTTGAGGAGATGAAAAAGGTCCAGGAACTGGGTGGCATGGTCCAATGCATATCCAGCGGCCTTATCCAGAGAAAGGTATCCAGTCAGGCCTATGAGTATGAAAAAGGACTCCAGTCAGGTGAGTATAAAAAAGTAGGCCTCACTCCCGGAAAAACAGATAATGAGGCAGAGCAAACCGACGCTGGCGCTGTGGAACTTCATGAATATAACGAAGAATGGGCCAAAAAATCCAAAGCCAATTTAAAAGAACTTCGCCGCGCCAGGAATGACAAGGAAGTGACGGATAGCCTTAAAGCTCTTGAGAAAGCAGCCAGGGGTGATGAGAATGTCATGCCCTATCTGGTGAAATGCTGCCATGCCTATGCCACGGTGGGAGAAATGGCAGGTGTATTCAGGGATACTTTTGGAGAATGGAATGAGCCTGAATTTTACTAAAAAAAGGAGGTGCTAGTTGGAGCAAGTGACTTACCGTCTGGGGTGTGATATTGGCGGCACTTTTACTGATTTTGTTCTTGTGAATAATATAACAGGAGAGTTTCATACAAATAAATGCCTGACCACCCCGTCTGATCCATCGGATGCTATTGAACAGGGCATCAGGGAACTTGCCCAAATCCTGCCCGGGTTCATGGATAATGTTGAAGAAATCATCCACGGGACAACTCTGGTTATCAATGCAATTATTGAAAGAAAAGGAGCCAGAACAGGCCTGATAACAACTAAAGGATTCCGGGATATTTTAGAACTTGGAAGAGAAAAACGCTATGATGCCTATGATATTTTCAGCGAATACCCGGAACCAATTGTTCCCAGAGCAGACAGAGCAGAAATAGATGAACGGCTGACCTTTGACGGCAGAGTACTTAAAAATGTGGATACAAATGAAGTTCTCAAAGTTCTTGAAAAATTTAAAAAGGACGGGATAGAATCCATTGCTGTCTGCTTTATCAACTCCTATGAAAACTCAGTCAATGAAAAAAAGATAAAAGAAATAATTGAAAAAGAGGCGCCAGAACTATTTCTTTCCACATCATTTGAAGTACTGCCGGAAATCAAGGAATATGAACGAACCTGTACAACAGCTGTCAATGCCTATGTAAAACCTATAACTTTTTGGTATTTAAATAAACTTATCACCCGCCTTGGAACAATCGGTTTTGATGGTAAATTTTTTATCATGCTATCCTCGGGCGGGATCACTTCTATTGAAACGGCAAAAAATTTCCCTGTCAGAATCATTGAATCAGGACCGACTGCAGCTGTTATTGCTTCCCAGCATTATGGACAGATGTTTAATATTGCGGACATGTTCTGCTTTGATATGGGTGGGACAACAGCCAAGTCATGCCTGATTCAGGATGGCCATGCAGGACTTGTGTCCACCTTTGAGGTCGGACGTGTACAGCGCTTTCAAAAAGGCAGCGGTCTCCCCATCCAGGTGCCTGTTGTGGATTTAATGGAAATTGGTGCCGGCGGAGGAAGCATTGCTAAAATCAGCAGCCTTGGCCTTTTACAGGTTGGCCCTGAAAGCGCCGGCGCTGATCCCGGACCCGCCTGTTACAAACAGGGAGGAGATAATCCGACTGTAACAGATGCTGATCTTGTCTTAGGATATCTTGATCCTGATTTTTTCCTGGGCGGCACTATGGCCCTTGATATAGAACTTTCCAAAAAAGCAATTCAAGAAAAAATTGCCAGACCATTGGGCACAACAATGGTTGAAGCAGCTTTTGGTATCCATGATCTTATCAATGAAACCATGGCATCGGCCGCCAAAACCCATATCGCGGAAAAAGGCGGCAACCCCAACATAGTTACCGTGTCAGCCTTTGGTGGCGCAGGACCGGTTCACACCTATGGGCTTGCCAAAAAAATCGGCGCTGGATCCATTCTTGTGCCTCCTCTTGCAGGAGTCGGATCAGCACTTGGTTTCTTTACAGCTCCCGTAGCATTTGATCTTTCAAGAAGCCACAGGAAAGTACTTGATGAAGCAGATTTTAAAGGGATTGAACTTCTTTTTAATGAACTTGAACAAGAGAGTGCAAAAATTCTGGAAGGCGCTCAAAGCGGTGATGAAATCATTTTCGAAAGAACGCTTTTAATGCGCTTTGTAGGTCAGGGAGCTGAGATTGATCTTGGAATTGAACTCAAAGATTTTACGATGTTTTCCAAGGATGAAATCAGAACCATGTTTGATGAGGAATATAAACGACTCTATGGCAGGACCTCTGTTGAATCACCTGTGGAATTTGTGACGTTCAAGGTACGGGCAAGTCTTCCTAAAAAGCCGTTTTCAATTTCAAAACTATCAACCCAAAACCGTAATCTTGAAACCTGTATCAAGGGTGAGCGCCAGGCATTTTCTGTAATTAAAAAAGAGTATATTCCTTTTACAGTTTATGACCGATCTAAACTATTTGCCGATGCACAATTCAACGGACCTGCCATTATTGAGGAACGTGAATCCACAATAGTCATTGGGGAGGATGCTAAAGCTAAGGTTGATGACTACGGTTTTATCTGGATCAAGATTGTTAAATCAGGCGGCCCTATTAAATCAGATATTGGTCAGGTGGGGGGGTACAAATAATGAATAAAAATAATAGCAAATTCGACCCTATTACCCTGGAGATTCTCTGGAAACGGCTTGTTTCCATAGTGGATGAATCTGACGCATCTGTTATCAGAACAGCTTTTTCAAGTCTTTTAAGGGATGCCCACGATTATACCTGCATGTTTACAGATAGCCGTGGACAGGAGCTTGTACAAGGGACATTATGTACGCCGGGTCAGGCAGGTGCCATGGCGCTTGGTATGAAAAAGATTGTCAACTCCATTCCTCTGGAAGATTACAATGAGGGTGATGTCTTTATTATCAATGACCCCTGGCTTCTGGCCGGACATCTTAATGATGTCTGCGTGTGGAGCCCTATATTTTTCAAGGGCAGGCCTGTAGCATTTACAGCATGTGTGTTCCACCATACTGATATTGGAGGAAGAACCGCTTCCGACAATCGTGATGTCTATGCAGAAGGCCTTTATATTCCTTTAACAAAGCTCTATGATGCAGGCAGACTCAATGAGAGTCTTGTGAACATGATCCGCTGGAATGTAAGAACAGCAACAGAGTTTGACGGAGATATCCGTTCCCAGGTGGCAGCAAATCATATTTGTTCCCAGAAAATTATAGAAATGATGGAAGACGAGGGCTTAGATACCCTTGATGATCTTGCTGACGAAATTATAGACAGAACTGAAATAAGCATGCGCAAAGCCATTGAAAAAATTACCGATGGTACCTATGCACACTCCGGCATTATCGAAGGCGCAGGGAACAAACCGGATATTCCCATCAAACTTACCGTTAAAGTAGATGGCTCTAACATTCATGTTGATTTTGACGGCACATCCCAACAGGTAGACTGGGGTGTGAATGTGGTTTATAATTTTACCTATGCATATGTGTTCATGGCAATTAAATCCGCTTTTGATCCTGGAATTCCTATTAATGAGGGGGCGATTCGTCCCATATCAATGACAGCCCCTGAAGGGACGATTGTCAATTGTACATTTCCGGCAGCCGTAGCTGCAAGAATGGTAGTGGGTCATTTTATGACTGAAATGGTTTTTAATGCGCTTGCCAAAGCTGCTCCCGACAATATTATTGCAGGTTCCGGCGGAACCCCAGCCCAGACCAATATTTTTCATGGCTCCTTTGCCAATGGTAAGCCATGGCACACCATGATCATCCGTGGCGGTGGAATGGGAGCTTCTTCAAGATTTGACGGCCATCACTGTGCTATTTTCCCGGCCAATGGTGCGAACACACCCGTTGAAATTCTTGAAAGTGATACAACAATGATTGTTGAATCAAGAAGCCTGATTCAAGACTCAGGAGGGCCGGGGAAACAGCGAGGCGGCATTGGCAGACAGATGGTCATACGGTCTCCGGATGATGGGGATAATTCTCCGGGAACAACTTCCATTGCAGTGCAGGCAGGACGCTATATTTATCCACCCGATGGCATATTCGGCGGGAAAGACGGCTCAAAAGCAAAATATCTTAAAAATGGAAAAAATGCTGATCCAAGTGGACTTACCTTTTGTGATCCGGGAGACCGAATTTCATTTATCAGTGCCGGCGGTGGCGGATATGGAGATCCCTTTGAGCGGGACCCCGAAGCTGTCGAACGTGATGTACAATATGGGTATGTAAGTATTAAAAAAGCAAAACAGGATTACGGTGTTATTATTGAACCTGACTCTCTCAAACTTGACCTTACAGCAACCCTGCAACTCCGTGAAAACAAATAAGGGAAGGATACAATGAAAAAAAGCTTTATGCCGCAGTTCAAAAATATTGACCACCTCTTTGAACATCAACTTGAAGGACTTAAATGGACCGTTGCCCATGCTTACAAAGGTTCACCCTTTTACAGAAAACATTTGGAAGCGGCAGGTGTGACGCCCTCGGATATAAAGTCTCTTGACGATCTATCCCGTCTTCCCTTTACCACAGGAAACGATCTCAAGGAAGGCTATCCCCTGCCCTTGCTGTCAGTACCGGAAAAAGACGTGGTTCGTATTCATGCTTCCTCCGGCACCACGGGGAAACGAAAAGTTCTCTCTTATACACAGAATGATTTAGACGTATGGTTTGACATGTTTGCCCGATGCTATGAAATGGCAGGCCTTACAAAAGAGGACAGAGTACAGATTGCCGTCGGATACGGTGTCTGGACAGCCGGCATGGGGTTTCAGCTGGGATGTGAACGCTTAGGCGCCATGGCAATTCCCGTGGGTCCCGGCAACATTGACATGCAATGCCAGTTCCTTGTTGACATGCAGTCCACGGTCTTTTGTTGCACCGCATCCATGGCGCTTCTCATGGCCGAAGAAGTCAACAAACGAGGCATTAAAGACCAGATCAATTTAAAGAAAATTATCCTGGGATCGGAACGGTGCAGTTCTGCCATGCAGACAAAAATAACAAGGCTTCTTGGACTTGAAGACATGTTTGACATCACCGGAATGACTGAACTTTACGGACCGGGAACCGGCCTTGACTGCCCTAAGCATGAAGGAATTCACTACTGGGCAGACAAATATATCCTTGAAATTTTAGACCCGGACACCCTGAAACCAGTTAAGGACGGAGAAGTCGGTGAAATGGTGGTAACAACCCTGTGCAAAGAAGCAGCCCCTCTTGTGCGGTACCGGACAAGAGACCTCACCCGCAAGATCTCCAAATCCTGTTCCTGTGGGAATATCCTTCCCATGCATGACAAAATCATGGGGCGTTCCGATGATATGATCATCTTGAGAGGGGTTAATATCTATCCCGGACAGATTGATGAGGTATTGTCTTCCATATCTGAAATGGGAAGTGAGTACCAGCTGTATCTTGACAGAAAAGAGGACGGCAAAGAGTACATGACGATCAAGGTAGAAACACGGCAGAGGATTGGTATAGCAAATTTGGAAAATATCAAGACTAAAATTAAAAAAACGATAAAGGCAAAAATCATGGTCAGTTGTGACGCTCACATCTGTGCATACGGTGAACTACCCCGATATGCGGGTAAGGCACAGCGTATCTTTGATAACCGCACCTAAAAAAAGGAAACCATATGAAAGCATTTAAATATTTATCCCCCACAACCGTTGAAGAGGCCATTGCTTTCCATAGCCGGCACAGCGAGACAGCCAAATATATTGGCGGGGGAACAGATGTGATTGTCAAAGTTAAGGAAGGCTGGATGGAACCGGACTACCTGATTTCCCTGAAAAAAATAGGCGACATGAGTGAGCTGCATAAAAATGATGCCACCGGCGAGCTTTCCATTGGTGCCATGGTCACCCATGCAACCCTGGAAAAATCTCTTATGATCCGGAACGAGTATCCCATTATCCATGATGCTGTCTCCAATATCGGATCTTTACAGGTGAGAAATGTAGGAACTATCGGCGGCAACCTGATCAATGCCGTACCATCGGCTGACGGGGCCATCCCCTTGATTGCCCTGGACGGGATGGCGCTTCTTCACGGCCCTGACGGTGAACGGTCCGTGGAAGTGAAAGATCTGTTTATTGCACCCTATAAAACTATTTTAAAACCCAGAGAAATCCTGAAAAAAATCACCATTCCGCCCCAGGCACCCCATACCGGAAGTGCGTATATAAAATTCGGTCGCAGGGCTGCCATGGAGCTTCCCTTGATCGGTATCGGGGTTTTGTTAACCCTGGATGATGATCTTCAAACATGCCCCAGGGCAAGGATCTGTTTAGGTGTTGCCGCTCCTACCCCAATGCGGGCTTTTGATGCCGAGAATTTTCTGGTCGGGAAAAAGATTGATGAGAACATCCTGATAGAAGCCGGCAAAATTGCAGCAGACGAATCCAAGGTCAGGGACAGTGTCAGGGGAAAAGCCTGGCACAGAAAAGAAATGATACTGGTCCATGTAAGACGAATGGGACTTAAATGTCTGAATATGATAAAAGACAACAATTAGGAGAAACTTTACCCATGACAACAAATATATCTTTTTTATTAAATGGTGATGAGATCTCTTATGATATCAAGGACCATTGGACCCTGTTACACCTGTTAAGGGAGGAAATGGGGCTTATCGGAACAAAAGAGGGATGCGGAAATGGTGAATGCGGTGCCTGCACTGTTATTGTTGATAAACTGGCTGTAAATTCCTGTCTTTATCTGGCTGTAGAAGCCGATGGAAAAACAATTGAAACCATTGAGGGACTTGCCTCAACCGAGGGCAGCCTTCATCCGCTGCAGCAGTCTTTTGTGGACAACGGCGGTATCCAGTGCGGATTCTGCACGCCGGGTATGATCATGTCTTCCAAAGCATTGCTGGATGAAAACCCTGATGCAGATCGAGAAGAAATAAAGCATGCCCTTGCCGGAAACATCTGCCGGTGTACGGGATATATACAAATTTTTGAATCTGTTGAGGCTGTCAAAGGCATGGGAGGACAAAATGAGTAAAAATAACAGCGAGTTCAGTGTGGTTGGAAAACGAATTCCCAAACTGGATGCAGCCCAGAAAGCTATGGGCAGAGCAGAATATATTCAGGATGTCAAACTCCCCGGCATGCTTTTCGGAAAGATTCTTTACAGTAAACATGCCCATGCAAATATTGTTAAAATTGATACATCAAAAGCAAAAGCTTTGGCCGGAGTCCATGCAGTTCTCACTGGAGAAGATGTTCCCAAGAAAATGAAAATGGGATTTATCAAGGACAATCCTCCCATAAAAAAAGGAAATGTCTGCTCCCTTAGAGATGAAGTGGCTGCTGTTGCAGCTATAAGTCCTGAAATTGCAAAAAAAGCCCTTGATCTTATTGAAATTGAGTATGAAGAACTTGAAGGTATTTTTGATCCTGAAAAAGCAATGGAAAAAGATTCTCCGCTTGTGCATGAGCACCTTAAATCAAATGTACTTAAAATGCCATGGAATATTCATTACGGAGATGTAGAAAAAGCAGAAAAAGAATCTGCCTTTGTGGTTGAAGACCGGTTTACCACCACATGGGTAACCCATTGCTGTATGGGAACAAGTGGTGCTGTCGCTTTGTTTGATGCATCGGAAAACCTGACAATTTACACCAATACACAAATTCCATCCCTTGCCCATAAAGACTTTCTTGAAGCCTTAAAAGCCATGGGGCTTGAAAACAAACGTGTCAGGGTCATTAAACCTGTTATCGGCGGTGGATTTGGCAGCAAGCTTGATACCTATGCTTATGAGCATATTGCTATTCTTCTGGCATACAAATGCCGCAAACCTGTAAAAATTGTTTTTGACCGCGTGGAAGAGTTCAAGGCAACCTCTACAAGACAGCCCACAGTGACTTACATCAAACAAGGCTGCGATAAAAACGGAAAACTGACTTTCAGAGATATGAGAATGGTATTGGACAATGGCGGGCATACCTCCTGGGGAGCAACAACGCCTTCGGTTATGTTGATGCCTATAAGTTCTCTTTACAGAGTTGAAAATGTAAAATACAATGCAAAATGTGTTTATACCAATAATACCTATTCCCAGGCCATGAGAGGGTATGGAAACCCCCAGGCCACATTTGCCATTGAAAGCAGCATGGACATGCTGGCGGAGAAAGCAGGCATTGATCGGATTGAATTCAGAAAAATAAACAAAAATCAATCTGGAGATGAAACTCCCCAGGGTCTTAAAATAACCTCCTGCGGTCTTGAAGAATGTATTGATGCCGTAAAGGAAGAACTTAAGTTTGACGGAAAAAATGAAAAAGGTATTGGAACAGGCATTGCTTCTTTAATTCATGTAGGTGGTGGAGCAAGGATTTATGGTTCAGACGGATGCGGTGCTATTTTAAAAATGGATGACTACGGCAAGGTAGATATCTTTACCGGTGGGACAGATATGGGCCAGGGACTTGACAACATTACCGCCCAGATTGTGGCAGAAGAACTCGGGCTTTTGGCTGAAGATATCAATGTGGTGCATTCAGATACGGATATCTGCCCCTGGGATGTCGGTGCCCATGCCAGCCGAAGCACCTTTGTGGCAGGAAATGCAGCGCTTGGTGCGGCTAAGAAAGTTAAGAAAAAAATTCAGGTCTTTGCTTCAAAACTTTTTGATGTACCTGCCCAGGAGATTGAATTAAAGGATAAGCTTGTATTTGTTCCAGGGGATCGGGAAAAAAGCATGCTCATCGGCAAACTTTTAAGGAAAGCCCATTTCAGGCCCGGCGGAACTATGCTCATGGCAGAGCATTTTTATGATCCTGACAATGAAAACATGGGTAAGGAACTTAAAGGAAATATGTCCATGACATACTCTTTTGGTGCCCATGGGGCAAAAGTCAAAGTGGATGAAGAAACCGGCAAAGTAGAGGTCCTTGAATATGTGGCAGCCCATGATGTGGGCCGGGCCATCAATCCCCTGCTCCTTGAAGGCCAGGTCTATGGCGGCGTTATAATGGGACTTGGTTATGCCTTGACAGAAGAAGTCACAGTCAAGGACGGAGAAATTATGAACGCTAATTTCAGGGACTACAAATTGTTTACTGCCAAAGATGCCGTAAAAATCAAAGCTCCGGTAATTGAAACCGACGATAAGGACGGTCCTTTCGGTGCCAAGGGAATTGGAGAACCCGGATGTGTTCCCACTGCTCCGGCCATTGCAAATGCGATTTATGATGCTGTTGGTGTCAGGATTAAAGATCTCCCCATTACGCCCGAAAAAGTGCTGGCTGCTTTAAAGGATAAAAACGGTTAATGTGAATAGGAACAGATTTTAAATCTGTCCCTGAAACTTATAACAGAGCAAATGTGCTCTCAATAACGGAGGTTAAACCATGGTAAAACGATCAATTTTTTCAGCAACACTTTTTTTATTTGCTATTGTCACCTGCCTTTTAATATTTCAAACTCCTGTAATGGCAGGCAAAATCAAACTCAATTATGCCAATTTCCCACCGGCTCCCACATTCCCCTGTGTTCAAATGGAAAGATGGAAAGTTGAAGTTGAAAAACGCACCAACGGACAGGTCCAGATCAATACATTCCCCGGCGGAACCCTTCTGGGTGCCAAGGGAATGATGGATGGTGTTATTGCAGGGCAGTCGGACATCGGAAATATCTGCATGGCCTATCAACCGGGAAGATTTATTGTCACCAATGCCACAAGTCTTCCGCTTGGCATCAAGGATGCCAAAAAAGGCAGCATCGCCCTTCTCAAATTATATGAAAAATATCAACCCAAAGCTTTTAAGGATGTCGTTGTTCTGGCCATGTTTACCAATGCCCCCGGAAATGTCATGTCAAAAGTTCCGGTAAGAACTCTTGCCGATATCAAGGGGCTGGATTTAAGAGCATCCGGCGGTGCCGCCCAGATTCTGAAAGCCTGGGGAGCCAATCCTGTGGGAATGCCCATGCCGGCAACTGTTGAAGCTTTGCAGAAAGGAACGGTTAAAGGCCTTTTCTCTTCGCTGGAAGTCATGAAGGACTTTAAATTCGCTGAAAACTGCAAATATGTTACCATGACCGATACGGTATTATACCCCTTTTCTGTTATTATGAATAAAACGAAATGGGCTTCATTACCTGCTGATGTACAGAAAGTCATGATGGATCTTAAAGAAGAACAGTCTCTCTGGACCGGGGCTTACATGGATGAGCAGATTAAAAAATCGATTGCCTGGTCAAAAGAGGCCAACAATGTTGAATTTATCTCTCTTTCAGCCGGAGAAAAAACCAAATGGGATGCTAAACTTGATTTTATAACTGAAAAATGGATTGCAGGTGCCAAAGAAAAGGGCCTTCCTGCAGAAGAGATTATCAAGGATATTAAAGCCTTTGCCCAATAACTTTCTTGTTTACAAATTACCTCTAACCGCCATGCGGCGGTTAGAGGGTTTCGGAGACTCCACATGGATCTTTTAATGAGAATCAATAAATTTTTGAATAAGCTGCTCACGCTGACCGGAGGTGCATTTCTCCTGGGCATGATTCTTCTGACCTGTGCCAACATCTTTATCCGGCAGTTTTATATCCCCATCAGAGGCACTTTTGAACTCATGGGATATGCCGGGGCGGTTGTAACGGCGTTTGCCCTTGGATACACCCAGTTTACCAATGGGCATATCTCCGTAGATGTTCTGGTCAATGCCTATCCTAAACCGCTTAAACGGATTGTATCCATTATTAACCACGGGGTTTGCTGTGCCTTCTTTTCCATTGCTTCCTGGCATATTGTTCAAAAGGCCTTGACACTGAAAAATGCAGGTGAACTCTCCGAAACCTTGAGAATTATCTATTATCCCTTTACCTTTGCCGTGGCATTCGGCTGTTTTGTTCTTGCCCTGGCGATCTTTACAGATTTTTTAAAGGCCATTTTGCCGCAAAAGGAGATCTCCAGATGAGCCTCACCCTGATCGGCATTATCGGTATCTTTGCTTTACTGTTTATCCTGTTTGTCTTCGGCATCCCTGTTGGATTTGCCATGGGCCTTGTGGGATTCTGCGGATTTTCCTATGTCATTTCTCTTACTGCAGGATTCAACATGCTGGCAACGGTCACATGGGATACCTTTTCCAAATACGGGCTGACAGTAATCCCGCTGTTTATCTTTATGGGCCAGATTGCCTTTTATTCCGGAGTCAATGAAAAACTTTACACTGCCGCCTATAAATGGGTGGGCCACGTCAGGGGCGGTATTGCCATGGCAACTATCCTGGCATGCTCTGCCTTTGCAGCCATCTGCGGTTCCAATGCAGCTACGGCAGCCACCATGACCACGGTTGCCCTGCCCCAGATGAACAAATACAAGTATGAACCCATGCTCAGCACAGGAGCCATTGCCTGCGGGTCAACCCTGGGAGTAGTTATTCCACCAAGTGTTGTCCTGATTATTATCGGGCTTTCCACGGAACAGTCCATTGCCAAACTCTTTTACGGCGGGCTTGGTGCCGGCATTCTGCTTGCCCTGCTTTTGACCCTCACCGTCTACGTGCTTTGTACCATCTATCCTGAATGGGGGCCTGTGGGGGGAAAAACCACATTTAAGGAAAAGATAAAATCCCTTACCGGTGCCGTTGAAATGCTCATTCTTTTCCTGGTCGTCATGATCGGACTCTACTTCGGACTGTTCACCCCGACAGAAGCAGGCGCCATTGGATCATTCTTTGCCGTTGTCATCGGCGTGGTGCAAAAAAATCTTTCCTGGAATGATTTTTATAATTCCATTTTCGACACCCTGAAAATATCCTGCATGGTCATTGTGATCATCACAGGCGCCATGATATTCGGACGGTTTCTGGCCATTACAAGAATACCCTTTGATATTGCCTCCTGGGTGGTCGCCCTTCCCTTTTCCAAACTGACCATCATGGCCATCATCTTTTTAATTTACATGATCGGTGGGGCTGTCATGGATGCCCTGGCCCTTTTGCTCATCACGATTCCCATTTTCTTTCCTGTGGCCGTAGAACTCGGGTATGATCCCATCTGGTTCGGGGTCACCATTACCATTGTCACCACACTGGGTGCTGTGACACCGCCTGTGGGGGCTACCACCTATGTGGTTGGCGGCATGGCAAAAGATGTGCCTCTTGAACGGGTGTTTAAGGGTGTTGCCTATTTTCTGCCGGCCTATATTATTTGTGTAATTTTAATGATGCTTTTCCCGAAAGTGGTCCTGTTTTTACCGAACCTCTTGAATTAATAAACGGGGTCAAGCTTGGCTTATTGATGCAATAAGCCAAGCTTGACCCCAAATAAAAAGGAGAAAAAACCGTGCGGTTACCAAGGTTTGACTATTTAGGACCTGAAACGCTTGATCAAACCCTTGACCTTTTAGCCACTCACAAGGATGATGCGAAAATCCTTGCAGGGGGAACGGATCTTCTGGTCAGGATGAAAAAAGGGTTGTTAAAACCAAAAACTCTCATCAGCCTCAAAGCCTTGAACGAATTATCCTATATTAATAAAAAAGACGGATGTATTAAAATCGGTGCCAGAACATCCATAGCAGATATTATTGCTTCGGATCTTATTCAAAAAAAAGCCAAAGCGCTGTTCCAGGCATGTGAAAAAATCGGGGCCATTACCATCCAGCATGACAGGGGTACCATTGGCGGAAACATCCTCCAGGACAATAGGTGCCATCACTACAACCAATCGGATTTCCATAGATCCGGGCGCCAGGCCTGCCACAAGGATGGTGGAAAAATCTGTTATGCTCGAGAAGAAGCAGACCGGTGCAACTCCACCTGCCAGTCAGACGGTGCCACGGCTCTCATGACCTTAAACGCCAAAATCATTTTGGCAAGAAAAGGCGGGGAGAGAACCATGGATCTTGCCGACTTTTACACCACTGACGGCATCATGCCCTTTGCCATGGAATCCCATGAACTCCTAAAAGAAATTATCATACCCATAGGGGGTGCCCAGAGTGCCTATAAGCGCCTTGCCTACCGGTCTGCCATTGATTACCCCATTGTCTGTGCCGGCGTTCTTTTAAAACTATCCGACACTCAAAAAAATGAAATAGATGACGTGCGAATCGTTGTCGGTGCCATGGGAAGGTCGCCTCTCTTCCTTGCCCAGGCATCATCTTCTTTAAAAGGAAAAAAATTATCTGATACAGTCGCCTTTAAAAGGGCAGCCGATATTGCAATGGATAATGCATCAACATTTGCCGTTCACAATGTGGGCGCAACCCTTGAGTACCGATGTGCCATGGTGTCGCAAATGGTATTCCAGGCGCTTGAGCAGGCAGCCTTGGCTGCAAGGGAATAACCGAATAACGGAGTTTTTAAACATGGAAAAAATAAAGATCACCTTAAATATAAATGATAAACCCTATGACGTCCGGGTCTTTCCCAATGACACCCTTTTGGAAGTATTGCGGGATGAGCTTGATCTGACCGGATCAAAAGAAAGTTGCGGTGAAGGCGTTTGCGGGTCCTGTACCGTTCACATGGACGGAAATCCTGTCCGGTCCTGCCTGACTCTTGCCATGGAAGCCACAGGAACAAAGATTAAAACAGTGGAAGGGCTTGCCACCGAGGATGATTTGTCAGATCTTCAGCAGTCCTTTATCGACCACGGGGCTGTCCAATGCGGATTCTGCACCCCGGGCATGCTCATGTCAGCCGATGCACTGCTGAATAAAAATTCCAAGCCCGATGAAAAAACCGTCCGAAAAGCCCTTGCCGGAAATATCTGCCGGTGTACCGGTTATGCAAAAATTGTTGAAGCCGTGGCCCATACAGGCAATCCACAGGACCATTGCCCAGACTGTAAGACTGGTGGTAAAACAAAGGAGTAAAAAATGTCTGATTATACCTCAGATTATACTATTGTTGGAAAAAGAATGCCCAGAGTTGATTCCAGAGCCAAGGTCATGGGAAAGGCAAAGTTTACTGCTGATTTGAAACTGCCCGGCATGCTGGTGGGAAAAATCAAAAGAAGCCCCTATGCCCACGCCCGTATTCTAAATATTGATACCTCAAAGGCCGAAGCACTTCCCGGAGTCAAAGCGATTGTTACCGGAAAAGAGACCAAAGGCGTTAAATGGGGAGTATTTGCTTATACCCGGGACCAACAATTTATCCAGATAGAAAAAGTCAGATATATTGGGGATGAAGTGGCAGGTGTGGCGGCTGTGGATGAAGACACCGCTCTTAAAGCCCTTGATCTCATTGAAGTTACGTACGAGGAGCTGCCGCCCGTATTTGATCCCATGGAAGCCATGGTATCGGAAACCGAACTCATCCATGAGGATTTTCCCAACAATATTAATGTCCATGTGAATATTGATACGGGAAATGTGGACGAAAACTTTGAAAAGGCCTACTATATCAGGGAAGATACCTATGTGGCACCGGAAGAATCTTATTTCCAGGCTGAGCCCTATGCAGTTGCCGCAAGATTTGACCATGAAGACTGCCTGGAGGTCTGGTGTCCTAACGGCGGACCCCATATGAAATCCAAACCGTTATCCAATGCTTTCAAACTTCCGCTTCACAAGGTAAAAGTAAAAAAAATAGCCATTGGTGGTGCATTCGGGGGCCGGTCCGAAATCTGCCCGGTAGACTATATCTGTGCCCTTCTGGCAAAAAAGACCAAACGGCCTGTCAGAATTCAGTTCACACGAGAAGAAAACACCATTGCCACCCGACAGGGGCATGCCATGATCACCACCCATAAAACAGGGGTGGACAAGGACGGAAGGGTCCTGGCAAGAGAAACCACCTGCTATATGGATGGAGGTGCCTATTCCAGTACTGGGCCCATTGCCACAAGCGTGCCCTTTCTTTCCATGGAACAGGCTTACAGGATGGAAAGCGTTCGGTACAACGGGTACAGGATTTATACCAACAAACCCATCAGGGGCATGATAAGAACCCACGGACGGGGATTTGCCTGTGGGCTCGATACCCAGCTGGACATGATAGCAGACCATCTTGGCATTGATCCCGTGGAGATGAGGTTAAGAAATTCCCGGCAGCCGGGTGAATATACCAGTACAAAATCCTATGTCGATTCCTGTGCCATGGATGAGACCATTCATAAGGCTGTTGAAAAGTCCGGGTTCAAGGAAAAATGGGGAAAACTACCCCCATATCATGGTATCGGTATCGGGACAAACTCTGTACAGACCGGATTTCCCATGGGAATCCGCGGTGGTTCCCAGTCTTTTATCAAGTTTAATGAAGACGGGGAGGCAACGGTCATGTCAGGGGTTGTGGATAACGGCCAGGGAAATGACAACATGCTGGTCCAGATAGCCGCCGAAGAGCTGGGACTTTTACCCGAAGACATCCATCTGGTTTCGGCCGACACAGAGACCACGTCTTCTGATCCGGGGTCCTATTCCCAGGTCTCCACCTTTGTGGGCGGTCATGCTGTGAAGATCGCAGCACAGAACTGTAGAGAAAAACTCTTTGAGGTGGCTTCAAAATTGTTGAAAGTGGAACCTGACAAGCTTGCGGCAAAAAACCGCCTGATTTTTGTCAAAGATGACCCTGGCTCGAAGAGATGCAAAGCATCAAAATCCATCCCTATTAAAAAGGTGGTGCGAATCAGCCTTTTGAATTTTAATTCCGTTAATGCTGAAGGCGGATACTGGCCCAAAGTGGACATGAAACGCGAATGGGTTAAAAATCCCTACGGCCAGATGTGTGAAGCCTTTTCATTCGGCACCACTATTGTTGAAGTCAAAGTGGACCCTGACACGGGTCAGGTTGAGGTGCTGGAGGCAACCGCTGCCCAGGATGTGGGATATGGTATAAATCCCCTGGTTCTGGAAGGGCAGTTTGAAGGCGCCCTTACCATGGGCGGACAGGGCGGTATGCTCACTGAATATCATGAATGGAAAGACGGCAGATGCATCAACCCCACCATGCTGGATTATAAACTGCCCCTGGCCTGTGACATGCCCAAAATCAATACTATCATTGTGGAGTCCATTGACCCCAAAGGGCCATACGGGGCCAAGGAAGCCGGCATGTCCATTGCCATGTCGGCGGCACAAGGCTACAGCGCAGCTGTCAGTAATGCCATCGGTGTCTATATGGACTCATTTCCTTTAACCCCGGACAAAATCCTTGCCGCCATTAAGGGAAAAAAAGCCCAGGCTGAAAAAAAAACATCAAAAAATAATGCGGTCAATTGATCACGACCAGGATATATAAATGAAAAAGCTCAAAGTTGAAGATGCAGTTGGAACCGTTCTCGCCCATGATATGACACGGATCATCCGGGGAAAATTCAAAGGGGTTGGATTTAAAAAAGGATATGTCATACAAAAAAAAGATATTCCGGAACTTTTAAAAATCGGGAAGCAGTATCTCTATGTCCTTGATCTTGGAAATGATCAACTCCATGAAGATGATGCTGCAAAAAGGATAGCAAGTGCTATTTCAGATCAGGACCTTGAATTTTCTGAACCCCGGGAAGGTAAAATAAATATAAGTACAAAGCATGCAGGCCTGCTAAAAATCAATGTTGATGCCCTGCTCCAGGTCAACAAAATGGAAAACATTATTGTGGCCACATTAAAAAATAATTTTCCCTGCAAAAAAGGAGAAATCATTGCAGGCACTCGGATCATTCCATTAACTATCCCGACAGAGAACATTGAAGTTTTGGAAACACTGACAAAAAAGACAGGAACCCTTCTTTCAGTCAAACCCTACAAATCCTTAAAAATTGGTGCTGTGGTAACGGGTTCTGAAGTCTTTAACGGCCTGATCACAGATGATTTTGGCCCGTCCGTCGGGAAAAAAATTACAGATGCCGGATGTACACTCATCAAAAAAATCATCGTACCCGATGAAGAGAAGGCCATTTCCAATGCCATCCTGGAATTAAAAAAACTGGGATGCGAAATGATTATTACCACGGGAGGACTTTCCGTTGACCCGGATGATGTCACCCGCCAGGGGGTTATCAGGACGGGTGCCGATGTTACATTTTACGGCAGTCCTGTTCTTCCCGGGGCCATGCTCATGGTCTCACGGCTTGCTGACATACCCATTATCAGCCTGCCGGCCTGTGTGTTTTATTACAAGCAGACCGTGTTTGACCTGATTTTCCCAAGGGTTCTGGCCGGAGAAATAATCACTGAAGATGATATTGCAGCCATGGGTCATGGCGGATTGTGCATGAATTGCAAGGTCTGTCATTATCCTGTCTGTTCATTCGGAAGATAAAATGTGAGGCGGCCATTATGTCCAGAGTAAAGACATCTAAAAATTTTCCTAAAACAGCGTTAAGACTGCTGGGCTTTTTTGTGGCACTTTTCAGTGCCGGTATCGGTATTGGCGGGGGAACCATATTTGTTTCCACATTCATATCGATTTTTAAATTTGATTTTAAGCAGGCGGCAGCAACTTCCCTTGCAACCATTATCCCCATCACATTTGTAGGGGCTGTATCTCATTTGTTTATTTTTCCCAATCCCCCTTCAGGCAAATACTTTCTTGTTTTTATTCCCATGTGTGTCATTGGTACCATCATAGGCTCAAAATATATCCATAAATGGAACAACCAGTGGCTCAAGTGGATTTTTGCCGTTTTTCTTCTCATTGCAAGCCTTCGGATTTTAAAATTTGTGGACTTTCCATTTTTAATGTTTTCAAATCTCAATGAGATCTCCTGGGCCCATGAAGCCCTTTTTATCATGGCTTTCGGCATTATTATCGGCATCATCGCCACATGGCTGGGGATTGGCTGCGGACTGCTCATTGTACCGTTTTTTGTGATTGTAATGAATTTTAACATGCACCAGGCCATCTGCCTGTCTTTAACAACCATGTTTTTTTTATCACAATCTGCCACACTCATGCACCACAAACTTGCAAACTTGAATTTCAAGGTGTTTAAGGCGTTGTTTCTCCCGTCTCTTGCAGGCGCTGTGACAGGCTCTGCCATATCCGGTCTGCTGCCGGGTTTTTATCTTAAACAAGTATTTGGCATTATCCTGATGATGATTGCCTTTACCTATCTGTTGCAACCGACTTTAAAGGCAATAAAAACTCACAAAGAAAAAAGAGATGCCCTCTATAAGGAGATATAAATGTCAGTTATCCTATATGATGCCTTAAAAAAAGCTCTAAAAGAAAAAATAATCTTTCATGATCTTGCAGACCAGCCTATCAACATCACGTGCAAGGCGCTTTCGGCTGAACAGGCCATTGGGAATCCTGATCATGATGACTACCCCATTATCAAAGGCAAAGAAGTCATGGTTGAGGCTGATTTTCTCAATGCAAAGGGCCAGAGCTTTACGGATGAATTTGAAAACAGGGCATATCGCGTTAAAGATCTCTTGACTATGGACCTTTCCACAAACAGGGAACGAGCCTCTTTTATTGCAGGGTTGAATGCTGTTTACAGACATCTTGGCCTTGCTGACAAAACCATTCACTGCAAAGATAAGGAACCAGTTTTTTGCGCCGAGAAACTGCCTGACATTATTCCGAAAGATTCAAAGGTGCTTCTGGTGGGACACCAGCCAAGATTTCTTGAGACACTCGCTTCCCATTGCCAGGTGCGGGCCGTTGATCTGGACAAGGACAATATTGGGAAAAAATTTTTCAATATTGCCATTGAACCACAAAAAAATACCCAAGAGGCGATCAAGTGGTGTACCATGATATTTGCAACCGGTTCAACCATTGTCAACAACACCATTTCAAACTTTATTAATGCGGACAAGCCTGCTGTTTTCTATGGGGTGACCATTTGCGCACCCGCAAAAATTCTTAACCTTACAACCTTTTGTGAATACGGGCATTAAAACAATGAAACAAAATATCTCAGAACTTATCATCGCAATAAAAGGTGCAGGAGAAATGGCAACCGGTCTTGCCTGCCGTCTTTTTCAATCAAATTTTAAACATATCTTCATGCTGGAGATCGAAAACCCTGTGGCTGTCAGAAGGCGGGTTTCCTTCTGCGAGGCAATCCATGATGGAAAAATCATCGTGGAAGGTGTTACGGCCAAAAAGGTCTTTCACCTTGATGACATCCAAACCGCCTGGGACAGCAATAGTATCCCTGTCATTGTTGACCCGTATTGGGAAAGTATAAAGGCGATTCGGCCCCATGTGGTGATTGATGCAATTATTGCCAAAAAAAACCTGGGGACAAACCTATCCGAAGCCCCTTTGGTTATCGGACTTGGGCCTGGATTTGAGGCAGGAAAAGATGTGCATATGGCCATAGAAACCAACCGGGGCCACAACCTTGGGCGACTCATTTTAAAGGGTTGTCCCGAACCCAATACCGGAGCCCCCGGCAATATAAACGGGTATACTATAGAAAGGGTTCTTCGCTCTCCCTGCTCCGGCATATTCACCTCTTCTTTAAGCATCGGCACCCCTGTCAAAAAAAATGATGTAGTGGGACATGTTGACGGCAAACCCGTCATTGCTCAGATTGACGGCGTTTTAAGAGGCCGGATAAGAAATAATATCAGTGTCACAGACAAGCTGAAACTTGGTGACATTGATCCCAGGGGAAACAGGCAATATTGCACCACAATCTCGGAAAAAGCACGGGCTATTGGCGGCAGTGTTCTGGAAGCTATTTTAAAAAAATATAATCATTGACCCAGTCATAGACCAAATCATGGACTTGGTGAGATGATATTCATACGGAGGATTTAATCATGTTAACAAAAGCGTTTATCCCATACAAAGGTTATTATTCAAGCCCTTTTTCCAAATGGCAGGGCAGCCTGGCCAATGAGCATTCCATTGTTCTTGGATCTGAAACTGCAAAGGCATGGCTGCAAACAAAAAAAATAGAACCCGATCTGTTCGACTATCTGATCCTTGGTGCAACTATAGGGCAGCCCTATACATTTTACGGAGGTCCATGGGCATCTGCTTTGATCGGCGCTCAAAATATTCCAGGTTGTCTTATCAGCCAGGCCTGTTCCACCTCAACCACTGTTATATTCCAGGCAGCCATGGGTATTGAGACAGGACTTTATCAAAATGTCTTCACTTTGATGACAGACCGATGTTCCAACGGTCCCCATACCATCTGGCCCAATCCAAACGGCCCCGGCGGACAGGTGATTTCAGAAAACTGGCTCATGGACCAGTTCAACAATGATCCCTGGGCAAAAAATGCCATGATCCAGACCGCTGAAAATGTTGCCAGAAAAACCGGAGTGACAAGGGAGCAATGTGATGATGTTGCCTTGCGACGATATGAACAGTACACAGACAGCCTTGCCAATGACAGAGAATTCCAGAAAAAATATATGTTTCCGGTAAGCATACGAATATCAAAAAAGAAAACCCTTTCACTGGATGCAGATGAAGGGGTTATGCCCACCACAAGACAAGGTCTTGAAAAACTCAGGCCGGTACTGCCGGACGGTTCTCATACTTTCGGGTCCCAGACCCACCCGGCTGACGGCAACTGCGGTCTGATTGTCACCTCAAGAGAAAAAGCAAAAGAACTAAGCCAGGACAGATCAAAGGATGCACAGATTATTTCCTATGGATTTTCAAGGTCAAAAAAAGGGTTCATGGCCATGGCAGTAGTACCTGCCGCCCAAATGGCCCTGGACAAGGCTGGCATCTCCATCAAGGATGTAAAAGTGATCAAGACCCACAATCCCTTTGCTGCCAATGACATCTATCTGGCCAGCCAGATGGATATCGATGTAAATTCATTCAATAATTTCGGGTCTTCTCTTATATTCGGCCACCCCCAGGCACCCACGGCAGGACGGCTGATCATTGAAGGCATAGAGGAACTGGCAGACAAGGGCGGAGGATATATGCTCTTTACCGGCTGTGCGGCCGGGGATACAGGAGCGGCTCTGGTTCTTAAAATATAAGAGGAGGGAGACCGGGAGGCAGCGGAAACAGATAATAGACAATAAATATTAATAACATTTATTATATAAAGAATAGCAGGAGAAAAAAACATGCGTGCAGTGATAATAGGCGGCGTCGGCGGTATGGGTCAGGGAGTGGCAAGGGATCTGATAAAACAGGAACAGGTTACACATGTTATTTTAGCTGACTTGTATCCGGACCCGGAAAGACTGTCAAAAAAATTACGCGAAAATGAAAAAACAACACTGATAAAAATGGACGTAAACAACCACGATGTCATGGTGACTGCATTCAAAGAGGTTGATGTGGTGATTAACTGTGCCGGACCCTTTTACAAGACTGCCGTGCCGGTCGCAAAAGCAGCG
Source organism: Desulfobacula sp. (assembly GCF_014237455.1). Classification (GTDB taxonomy): domain Bacteria; phylum Desulfobacterota; class Desulfobacteria; order Desulfobacterales; family Desulfobacteraceae; genus Desulfobacula. The sequence goes on along the minus strand of NZ_JABZFL010000015.1, from coordinate 55,982 downwards.
GTTGAGGCAAAGGTAAACTATATTGATATCTGTGACGATTATGAAGGGACCGAGATTCTTTTCAACTCCGACATTGATAAAATGGCAAAAGAAGCAGGCATCACCGTTCTCACTGGCATGGGCTCTGATCCCGGAACCAATAATATCCTGGTAAAATGGTATGCAGACAAATTGGACAGTGTTGATGATATTTATCTTTACTGGGTGGTCAGCATTGCCGAACTTGCAGGCGCTGCATGGGACCACAGCCTTCATATGACCCTGGGGAAAATCCCCCAGTATATTGATGGAAAACTGGTCCATGTGGAAGGCGGAACCGAAGAAACGGCAGAACAGTTTCTTGACCCCCTTGGCACCTGCCATGTCCGCTACGTGGGACATCCCCAGCCATTAACCCTTCCAAGATATATTAAAGGGGTTAAAAATGTCATCATCAAAGGCGCTCTTATTCCTTTATGGGTGGATGAACTGATACAGGAGCAGAAAAATACGGGTTTATTAAGCACCGAACCTATGGATATCAAGGGAACCAAGGTCACTCCCTATGATATTGCATTAAAACTTTGGGAGACCATCCCTGAAGGAAGGGATAACGGCCCCCAGTCTTCGGGCCTTAAAGTCATTGTCAAAGGAAAAAAAGATGGTAAAAAAGTTACTTACACCGCCGATATGGTGGGAAGAATGGCTCCCGGAACAGGACTCCCCGCCTCCATAGCATCACTTATGATGGATGCCGGTGATGTGAGCGTAAAAGGGGTTGTGGCCCCGGAAGGCTGTATTGACCCTGCCAAATTCATTGGTGCGTTTTTAAAGAGGGGTGCCAGAATCCACCAGACCCAAAAAATTTCATCCATGTTTGAAATTTAAGTTTAGCACAGGAGGTATTCCATGAAAGAGACAGAAAAACTAAATATCACGAAAAGCCGGGAATTATTTGAAGAGGCAACCACACTTATCCCCGGTGGGGTTTTGGGTGCCAGAAAGCCGGGCGATTTTATTGACGGAGAATATCCCATCTTTCTTGATGAGGGCAAAGGCTGCCATCTGACTGATGTTGACGGCAATGAATTTATTGATTTTCTCTGCGGTTACGGCCCCATCATCCTGGGTTACCGGGAAGAAGAGGTGGATGCAGCGGTTTACAAACAAATAAAAGAAAAAGGTTTTTGTTTCACCCTGACCCAGAAGTTTCAGAACAAACTTGCCAGAAAGCTGACCCAGATTGTTCCCTCTTCTGAAATGAGCATTTTTTTAAAAACAGGTTCTGACGCCACCACCGCCAGCATCCGTATTGCAAGGGCCCATACAAATAAACTCAAGGTGATGCGGTGCGGTTACCATGGCTGGCACGACTGGTGTATTGAGATGAAAGGGGGGATTCCGTCAAAATTTTATGAAGACGTTTTTGAATTCCAGTACAATAAGCTTGAACAGTTAGAAGAGCTGATGGCCACTCATGGAGGTGATACCGCCGCCATCATTATGACCCCATTCGGCCATCCCAACCATCAAAAAATGGAGACCCCGACCCCGGGATTCCTTGAAGGGGTCAGGAAAATTTCAGACAAGTATGGAGCAGTCCTTATCTATGATGAAATCCGTACCTGCTTCAGGCTTAGAATGGGCGGCGCCCAGGAACTTTATAATGTAACCCCTGATTTAACAGTCCTTGGAAAGGCCATGGGCAACGGATATCCCATCTCTGTTGTGACCGGAAAAAAAGAGGTCATGATGGCGGCTGAATCCAAGCTGTTTATTTCTTCCACATTCTTTCCCAACAGCGAGGCCTTTATTGCCGCGCTGAAAACTATAGAAATCCTGGAGCGGGACAATGTGCTGGAGAACATATGGGAAAAAGGTGAACGGTTCATGAAAAATATCCAGACCGTGATTGACAAACATGGTGTGGGTGCCGAACTGACGGGTGTTGCCCCCATGTTCTACATCACCTTTAAAAAGGATGAAACCGGTGCATACAAAGGCAAGCGCAGGGATTTTTATACCCAGCTCATCCGGAAAGGTTTCTTTTTCACCCCCTTTCACCATGCCTATATCAGCTACAGACACACCGAAGAAGACCTGGATCTCACCTTGACCGCGATCGATGAATCCCTTGCCTTTATAAAGAATAAGTATCCATAAAACAATACACTCTGCCCTGATCCACAGGGCAGATTTAAAATTTATTTTAACATCCAAACTTGAAAGCGAACAAAAGCCGATCCCATATCAATCTTGCTGCTTCTGAAGCAACTTCTCTATCTGTATAAAAAATTCATTTCGTATCTTTTCTATATTCAATGCTTCCTTGTAATCAAATTTAGCTCTGTCTTCCTGCTTGAATCTGTCAGGTTCAACCTGCAGCACATAAGAATTGACCTGTCTTTTCCAAAACCACTCTGCGCAACAGAACTGGATGTTTTCCGGATCAATAACCACGATTTTCTTCAGAGCCTCTAAGAGGCACCTTCCCGAATCACTGTTCTCAATGCAAAAAGCAATGTAGGATATCTTGTACTCCACCCTGGCAATAGTATTTGTAGCCGGCAAGGGGCGAAAGTTATATGGATCCTTCTGACCGTTGTAAAGAAAATGTCCATAGCAGCTTTGCATGGTAAAACAATACGGCAGTTTATTAAAAAAGTTGATCAGTTTGACTATGGGCACATCAATCATATCATCACTGAGCCCGGCCAGGCTTTTCTGCCTTTGCTCTTGATAATGCAGATTTTCCACCAACGCTTTAGGGTTTGTGAAGGTCTTCACCTATACCATCCTTCTCTAAGATCGCTAATATTTGTACCATAAAAACCGGGCCCGCCACTAAGACCCATAAATTCACCGAGGGTGGGGCCGATGCGTTATATTGCATATGCGACTGCCTTTTCTGCATGAACAGCAGTGGTATCAAACAGCTTTACAGTGGTATCGCTCTGGTTCACAAGCATCCCTATTTCAGTACAGCCGAGAATCACTGCTTCGGCTCCCTGGTCAGCCAGGGAATCAATGATATGAAGATATGTTGCCTTGGAATCGATTCTTATTTTCCCCAGACAAAGCTCTTGAAAAATTATTTTGTGGACAGCCTTTCTGTCTTCTTTATTGGGCACCAAAACAGTGAGTCCGTATTTCTGAATCAACCGACCTTTGTAAAAATCTTGCTCCATTGTAAACGCTGTACCCAGCAGGCCCACTTTTTTTATACCGTTGTGCACAAGCGATTCGGCTGTCGCATCAGCAATATGCAGCAAGGGTATATCAATTGTATCCTCTATCTGGGGAGCAACCTTATGCATAGTGTTTGTGCAGATAACCAAAAAATCAGCACCGGCAGACTGAACGCTCAAGGCTGCTTCTGAAAGTATTTCAGCTGTACCTTCCCAATCGCCTTTTCGCTGCAGCTTCTCAATAGGGTCAAAGTCAACACTGTACAATACGATCCTGGCGGAGTGCAAACCGCCAAGAGCATTTTTTACCCCCTCGTTTATCGCTCGATAATAACTCACCGTGCTTTCCCAACTCATTCCACCCAAAAGACCAATTGTTTTCATGCTACCTCTTTGTACTTTTGCAATATGTTAATATTCAGTAACCCAAACGACTTTTTCCAACCCACTGCGCATTGATTCACGATTTTATTTTTTTCTAACGTGGCGTTCACTGGCCCGCGCTGTTTGCGGGTCCAGTGGAACAGTTGGCGTACGCCCGGCATGGGCGTGAACTTATGGGGTGCAAGTCCCCTATACGTGAGTCCTGTTAGCATATGTTTTTGTTAACACAAGTATTAGCCGAAAACAAGGGCGGAACTGTGAGGAACCGTCCGAAGGAAGTTGGAGTGCAAAACTATGAGCCGACGAACAGAAACAGCATATAAGGCCTGGTCTCCGGGTAAGTCAGCACAACATGACAAAGCCCAGGATTCAAGAGACAGGGTAAATGCTGCGGTTGTGTAGTGACAGTTCACGCTCTTATCCGGGGAGATCTGCCTTGCATGCATTGAGCATCTTTTGCAACAACTCCCGGCTCGGACCATACCGGGAAACCAAGGTCCAGGCATCACCGGCTGTTGCCGACGGTGATGAGACACGAACAATGGGCAACACCTGCAAAAGAAGTTTCATTGCGCTGGTCAGGGTAACCTGATTAGTGATGAAGCAGAAGTCAGCAGACGTCATAGTAGCCAAACGCCGGGAGTAATGCCCCGGACAGGGTGAAGGACAGAACATCAAACGAAAAGGAGGTATCCATGAGCTTTGTATATACCGTGAATCCGAATGGAGGAGTAATTTACAAGCGCGCTGTGGAAGTACCTTTTTCAAAGAATCATCTACTGGAACGTATTCTTTCGGCAGAGAATATACGTCGTGCCTGGAAACAGGTGCGGGCCAACAAGGGTGCCCCTGGAATCGACGGTGTAACCGTTGAGCAATTTCCGGACGCCTTTCGTGAGTTATGGCCTAAGATACGTTCAGACCTTTTTGAAGGGACATATATCCCTTCTCCTGTTCTAAGGGTTGAAATACCAAAACCGGATGGAAGTAAACGTCCCCTGGGTATCCCAACCGTGCTGGATAGAACGATCCAACAAGCCATTGCCCAGGTTATGGGGTTAATATTTGATCCCTTGTTTTCGGAATCAAGTTGCGGTTTCAGGCCTGGCAGATCGGCCCATGATGGTGTCCGGCAGGTAAAACAATTCATAGGGCAGGGCTACAAAGTGGCCGTTGATACTGATTTGTCGAAATTTTTCGATAAAGTTAATCACGATGTCTTGATGAATAGAGTATCCCGCCAGATACAAGATAAGCGAGTACTGAAGCTTATCGGTAAATATCTCAGGGCCGGTGTTGTGGTCAAAGGCCGCCTTCAGGCAACTCCTACGGGTGTTCCCCAGGGAGGCCCACTTTCACCTTTGCTCGCTAATATCCTTCTTGATGACCTTGACAAGGAACTGGAAAAACGAGGCCACCATTTTGTCCGGTATGCAGATGATTTCATCATTATGGTGAAAAGCCTGAGTGCCGGCAAACGGGTGATGGCAAGTATACGTCGGTTCCTTGAGCTAAAGCTTCAACTCAAAGTCAACGAGAAGAAGAGCAAGGTGGCACCAGTGGAAGAATGCGGTTTTCTTGGTTTTGTATTTGTAAATGGCAAAATCAGATGGAGTGATAAATCCTTTCTGGAATTTAAGCGGCGGTTACGCCTGTTTACCGGAAGGAGCTGGTTTGTCTCTATGGAGCACCGATACAAGAAGTTAGCGGAATATATCCGGGGTTGGATGAACTATTACGGGATATCGGAATACTACCGACCAATTCCGGGAATAGACGAATGGCTTCGCCGCCGGACACGGATGTGCTACTGGAAACAATGGCGGTATACCCGTACCAAAGTCCGAAATCTTCTCAAATTAGGCACCTACAAAAGAGAGGCAATCATGACATCCCTCAGCCGAAGAGGGCCATGGCATCTGTCCAGAACCATGGCAACACAGGCCGGTATGACAAACAAATGGCTATCTGAACAAGGGTTAATATCTGTCAAAGAACAGTGGGTGAAAATACATTACCCGGCCACAGCCCGGTAATCTTGATGAAACGCCCTGTGCGGACCCGCATGCAGGGTGTTGTGGGGGCTGGGGGATTAAAACCCCCGGCTACCCGATTAGCTTTTTATAATCTAATTTTTTCTTTAAGTTCGCTTAGTTTCACTTTTCCATTTGTTGTAAATTTTTCAATTAGACTTTCAACAATAATTTGCTCAGGATATTGACAACTTGGGCCAAGAGTAACTTCCATTTTATTGAATATATTTTTGTCTATTCTGATATCAAAATAGTTATCTTTAGTCTTTGAATAATATGGTTCCTGCTTAAGTTCAAATTGTTTTGTACTGCTATTCCATTCATGATTTGCCAGAGCTAAAAAACGGGATTCATTTTCGAATTTCCAATGTTCTAGTTTTTGAGTTCCAATTTTTTCTACAATTAAAGAATTATTATTTCCTATTACATAAACAGCAACATTTTTTGCATAATTTACTTTAATTGGTCCGAATAGATACTTTACCCATTCATGATCCCCATCTCTTTTTATAAAATTGCTGATATTTTTTAAATTCATAATGTTGCAGTGGTGATTCTCAACATTGTATGCAACAGATGCACCTTCAAAAATCGGATATCTCAGCTTTATTCTAACTCCTTTTGATATACCACCATATAAATTCCACATCGGTATTGATTCATTATTTTGGCTTGTCCAGCATGAAATAAAGGCAGATTTTTTTATCTCAGGTTTATCGATAATATTTATTTCCTCTAAATCATTAACTAAATCAGCTCTGGTGAATCGAATATTTTGACTGTTTAATATTAATGTAAGTTTTTCGATTGAAGTGTAGTGATAAAAAAATCCCCGTATTAATTCATTCAACTTTTTTGACTCCAATTGTCACAAGTTTCAAAAGTATCTGTTTTGTTTTTAGTTAATTTACATTTATACCCCGAAAAGCCATGGTATCTATTATTTGAACAATTATGACAAAATTTTGTTTCTTTATTTGTTTCTTTAGTTGATACTGGCAATTCTTCCTGATCTGATGGTAGCTCTCTGCTACAGTATCGACATACAGTTGCTTTGGGCTTTATCAATTCATCACAATAGGGACAATGTTTCTTTCCTTCTCTAATTAGTTGTTCTTCGTTTGGTTTTAATACAATTGCATGAATCATAGCAAAGACAAACAATGATGTGCCATAAATCCACCAAAGAACAAAATCTCTCCCTTTACTTGATGCAATAAAGGCAGGAATGATACCAATAATAACAGCAACAATTAAAATTATACCAAAACTATCCATTTGTTCTTTCTCCTTTTATCCAGCTGAGAACTGGACAAGCTAACGCTGCAAATAACCGGTGCAAATGGAGCGCAACGGAATTTGCATCCGAGTTAATTTGCCTTCTGTGTTTACTTATTTTTAAAAGATATAATTCCATCAAAATTTTTAATTGCCACATACTCACCTTTTTTTTCCATACTGCGAAGATGTGAATTGATTTTATTCATTTTTGTTCCAGCAAGAATTTTTATTTGATCTTTTGTAAAAATACCAAGCTGAACACAATAATCAATGGTATTGCCAATCGTTCCTTCAGAATGTCCCCAAGGATTTATCTCTCCGGGTGTTCCAACTATACTATGTTGGTTCCGATTGCGCCCGTGCACAATTGCCTTGGTTCCTGTATCTCGTACAGAAATGGTTTTTTCCAATTGCTTCCATTTACTCCATTGCTCCAAACTTAAGCAAGCTTTTCTTTCTTCTTTGGTGGAGTAAAAACCACTAATAATTCTTCTGCCATCTTCTGTTTCCATTCGTAAAACCTTTTTTTTAAACAAAAAAATGCTTTGGGTTCATCATATTTACACAGAACCATTTATTATCACGTCTAATTGCCTTGATAATTTGAAAAAATATCAAGGGGAAAAAATAAAAACTTAGCACTAAAAAAGCTCATTATCGAGAATCAACGAAGAAAGAGAAATCATTCCGATAAGCTCCCCTCCATCTTCGACGGAAGCTCTTCGTATGCCGGCCCGGTTAATCAGGCGGGCAACATAGCGGATGTCCATGTCAGCCGGTACAGTGATAACAGGCTTTGTCATGATTTCATAGACATGTACATTTTCCGGAGAGCGGCCCGGTATTATCACCCCTTTAAGAAAATCCTGAACAACTACTATGCCCCAGGCATCATCATTATCCCTTCTTTTGACGATAAGACAGGAAACTTTTTCAGCCCGCATTTTAGCGGCCGCCTCTTTGGCCGTGGCCATGCCGTCAATGGTAATGATTCCCTTACGCATCACATCCCTTGCCCTTATTATTGAGGTGTTGTCAGGTACCATGATTTTTTCTCCCAGTAAAAATAAATGTTATTGTTTAAAAATAAGATTTCCGAACGTCTTCTTTAAATTTTTCCATTTGACTTTCCAGGCCCACAACATGCTCAACGGGAAGCACAAAGGCGATGCCTGTTCCAGGTTTATGGAATTTCCCTGCTTTCTTTATAGCTTCCAAAATCTGGGTAATAAGATGTTCTTCAACAAGGAGCAGGACAATATCGGTCTGTGCTTCCAGAGAAAGTCCAAAAAAGGTTTTTGCCTCCTTGATGCCGGTTCCTCTGGCCGGTATGATGGTTGCCCCTGTGGCTCCTGCCTCTTTTGCAGCATCAACAATGCCGTCCGTGATATCTGCCTTTACCGAGGCTAAAATAAGTTTAAAGCGCATTTTTTTTCTCCATAAATTTTGTTTTGTATATAGTACGCCAGTGCATTAACTGTGCATAGCCCATAACGGCTATAATCGGAAAAAGACTGGCAAAGGCAATAAGGCCGAAACCGTCCAGGGCGGGATTTCGTCCTGGTACTGTTGAAGCAAGTCCTATACCAAGGGCTGCCACCAAAGGTACTGTGACTGTTGAAGTTGTGACCCCGCCTGAATCATACGCCAGAGCGATGATGCTTTTGGGGGCAGATAAGGTCTGTATTATAACAATCATATAACCGGCAAGAATGTACAGATAAAGCGGGGTGCCGGTGATAATACGAAAGGTTCCAAGGCTTATGCCAAATGCGACCCCTATGGCAACGGTGATTCTTAAACCCCATTTACTGATCGTCCCGGCTGATACCTCATTGGCTTTATACGCCACGGCAATAAGAGAGGGTTCGGCAATGGTGGTTGCAAAACCGATCATGGCCGCAAAAAGGTACACCCAGCCATAGGCCTTCCAGTCAGCAACAGCGACAACATCCCCTGTTCCATAAATAAAAACAGGATCGGACAGCTGGGCTGCCATAATTTTCCCCAGGGGGAAAAGTGCTTTTTCAAGCCCTGCCAGAAACAGGGCAAGACCAATGACAACGTAGATACCACCGACAACGACACGACGCAGATGGGGAATTGGCTGGCGCAGGACCAGGAGCTGAAAAACAGTAATAAGAATAAGAATTGGCAGCACATCTCTACAGGTGGCAAGTAATATTTTGCTGAAATCATATATGAATTCCACAAATACAGGTCCTTTTTTATCCAAAAATTATAAGGCCATACCCCATGACAAACATCATAGGGAGAAGAGATGCAAAAGCAATAAGACCAAACCCATCCACAAGAGGGCTTCGCCCTTTGATGGATGAGGCCAACCCTACTCCCAAAGCTGCAACCAGAGGTACAGTGATGGTGGAGGTGGTGACGCCGCCGGCATCATAGGCTATACCAATGATCTCTTTGGGCGCAATGATGGTCATCAGCATCACAACACCATAACCGCCGATGATCAGATAATGAATTGGCCAACCGCGGATGATACGCATGACACCGATAAGAATGGCAAGTCCCACGGAAAAAGCCACAGACATACGAAGCCCAAAGGCATATTGCTTTAAAGATTCCTGGCTTGGCTCAATAAGGCCCCCCTGGCCGGCAATCTCTGCTGCTTCCCAGGCCACTGCTATAAGGGCAGGCTCTGCCACAGTGGTTGAAAAACCCAGAGAAAAAGCAAAGCTAAGGAGCCAGAAAAGACTGCCCTTTCTGGCTAAGGCATGGGCCATTGCCTCACCAATGGGAAACAGGCCCATTTCCAGTCCCTGAACAAACAGGGTAAGACCGGCCACCACGAGAAGCACGCCAAAAAGGACTTCTCCCATCTGCGGCAACGCCTGCTTTAAAACAAAAATTTGAAAAAAGGCAATTACCAGAACAATGGGTAGCAGATCAGTAAATGCCTGTTTGAGTTTTTTCAGGATTATGGTGGTGATCATTATTTTCTCTTGTTTTTGTAAAATGTCATGACACCACTTTCCGGTTTTGAAAAACTTTGTCTTGATCCGAAAAGAGGCTCGCCAAAAGCACTGAGCCAAACATAAAAATATGTTTGTACAATAAATTAGGATGTTGCTTTTTGTCAAGCGAATCCGGTGGTCCGATAATTTATGGTAAATTGTAATAAAAACGTAATACCTCAAATTCAAGCAATCGGCCACGGCAGGCCCGGAGACCCTGATTTTATGAAGATTATAAAAATAGATCCGGTTTCAGGAAACTCACGTACTTCTTGACAATTTTCCCATCTTGCTCTATAAATTTTTGGGCTGAAATGATAACTTTTAAGATGATAAAATAAAGATGAAGCATACCCTGTTAAATACCATTGAGGGCAGACTGCTGTTAAGCGGATTTTTTTTAAGTGCTCTGCTCATGGTTTTTATCGGATTCTATGGTATCACCGATCTTCACATAGCAAAAACCCTTGTCCTTGTTTTTATTGCCCATACCGTCGGTGGCCGGGCCGCCGGCATTGGCTTGTGCATTCTCAATGGATTTGGTGCCTTTCCCACCATTTTATATAATTTTTATATTGAGGTGCTTATCGTCTGTTTCACCTATGCCGGATTTGTATTAAGCACCACCAATTATCTAAGGAACGAATGGATAATTAAATTCATGGCCCGGCTGACTGGAAAAGCTATTGAACAAAAAGACAAAATAAAACCCTTTGGATGGATCGGCATTTTTATCTTTGTCATGGCCCCCCTCCCGGTAACCGGACCTGTGGTGGGATCTATTATCGGATATATGCTCAGGTTAAGCCTGTTCAAAAATTTTACCGCCACATTTCTGGGTACTCTGACGGCCATCGCTGTCTGGTTTTACTGCTTTGATTTTTTAGAACAGCGCTTCCACATGATCCAGTATCTGTTTGCTGCCATTGTCATTATTGTATTGATCCCATATCTAAAAAAAATAAAAGAGTTTGTTGTCGGTAACACGAATAGACGGGATAATTAAAAATCAAACCCTCCATATATTTATTTTCTATTCATACGCATTTTCAAGTATTTTAAGGTAATCCTCCCATCCAAGTTCTCTTGGATTTGATAGATTGGAATTATTTTCAAACGACATCTCTGCAATCTTCTCAAATTGATCTTTTCCAATTTTCAAATCCTTAAACAAAGGAATCCCAAGTCTCTTTGACAAATCCTTTATCAATTGAATAAAGGCCATGGATGCTCTCATGTCGTCAGTTTCGTTAATCCCTGCCTGCCTTGCCAGTGTTGCCATTTTTTCAAAGCATTCGGGCAGGTTATAGGAAAGCACATATGGCAAAAAGATTGAATTTGCCACACCATGGGGAATATCATACAAAGCGCCAATGGATTCGGAGATACAATGGACGGCTGTTACATCAGAGTTGCCAAATGCAAATCCTGCGATGGTTGAGCCAAACATCAGGTCCTCACGGTCTGCATGATGATTTTCAATATCATCATATGCTCCTTCAATGGCGCCTAATATTAATTTAACCGCCCTGGCTGCATGATTATCCGTAATAAGGGTGGCCGGTTTGGACAGATAGGCTTCCACTGCATGGGTCAATGCATCAAGGCCTGTGGAGGCAATAATTGACGGCGGCAGGGTTTTAATCAAATCCGGATCGACAATGGAAACGGAAGGATACATTTTGGGACCCTTGATGCTCATTTTAAATTTCCTATTCACATCCGTAATCACCGAAACCCAGGTCACCTCACTTCCGGTACCGCAGGTTGTGGGAATGGCAAGAAACGGCAAGGGATCATTCTTATATTTCTCTTTCCCTTCATAATCTTCAATATTGCCGTCATTTGTCCCAAGCAGGGCAAGGGCCTTTCCTGCATCAAGGGGGCTTCCGCCGCCAAATCCAATAACCAGGTCGGGGGCAAGCTTTCGCATCTCCCTTGCAATGTTATTAATGGTATCGGATTTCGGGTTTGCTTCAATCTCATCAAATATTTTGATCTCTGGAAGCTGTGGCAATATTTTTTCCAGCAAACCAGACTGAACGATTCCTTTATCGGTCACAAGAACCGGATTGTCTGCCTTCAAGTATTCATCAACGATTAATTTTAAACTGCCAATTTCTCCTGACCCGAAATAGAGTCTTGACGGCATATGAAAAAGCATGTGGATGGCCTCCCTTAAAAACAAATTTATTTTTACTTTTTGCATTAGAACAAAATTGAGTGAATGTCGAGCTTTTTTTAAACAAAATCACCCAAGAATAAAACCTGTTGTGAACCATGCGATTCTAAATTATAGTAAAGATCTGATTTGACTATTTTAATTTTTGAACATGATCCACACTATCAGACAAATAAAGGGGAAACACATGGATATCAAAATTAATTATTGTGCCGTCTGAAACTATGAACCACGGGCTGCCGGTCTGGCAGACATTATAAAAAAGGAATTCGGCATAACGCCCAGATTGGTCCCGGGCTCAAAAGGCATCTATGACATTATTGTGGATGAAAAAACTGTTTTTTCAAAACATCAGACAAAACGATTTCCCGATAACGATGAAATCATTAAACTGATAAAAAAATAGACTTGCTGATACTGATTTTGCACTTTGACCAGGATTAAAACTTAAAAAGGCTGCTTTTTGGGAAGCAGCCTTTTTAAGAAAAGGAAAAAAAGATGAAAAAATTAATCTTCTTATATGTTAAAGAGTTATAAAGCAATTCCCATGCCATTTCCTTCAATCAAACTATATCAAACCGCAAAACGATTGCTAATCAACCCATTCAACAAATTATTTTTTTTGCTTTATAAAAATTACAAAGACATCATTTGCTTTTCCATACATAAAAAGTTCAAAATTTTGAACCCCTGTGGCCCTTCATTTTTCAATAAAACTACAACATACTGAAATAATTGAATAAACAAATAACGACAAGAGATTCAAAATTTTAAACTGATAAAAAATCAATACTTGTAAATCTCCGCTTTAAACGGGCCGTTGATGGGAATCCCAAGATAATCCGCCTGCTCCTGGGTCAACCGGGTCAGGTTTACGGAAAGGTTTTTCAAGTGGAATCTTGCCACTTCTTCGTCAAGCTCCTTTGGCAGTGTGTAGACTTTGTTTTCAAAATCTTCTCTGGCCAGTTTGATCTGGGCCAGAATCTGGTTTGAAAAACTGCTGCTCATCACAAAGCTTGGGTGTCCCGTTGCACAACCCAGGTTCACAAGTCTTCCTTCAGCAAGAACTATGACGGACCGGCCAGACTCCAGCGTCCACTTATCCACCTGGGGTTTAATAGTTATTTTTACAGCCTTTGGATTGTTCTCCAGATAACTCATCTCTATTTCACTATCAAAATGCCCAATATTACAGATAATGGATTCATCCTTCATCTGTTCAATATGTTCGCCTGCAATAACATGGTAATTCCCGGTGGCTGTCACAAAAATATCCCCATGGGGAGCCGCCTCTTCCATTGTCACTACCCTGTAGCCTTCCATGGCCGCCTGAAGTGCGCAGATCGGATCAATTTCAGTGACCCAGACAATAGCGCCATATCCTTTCATGGATGCGGCACACCCTTTACCGACATCCCCATATCCGGCCACAACAATAGTTTTGCCTGCGAGCATGACATCGGTCGCCCTTTTGATCCCGTCTGCGAGGGATTCTCTACATCCGTAAAGATTATCAAATTTGGATTTGGTCACGGAATCATTAACATTAATGGCAGGAAACAGCAGTTCATTTTTTTCAGCCAGCTGATACAGTCTGTGAACACCGGTTGTTGTCTCTTCTGATACACCCCGGATCTTTTTGGCAATATTAGTCCATTTTTTTGGATCTTCCATAACGCTTACCTTCATCCGGTCCATCAGGCATTTCTCATCCAGGCTGTTGGTTTTATTCTCCAGCAAAGAAGGCTTTTTTTCCACTTTCACACCCTGGTGGACATAAAGGGTTGCATCCCCCCCATCGTCAACGATCAGGTCGGGTCCTGAACCATCCGGCCAGATCAGCGCCTGCTCTGTACACCACCAGAATTCTTCAAGGGTTTCTCCTTTCCATGCAAATACGGCAGCAGATCCTTTTTGTGCAATGGCTGCCGCAGCGTGATCCTGGGTAGAAAAAATATTGCAGGAGGCCCATCGAATATCAGCCCCCAGCTCATAAAGGGTATCAATGAGCATGGCGGTCTGAATCGTCATATGAAGACTGCCCATGATTTTCAAACCCTTAAGAGGTTTTTCAGGTCCATATTTTTCCCTGATCGCCATGAGTCCCGGCATCTCTTTCTCTGAAAGCTGCATATCTTTGTATCCCTCTTCTGCAAGGGCGATGTCCTTAATTTTGTATTTCAAGCTAATGTCAAGATCGATATAAGAAGGGTCTTTACTTAATTGTAACATTTTAAAATTCCTTGTTAAATTTATTAGATATCAAAATATATTGATACGTTGTTTTATATCTAAAATACAAGTATCTGTTTTTAAAGTCAATAAAAAAAGCCGCCTGAACTTAACTATAAAATTCAGGCGGCTTTTAAAAAAACAAAATCGTTGGGAAGTTGGACTATAGTCCGGCCAGATCCTTTATTTGATTTGCCTTGTCTGTTCTTTCCCAGTAAAAATCAGGATCTTTTCTTCCAAAATGTCCGTACGCTGATGTCTTCCTGTAAATCGGGCGAAGAAGATCAAGGGTACTAATGATTGCAGCAGGTCGCAGATCAAACACCTCTTTAACGATTTCAATTGCTTTGGATTCCGTTATTTTCCCGGTTCCCATGAAATCGACAAAAAGGGAGACTGGCTGGGCAACACCTATTGCATAGGCCACCTGAACCTCGCATTTGTCTGTAATTCCTGATGCTACAAGGTTCTTTGCAATATATCTTCCCATGTAGGATGCGCTCCTGTCAACTTTTGAAGGATCTTTTCCGGAAAAACAACCACCTCCATGACTGCCCTTGCCTCCATAGGTATCCACAATGATTTTCCGGCCGGTCACGCCACAGTCTCCCATGGGACCGCCCACAACAAACCGCCCTGTGGGGTTAATAAAAAATCGTGTGTCCCCGTCTATCATCTCTTCGGGTATCACCTTTTGAATAACTTCTTTTATAATGGCAGTTTTTAAATCACCATAAGACACATCAGGGGAATGCTGAGTGGAAACAACAATCGTATCCACCCTCTTAGGCTGACCCCCGTTCATATATTCAATGGTCACCTGAGATTTTCCGTCTGGCCTTAGAAAATCAAGAGCACCGTTTTTTCTAACCTGAGCCAGCCGCTTGGTCAATTTATGGGCATAAATAATGGGCATGGGCATAAGTTCCGGGGTTTCATTTGTGGCAAACCCGAACATTATTCCCTGATCACCGGCACCCTGTTCTTTGTAAAGACCTGCGCCTTCATCAACGCCCTGAGCAATATCAACTGATTGCTGATCAATACTGGTAACAACAGAGCAGGTCTGCCAGTCAAATCCCATATTAGAGGAGTTATATCCAATATCTTTGATGGTACTTCTGACAACTTCGGGAATATCCACATAGCAATCCGTGGTAATTTCTCCTGCAACCATTGCAAGACCCGTGGTCACCAAAGTCTCACAGGCAACTCTGCATTTTTTGTCTTGCGCCATGATGGCATCAAGAATACCATCTGATATGGCATCAGCTACTTTATCAGGATGACCTTCTGTTACAGATTCAGATGTAAACATATAAGATTGTTTTTCTGACATTACGAACTCCTTTTATATTAGGATAACTATTTTATTCATACATAATTTACATTTACGGCTATAATTAATAAGTTTTTATTCTCTCTTTGTCAACGATACCGGCTCCTTCTTGTGCCATATTTTTTCATTTTCGAAAAAATCACAAATTACTTGACAATTATCTCACAATTTTTATTCTTTGATTAAATTTAAACACTAAATAATATAGACCTTGGAGAAAACATGCCGGAAAACAGAGTAACAAGAATTACAGGTATCGGTTCTGCACTTGTTGATATTTTAATCAATGAATCTGACCGATTTTTAACAAACCTTGAAAAAGAAAAAGGGGGGATGACCCTTGTAGAGGACAGGGATATCGAAATAATTTTATCTGAATCAGATCAAACGCCTGTTGTTGTTCCCGGCGGTGCGGCATGCAATACAATCGTGGGTGTCGGCAGTCTTGGCGGGGATGCCAGATTTATCGGCAAAAGGGGAAATGATGCATATGGTGAAATTTTTGAAAAACAGGTGGTTAAATGTAATGTTGAACCCGTTGTTTCAATCTCCAGCTCTCCGACAGGCAAAGTTCTATCTGTTATCACACCGGATGCCCAGCGCTCCATGTTCACTTTTCTTGGCGCATCCACAGAACTTGATCCTGAACTTATCACTTCTGACATATTTAAAGGGACTGCCATTTCCATGATTGAAGGATATCTTTTGTTCAACAAGGATTTAATGATGGCTGCGCTAGAAGCTGCCAGGGCTGCCGGATCTCTTATTGCTCTCGATCTTGCAAGTTTTGAAGTGGTCAATTCGTCCAGCGATATTCTTGAAGATATCATAAAAAACTTTGTTGATATTCTTATTGCCAATGAAGATGAAGCAAAGGCATATACCGGTTACGATAATGAACAAAAAGCCATTGAAAAAATGTCTCGGCATGTCACATATGCTGTCCTGAAAGTTGGCAAAAGAGGCAGTTATGTCTCATACAATAACACTATCACAAGAATACAACCCCAATCGGGAAATACCCCCATCGACACAACCGGGGCAGGAGATCTCTGGGCAGCCGGATTTCTTTTTGGAATTGCCCATGGATTTTCCATTGAAAAAAGCGGCCGAATCGCGTCTGCCTGCGGCTATGAGGTTTGCCAGATCATGGGGGCTCAGCTCCCTGAAGATGCATGGGCACGGATAAAAAAGCTGATATAAAACCAAAGCACCTGAAACAATACTCTTTGCAGTTTCTTAAAAAATGATGTCGGCCTTAAAGATCATTAAACACGATCTTGAACACGTCTTTATATTTTTTAGCAAAATGAAACGTGATGCCGTCTTTAATGTACTCCGGAAGTTTTTTGAAGTCAGGCTTACACCCTTCGGGCAAAATAATCTCTTTAATACCGGATCGTCGGGCAGCAATAATTTTCTCTTTAATGCCGCCAACAGGAAGGACTTCACCTGTCAAAGTCATTTCTCCCGTCATGGCAAGGGGATGGTCGATTGCCTTTCTAATCGCAAGGGAAACCAAAGCTGTTGTAATAGTAATCCCGGCACTTGGGCCATCCTTTGGAGTTGCCCCTTCCGGCACATGGATATGGATAAAGGCATTATCAAAATATTTTTTATCAATTTCAAATGATGCAAGATTTGCCCTCACATGGCTGTAGGCAATGGCTGCCGACTCCTGCATCACTTCCCCAAGCTTTCCGGTCAGCTTAAATCCCGGATTTTTCCCATGAACCTTTACCGCCTCAATGGGAAGCGTTACCCCGCCAAGCTGGGTCCAGGCAAGGCCGGTTACTACGCCAACGCCTGATATTTGTTTTTCATCTTTGAAAACCGGCGGCCCCAGATAATCTTCCAGGGATTTAATATTGATCCTGATTTTCTTTTTCTTTCCTTTTAACAGGGTCACAATGCTTTTTCTGATAATTTTATTGAAAAGTTTTTCAATATTTCTGACCCCGGCTTCCCTGGCAAAGCCTTCAATAAGAAGACGGATAGTAGGATCTGTGATAGTGATCTCTTTGGATGTCAGCTTATTTCTTTTTAAAAGTTTTGGCCAGAGATGCTTTCTGGCAATTTGAATTTTTTCTTCCGTAATATAACCGGACAGGTTAATCCGGTCCATCCTGTCCAAAAGTGGCCTGGGAATCGTATCAAGCTGATTGGCTGTGCAGATAAACAACACTTTGGACAAATCAATCCGAAGATCCATATAATGATCGAGAAATTCAGAATTTTGTTCAGGATCAAGCACTTCAAGTAAAGCAGATGCGGGGTCCCCCTGGTAAGATGATCCGATTTTATCCACCTCATCCAGCATGATCACAGGATTTGCCACTTGGGTATCTTTTAAGGCCTGGACCAGTTTCCCGGGCAATGCTCCCACATAGGTTCTTCTATGCCCTTTGATCTCAGCCTCATCCCTCATTCCGCCAAGACTGAACCTGTAAAATTTTCTTCCAAGGGCCTCGGCAATTGATTTCCCAATAGAAGTTTTACCGACACCCGGAGGTCCGACAAACAAAATAATGGAGCCGGAAAAATCTTTTTTATAAATTCCGGCTGCAAAAAACTCTACAATCCTTTCTTTTACATCTAAAAGTCCTGCATGATCCCGGTCAAGGATTTTTTCAGCCCGTTTAATATCAATATTATCCCTGGAATAGACTCCCCATGGGAAGGATGTGATCCAGTCCAGATAGTTTCGGGTCACTCCATATTCTGAAGATCCTGTCTCAAGTACGGCTAATTTTTCAATCTCCTCTTCAAACCGCTTGACCACATGTTCGGGTGGATTCAATTTTTCAAACTTATCTTTAAATTTATCCACATCCGACGTTTTGTCATCTTTTTTCAATCCAAGCTCTTTCTGGATTGCTTTAAGCTGTTCTTTTAAAAAGAATTTGCGTTTGCTTTCATCCATCTGGATGTTGAGGTCTTTTTGTATTTTACTTTGGAGCTTTGCAATTTCTATCTCTTTTTGCAACAGCAACATGACTTTCTTCATCCGGTCCAGAACAGAGGAGAGTTCCAAAACTTCCTGTAAATCATCACCGGATGCCGTAGTAATTCCGGCTGCAAAATCAGTCAGAGGCGACGGTTGATCCGGGCTGAACATGCCTAAGTATTGCCTTAAATCTTCAGAGTATAAGGGGTTCAGCGTGAGCAATTTCTTGATGGCATTAATAATGGCAATGGCATAGGCCTTAAGTTCATCTTCATTCTCTTTTGTTTTTTCGAAATACTCCACCCGAACCACAAAGGGTGGTTTGTCCGAAAGAAACTGCTTGATCCGAAATCTTTCAAGCCCCTGGGCAATAAACTGGATATTTTCCTGAACATCCACGATATTCATCATCCTGACAATACAACCCACTTCAGGAAAATTTTCTTTATACACGTATTTTCCCTTCACTTCTTTCAGATATGAAAGGCCCAAAAGATTCTTAGAATCTTTGGATGCCTTCCTCAACGTTTCTTCCCATCTTTTCTTGCTGACCATAAGGGGTTGAACCTGTGCAGGCAAATGAGGACGGCCCGTGATGGGGATAAGATATAAAATATCCGGTTTGACGCTTTGCTGAACCAGTTGACCGTCTTTTTTCCCATTATCGGCTTCGACTATTTCCGGTGTAATCGGCGTGTTGTCATCCGTCATAAATCACCTCTTTAAAAAATTGATGTTATATTAACGATGAATATTACCCTTATTATAATAGTATTTTAATTCTGACAACCTAATAAAAGCAAAATCCATACCAACCTTGATACTGATACACATCAGACAAAGCTGAGGGATGATATAACTATTTTTTACAAAACTTATTTTTTATTTGTCTTTCAAAAATCCAGGGGGACATGATTTTTTTGACGCGCATGAGCATCCGGTGCCACAATCACACGATTTCTTTCCCTGATACGTATTTATAAAACTTTTAATCGTGAAAGCGACTGCCCCGGCCACGATAATGCCAACGATAATTTCATCCATGATGTATCCTCCTATCTTTATGTCAAGACAATAGACCCAACCTGGTAAAAGAGTACTGACAACCCAAAGGCAAGTACCGTATTAAACACAACAGAAAAAGCCGCCCATTTCCATGAGCCAGCCTCTTTTGCAATACAGACCACCGTAACAAAACAAGGAGCATAAAAAATGGTAAATATGATCAGACTGAATGCCGTCAAGGGACCCCAACCTTCTGCTACTTTTAATCTGTCAGAAAGGGAGGTGGTTTCTTCCGGATCTACTTCACCAATGGAATAGGCCGTTCCAAGTGTTGATACCACGATCTCCTTTGCTGCAAACCCGCCCACAAGGGCAATATTTGTTCTCCAGTCAAACCCTGCAAACTTTGTTATCCCTTCAAGGGAAGAACCGATACGGCCTGCAATGGAATTCTTCAATCCTGCATGGGCTTCATCAAAATCAACCTGGGCAAGGCTTTTCTTTACCACCATTGCCTTTGCAGACAATTTACGTGTGACCTTCAGGTTATCTCCTTTTATGGTTTCAGTTTCAAGGGTTTCAATCTCACTCAAAACCCGAGCCGGCACACCCGACATAATAAATAATCGCAGGCTTTCAAACTCTTGAGTTTTTGTCTCAGGAAGGCCCGGGAATGTCATCATGGCCCATAGAACAATGGAAATGCCTAAAATAACAGTGCCTGCTTTTTTAATATACTGCCAGGTTCTTTCCCAGGTATGAATCAAAATGCCTTTAATTGTCGGCATCCTGTATGGAGGAAGTTCCATGACAAAGGGCGTTGATTCTCCTTTTATAACGGTAGACCGCAAAAGCCTGGCCACCAACAATGCGCCAACCCAGGAGATCAATGTAATGAGCAGCATCACCGTTGCTTCATTTTTTGAAAAAAATGCAGCAACCAGCAATGCATACACTGGAAGTTTGGCACCGCAATTCATAAATGGAACGGTTAAAAGCGTTGTAAGCCTTTCTTTAGGAGATTTAAGGGTTCTTGTGGCCATAACACCGGGGACTGCACAACCGCCTGCAATACCGCCTGATACAATAAATGCCATTACTGAACTTCCATGGAGTCCAAACATTCTGAACACCCTGTCCAGCATAAATGCCATTCGTGCCAGGTATCCCGAGTCTTCAAGAAAAGCAATCCCTAAAAACATGAACATAATCAAAGGCACAAATCCGAGAACCCCGCCCACTCCGTCAATTATCCCCGAAATAACAAGGGATTTTAAATGCCCTTCAGGCAAGGCATTATCTGCAATTCCTCCAATCCACCCGAAAAAACTTTCAAACCATCCCACTGGGATTTCGCTATAGGTAAATGTAAATTTATAGAGCCCCATCAAAATGCCAACCATGATGATGGGTCCCAGGAATCGGTTAGTCACTGCTTTATCAATTTTATCTGACAATTGCAGCCTGTTTTTGTCCTGGAAATAGCCGATCACGTTCTGTTTTAGAACTGAATTGATAAATCCATACCTGTGATCTGCAATGATTCCTTCAGGATGGGTATCAAGGGTTGCCAAAAGATGGCCAGTAACTTTTTTAACAATCCCTTCCAGTTGCAAAGCAACCTTCATATCTTCCTTTTTGCCGGACTCAACAATCTGTTGATCCTTTTCAAGATATTTGATGGCCGTCCACCTTGCCCTGTATCTTGCTGTTAAAAAAGTAGAAGATTGGATAATTTCTTCCATTTCATCAAGGGCAGTATCAATGTCGCGTCCATAGGAAATCGTTAAAGGCTCGGCTTTACCGTTTACATTTGAAGCAATGGTCTGCAGCAGTTCTTTTTTCCCTTCACCACTTCGGGCAATGGTCGGAACAACAGGAACATTCAATAATTTTGACAATTTTTTAATGTCAATCTTAATACCCCGCTTTTTTGCCACATCCATCATATTTAATGCAATGGTTACAGGAATCCCCATTTCCATAAACTGGACCGAAAGATAAAGATTTCTTTCAAGATTGGATGCATCAACAATATTGACAATCATGGAAGGTTTTTCATTTACAAGGAAATCTCTTGCAACCACTTCTTCCAGGGAATAGGCTGTCAAAGAATAGGTTCCGGGAAGATCAACTATGTCAAATTTCCCGGAATCACTTACGCATGTTCCCTGTTTTTTTTCAACAGTCACACCGGGATAGTTGCCAACATGCTGCCGTGCGCCTGTTAATTCATTAAAAAGAGTTGTTTTGCCTGAATTCGGGTTCCCTGCCAGTGCGATTGCTGTACTCATCTTATTGCACCTCTACTTCAATATGGTCGGCTTCATTGTTCCGAAGCGTTAGTGTAAATCCCATGATTCTGAGGGAAACCGGATCATGGAGAGGTGCTCGCCCCTGAACTTTAATCTTCTTGCCGGGAATGAGTCCCATGTCCCTGATCCGCCTGCCAAGCTCTCCTGTACCTTTAACAGAAATAATCGTACCGGTTTGATCAACCTGCATTTGCCTTAAACTTATTCTTCCCATATAGCCTCCTTGTTTTGAATATATAATTAAGTTTTTCGATAAATAAAAAGTTTATTATACCTAACTTTTATTGTTGTCAATAAAAAAATGAGCTGTCTATATAAAATAAATATTTGACTTACTAAATATTTAAATATAAACATATGACAATAAACTTAAGGGAGAAGAGACATGGCTAAAAAAAATCAACTTTCAGAAAGCCTTGAAGATTATCTTGAAATCATACTTGAATTGCAGAGAACAAAAACCGTGGCCCGGTCCAAGGATATTGCCGAAAAGATGGGCATTAAAAGAGGGTCTGTTACAGGGATGTTAAAAAAGCTTGCTATCAACAAACTTATCAACTATGAGCCCTATGGATATGTCACCTTAACTCCTGAAGGCAAAAAAATTGCTTTGGAAATAGAACGCCGTCATATTTTCCTAAAGGATTTTCTTTTCAGGATATTGGAGGTTGATGAGAAAACAGCCGACCGCACAGCCTGCCAGATGGAACATGCAATGAATAAACAGACTTTTAGTAAATTTAAAAAATTTGTAAAAAAAATCGATACCTGCCCCCATTGTGACATTGAGCCGATCACAAATTGACCTCATCAATCCAATAAAAGTAAGCCCCCTCCTAACTTTTTTCCCGCCTGATTGCCGCGTTCCAGGAATAAGAGAACATCTTTTTTTCTATTTCAATTTTATATTACCCATACTATATAAGGGGTCAAAAAACACAAAGGCTATAAAAAATATTGGCGCAAAATATATGAAACATATGGTTATTAAATCTGTTCTTATGATTTCCTGGCTCCTGTTTATCCTCATCGAAATCACCTGGGGGCATCCCCATGTTTTTATTGCCCAGAACCTGACGGTCGTGTTTGATGAAAAAGGAGTAGCAGGTTTTAATGTATACTGGAAATTTGATGACATGTTTTCAAACATGATCTGCGAAGATCATGACCTGAATAAAAATGGAACTCTTGAAAAAACCGAGGTGACATCCATCAGGGAAAAAGCTTTTTCCTATATTGCCGAATTCAATTATTTTATTTATGTAAAAATTGACGGTACTCCTTTTAAAGTTAAATATGTGACTGACTTTTCTGCAAAACTTGAAAACGGAAAATTGATTTATGATTTTTTCATCCCCTGCCATGTCAGTGCCATAAAAAATTTTAAACACATCAACATTGCTTTTTATGACCCAAATTACTACTCTGCCATTTATTTTACAGAACAACGTCCTTTTGCAATTGAAAACAATAACAAATTTAAAGTCAATGCTCACATAAAAAGAGACAAAGCTACCTTGATATACTATGACATGGTGAACCCTTGGGCATTATTTCTGGATTTCAAGTTAAAGTGATGAACAAAATATCCATAGTCGTCTTTTTGCTGTGTGCAGTCTTTTTATCCACTTCAATAACAAATGCCGATAACCCTTTTACAACAAAACCTGAAAAGCATCACATGACGTCTAAGCCATTGGTAAAAAGCAAATTCTTTGTTAAAATAATTTACTGGCAGCAGAAGTTAAGAGAAAAGATGTCCAGTTTGATACGTGAGGCCAAAACAAAAAAAAGTCCGGCACCCTTTTTTGTTCTTATCGCTTCAGCCTTTGCCTATGGCGTTATCCATTCAGCCGGCCCAGGCCATGGAAAGGCCGTCGCCCTATCCTATATTCTGTCTTGTAAACCAAGTTTTCCTCAGGGTTTAATTTTCGGCAACCTTGTGGCATTAACCCATGGATTCTCAGGTATTTTCTTTGTTCTATCCGTAAAATACTTATTGCAAACAAGCATTTCGACCTCACTTGAAACCATGACAAATATCACTCAAATCATCAGCTATTCCTTAATCACCTGCCTTGGACTCATCATATTTTCCAGAACCATTTATAAATGGAACAAAAATAAAACAGCACATCATGAACCCCGTACAAAACTGTTTGCCAATCCATTTATAACAGCAATCGCAGTGGGTATCATCCCATGTCCCGGTGTGGTTATGGTGATGTTGTTTGCCATATCTTTGGATTTAACCTGGCTGGGAATTTTATTGGGCACAACCATTTCTTTCGGCATGGCTTCAACCATTACTTTGATTGTCATAGCAGGCATGTCAGGCAAAGCCGCTGTCCTCTCTCTGGTTTCCAATCACAGCAGGATATTAATCCTACTTGAACATATGATTGAAGCCATGGCAGGCTTATTAGTGGCTTGTTTAGGCTTTATCCTTTTAAGCACCAGTCTTTAAATCAAAAAACATAAAATACCTGGCCAACAAAATTTTTGATAAAATTATAACAAGTGATAAAGAGGACACTAACCCCTGTTAAGCCAGAGATGCTGGAAGCCAGACAAATTAAGACAGTAAAAAAACAAAATTTTAAAGATCAACCAGCAACCTTGAAAAAAATAAGTTTTCAAAAAAAAGAAAATGTGATCCCGGTAAAAAAATGATACCCCCCCCAGGAAATGTGGGTTAAAATTCCTGTGAAATGAATTAAACTGACAAAATATACAGACTGGTGGGAAAGTATGGGAACTTAACCATGGACGTAATAGGGCAACTGAATAGTTTAACAAAACAAAAAGATATTATAGCCTGTATTGACTTGTTCTATGAATACCGGGTTTCATATTTTAATTATCAATTGGATTTTCCAGACAATTTATGAAAAAAAATAATCCACTAAAAAATGGGTGGTGAGTTGAACAATACTAATGCTTTGAAAGGATGATATAAAATGACTAAGAACTTTTTTGCTGGTCGTTGGGGAATTATCTGTGTTGGCGCGGTTATCGGTATTTTTGCAGGCATTTTGCAGAAAATGGGAAATCCGGGAAACATGGGGATCTGTGTGGCATGCTTTGAAAGGGATATTGCAGGAGCCTTAGGGCTTCACAGGGTAGGCGTGGTGCAATATATACGTCCGGAGATTATTGGCTTTGTTTTAGGCTCTTTAATTGCGGCATTAACTTTTAAGGAATTTAAACCCCGTAGCGGATCTGCACCCATTGCCAGGTTTATTCTGGGTGTTTTTGCCATGATCGGAGCCCTGGTTTTTTTAGGCTGCCCCTGGCGTGCCCTGCTTCGCCTTGCCGGTGGGGATGGCAATGCCATTATTGGCCTGCTGGGACTAGCAGGGGGGATCTGGATCGGTGTTCTATTTTTAAAAAACGGGTACAACCTGGGCAGAAGCCAGGCAACCCATAAAAGTGTCGGCCTGTTGTTCCCGCTTATCATGCTGGGTTTTTTATGCCTGATGTTTCTTTACCCCCAGGTGGCAGGAGAAAATAAAAGCGGGGTTTTGTTATACAGCCTTAAAGGTCCCGGGGCCATGCATGCACCATTATTTATATCCCTTGTGATCGGGCTTGTGATCGGGTTTGCAGCCCAGAGAAGCCGGTTCTGTACCATGGGTGCTTTTCGTGACCTGATCCTGTTTCGCCATGTTCATCTTTTAACGGGATTGATTTCTCTTGCACTGTTCGCATTTGCTGCAAATCTTGTTCTGGGCCAGTTCAATCCCGGCTTTGAAGGACAGCCGGTTGCTCATACCATGCAGGTCTGGAATTTTGCAGGAATGGTGCTTGCAGGCCTTGCTTTTGCCCTGGCAGGAGGATGTCCCGGACGTCAGTTGTTTCTTTCCGGTGAAGGGGATGGTGATGCAGCCGTCTTTGTCCTTGGGATGATTACGGGCGCAGCCTTTGCGCATAATTTCGGACTGGCAAGTTCACCCAAAGGTGTCGGTCCCCATGGAATTGCTGCTGTAGCAGTCGGTCTTGTCGTCTGCCTGTTTATCGGATTTACAATGAGAAAAAATATCAAAGGAGTATAACCGTGAGTATAACGATTGATGCAAGAGGGCTTTCATGTCCTCAGCCAGTGTTAATGTTTATGGAAGCCGTTAAATCAGGGAATGAAAGCACGATAATTGTGCTGGTGGATACGGATGCTTCAAAAGAGAATGTCTCAAGGGCTGCGGAAAGCAAAAAATACACTGTCACGGATATCCAGCAGCAGGGGGATGAATACCAAATTACCATTGCAAAGGACTAATGACGTAAGGGGCATTTTGTTTAAATTAAAGCTGTTCAAAGAAAAAAAACAGGATAATCTTTCCCGGGCAGAACTGGGTATCCTTGTGTTTGAAAATACAAGCGAGGTCATTGCCGCTCAAAGAATTTTATTGGCAAATGACTGGGAAATCAGGGTGATGGGTCCGCCACCGGAGATCCAAAGCGGGTGTGATCTCGTGATTGAGTTTCCCCTGATCCAGGAGCTCAATATCCTTCGACTCCTTGAAAAGGCAGGAATTCCGCCCATAGAGACAGTTCCGGTTACCGATCCCCTGCTCCAGCCGGTGGACCTTTTTCATATAAAGGATTTTGGCCGGTTCCTCATGATCAGGGCTGCCAATATGAAAATTACTGTGGAAAAAAGGACCCAGTTGATCGTTAATGTTTCCGGAGGCGGTTGCCCGGATGTGCCGTATCTTGCTTTCAAACTGGTGGGCAAAACTATGGCACAGGCCCCCAATCCACTGGATATCGGACATACCCTCTGCGGCTATGCCCTTGGCCTTGCTTTTAAGGAGATGCAGAAAAAATGCTTGCAGTGGTAGGAACAGTCCCTGACCCCAATTTTCCCTTGACTGTGGGCCGGGTGGATATGGTTGAAAACAGGCTCACTATTGATGGAAAACATGTCCTGGTGAACCGGGGAACCCCAGCGCTTTTAGGCGCTATGGTCAATACTTTGAAAGTACTGGGCCCAACGGATATAACCGGGTTTATCGCAGGGGATATAGAGCTTGGCCACGGCAGCAGCAAACTGTATCAATACCTGATTGAAAACGGGCCCCAAATTGATTTTAATACCATTGTATTTCATTATCTTCAGCCGGATGTAGACTGGCATAACCGGATTATGTTCATGCTCGATGATTTGGAAAAAAAACCGGTGTTGATAGCAGATGCCGGTTTTATGTATGCTGCCAAAATGAGCGGTCAGGCACAAGCCTATGACCTTTTTACACCGGATGTGGGAGAACTTTCGTTTCTTGCTGATGAAACCGCGCCTCATCCGTTTTACACTCGTGGGTTTATCCTGCACGATGACAATAGTGTTCCTGATCTTATCAGCCGGGCATACCTGCATGGAAATGCTGCAAAAAATTTGCTTGTTAAAGGAGCAATAGACTCTATTGCAGATAAAAGTGGTATTGTTTTTTCTGTAGACAGTCCTGTAGCGGAAGCCATGGAGGCAATGGGGGGGACAGGGGATACGATTACAGGCATTGTTACTGCGCTTGCAGGGACAGGAATGCAAATTTTAAAAGCAGCAAAAATTGCAGCAAAAGTTAACCGCCTTGCCGGGTTTTTTGCCAAGCCCACCCCTGCAACCCAGGTTGGCGAAATTATCCAACATATCCCCCAGGCTCTGGAAAACGTATTAAAGGAATCATATGTACAATAAGAAAAATAGTGGTCAGCAACGAATCAATCAAATTTTAATAATGCTGGATTTTTACTAAATCTTTTTTTGCCATTTTAATTATTTGATCTTTCAGCGCTTTGAAATCCATTTCTATATTTTTTTTGTTATTAAATATCTCTTTAAAAACTTTTAAGCCGAATATGTCGTCTGCCTTGACTGTTAATTTTATTGAACCGGGTGTGATGTGCGCGTTATTGTGAATAATATCTTCATCGCCATCAATAATACCAATGACAGGAATTTGAAACCGATACATAATATCACCAACGATGGAAGTGGTATCATCTCCAACGGTTACAACCCCTTTTGTGTCATTTATTAAATTATACACATACATTCCCGCATGATCTATAAATGTGATTTTTGTGCCGTTTGTCTTTTTTATTCGCGGTATATGCTCTGTTCGTCTGAGAAAAGATGATGTTGTAAGTTTAATTGTTTCTAGATTAATACCCCCAAATCTTTCTAATTTTTCTATTCCATGCGCTTTGATTTGAGCACCTTGAATCTCAATAAGATGTTTTCCTTTAGATATCAATACAATTTCTGTTTTCAATGCCGTGCCGACTATAATGCCATCTACAAGAATAAAATCATTTATGTTTGCTGTTGTTATTTTCCGGTATGTTTTTTTGTTTTCTTTCCACACCAGAGGAGAGGTGGTATCAATTTTCTTTTGCGGTTTTTTTTGTTTAATCCCCATTTTTTGTAAAATAGAAATAATAACAGGATTATTGGTGTCGTTCCACTCTACAAAACAGGGATGGCTGCATTCAATTTGAAGAACAGGTGTTTTTAAACCCGCACGCTCAATAATCATATTGCCAAAAGTTAACCCTGAATGAAGCGTCTTGCCGTAATTAACAATAATGATATTTTTTAGTTTTAAAGCCATGCGAGAAAGACAACTGCTTGGCGTTTCATCCCAGAATTCAATATTTTCAAGCCCACTGTCTATAACAGCAGTCCGTCCCATGGTACCGGCTAAGACGCACTTAACAGAATCTGTTTTTTTTATGGCAGTAATAATTTTTTGGGCCCAGTTAGAATCAAAAACTTCGGGGCCGTGAAACAATAAACCGATCATTTTTTTATCCCAAACAGTTTTTTATAAAGTTCAATATGCTCTCTGCTCCATACTGCATCGTGAATATGGTCTTCTTCTTCCCAATGGGTAATATTTCTTTTCCACAAATCAATTGGTTTTGTATAATTCGCCGCATCTTTTCCTGATAAAGCTATCATTTCTGCGGCATGCTCATACGCATCTGCTGATAGAAAATGTTCTCCCTGCATATCACAAAATCCTGCAACTTCTTCATATATGTCTATACAGTCCGTCCATTTTTTTTCCTGTTCATAAAGTTGTGCCATTTTGTAGCCTGAAATAACAATAAGCTCTTTGTAGTTAGCTTTAACAGCAAGTTTAAAGGCTTTTTTATAATAAAAGATTGCTTCATCACTCTTTTTTTTGACTTCTGATAAAGATGCCGCATTCATATATCCATAAATTCCCAGGACATAACTGCCTTTAATACTTTTAATATCTGCATATTCTTCCCATTTGTCCGGATCTGCATCATTTCTGGCATCACTTTCCAGTTTCCTGCATTTATAATACGTATCTTCTTTTACTTTATCCCAATCCATTTTATTCCTCCTTTAATCAATCACCTTGATTGGCGATATCTGTAAAAAATCATTATCGTTATTTATTACAGTTTGAACTTTATAAACTGTTTTAATATTTTCTTTGGTTAATACTTTTTCCGGACGGTCAAAGCAAAAAACCTTGCCTGAATTTAACATTATAATTTTATTTGAATACCGTGCCGCCATGTTTAAATCGTGTATGGCGATAACAGCTGATTTTTTTTGTGTTTTAACCAGATTTTTAATCATTTCCATAATTTGAATTTGATATTTCAAATCCAGACTGCTTGTTGGCTCGTCCAGGATTAAACAATCCGTGTTTTGTACAAACAGCCTTGCCAGTAAAACTTTTTGTTTTTGTCCGCCGCTTAAATGATCAAAATTTTTTAATGCAATGTCTTCAAAATTCATAGACTTGATAATTTCTGAAGTTGCATTTATATCTCGTTCTGATGGCTTCCATTTGATATAAGGCATTCTTCCCATTAAAATAACATCAAAAACAGTAATGGGAAATTTAAAAGGAATATTTTGAGGAAGATAGGAAATATACTTTGCTCTTTCTAATCTGCTTATTTTCGAACTGTCTCTGCCTTTAATTAAAACCCTGCCCCTGGTTGGTTTTATTATGTTAACAATACTTTTTAAAAGTGTTGTTTTTCCCGAACCATTAATCCCTATTACGCTTAGGATCTCACCTTTGTTTATGCTTAATGTAATATCATTAAGAACAAATTTTTTTTTGTATTTAAAAAAGAGATTTTGAATATCTAACAATTTATCTCCAATAGTCTTTTGTTCTTTTCATTAATAAATAGAAGAAAAAAGGTACCCCGATAAAAGAGGTAACAATTCCTATTGGTATTACTTGCGGGGGTAATATTATTCTCCCGACCGTATCTGCTGTCAATACAAGTGATGCCCCGACAAGTGCGGCACCGGGCAATAGAAATCTGTGGTTGTATCCAATAAGCATCCTAACGATATGTGGAGAGACGATTCCAATAAACCCTATTACGCCGGTAAAACATATTGCTCCTGCTGTAATTAAAGAGGCACACACGATTCCAAATATTTTTACTTTTTCAACATCTATTCCCAGAGCTTTTGCAGATTCATCATCTGCCGCAATAAGATTAAAACTCCAGGACCATTTAAAAAGCAAGGGCATGGGAAGAAGTATCATAACAGATGCTATCCCTATTTCATTCCATCCAACCTTAGATAAGCTTCCAAAAAACCAGAATACGATTTCATTAACCTGCTCCATAGTTCCCAGATATTGAAAAAGAGAGCTGAGGGATGAAAAAAGAAACATTATGGCTATGCCGGCAAGTATCATGGTTTCATTTGTAAAAATTTTTATTTTTGCAATGCTTAAAATAATAAGAGATGAAAGCATCGTAAAAAAGAAAGCACTGCCGGCAACAAAATAGTCTTTGTACAAAAAATCGGCATCAAGCAAAAAAATGGCAATAACAGCCCCGAATCCGGCACCGGATGCTGTCCCAAGCGTGTATGGCGAGGCAAGGGGGTTTTTAAGAATGGCCTGGAAAACAGTTCCTGCAACCGCAAGCCCGCTTCCTGTTAAAATTGCCATAACGATACGAGGGACTCTTAATTCCCAGATAATCTTATGCTGCAACCCGGCATCTGAAAAAAAGGCGATAAACGATTTTTTAAAATCAAAAGATTCAATACCATTGGAAATGCCGGTTAATGCGGCGATAACCATAACGAGCAAAAGAAAAGATAATAACAGAATCTTCTTTTTAATATTTTTTTTGTATTTATTGCTGATATTCAATAAATGTATGTCCCATAAAATTTAATCCCCTGAAATTTTTCAAAATATTCTTTGTGCAGTTTTTCAGGGTCAAAATCTTTAAAAAGTTTTGGATAAAACCATTTTGCCATATAGCTTAAACCGATAAGCGTTCTTGAGCCTGTCCATATTTCGTTTGAAATTAAAAACACCTTGTTATTATGCACCGCCTCAATGTTGTCCCAGAGTATTCTTGATTGTATTTTTTTTGAGAGCTGTTTTAAGGAGCTTAAATCATCTGCCGAAGTGCGGCTGTTCTTTCCAACCGCTTTAATAATAATATCCGGATTGTTTGATAAAACCCATTCTGACGTTATTTTAGGATATGGCACTAAAATATTTGAAGCTATATTGTTTCCACCTGCAAGCAGACACATTTCATTGCCCCCGGAATTTTTCCCAACAGTATTATAATTCAGATAGCCTTCTATATAAACGCTTGGGCGCGATTCAATATGTTTCAATTTTTCCTGTACAAAATTTAAATTTTCCCTGTACCATACGATAAGCTTCTCCGCATCTTGCTCTCTTTCTAAAATATGCCCGAGTGTTTTTATCTCTTTTTCAATGGTGTTCAGTTTATAAAAATTGAGCCGTATGATTTTAATACCGAAAGGGTTTAATTTTTTTTCTAGAGTTCGGCCTGGATAATCTGTATAACAGATAACAATATCGGGTTTTAATTTTGCAATCAGTTCATAATTAACCTCTCTCCAACTGCCGACTTTTGTTCTGTTTTTTAAATCTTGCCAGAATAGAGGCTTTTTTGAAACTTCAAAATAAACGCCTATGACAGACTCTTCTGCTTTAATGGCGCGAACAATTTCCAGAGCATCGGATGTTAAAACCACTATTTTTTTAACAGGTGAGTTGAGAGTGATAAATTTGCCGGTAGAATCTTGAATAATTTCACCAAACAGCTCACCTGTTAAAAAAAATAGAGATAGAATGAGGAATGTTATAATAGTGCTTTTTTTCATTTAAAAAGTAAAACTAATGCCTGCTTCTATGTATCTGCCATCTAATGGGTAATAATTATGAGCAGGGGAACCATCTGACAATCTTTTTCCTTGCTCATTAAACATATTTTCTTCTTTTGTGTCTAAGAGGTTAAAGGCAGATAACCATATTTTATAATTTTTGCGATCGTATGAAAGCCTTAAATCAAGAGTTGCATAGGCATCTGTTTGATAACGATTAAGAACATCAATTTCCTGCTCTCCATAATAATTTGCATCAGCACTGAGTTTGAAAAATTCTAAAAAATAGAAATCCAAACCAAGTGTAGAAGTGAATTTGGGGACATGCGGGACTGTTTTTCCTGAGATATCAAAATTTTCCAAACTGTCATCGCTTTGAGTCGCTCCCCATTCATAAGCCCTGAAACTAGCATTATCCCATTTTGCACTTTGATATGTTCCTTGAAAACGATAGCCGAAAAAAGAAGAAAGTTTTCCGTTCGCTTCTAATTCAACACCTTTATGATCTGAATCGCCAATGTTTTTATATCCTTTCCAGGA
Source organism: Desulfobacula sp. (assembly GCF_014237455.1). Taxonomy (GTDB): domain Bacteria; phylum Desulfobacterota; class Desulfobacteria; order Desulfobacterales; family Desulfobacteraceae; genus Desulfobacula. Next base: position 23,399 of record NZ_JABZFL010000015.1, on the reverse strand, counting down.
GCTTCCATCATAAAGAGACATATATTTATCTTTTACATTCATAAAATAAATCGACAAAGCCAGATTTAGTTTTGAATTAAACGCAGCTTTATAACCAAACTCGTAAGTAAGGTACTCTTCCGATTTTAAATCTTCCGGTTTATTTAAAGGGGAATCCTTTTCCATAGCGTATTTATAATATATCAAGGCCGGATGCCAATATGATTTGGAAGCTGAAAAATATAGTGATGAGGAAGGTGTTAAATAATAAAGAGGCGTTATATCCCAACTGTAATCGGTTATGTCATTACTTATTTTTTGCGACACTTGATTTTCTATGTCATATTTTACTTTGTCAGCACGTATGGCAAAATTGAATTCGAAATTTTCAAACGCTATTTCATTATCAAAAAAGAGACCAAACCGCTTTTTTTGGGAATCTATGTTTGCTTTATTAACAGCAGTTGTTTGAGAAGAAGAAAGCGGTGTCGGCGACCACGGATATGTCCGCAATTGATCAAATGAATTTTTTTCATAATCCATTCCAAAAGTTGGTGTGTATCTTGCGCCATTATCAAAATCTAAATAATAGCCGCCTGATGCCTTAAAAACTGATCTGTCACTGTCTCTATCCTCTTTGTAATCATAATACGAGCTTGTTTTGCTTGCAGCAGCATCTAAACACTTTGGCAGATATTGATAAATATGATCAGTCTTATCATAAGAGATTAAGCTGTTTACAAAATATTTATCCTTTTTATGAGTAAAATCAATACTGAAAGCCGAATTTTCATTCTCATTTTCTCTAAAATGAACAAGCGCTGAATTCGTTTCCGATTTTGGGAATATGCTTTCTTCTCTATAATTATCAATCTGCCACTTTGTTTTTGCATATATTGTGTCATATTCTGTATCTTGATGTGAAAAACTAAACCCCACCCTGCTATCGTTTGAAAAATTATAGCCTGTATTTAATCTAACGGCACTTCTCTTTTTTTCATCATTTTCATAACCGTCTGTATTGAAAAATGATCCCCCCAAACGATAATCCCAATTTTTCACCATTCCATCTATGCTTGCAGATACTTTTTTACTATTCCACGAGCCATAAGATATTGCTGTTTTAATTTGCGGTTTTTCCGATTTTCCTTTTTTTGTGATAATATTAATAGCGCCACGTGCTGCATCCGGTCCAAAAATCATTGCAGCCGATGAACGAAGAACCTCAATTTGTTTGATGTCTGAAACAGGAATGGCATCAAATTCCACATAATTACTAAGGCCTGAATTCAATGGCACACCATCTACAAGCACCAGAACTCCGGCAGATTGCACTGACCTATTGCCGCGAATCGTCACTCTCTCCTTACTATCACTATCTTTAGTTACTCCCGGTATGGTTTTAACAATATCAATTATGTTTTTTGCTCCCATATCTTTTATTTGTTTAGCTGTAATGATAGAGATGCTGGCAGGAGTCGCACCTAATTTTTTATCAATACGATTAGCTGAAACAACAATTTCGTCAAGAGCAATTATTCCAGCCCCTTCTTCTGTTGCATTAGCACTTGCAACAAGAAAAAAACAAAAAAGTATATTTATCACGAAGTTTAATCTTTTCATTGTAACCCTCCAAGGTCATAAACAAAAAAACCGCTCCCACATTAGTATTTTCTTAATACTATTGTTGTTGCGGTTTAGTTTTTAAATAAATTTTATATTAATTGCAATTAGACTTCGTGTCTAAATTTATTAAATTCAAGTATACATATTATGATAAATTTTATTTTTCAAGTATTTTTCATAATTTTGTGATGGGTGTTAAAAAAACAAAGGACGAACAGATGTTTGTTTCTTTGAAGTATGAGTATGGGCCCGGGTTCAATTTCCTCCATCTGATTCATGGCAGCTAAGAAAAAAAATGTCCAAGTTGATACATGATATCAAAACAAAAAAATCAACAGGACACCTGAAAATTATCTTCACGGGACAAGAATTTTGGCCAGCTGTGCAAATCCGATCCCTCCTTTTCCTTTTGTTATCCAGGCAGGTTTAAATGCAAGCCTGTCAAAAAATTCAAGCACATTGGCAACACCAACTGAGTTGGGGAAATATTCAAACATGGGTTCATCATTGGGAGAATCCCCGACAAAGACAACCTTTTCCTTTATTACGTCCAGATCTGTTTTAAATACTTCCCTGAACATTATTTTGGTCATGGAAAGCTTGTCATAGCTACCAAACCAGCCGTTCACATGGATAGAACTGACTTTTGCGGTTGCGCCGCATTGTTCAAACATGTCAACAATCCTGTCAATGTCAGTTTGGGAAAGAGGAGGGACATCTTCAGCAAAATCAATGGCAAGATCAGCCTCCCTGTATGGTTGATCAGCCGAGATCACACAGCCTGGAATTGAGCGCAGGATTCTTTGTTTTACAGCAAGCAGTTTTATTTGATCCTGTTCTCGTTCCTGATCTGTTTTGAAATATCTGCGTATCATCTTTTTTGTGTGGATATCATAAACAAAATAAAATGCGCCGTTTTCACCGACAACACCTTTAACGGGCCACATTCTGGCGATATGATCGCACCATCCCCCAGGTCTGCCCGTGATGGGAATCACCTTTATACCGGCCTTGTCAAGATCTTCCATGGCCTTAAAAGCACAGGCCGGTATTCTGCCTTTATGGGTTATGGTATCATCAATATCTGTAAGCAGATACGTGATGGCAGATCTTTTTCCCTGTGGAAAGTCTTTTATTGATTTCATCATTATTTTATTTTCCGGAAAAGATAGCGGCAAATGTCTGAACTATGCTATTTTTCTTTCTCAATCAGGCCTTTTACAAACCATCTTTGCATGAACAGTACAACCAGAACAGGGGGCAGCATAACAAGGACGGCAGCGCCAAGGGCGAGATTCCACTCGGGCAGATCATCTGCCTGGGGTATAAGATTCTGAAGGCCGATGACAGCCGTTGTCATTTTTGGGTTGGTCGTAACAAGCAGGGGCCAGAGGTATTGATTATACCCATATACAAATTCAATGACCACAAGGGCGGCAATATTAGTTTTGGACAGGGGAAAAAGGATTTTCCTGAAAAAGGTCATGGGAGAAGCCCCGTCCATTTTTGCTGCCTCGCATAGTTCTTCCGGAACGGTCAGGAAAAACTGCCTGAACAAAAAAGTACAGGTTGCCGATGCCACCAGGGGTAAGATGAGTCCGGTATGACTGTCAAGCAGACTCCAATTGAGGTCAATCGTTATGTCATTACCAGTAAACCATGACAAAAGTCCATCCAGGTGCAGAAAATCGCACAGGGCCTGGATTGGATTCAGAAGATTGGCAGCCATTTCATAGGTGGGAAGAATCCTGACTTCCACAGGCAGCATCAAAGTACAGAAAACCGATGCAAAAGCCAAAACCCTGAATTTGTAATCAAAATAAACAATTGAAAAAGCGCCGATCATGGACACGGTAATTTTGCCAATGGTTATACCCGATGCCATAATAACGGAATTTAAGATCTGGGTTCCAAGATCTCCCCTTGACCAGGCTTCTTTCATATTGACAATAAACTGATCCCCGGGGATAAGCGGCATGGGCACTTTAACTACATCTTCCAGGGGCAGGGTAGCCGCAATCAAGCTGTAAAGTATTGGAAATCCTACTATAAATATTCCCAGTATTAAAAATGCATAGGTAAAAAAATCAAGTATCGGGGTTTTTTCAACCATAATATTTATCCACCATACTGTACCTTTTTCTCGAGAAATCTGAACTGAAGAAAAGTAATAACAATGATAAGAGACATGAGCACAACCGACTGGGCGGAGGAAGATCCTAAGTTCAATCCCACAAATCCATCCTGGTACACCTTGTAAACCAGAATATTTGTAGAACCGCCAGGGCCCCCCTGGGTCACTGTATGAATAATTCCAAATGTTTCAAAAAAAGAATAAATAATATTCATCACAGTTAAAAAGAAAAAAGTCGGTGATAACAAAGGAAAGGTGATATACCAGAATCTTTTGAAGGGACTTGCGCCATCAATGGCTGCGGCCTCAGTCAGGGATTTGGGTACGGCCTGCAAACCTGCCATAAAAAACACGAAGTTGTAGCTGACTTGCTTCCAGGCACTGGCCATGACAATCATTACCATGGCATCGCTTCCATAGAGAACCGGGTTCCAGTCAACCCCCAGCCATTTTTTGATGCCCAGGGCAACAATGCCATAGGAAGGATGGAGCAGAAAAAGCCACATAATCCCAGAGATTGCCGGTGCTACCGCATAGGGCCAGATAAGAAGGGTTCTGGTCAATGCCTTTGCTTTCAGTGCTCTATTGGCCATGGAGGCAATAAAAAGTCCCAGGGATAAGGAAACAGCGGCAACAGCAAGGCTGAAAAAAAAAGTGGTGAAAATCGATTTCAGATATAGGGGATCTGTAAAAAGTTCAATATAATTATAAAACCATACAAATTTAGAGTGTCTTCCAAAGGGATCACTTAAAAGAAAAGACTGGGAAAGCCCCTGGATAGCCGGCCAATAGAAAAAAGTCAGGGTGACAAGTATCTGTGGAAAAATCAACAGATAGGGCAAATATCTTGATTTGAAGAATGAGCGTTTTATCATGGTTTTATCAAGGGCAAAAAAAGGAGTCAGATAAATATCAAGTCTATTTATCTGACTCCTTGTACATCTTATTTATAGGTTTTTTCAAAGGTTCTCAACTGGATATTACTTCTTGCAGCTGCATTGTCCAAAGCTTCCTTGGGAGATTTTTTCCCATTCCAGACAAGCTCTAATTCTTCATTGATAATGTTTCTGATCTGAACAAAATAGCCCAGCCTCAATCCTCTTGATATTTTAGTGGGAATAGCCCGGTTGAGCTGATTGATACCCACTTCCTGGAGGGGATCAGTATTATAATACCCTTTGGATTTCAAAGATTCATAGGCATCAATAGTAATGGGGAAATATCCTGTTTCCTTGTGCCAGTATTCCTGCATCTCATTTCCGGCCAGAAATTTTAAGAAAGCTGCAACCCCCTTATATTCTTTTTTTGAGTGACCATTGAGTACCCATAGAGATGCCCCGCCAATGATAGAGTTCTGGAGTTTTGCTGTGCCTGCTTCCACTGGAAGAGGTGCTGCATCCCATTTAAAATCCTTGACTCCTTTTTTTAATTTTGCAATCCCGCTGATGGAATCAATATAAATGGCCACGTTCTGAGCCATAAATTCTGATTTAGGGCCCTGGTATTTTTGTCCGCCATACATGAAGCGTTTGTCATCTGCCCATGATTTAAGTCTTGTGATATGTTTTACTACCAGGGGATTATTAATTTCAAGCTGGCAGTCAAGCCCCTCATATCCGTTGGATTTGCTGGCAAACGCAACATTGTGAATGGCGCTGTAATTTTCAATCTGGGTCCAGGACTGCCAAGCTGTAACCATACCTGCCGAAGCAATTCCGGTACTGACAAGTTTTTTTGTAATGTCTCCCAGTTCATCCCAGGTAATGGGTTCAGATTTTGATAAAGGCGCAATACCTGCTTTTTTAAACATATCTGCATTGTAATACATAATGGGTGTGGAAGAGTTAAACGGCATGGACATGAGATTTCCGTCGGCATTCATATAATAGGAAAGAACCGCCTGAAGATATCTTGACCAGTCCACATCAATGCCTGCATCCTTCATGAGTTCAAACACCGGATAGATAGCTCCTGAAAGCATCATGGTCTGGGTTCCCACTTCAAAAACCTGGAGGAGATGGGGCTGTTTTTTAGCCCTGAAGGCTGCAACGCCGGCATTCATTGTTTCATCATAGTTGCCTTTGTTGGTTCCGACAACTTCATACTCTGACTGAGATGCGTTGAATTCATTGATCATGTTCTTGACCACTTCACCCCTTGCACTTCTCATGGCATGCCACCAGTTAATGGTAACGGGTTTGGCAAAAACGGAAACCGGGAAGGCAATACAAACTGCAACAACTAAAAATACAAACAATTTCGATAATTTCATCTTACTTTCCTCCTTACCTGATTATGTTGAATTTTTCATTTTGTCGAACCTGCCAATAAAAAAATCTGTTTATTTTTATTGCATTGCGTTAAAATTATTAGAATATTGGCAGAGAGTCAAGATTAAAGTGATTTTTAAAAAAAGATTTGCATAATGATATTTTTTGTAGTTTTATGATCACTAATGGAAATGGCAGAAATTTAATAAAATATAAGAATCAGGATAGTAAATGGCTGAGCTAAAATTCAAAGATGTCATTAAAAAATATGGTAAAATAGAGGTAATCCATGAGTTAAACCTTGATATAAAGGACAAAGAATTCATTGTTCTTGTCGGACCTTCAGGGTGCGGTAAATCAACCTTGCTTAGAATGGTCGCAGGGTTGGAGGAGATAACCAATGGCACGATTTCCATTGATGATAAAATAGTCAATGATATTGCGCCAAAGGACCGGGGCCTTGCCATGGTGTTTCAGAATTACGCGCTTTATCCCCATATGAATGTGTTTGATAATATGTCCTTTGGGTTAACATTGATGAAAACGCCCAAAAAAGAGATCAAGCAAAGAGTTGAGGAAGTTGGGCTTATTCTGGGTCTTGAAGACCTGCTGTTTAGAAAACCCCATGAACTTTCCGGTGGCCAGCGGCAACGGGTGGCCATGGGTCGGGCCATGGTCAGAAAACCTTCCATTTTTCTTTTTGATGAACCCTTGTCAAACCTGGATGCCAAGCTTCGTATCCAGATGAGAGCGGAAATAAAAATGCTGCACCAGAGGGTTAACTCCACTATGATTTATGTGACCCATGACCAGGTGGAAGCCATGACCCTGGCTGATCGGATCGTTGTCCTCAGGGATGGGTACATTGAACAGGTCGGCACCCCCATTGAACTTTTTTCAAACCCTGCAAATACATTTGTCGCAGGATTTATCGGCACCCCTCCCATGAATCTTGTTGACTGCAAAATCAATAAAGACAAGAATCAAACCTTTGTCCAGTTTGAAGATGGGCTCAAGATTCCTGTTCCAGATAAAGAAGGAATCCAGCTGGTTCATGATCAAAAAGTTGTCTTCGGACTTCGGGCAGAGGAGATCACACCCATAAATAGCCATACACAGCTTCCTGAAGACTGGATATTTAGCGCCAATGTCATGGTTGTTGAACCATTGGGAAATGAAACCCAGCTTCATGTGGATATTATGGGTATTAAAGTTTTATCAAGAAGTGAAGGGAGGAAGATTGTCAGGACAAATGAAGAAATTAATCTGGGCATGAACCTCAATGAAATGCATTTGTTTGATGCCAAAACCACCCAGGTGATTTACTGATTCGCACCTGAAGATTAAGGAATATTTCAAGTTAGAAAACAATAGGAAGTCTGCTCTTTATTTTGCAATAATAACGGTTATACCCATTTCCTCCAGTTCTTTTTTAACGCCTGTCTTGATTCCTGCATCAGTAACCAGGATATTGACCTTATCTATGGACGCTGTCACAAAATTTGATACCACGCCCATCTTGCTGCTGTCGGCAACTACAATAACCGGACCCAGCGTCTGATCAATCATCAGGCGAGCCACTGCGGCTTCTTCCTGAATAGGGGTTGTCAAGCCGAATCTTATGCTGACCCCGTCAACACCGATAATGGCCTTGCTGCCGCAGACATTTTTAAGCAGGGTATGGGTAAAATTTCCAATCAAAGAGTTTGATTGCCTGCGGAACAGTCCACCGGTTAAAACCACCTCAATTTCAGGATTCTCAATTTCCGTAAGGGCATTTGCATTACTGGTAATGACACGAAGATTTTTCCCTGACAAATGTCTTAAAACCTGTGTGTTAGTAGAACCGGTGTTGATAAGAAGTGTATCGCCGGGCTCAATGATCTTGGCGACGGCAATGCCTATTTTTTCTTTCTGTGTCCGGTGTTTCTGGTTTTTTTCCACATAAAGGGGTTCGACTTTTAAACGGCGGCGCAAAATAGCCCCCCCATGGGTTCGTTCCAGCACCCCCCTTTTTTCCAACACATCAAAATCCCGACGGATGGTCAGTTCCGTCACACCAAACAATTTGCTTAACTCGGAAACCCTTACAATCCCTTTTTCTTCAATCAATTTCTGGATCCGCGCCTGCCTGTCAACCGGTATTAAAGTCTGGGCCATCTTTTTTTACCTCCGAATTAAAAATAATGAATATTTTATAGCAGGATTAGAAAGTCAGATCAATTCATCAAAAAAATAAACAATAAAACTTGTAAAAAAACAATAAAAAATATATAAAAACAATAAAAAAGGAACATATTAATTCAGGACTTCGGGCTTGAATTTTAAAAACCAACATCCAGTAAAAACACCCTTTCTGGTTGCAACTGGAGACGATATTGTGGAAACAGATGTATTAATCATAGGCGGGGGCGTGACAGGCACCGGGATTGCCAGAGACCTGACACTTAGAGGGCTCAACGTGATTCTGATTGAAAAAAGCGACCTGAATGCCGGTGCATCCGGTGGGAATCACGGCCTTTTGCACAGTGGTGCCAGATATGTCTGTTCTGACCCCGAGGCAGCGGTTGAGTGCAGTACTGAATCGGAAATATTAAAAAAAAATGTCGGCCATTGCATCGAGGAAACCGGGGGACTGTTTGTTGCTGTTAAGGGAGATAAAGAAAATTACATTGCTGATTTTCCTGATATGTGTAAAAAATACGGAATTCCATCTGAAAAGATAGATCCGAAAGAAGCCCGGGAAATGGAACCGTCATTGTCGGATGAAACAATCGCTGTGTATAAAGTGAATGATGCTTCCATTAACCCGTTTAAACTGTCCATTGAAAATATAAACGATGCCGTTTCCAGAGGGGCCTGCTACCTCAGCCACACCCGGATTGAAGCGTTCAAGATTGAAAACAAGGCCATCGTTTATGCCCGGGTTCGAAATCAAATCAGCGGCAAAACCCATAAAATAAAAGCAAAAACCTATGTCAATGCAACCGGAGCGTGGGCCGGAAGCATTGCTGCCATGGCCGGGATTCACATCAATATGGTTTTTTCCAAGGGAAGTCTTCTGGTCACAAGTAAACGAATCACAAAAAGAGCGATTAACCGCCTGAGAAAACCCACTGATGGAGATATTCTGGTTCCGGGCGGCGTTGTTTCAATCCTTGGAACCACTTCCGTAAGAATCAAGTCCCCGGACAACATCTATCCCACGGTCAAAGAAGTGGATTATATTATCAGTGAGGGTGAAAAAATGATACCTGAACTGAAAACCTGCCGGTATATCCGGGCATATGCAGGTGTAAGACCCCTGGTCAGCATGGGAAAAGACAATGACAGAGATGTGAGCCGAGGATTTACCCTGCTGGATCATGAAAAAGACCAGGTGAATAATCTTATCACAATTACAGGGGGCAAACTGTCTACATACCGGTTAATGGCAGAAAAGACATCTGATATTGTCTGTAAAAAACATCAAGTTTCAGTGGAATGCCGGACAAAAATGATCCCATTGCCATCCACCCATAGCGGAGAATGGTCGGAACCGGGGGTTCTGGTCAATGATCCGTTCAAACCCGATACGCTGGAAGACCCTTTTCTCTGCGAATGTGAAATGGTTCCGGCCAGTGCGATAAATACAGTGATTGATTCAATTAAAAAAAATGGTGGAAAACCTGACCTTTCATCCATTGCCCTTAGAACCAGGATTGGAAAGGGGCCCTGCCAGGGGGCTTTTTGCAGCATGCGGATACTGTCACATCTCTATGCCAGGGGGGAAATTATGGATCAAACCGGTATAAACGATCTGAAATATTTTTTAAATGAACGATGGAAAGGGGAACAATCCTTGTTATGGGGCCAGGCACTTGTTCAGTCCTCTTTAAAGGAAATGATACATTGCGGCTTATTCGGCCTTGAACTTGTTAAAAAATGAAAGATAAAAAATATATCACATGTGACATAACAGTGATTGGGGCCGGTTTTGCAGGCATGGTTGCTGCGGCTCGCGCTTCTGCTCTCGGCTTGAAAACGGTTCAGACGGGTAATTCATCACACCTTTATTTTGCAAGCGGTTTGTTTGATTTTCTGGGTGTCTATCCGCTTCATTCACGAACAGTCTTGCAGGACCCTCTAACAGGCCTGAGCTTATTGCAAAAAGAAATGCCCGGACATCCGTATTCAAAGACCAGCCTGGAAGCCATATTGAAAAGTTTTGATTTTTTAACCCGGTTTTTACAATCAGCCGGACTTAATTATATTAAACCAGAGAAAGGGAACAGATCTGTTCTCACCTCTGCCGGTACGTTCAAACCAACCTGTATGATTCCTGAAACCATTTCAAAAAGCCGTCTGCTTAAAAATGATACAAACTTATTGCTTGTAGACTTTAAAGGGCTAAAGGGGTTTTGTGCCAGACAAATAGCGGATATTTTAAAAAAGAACTATCCCAATATTCTTACGTTAAGTGTGGAGGTTCCGGGAAAAAATGGCGATTTAAATCCAACACATTTGGCAACACTGTTTGAAGATTCTTCCTTTCTCAAAGAGCTTGCCACACAGATTTCTCCTTTCCTGGATAAAGTTGAACTGATGGGGATACCTGCAGTATGCGGTGTAAATAAAAGCCTTGAGGCACTGACCCGTCTGGAAAAAATGACCGGTCTTGATATATTTGAAATTCCGATGATGCCGCCTTCCATTCCAGGGTTACGACTGAAAAATGCATTTGAAAAAAAACTGGCCAAAAATAAGGTTCATTTTTTGAGTCAGGCAAAAATCAAGCCACCGCGATTTAACGGATCTGAATTTGTTTTAGATGTAATGAATCAGAATATGGAAACTCAAATAAGATCCAGGGGGGGTATTCTTGCCACGGGAAGATTCCCGGGAGGAGGACTCCATGCCCAAAGAGGACGTATACAGGAAACCGTATTCAACCTGCCGGTTTATCAGCCAGACGAAAGAAGCCTTTGGCATCACCTTGATTTTTTTGAAAAACAGGGACACCTGATTAACACGGCAGGCGTGGAAACAGACAGTGTTTTCAGGCCGGTGGATACACATGGCGCTATTATTTATGAAAATCTTTATGCCATTGGGACAATTCTTGCCCACAATGACTGGGTCAGACTCAAATCAGGTTCCGGAGTCTCGGCCTTAAGCGCATTTACAGCGGTTAATGATTTTTATAAAAAAAGCACAACAGGACACTGATGTTTCAAATTACTTTATATACATCATTAATCCTGTCAACAGCAGGTCTTTTATTTCAGGTTTACCGGTTTCAAAAAAAAGGTGCCTCAGGGGTCCCGAAATTAAAATTGAGTTTAAATTTAAAGCTGGTCCTTTTCAACACGATTTTTCAATCAAAACTGTTTCGCGCATCAAAAACAAGGTGGGCAGTTCATTTTCTTGTGTTATCCGGTTTTAGCTATCTGGTTTTTTTCCATGCTTTGGACGAATTGACTGCATTTAACCTGTTTCAATACTATCAACCCACTCTTGATCCCTTTCAATTCCTGAGAAATTTTGCCGGTTTTCTGGTACTGGCCGGATGTATTGGATTTTTGTTTAGAAGAAGTTTCAATACTCGAATCAAGCCGGATAACAAATTAAAATATAAAGGAATTTTTTCCATTATCCTGATCCTTTTGGTGATTGGTTCAGGGTTTATGCTTGAAACGGTAAAAATCATCTCAGAACCTGCGTTTTTAGAAATGGTTGAAGACTATTCCGATCTGGATGAGGGCACAGACCTTGATCACCTGAAAATTTACTGGGAAAAAAATTATCATGTTGTATTTAAAGAAACGCTCCTCATTACCGAAGATGCACTTGAACAAGGCAGACGTTTAAACAATGACTACTGCCTTGACTGTCACTCAAAAATAAATAGTGCCTTTGTATCAAAGGCATTTGCCACGCATCTTGGAAAACCTGCAAATTTTTTAAACCATTACCGTGCAGACAACTGGCTGTATCCGATTCACTACCTGCTTTCATTTTTAATGCTGATCAGTCTTCCTTTTTCACGATTTTTCCATATGTTATTGATTCCGTTTGCAAGTGCACAGCATAAAGTGACGAACAAACACTTTCAAAAAGAAGCGGTATTCATTCACCCGGCAACCTTTGCTGCATGCACAAACTGCGGTATCTGTTCTGAGGTCTGCAGTGTTTATCCAAACTTTCTAATCACAGGGAATAAACAGATCCTGCCCCATTCCAAAATCGAATCTGCCAGAAAAATGATATTTACGGGACATCTGAACCCGGAAGCGCTGAATCAGCTTCAGCTTGGCAATGATGAGTGTACAATGTGCAATAATTGTACAAATATCTGTCCGTCGGGAATTGACCTTCAGGGATTATGGAAAACACTTCCGAAAACACTGCATAAAATGGGGTATCCGGATAATTATACCTTTGTAAAAGACAAGGCACTTCAGGACTGGGGAAATAAAGAGTTGGAAAAAGATCGGGCCGCCGGAACATATGGCTTGACCCAAAATCTTACCGGCCGTGTTTATTCTTTTGAAAATTGTGTTCAGTGTACCATTTGCACCAATGTCTGCCCCGTCGTTGCTTATAGTGGAAACGATAACGACATGACACCCCAGCAAATCATGAACCTGTTAAGGCTGGGAAAAAAACAGACGGCTGCAGAAACCCGGATGGTCTGGAACTGCCTGACCTGTTATTTATGCCAGGAGCATTGTCCCAGTGAGATAAAAGTTGCAGATATCATTATAGAACTCCGAAACATCTCAAACCAGACAGCTGAAAGGTTAAAAATCATGACCACAGCGGATAAGGCGAACACATTATGAAACTTGCATATTTCCCGGGATGTAAAATAAATTTTTATTTAAAAGACTATGACACCTCTTTTAAATCTTTAATGGAAAAACTGGGCGTGGACCTGGTTCAACTTCCATTCAATTGCTGCGGTTATCCTGCCCGGAGCACCAGTTTTGAAGTTTCTGTTTTCTCTTCCATAAGAAATTTTGCCCTGGCCCGAAAATATGATCTGGATATCATCACCCCCTGTAAATGCTGTTTCGGGCAACTCAAATACGCCTCTTACCAATGGCATGAAAATAAAGAATTAAAACAAAAAATGGATTGCCTTCTTGCAGATGAAAATCTTTTCTGGGACGGAAAAACAAAAATCAAGCACCTTCTTTCGTTTCTTTATGACGACATTGGCGTTCTTGAAATTAAAAAGAAAATTAATCATAAACTGCCTGAAAAGAAAATTGTCACCCAATACGGCTGTCACGCGTTGAGGCCATTTACTATCACCGGATTTGATAATCCGCACGCACCCCAAATTTTTGAAGAACTGATAAATATCACCGGATTTAAGACCGTTGAATGGTCAAAAAGCACTGAGTGCTGCGGAAATCCCATTTATGAAACCAATAAAAACCTGTCTTTAAAAATACTGAATTCCAAATTAAACGCCGCATTAGAATCGGGGGCAGACCATATTTGTACTGCCTGTACCCATTGCCAGATACAATATACTGATTTGTCATTTCAAAATGAATGCCAAAAACACCATATCACTCCGGTCCTTTTTACACAAATCCTGGGTGCTGCATTGGGAATCAAAAAAGAAAAACTGGGTGAAGACAGGCTGCCGATATTTGATTTAAGGGTATCGTGAATCCATCTCCCAGACTGCCGTGGCTGTCAAGCCTTTATGCTTCCTGACAATATAATTGTCTTTCGACATGCTCTCAAGATAAGGACGAATAATTTTTTCAAGCTCAGTATCAGTTTGTTTGCTCACTTTTTTAAAAAAAGCCATTTGGCTGTCAAATTCTTCTTTAATCGAAACTGTCTGGTCCCATTCAATTGCATCAAAGGTAATCTCCGGGAAAAAGCCCAAAGAAAACAAGAGATTTATTTTATATAAAATACTCTGTGGCTTGTCTTCAAGAACTGTTCCCACAATTTTTTCCCATAAATCAGACAGAATCGGGTGATTTCTTTTTGCGGCCCATCCCCGGATAGCACATCCTTTTTTTGAACAGCTCATCATTTTAAAAAAGGATTCCGGGCTTGCAACTCCCGGAGACATAAAGGCAATGACAAGATCGAATTTCTTTTTCCATCCTTTTTTTTCACTATCTATTTTATACCAGTCTTCATGAAGAACAGTGATGTTTTTTTTTATATCAGGCGTGATACCCTGTTTAAATTGTTCCAGCATCCCCTTTGAAAAATCAAGGGCTGTCACCTGTGCGCCGTGTTTTGCCAACTCTATTGCAACCATTCCAGTTCCGCATCCGATTTCAAGGACAGTCATTCCGTCAAACAGAAGACCACTTTTTTTAAAAAACGACATTGTCTTTTTAAGCCGGCGGCCCTTAATTTCTTTTTTATTCTGATTGTATGTAGCAGCCGCACTGTCCCAGTATTCCCGGGTGGAAAACCCCTTATGAACGCTGTAAGTATCACTCTTTTTATCTTTTTCCCACTCGTTGAGCCAAAAATTTTTATTAAATATATTATCCATTTTGCTGATCTTAATCTCTATTTTTCCCCTGGGGTATTGATGATTTGATTTCATTAAATGCAGTTTCATCATCTCCGGCAATAAAAATCCCTACCGTATCATTGATAACCACATACAAAGACGGGACAAAAACAAGGGTTAAAACAGTGGCTGCCATCAGACCGAAACTGATACTGACTGCCATTGGAATTAAAAACTGTGCCTGAAAACTGGTTTCCAGAAGAAGCGGGAAAAGACCTGCAACCGTTGTCACCGAGGTCAGAAGAACCGGCCTGAACCTGTTCTGCCCTGCTTCAATGACAGCATCAAAAACCGGAATGCCTTTCCTGACCTTTGAATTGATAAAATCGATTAAAATCAAAGCGTCATTTACTACAATTCCGGACAGGGCAACAATTCCGAATATACTGATCATAGTGATATCAAGGTTCATAAAATAGTGCCCGGCAATCGCGCCGATGAGTCCAAAGGGAATGGCGGTCATGATGATGACCGGCTGGATATAGGATCTAAACTGGCTGGCCAGGAGCAAAAATATAATCATTCCTGCAAGAGAAAATCCTAACTTAAGGCTATCAATGGATTCTTCAGTTCTTTTGGCCTGGCCTTCCAGGTCATAGGTCACCCCTGGGAATCGATTAACAAGGGTATCAAGGTAATTCTTTTTTAAATCTTCAACGATTTCCCGGGCATTGGCAATATCTTCATTAATATCGGAAATGACGGTAATGATCCTTTTCCGGTCTACCCGCTGAATGGTTGAATACCCTCTTTTCATTTCAATATCAGCCACCTGGTTCAAAGGCACCTGCCTTCCGTCTCGGGTTCTGATCCTTAACGCATCAATACTGGCTTCGGATTCCCTCTCTTTTTGAGAATATCGTACCATTACTTTGATATCATCTTTGCCTCTCTGGATCTTCAAAGCTTCATCTCCATAATAGGCCTGCCGGATCTGTGTGGCAATATCTGCCATTGTAATGCCTAAAGATTTAGCCCCTTTTTTGATGTGAATCCGTTTTTCCATTTTACCCGGCCTAAAAGTGTCCGTGATATCAAAGGTTCCCGGGTATTTTTCAATTTCCTGTTTCAACTCATCTGCGGCAAGTTCAAGCTGATCAAGATCCTTGCCCTTCAGTTGAATTTCTATGGGGTTCCCACCGGGCCCGCCGCCGATAATGGAAAAGGTGAGCTGTTCAGCACCCAGAATATCCCCTGTCAGTTCCCGCCATTTTGCTGTTACTTCAGGCGCAGGAATATCGGGCCGTTTTGACGCCGATTGGATCTCTATCCAAGCCTCCCCGCAATGTCCGCCATACACACCCGGTTTCCAGTCTCTTCTGGGAATAACACCCACCTGTGAAAAATTATTAACAATCAAATCATCACCCCCCGCCACCCTGTCCCTGAAAAACGCATTGAGCTCAAAAGCCCCTTTTTCAATTTGTTTTATGGTCTTTTCTGTGGCTTCAAAGGGAGTTCCCAAAGGATATATGATCTCTGAAACAATCCAGTTGCTGTCGGTTTTCGGAAAAAACACAAACGGCACATGTCCGCCTGCCAAAACCCCGATGCTGACAATCAATATCCCAAACCCCATGGCAAGCGTAAAATACCGATTCTTAACACAATATTTCAAAACAGGGGTATAAATCGAGCGGATAACAACCGTTAAGACGCTTTCAATTCTGTCCCGAACCCATCCATGGCCATCCAAAATATCTTTTTTCAACCATTCCAGCCAGAAAAAACAAATCCGGTAAATCAGACTTTTATTTTTTTTTGGCGGGGTAAGTGCATGATCAAGGTGAGCCGGTAGAATAACAAAGGCCTCTATAAGAGAAAAGGCAAGAATACAAATCACTGTCTGGGGCATGATGAAGATGAACTTTCCCATAATTCCTTCAATATGCATCAAAGGTGTGAATGCGACAATGGTCGTGGTAACCGCCATCACAACCGGCGCCCCGATCTGGGCAACACTGTCAATCACCGCCTCTTTGGCGGATTTGCCTGTTTTATAATGGGTATAAACATTTTCCCCGACAATAATCGCATCATCCACCAGAATACCCAATGTCATGATAAACCCGAACAGGGATAGCATGTTAATGGATGCGCCGAAATAGTTCAGGACAAGAAAGGCGCCCATAAATGAAATGGGAATCCCGGATGCCACCCAGAAAGCAAGTCCAAGATCAAGGAACAGGGCCAATACGATAAATACCAGCAATATTCCCTGGACACCGTTTTTCAGCAAAAGATCAATCCTGTCCTGGACCATTTCCGCCATATCAAACCAATAGCCCAGGGTGATGCCTTTGGGAAGAGAATCCTTATGCGTTTTAATATACTCTTTGACTGTTTTTGAGATGGCAATGGTATCCTGGCTGTCCGTACGCCGGACAACAACAAGCGCTGCCGGTTTTCCATTAAACCTTGCCTTGATATCCGTATCTTCAAATCCGTCGATAACCGTTGCCACATCCCCAAGTTTAATGGTGGTTCCATCTTCCCTTGTCACCACGGGAATCTGTTCAAACTCTTCGCCCGTATAAAGCTTCCCCTTGGTCCGGACCAGAAATTCACCGCCTTTTGTCTTAATTTTACCACCCGGCAAATCAAGACTTCCTGTCTTTACAGCTATTGCAACCTGTTCAAAAGACAGATTAAATCGTCTCAAATTTTCTTCAGACACTTCAATGGAAATTTCATAGTCTCTGACACCAATGAGGCTTGCAAGGGAGATATCATCCGTATCCACAAGATCATCCCTTATTCTCTCGGCAGTATCCCGCAACACCTTTTCATCAACATCACCATAGATAGCCAGATAGATGGCCGGATCATTGTTTTTGATCTCAATGATAACCGGCTCTTCTGCCTGGTCGGGAAATGTATCAATCAGGTCTATCTCAGTTCTTATTTCATCGAGTTTTTCATTAATATCTGTCCCGGCCGCAAGTTCCAATGTTAGCGACCCGTGTCCTTCAAGGGCGGTTGAGTACATTGTTTTGACATCTTCAAGGCTTTTGAGCTGCTCTTCGATCTTGATACAAATCCCTTCTTCAACTTCCTCTGGGGATGCGCCAGGGTATGTTACGGAAATATTGATCATATCAAGGGAAAATTGAGGAAACATTTCCCGTTTCATGGTTAAAACCGTGTACAGCCCTGCCACAATCAGAAAGACCATTATGAGATTCACAGAAACCCTGTGTTCAACAGACCATTTGCCCAACGCTTTCATGTTTTATTTTCCATTTTGTTTGATATTAAGCTTCATTCCCTCAATGGCGCCTGGAAGGGGGGAAGAAATAATTTTATCACCCGGGTTCAGCCCGCTGTCAATATACATTTCTTCTTCAAACTTTCTTAAAATATTCACCTTTTTCATTTTTAAATGATTGTCATTCACTGTAAAAAGAATATTATCACTCTTTAACAGATACCTTGGCAGCACATAAATATTCTTGTAAGCTTCTCCAATAATACTGCACTTAACAAATGTACCCGGTTTTAAATTGAAAATATCTTTTATTTTTACATCCGTCTTCAGTATTTCAAGCGTCATGGGCAAGGTTCTCGTCTTTTCATCAATCTTTGCTTTTAACCGGACGACTTTGGCATCCCAAGCATAGGGTTTCATCGAGTCAAAGTTGGCCATCATTACTCTTGCATCCGGTGTTTTCCCGTTTTTAAAAAAAGATTCAATCCATTTCATTTTTTCCAAAGGGATTCTCACATCCACATCCAGGCTGCCTTTTTGATATATTGACCCTAAGATCTGACCGGGATTGACATATTCCCCTTTTTCAGCAAATTTATCCAGAATTAAACCATCAAACTCATATTTTATCCGGGTCTTCTGAAGCGCGAGGTCTGCTTTTTGGAAATCAACACGGGCCATGGCAAGAGCCGTATTCTTCTGTTCCATTAACGTATCCGTCAAAGACAGTCTGTTGCTGATACTCTGCAGGGCAATCTTTGCCTGTAAATATTGCTGTTCGGCCTTATCAAGACTGTTTTTTGAAGCAAATTGATTTTTACTCAACGCTTTGATTCTCTTCAGTTCTTTTTTGGCAATCTCTACATTGTCTTTGGAAAGCAGGATGTCATTTTTCAAGTTTTCAATATCCTGCTTTAAGCTTTCAATATCAGTTTTTGCCTGCCTGATCCGCACCTGTCCTGCCTGCTGGTCCAGTTTATAAGATCTTTGATCAATCCTGATCAGAACCTCCCCCTTATGAATCACCCCGCCCTCAATAAAAGAGGGGTGGATATAATCGATTCTCCCCGGCACTTCCATGGCAATCTTTACCAATTTCCTTGGTTTTACCGTGCCATATGCATCCACGGTCATGATTTTTGAAACAGGCGTTACGACCATTATCTTGACGCTGGGGGGCGTTTTGATAATTTCTGTTTTTTCAGGTTCCTCTTTTAAAGATATCAGCAATTTTGCTAATGCAATGGCAATAGCCAGAACAATAACAACTCTTAAAAATCTTAAAAAAAACGAAGAGATTTTTCTACTCCCTGATAATTTTCCCATAATCGGTATTCTTCTCCTTGATGACATGAACAAATCGATTTTCTGCATCCATTTAATTTATTTTATATACCAAGATTTTTATTTTGAAAAGAAATTTGAATAGTATCAAATGGAACATTTTAAAACGATGGCCATGATCAAGGTAGAAATAAAGGTAAAACTGCTCACATCATTCTCAATACTTTGGTTGGTTTTAGTGAGTGACATATTTATTAATTCTCATAATAGCAACATCTTTTTTGGAAAAAATGCTTTTTCAAAATAAGGTAAATATATAAAGCACACTTTGGGAAAATGCTTTTGATTATAATTGTTCGGCAATAATATTCAACCTATTGTCAAACGATTTCTTCCCGCTGCCTTGCTTTTATACAAAAGAGTATCAGCTCTTTTTATCAGGCTATCAATAGTGTCATTTTTATTAATGAGTGTTGCTCCAATTGAAATTGTTACATATAGCTTTTCGTTTTCCAGAATTAAATATGAATTTTCAATCAGTAAACGAAGCCTGTCCCCCAACAGCTCAAGTTCTTTGTCGTTTATGTCACGTATAATACCAATAAACTCTTCGCCGCCCCAGCGTCCATAAAGATCAAATGGTCTGGCGTTGGCAACAAAAGTATTCGAAACAAATTTAAGAACATCATCACCCACATTATGACCATAAATGTCATTAAAATTTTTGAAATGGTCAATATCTATGAATAAAATACCAAATGGGACATTTAAACGTTTTTTCTCTTCGAATCTACTTTGGATTTCTTTCTCTATGTAATTTCTGTTTGCTAATTGAGTAAGGTTGTCAAGAAGAGCCAATTTTTCAAGTTCTTTTACCCTCAATTCATTGGTTGCCTGATTGCTAATATCTGTAAATAACTCTATCCCGCCAAGTATCTTGCCGTCTGTGTCGGTCAATGTACTGACACGGATAGAAACCGGTATTCTGTGACCATCCTTGTGGTGCATGTATACTTCAGCTTCGCGAGGTTTTTCATCAGCAATGGTTACAGCAAGAGGGCACATCCCAGTGCAAAGGCTATTACCTTCACTATCGACGTGGGTGAGTATATTATCAGAACAAGATGTACCAACGACCTCATTAGCAGTAAATCCGGAAATCTTTTCAGCGGCTTTATTCCAGTATGTTATAACCCTATCTCGGTCTACAAAATATAAACCGTCATGGAGGTTTTCAATAATCCTTTCAAAAGAATCTTTGACTAAATGCATAGGGCCTTCCTCGCAATTTTTTGATTACTGTTTATTCCGCCGAATGTTGAGTTCACAGGCTTGTCCAAGTGCAACGGTTTGTTCAACGGCCCGGGGAGTGGGGTGGTAAATTCACCTTGACTGCTGCTGAAGTTTTTCTTCGCCTGTCCGTCATAACTCCGTTATGCGGCTGAGTGAAGTAAAGCTTCAGCAGTAGCATATAATCGGATAATTTTCCAGCCCGCCGGCGGTGTCCAAGCAATTCTCGGTCACATAATATATTCAAGTTTAGGGTATCTATCTTTTCATCGGATTTTACCGTCTTCAAGGTTAACAGTCTACATGAACCGGATATTAATAAAAAATATGGAAAAAATACAAGAACTGATTTCAAAAGACAGCTTTGGGACATTTTTTGAAAACAGATATCTCTGGATGTATGGCGGTTAAAACTGTTTTTTAGGTAAGCAGAGTCATATCATGGCGGCATAAAGTCCGGAGGGCCTATGATTTTTTCAAGCATCGTTTCCCAGCTTTCAAATATCATGAATCTGAAAGTGCATCGAAGCTGGTTCCAGAACTCTTTGCGGGAGCTGAAGTCCTGTCTGCATTTTTGATAAAGAGGATCAGTCAGTTCCAAGATTTGATGGGTATAAAAGGCAAGTAAATTTAATATAAAAAATACCATGGACAAATTCTTCTTGCCATGACCAAAGTTATGTTCAAGATGATACCCTTGATTTTTTAAAGTATTGAACGTCTCGTTCTCCACTTTCCATCGGGCACGCCCCCCTTTGACAAGATTTTTGATATTCCCCTTGTCAATTGCTATGTCTGTTACCCAGCTGTTTTTATAGGTCGTTTTGTCTTTGTTTATTATTTTAAATTTGAAAAAATTTACCGGGTCGGCATCTGCTGTTCCATTTAAGGGAACCTGATTGATCCATTCATAAACATGTTTCTTCCCTTTAGGAAGTTTTATCTCAAGCTTTTTGGCACCACCTAGTCCTGTAAGCTCATCAACCCACTCAAACAAGACCTTGTGATCTGTTGGTTTGGCTACAAGGATATAGGACATATTAGATTTTTTTAATTCATCAACAAATGGCTGCTTTGAATACAGTCCATCCCCTGCAATGGTAATTTTTAATTTAGGATGGGCTTTTCTTATCTTTGCTATGATCCTTTTGCCGGCATTCATCTCACAGTCCTGCTTAGTTGATCCGTCTTTGTTTTGAATCGATTCGGGCGCAAGTGGTAATACCTGTTTCATATCCGGATGAACGATAACTGCTTGAAGAATTTGATGGTGATATCGAATTTTCCCCTTGGACTTTTTGGTAAGACATCCCGGACAGCTAAGCTTCTTAGAAGAAAAGTATTGAGACCCATCTATGGGGATAAGATATGCACCATTAAGAAATTGATAGTGTTCAAGATGCTTGTTTCTTTGAAGCTGGTATAAATAATCTGAAAAAATTGCTTCGAGTTCATCTGTTGGCGCTTGATCCAGAATATCCCGCAGCTGGGTATCTTTGGGAATGGATTCTATGTTAAACATGGTTTTTAAATTGTTCAAATTCCAGGCTTTTTGTAATCTGCGTTGGAAAGTCAGTAGTGAGGGGTCTTGAAAATACATCATGGCAAAACCGGTCATGAAAAAATCATGCAGTCTATATTTAACCTTGTCTGCTTCACGGCTGTCTTCGACTTGAAGGAATCGTTTTGACAGTATTTTTCTCAAGCCTGTAAAGCCCAGGTATTTTTTAATATGCACTGGTATTTGCCTTGTCATATTGTAACATGCTGAAAATATACAACATTTTTAAAACAAAATCTAGATTTATTTTTTCTCCTGTAATATCAACAAGTTACGTAAGATTTGAGCAATAGTGTACGAAAAAAATATTTACTTTTAAATGGAAAACCCTACTGATGCATGAAAAAAATAGTGACCGAGAATTGCTGGTCACAACAAAAGTTTTTAATTTTCTAAGCACCATTATGTTATGCATCATATAAATGCTTTGTATAAAAGCTTTGCACACATGAACAACAGAATAATCCCAAAAAGGACTCGAATGGTTTTTCCCTTAAGTTTTTCTGCCATGATTCGGGAACCGATCTGTCCTCCGGCAAAAGAGCAGACGGATGCCAGAAGGATAAATTGCCAGTCAAGTGAGGCTGTCGTGGCATGGGCAGCAAATCCTGAAAAAGATGAAAAGCAGACAATAAAAATTGAAGAGGCTGCTGCGGTCTTGGTTGGCACTTTGATCAAATATATCAGCAAGGGTACGATAAAAACACCACCGCCAATCCCTAAGAGACCGCCCATAAATCCGATGATCAACCCGATCAAACCACCGCCGAAAACCCTCACCTGCCAGCTTACGTTTTCTCCCTGACTTTGAACTTTTTTAGAAAATAACATCCGCAGGGCTGCCAGAAAAAGAACCATGGCCAGAATAATAATAAAAACTTGGATATTTACTTTCTGAGTCATCAGCGCCCCAATTGGAGCTCCCAAAAGAGAGGTCACAACCAAAGGTATAGACACAGAGTAATCCACCATTTTCTTTTGCATATAGACAATAAGAGCGGAAAGTGCAGCTATGCCGTTCAAAAAAAGGGATGCCGCAACCGCTGTGGAGATAGGAAACCCAATGAGGACAAAAAAGGGAGAAAAAACCAATCCGCCGCCAAGCCCGATCATGGTAAGAATTAACGAAGAGCCAAAGATAACAGGTAGAAGAATAAAAAGGCTCATAGTCAATCTTTTTTTTATTAAAGTGTTGAGTTAAGAAAACCGTCTAAACAGTTCATATCTAAGCTTTTTATTTTTGTCAACAAAATGCCGGAATACAAAATATCAGAATGCTAAATGAGCCGCGGTGTTACACAGATCAAATCAGGATTTTATCTTTCAAAAAGAATTATTGATACATTGCAAAATGACCATGCAATTTTTTATTCACGAATATACATACTCAAGTAGAGTCAAAATCTTAAACTGATATTCAACCTTATTGGAGATATGGTAGAATGACAAGAATTTTGACAGAATATTCTCACGATTCATGCTGTTATATAAAAAATTAAATTTAC
>NZ_JABZFL010000101.1 GCF_014237455.1 Desulfobacula sp. | reverse complement strand
ATGGTTTTTCTAACAGGATTAACAAAGATCAGGGAAAGACTCATTTACAGGAATGCCTTGAAAATGCCGATGAGGCAGTATTAGGTAAGCTTGATGATCTGGCCACTGATAAGTTTTTACGGGAGTTTTGGAACAAACTTGTTCTGTTAGTTGCTCCAGAGAAAAATGAATCTGAGACCATAAAACAATTCAGGCTTGGTTTCTTTCTGCGTTTTCTTTTTAGTTGTTTGATTGATGCCGACCGCATTGATAGCGCCGATTTTGAAAATCCGGGGAATGTACGATTCCGTTCAAGATTACCAGTGGACTGGCAAATTGCGATTGATCGCCTGGAAGCCAAACTCTCAAACTTACCGGTTCGTAATAAAATTGACACAGTTCGCCGGGAAATTTCCGATCAATGCAAAAAAAGGGCAGAAAGTTTTCAGGGAATTTATACTCTCACCGTGCCGACAGGCGGCGGTAAAACTTTTGCCAGTATGCGTTATGCTCTCCATCATGCCAAGAAACATAAGCTTGACCATATAATTTATATTATCCCTTACACCTCCATCATTGAGCAAAACGCCGGGGAGATCCGCAAGGTTCTGGAGCGGGATGGCGATGAGTTCCCCTGGGTTCTGGAGCATCATTCTAATCTTGAACCAGAGACCCTGACCTGGCATTCAAAGCTGGTGACGGAAAATTGGGATGCGCCCATCATTTTCACCACCATGGTTCAGTTTCTGGAAGTCCTGTTTGGCGGTGGCACTCGTGGTGCCAGGCGGATGCATAATATTGCCAATTCTGTTTTGATCTTTGATGAAATTCAAAGCTTACCTGTTAATTGCGTTCATCTCTTTTGCAATGCTATCCAGTTTTTTGTAGATAATAAACATGGACGAAGTACGGTGCTTCTTTGTACCGCAACACAGCCTCTTTTAGATGATTTAAAATTAGGGGAAGAGAAAGGGCAACTTACTCTTTCTGACGACCATGAACTGGTTGATGATATGACAAAGGTCTTTAAACAGTTCAAACGGGTTGAGATTAAGAATTTAGTTCGCCAGAATGGTTGGACAGAACAAGAGCTTGGCGAGTTGATGATTACACAGCTTAAAGAAAAAGGAAATTGTCTGGTTATTGTCAATACCAAGAAATGGGCCAGAAAACTCTATGATATCTGCCTAAGCAGTGTTGACGAGGACTCTCTTTTCCATCTCAGTACAAGTCTCTGCCCGGCCCATCGGAAGAAAATTTTTAATGTGGTCAGGCAGCGACTTGAGGATAAATTGCCGGTGCTTTGTATCACCACTCAACTCATAGAGGCCGGGGTCGATGTGGATTTTAATTCAGTTATCCGTTTTCTGGCTGGGCTTGACTCCATTGCTCAGGCAGCCGGGCGCTGTAACAGAAATGGCAATTTGGATATGGCTCAAGTCTATGTGGTAAATCCGCAAGATGAAGCCATTGACATGCTTCATGATATTAAGGAGGGCCGTGAAAAAGCTCTGCGTATTTTCTCCGAAAAGGATGAAACTGAGCTTTTAGATCCGGAAGTTATGAGCCTCTATTTTTCATATTATTTTTACGAACGGGCAAAACTCATGTCCTATCCCCTGACAGAGAAACAGGCAGGGCGAAAAGATACTTTACTTAGCCTCCTCAGTGACAATGGCAGAAATATTGGCATGGAGAAAAATGCTATTAAGCTCCAACAATCATTCAAGACCGCCGGCAAGGCTTTCAAGGCCATCGACTCCCCCACCCAGGCTGTGATAGTGCCTTATGGTGATAAGGGAAAGGAGATCATTGCCGGGCTTTGTGCTGTTTTTGAACCTGCCAAGGCCTTTCAACTCTTGAAAGATGCCCAAAAGTACAGTGTCAATGTTTTTCCTAATATTTGGCGACAATTACAGGAGGCTGGGGCAGTCAGGCCGATACAGGAAGGTGAGGAAATATATTATCTGGATAAACGTTATTATAGCAAAGATTTTGGGTTGTCCACCGATGAAGTCAGCAAAATGGATACTCAAATAATATAGGAGGTGACTTTATGAAAAACAGTATCAGTTTTCGGGTCTGGGGGCGTTATGCTCTGTTCACTGATCCGGTAACGAAGACGGGCGGGGAGAAATGCTCCTACCATGTGCCGACCTATGAGGCCGTCAAGGGGGTATTGAAATCCATCTACTGGAAACCAACCATTATCTGGCATGTTGATAAGGTGCGGGTGATGAAACCTCTCAGAACCCAAACCAAGGGAACAAAGCCCCTGGTTTGGGGTGGGGGCAATTCCTTGGCTATTTACACCTTTCTCCATGATGTGGAATATCAAGTAGAGGCACATTTTGAATGGAATGAACACCGCCCCGAATTAGCCAAGGATCGCATTGACGGTAAGCATTTCAGTATTGCCAAACGGGTGCTGGAAAAAGGAGGCAGACAGGATATCTTTCTTGGCGTCCGTGATTGTCAGGCCTATGTGGAGCCGTGCCGGTTTGGAGATGGGGAAGGTGCCTATGATGATATTGACGAGCTTGGTTTCGGCCTGATGTTCCATGGTTTTGATTATCCGGATGAAACGGGTAGGGATGAGTTGGTCAGTCGGTTCTGGCATGCCATCATGCGTCGTGGGGTGCTGGAATTTCCACGACCAGACGAGTGTGAAGCCAGTCGGTTCATCCGCAAGATGGCTGCCAAAGAGTTTGGGCTGGATGAGAATATCCTTTCGGTTGAAAAAGAGGAGGCCTCATTATGAGTTGGATGGCAAAGCTGTATGAGACCTATGA
>NZ_JABZFL010000002.1 GCF_014237455.1 Desulfobacula sp. | reverse complement strand
AAATGACAGCAATTCCATTAGCTGCCATCAATGGTCTCCAGGCTTTCAATGCACCTTTAAATGTCAAGTTATAAGCGGCTCCCTCGGACCAAAGCAGATCAATGGTTTCTGGTTTCCAACCAAGACTCCCCATGTCGCATTCGATCGCTTCTACTAAATGTTCAAGTCCTCGCTGTTTTGCTCGATTT
This sequence comes from Desulfobacula sp., assembly GCF_014237455.1. Taxonomy (GTDB): domain Bacteria; phylum Desulfobacterota; class Desulfobacteria; order Desulfobacterales; family Desulfobacteraceae; genus Desulfobacula. The sequence continues at coordinate 96,584 of NZ_JABZFL010000002.1, read as the reverse complement.
GTCAGCTCATTAAGAAATTCTCGCGAGAAATCTACTGCCCGTATTTTTGTTTTAAATCTGTCCGCCAGTAATAGTGTTCCCGCACCAGCACCGCAACCGATATCGGCTATGCGTGGATTTGCTGGTAACTCTTTAATCAGCGAAAGAATATGATTCGAATAGTTTGTGTCACCTGGGCCTTGTCTCTCTAAACCGAGATGTAGCTTGATAAGCGCTTGAATATATTTCTCATGTTCTTCCATTTAGATTGTTGGCCTTTTCATAATTGATACATTAATCTACTGGTTGATGCGACTACAAGGCATATTAAAATGCTGACGTTTAATTCACCGGCGAGCTTCAGCGAGTCCGGTGGAATGGCTGGTCAACTTTTTGTTTTATTTTTAATTCGCTTTCTTTTAAGAGTAGAATCTCTCCTTTGTCATCCACCATCCAACTATAAACAAGGTCAGGTGGCACAAAAATATCTTCTATTGTTTCAAAACCTGTCTTCCAGTAACCAATGCGATATAGAAGCTCATAAGCAAATTCTTTTTGATTCCATTCATTGATATAACCACCACCATGGAGAGTAGTTTCCGCAGGCCAATCTCTCTCTATATGCGTAGCTGTACTATAGTATGGAGAATAGTCCATTAAACTAACCTGATAATTCACTTTTGCATATAACTCGTCGAATTGTATTGGGTGTAGTTTCCTACCATTTACTTGTGTAATATATTTTCCATGTTCTGCCTAAACCTTCGGGTTAAATTGCGTTTGTATCTAAAAATAAATAGGATATTTGCAAATTAATTTGAAAATCATCGGTTCACACAAAACTATTCTATTGGTTTAAAGCTTTCTTGTTTTTCTGGAAAAAAAGATACCTGACTTAGTCCAAGGTGGTTGGCAAGAACAGATAACCGTTCACGTATATTAGAAGAATCATTTGTTCCTTGCTGGGTTAAACGGTCGTACTCAAGTAATTCAAATTGAGATGATTCATAATCACTTTCTGCCCGAATTCTGTTTTTTTTCAATAGACTTTGGAAATCAATTAGTTTCCGCCTTGTTATTTTTTCCGTCTCTTTATGAATGTTTGATAATTTAAACAGGAGGTAATAGATGGTTATGTTGCCCTGAGCTCTGAGCAAAACATCTCTATGCCCAAAGGTCTCACACATTAAATCAAGAACTCGTGTAACTATTTTTTCCAAGAAACCGCTGATGCATTCTTTATCAACTTTATAGTTTCGGGCAAGAGCATCTAAATATACTTTTTTTGTATCAATTATTCTTTTTTGGGCAATTGAATGCTCAAGCAATAAAAGCCGAGCTGCTACCTCTCTGTGCTGATATCTTTTATTCGTAAAAGAAACTTTTTCATCAAAAAAACTATGATCAGCTATGGTTCTGATGCATTGAACAAGTTCTCCCCCGATAGCATTCCTTTTTTCGGCAGCATTTAAAGGGACTGCTTCATTTAATCTTGAAAACATATCTTCAATAAGATCATCATCATCAGTATCAACTCCAATGACAGGTAAAAAGAAAGAATCAAATTTGATTTTAATTCTTGGATAATTCTTTGCAATATCATCATAGCTCAGACTAGCCAGTTTAATAGTCGGGTCTCTTTGATATTCAAAATCATCTGCAAGTGTAAAGTCTCCATCTATGAATTTCCAGATAGTTTCTAACCTTTGCCGGCCATCAATGACAGCATATTCAATTCCAGTTTCTGTTCGTTTTTCTCGATCATACAAGTGAAAATATATTTTTGGAATATCGTAATCATTTAGAATAGAATCTATTAAGAGCTGTTTTTTTTCCTTAGTCCAGACACCTCCCATCCTCTGATAAGAAGGATCTAACCGTATTACTTTTTTTTCGGAGTAAAGAAACATAATGGTACTGTTTTTGAGCACATTTGTACTTATATAACTCATAATAGTTCTCCTCTAATAATATCACCTATACTTGCAAGCTCCGGAAATAGTTGAAATTTTGTAAAGCCTAATATTGATAATTGGTTAGCTATAAGCTCTTTAGATGAATCGTCAGGAATTACATATTTAATAACATGTGATGAATCTCCAATTTCTTCAATAGAAATTTGCTCTAAATGATGAATGGTGAATACACCTAATTGAGCCTGGATGCGTGGATTATTCCTTGCTGCAATTGTCGCAACAGGTTTGAGTCGGGTCCTGGGGTTGGAAGCTAAGCTTTCTATCGAGTGTAATTTTAAAATTTCCTCCTCAAATGAAGGAATGTAAAACTCTTCATCAGGATCCCTTATCCCAGCATTCTTATTGAGTTCCGATGGCTTCAAGCTCCATAATGCAGCAGGAATTCCTGAGTGTGTGTTCGCTTTCTCAATTGCAAAGTATAACGCAATAAGTGGATTTTCGCTCCAATCCAAAAGCCTTGTTGGAATACCATAGTGCTGCATTAGAAAAAGCCAATCGAAAGAACCTTTTGGTACAGCATCAACGAGCATAGTAGCGTTTTGTTTGAATCGTTTCAATAATGTTGATTCAGATGGTGCATTGCTTAACCTGAAGTAACTGGGAAGTAATGACCAGATAGCTTCTGCTTGTCCGCGATACCAGATTGAACCATTGTATCCTGTATTATCATCCTGTAATACTTGCAAAAGATCTTGGAGCGAGGTTATTTCTTTCTCGAGTAAAGACATCTAAAGTACCTCTTTATAAATTATTTTAGGAAAACCTATCATCAAACTTATAAGATTTCTACTTTTTTTGTTCTTTTCTTTTTTGTGTTATACATTGGCAGAACGTATCATATTAAGCAGAAAAAAATCTGTATATTAACCTTATATATCTTCTTTATAATATAAGATCAAAGTATCTAAAACAGTTTTTAAATTTTCAGGCAGCGTTTAAAAAAATAGTCTGGCACACAAGAGAGATCATGTAAAGCAATATCCGGTTTTTCAAGAACCATAAACAGTCCAGGCGGTGCATGGGGCCCTGATGCCCGATTTTATGATGAAGCTATATTTTTACTTTCAATGTTTTAATTTTTTCATCTTTCTTTTGCCATAACGCGTTCAGCCAAACAAAAAAACGGTTTTTATACTCGGGGTCATTAAAATAATCTCCGGTCAGAGAATCCGTCAAGGGGATAACATCAAAGTCGATAATGATTTTATCGACCCGGCCTGAAATATATTGCCAGAATGTGGGGATTTTATCCGGATACACAATAGTGACATCAATGATTTTATTCAGATAGTCACCCATGGACCCCAGGACAAAAGCGATTCCGCCGGCTTTCGGGATCAGAAGATGATTGAAATGATTGTTTTGGGACTTATTTTTATGCTGTGTGAACCTTGTCCCCTCGACAAAATTCATGATGGAGACCGGCGTATGTTTAAATTTTTCACATGCTTTTTTTGTGCTGGCAAGATCTTTATTTTTTAGATGGGGTTTCTCTTTTAATTGTTTTTTTGAATATCGTTTCATAAAAGGAAAATCCAATGCCCACCAGGCAAGGCCTAAGAACGGAACCCAGATTAATTCTTTTTTTAAAAAAAATTTCAGCAGGGGAATTTTTTGGTTTAAGGTTGTCTGCAACGCTAAAATATCCACCCAGGACTGGTGATTGGAAATAACCAGGTACCATTCTTTTTTTTCTAATTTTTCAAGCCCTCTGATATCCCAGTCTATTTTGCAAAACAGCTTTGAGTTGAATGAATTAATGCCGATCCAGAGACTGGCAATGGATATCAGGATTTTATCAAGAATGACAACAACACCGTGAACCGGGATAAGAAGCTTGAAAAGAGAGACCAGGAGTAATGGAAGGGTCAGCAGGATGGTATTCACCGTATATAATAATATCGATAAAACGCCTTTGATTGAGTATGGTAGAAAATATAACATAAAAATGGTCAGGGTTTTTTAAACTTCATGATATGTTTTTTTATCGTTCTTCTATCCAGTCCTGTCAGGTTTGCGACCTTCTCATAGGTGCCGGCATCATCGTATAAGAGCTTGCAGTATCCTGATACCAGGGATGACATAGAGATATCCCGGTCTGAAATCCCTTGTAAAAGTTTTTGTTGCAGGGAGATGGTTTCCTCCTCCTCTTTTTGTTTGCCTTTATAGTCCCGTCTTAACAAAACACTTCTGACACACTGTTCAAGCTCTCGGACATTCCCTGGCCATTGATAATTCTTTCCAAGCCGGCGGTCAATAATTCTTTTCACTTTCAGGATTAATTTTTCAGAATGGGTACCGGCCATTTTTTTTATGGTGAAGTCAAGGAGATCATCAATTTCAGATAGGTTTTCATCGATCCGTGTTCTAAGGGGCGGTACTTCAATGATATCAGAACACAGCCTGTAATAAAAATCGTCTCTGAAGACCTTGCCGCTGAGAACATCTTTTTTGGGCCGGTTGGTGGCGGCAATGACCCTTCCGTTAAATCTTGATTTTTCATGGGTCCCGACAGGAGAAAAGCTTCTCTCCTGGAGAACTCTTAACAGTTTGATCTGTACATGGTTGGGGATTTCACCGATTTCATCGAGAAGAATGGAGCCATGGGGGCTGCACCGGTCAAACACACCCTGGTAATCATCCACTGCCCCTGTAAAGGCACCTTTTGTATGGCCGAACAGTTCGGATTCGAGCAGGGTCTCAGGATACTGGGAAAGATTCAGGGAAGAAAAGGCCCGGGTGAAGCTCTGGGTAAAACATTGTTTTTTTTCATCAAAGGGAATATATCCGCTTCCACCGATGGCTTTGGCGGCTGTCCCTTTTCCTGTGCCGGTTTCCCCCAGAAGCAGGGTGGAAAAATCCTCCATTTTGTTCCATAGAAATTTATTGTACAGATCAAAATTATAAGTGAAAACATTGTACCATAAATGCTTTTTCAGCTTTTTCATGCACGGGCTGCTGCCCACAAGGGAGGTGGAAATAAAATAAAAGGCCCGTCGGAGTTGATAGGAAAGGGCAAAATAATGGGGGATGCTCTTAGCGGCAAATCCCTTTGTATGGAGCATATGCATGGCTTTTTCAGCAAAGGGAACCTTGATTGGTGTGTCTTCGGCCTTGATTTGATCCTTTATCAACTGGTCAAAATCATCCCTGAATTTGTAAAAGATATCAAACAGGAATACAATCGTAATGGTTTCTTTGTCCTGGTCGTGAAACGCGTTGATATTGGCACGGCCCTGGCTGTCGAGTTCTTTTATCCGGCGATCCACTTCTTTGGTACATTGATCAATGCTTTCCCGCCTGGAAGCTGAAGGGAAAAGGCCTGCAATTTTAAGATCAAGCGTTTCTCTTAAATCGCTGAACGGGTTTGCAAAAGCAGCATTATAAACCGTTCTGAAAAAGTGGCGTTCTTCGGAATTAAGCGTTGCTTTTTTCAATTCAAATCTCCCTCAGATGATATTGCCGATAATGTGCAATTTTGTACACGCCGTATACATAAAATGCAAGAGAAAATCTGTTGTTTGATAACCACAAAAGAAAATTAAAATAAAAAATACTATCATTTCGGTTGGTTATATTTTTCAGGGGGTTTGGCACAATACTTGAAATATGTAATGAGGTTAACGTAAATTTTCATGGTTGCACTGTGAAAATGAAATCAAAAATAAATTATGGAGAAACACTTATGATTAGAAGAATACTGAATTCAAGACTGCCTTTAATGGTTTATAATCCGGCAAAGGTATTTGATGTAAAGTATTTTAAAGAGATTTTCAACGCTGGCGCTCTTCCGGTATTTGATACGGAATGTTTAACCCATGACGACATACTTCAAAACGCCTTGTTGATTTCCAAAGAAAAATTCAGCTTTGGTATAAGACTTTCAACCCATGATAATGACCTGATTCAAAAAATAAAGCACCAGCAGATGATCAATCTTGATCTTTTAATTTCCCCTCTTTCAAAGGAGGATACGCCCGCAGATTTCACAAATTTTGCAGACACAAAAATAGTCCTGGAAATCAAAGATATTAATATAAACGACAAGATAAAAGCGGTTTCACCCCATGCCTTGATCCTGAAAGGGAATGAAGCAGGAGGCAAGGTTTCAAAATATTCTTCTTTTGTTTTGATGCAATGGTATTTGAAAAACAGTGAATTGCCGATATTCATCCATGGCGGTGTTGGAAAATATACCGCTACCGGACTGTTTGCAGCTGGGGTATCCGGTCTGGTCATGGACAGTCAGTTTCTCATGACAGACGAAGCCCCGGTATCGGATAATTTTAAAACGCTTTTGGCTATGGTGGATGAGAGTGATTCCACTGAGATCATATATAATGGGCAGGATATTTACCGGGTGTTTGCAAAATTGGGGACTAAAGTTGTTAAAGACCTGAAACAGCAGGCAATTGAATTTAGCGATGATCCCAATGGCAGACAAAAGATTTATGCGTCCATCGTGGATAATATGGCAGCCTTTGACAAAGAGGATACTCAGTTTATCCAGTCTCTTTTCTACCTGGGCCAGGACGGCGTATTTGCAAAGGATTTTGTAAAAGAGTCAACAAGTCTTCATGACATTATTTCCAGTTTTTTCAAAACCATTGGCGAGAATTTAAATTTCATTGATGATAATGATCCAATAAAGCCGGGGTCCCCGTTTGCCAAGGACCAGGGAACAAGATTTCCGTTGATCCAGGGACCCATGGCAAATATTTCCGATAACTCTGATTTTGCAAATAAGGTCCTTGAACAGGGAGCGTTGCCGTTTTTTGCAGTGGGAAGTCTTCCTGAAGACCTGGCAGACGTTATGCTCAAGGATGGTGCCAAAAAAGTGGATGTTTTCGGTGCAGGGCTTGTGGGCATGGAAGCCTTTAATCCCGCGGTAAAAAAACATTTGGACATGGTTAAAAAATATAAGATTCCCTATGCGCTTTTTGCAGGCGGTATTCCTTCTCAGGTGGTAGAACTTGAAAAGGCAGGAACCAAAACCTATCTTCATACGCCATCCGTATCCATGATGGAAAATGCCCTGAAAAATGGATGCAAACGATTTATTTTTGAAGGCGGGGAAGCCGGCGGCCATGTGGGCACGCTTTCCAGCTTGGTGCTGTGGGAGGATGCTATTGCCACACTGCTTAATAAAAATTATGATCTCACGGATGTATACTTGGTATTTGCCGGTGGCATTTCCACCTGCTTTGCGTCATTTTTTATTTCAGGGCTTACCTCATTTCTTGCGGCCAGAGGGGCAAAAATCGGTATCCAGGTGGGAACGGCTTACCTTTTTGCCGATGAAATTGTAGCAACCAAAAGTATTAAACCTCAGTACCAGGAAATCATTATCCGGGAAAATGAGACCATGGTGATCGGTAAAAACTTAGGACTGGCATCCAGGACCGCACCCACCGAGTTTGCCAGAAGAATGATTAAAGCTGAAGTTGAGATGATTAAAAACAAGGAAAGTCTTGATACGATAAAACGGTCCTTTGAAAAGAAAAATATTGGTTCACTGCTCATCGGTGCAAAAGGGTTTATACCGGATTTTAAAAATCCCGGGCCTGAGAATTACATCTGGTTTGATGATAAAGAGCACAAAGAAAAAGGCAATTTTCTTGTGGGGGACAGCCTGGCCTTTTTTGATCGGTCCGTCACCATAAAAGAGATCCACGATAAATATTTTGAAGCCAAATCAACCCTTTACACAAATATTAATTTTCTTGAAATATTTTCAAGCCCGAAAAATAAAATTAATGATGAGATTGCCGTGGTGGGTATCGGTTGTACGCTGCCGGATGCCGATGATCCGGACAGCTTGTGGGAGAATATTTTAAACAAAAAATATTCCATCAGCCAGATGCCACCGTCAAGATTTGACTCCGATCTCTATTATGACCCTGACAAAAGTGCGGAAGATAAAACCTACACCGCCCTTGCAGGACATGTAGACCATTTTGAGTTTGAGTGGGAACGGTTCGGGTATGCTGAAGGCAAAGAAAAAAGACTTTCCCGCAGTCAGAAAATGGTGTTGCAGACCGCATACAAAGCCGTCGAAAATGCAGGATTTCTGGGAGATGACAACCGTCTGATCTGTAATGATCCTGCAAGAACAGCTGTTATTATTGCCACCTGCCTTTCCAATGAGCTGGGAAATGACCTTCAGCTTAAGTACTGGTATCCACAACTGGTATCCATGATGGAGAAAACAGATGAGTATCAGACGTTAAGCCATGACGAAAAAGAGGGCGTCAAACAAGCCTTAATGGAAGGCATAGAAGGGGAAAACAAAGGATACGATCCTGTCCATGGTATGCTTTTGAACATCGAAGCTTCAAGGATTGCCCGTCACTTAGGTGTCCGGGGTGCCAATTATGTTGTGGATGCTGCCTGCGCATCCTCTATTACTGCACTTGATGCTGCAGCGGGCGAACTTTTGTCCGGTGAACACGACCAGGTCATTGTGGGTGGGGTAAATACTAATCTGACACCTGAAGCCTTTATCGGTTTCGCAAAAATGGGAACCTTGTCTGCTACAGGATCATATCCGTTTGATGAGCGGGCTGACGGGTTCATCCTGGGTGAGGGATCAGTCGTTTTTGTATTAAAAAGAATGAAAGATGCGATCAGGGACAAGGATCGTATTCTGGGTGTCATCAATTCCATTGGTTCAAGTTCTGACGGCAAGGGAAAGGCCATTGCCGCACCAAATCCGAAGGGGCAGGTATTAAGCGTTCAGCGGTGTTTTGAAAATATTAAGCCCGGTATCAGCCCGGAAGATATCGGATTTATCGAAGCCCACGGAACCTCCACCACCATCGGTGATCAGGCAGAGCTTGAGACCTTGAATTCCATATATAAGAATGCCAATGCCGGTATCAGTTCCATAAAATCCCAGATCGGCCACCTTTTGGGATGTGCCGGATCAGTAGGGATTTTAAAGGCATTACTGACTGTTAACAAAGGAATCCTGCCACCCAATGGCCGGTTTGAAACCCTTTCAAAAAATCATGATTTAAACGGATCTTCCCTGTTTATTATAAAAGAGTCAAAAGAATGGAAATCTGAAGGTAACACATCCAGGAAGGCGGCTGTTTCTTCTTACGGGTTCGGCGGTATTAATTATCACATTGTGGTTGAGCAGATGACCGAGAACTATCAGGCTGTCCCGCGGGATATTTTTATTGACCCTTCCTATGATTTTAATGATGACAGGATTGTGGTTGCAGGGCTCGGGGTTTTTCTTCCGGGTGCAAAAAATACAGAGGAGTTCTGGGAGAAACTTGAATCAGGACAAAAACAATTATCCCATATCCCGGCTGTTCACTTTGACAATGATGCCTATGCGAATCTTGATAAAAATTCCACTTACAGGCTTCCCAAAGTAAAGGCGGGTATGGTCAAAGAACATAAGTTCAACAATTTGAAATATAGAATGCCCCCCATGATGGTAAAATCCATTGAAAGAGGACAGATCTTCGGACTGGAGGCAGCCAGTGAGGCACTTGAAAGTTCGGGTCTGCTGGACCAGCTGTCTGCTGGCAACAAGGTTGGCGTGATCCTTGGTACCATTTCAGGAGAACGGCAGAGCAAAAATATTATCAGGGTTAGAAAACAATTTATCGGCAATATCATTAAAAATTGTCCCAGGATTGATTCTGCAAAGCTCAACAGGCTTTCGGAACGGGTTGTGGAATCCATCCGGAATACGATTCCAGAGAACAATGAAGATACCACCCCCGGACTTTTGTCCAATATTATCTCTGGCAGGATCACCAATTATTTCGGGTTGAATGGTGCCAATTACGTGATCGATGCATCCTGTGCATCTTCCTCCATTGCCATAAGAAATGCGGCCAGGAATTTAAAACACAAAGATCTTGATTTCGTGCTGGCAGGCGGGGTCGACTGCAACCTGTACCCGGCCGTCCTCATGGCATTCAAACGCCTCGGCCTGTTGTCGGAAGGGGACTGCAACTTTTATGATTCAAGGGCTGACGGGTATGTCATGGGAGAGGGGGCTGCCATCCATCTGATGACCACCTATAAAAAGGCCAGAGAATATAATTTGGAGATTCTGGGTGAGATCAACGAATGCGCTGTCCGCTCAAGCGTACCGGATCATCTGCTTGCGCCTTCTGAACAGACTTTTGTATCCACCATAAATGAAACATATTATAAATCCGGGATCAGAAAGCAGGATATCCATCATCTGGATCTGTTTGCATTTTCCAATATTTTTGGAGATATCGTTGAAAAACAGGTGATCGAACATTGTTTTGACCATGAAATGCATTGTGGAAATATCAAATCCCAGTTCGGGTATTTTAAAGCTGCCAACCCGGCTGTTGCCATGGCAAAGCTGATGCTCATGAACCGCAAGGGTAAAATTCTGCCGGACTTTAATTATAATCCTGACCATTCCATTTTAAATGATTGTAAAATTTTAAAGCCGGCGCAGCAGATGGTGGTAAAGCCCCAGGGGCAGCCCTTTAGATTTGCAGCCAATGTTAACGGTATTGGCGGTAATCATTGCCATATGGTTATGAGCACATTGCCGGCCCGGCTTGAAAGGAAAGAAGAGATTGTGGAAGCTGAATTCAAAGCGGCTGCAGGGGATGATATTGTATTAATAGATCATGCTTACTCTGCTGATAACAGGGGTAAAAAATTGAGAATGGTCGCACTTCTTTCCGGCCAGGGCGCCCAGAGAAGCCGAATGATGAAGGAACTCTTTGCAAAAGATGCCCATATCAGGGAGGTAATGGAAAAGGGCGAAAAGATTTTTGTTGAACAGCGTGGCTATTCATTGCTGGAGATGATGTTCGGTACAGATGATGTCATTAACTCAACACAGAATACCCAACCGGCAGTCTTTCTTTCGTCTGCCGCCATTTACAGCCGACTGTCCCGGGAAGGATTTTCACCCGATTACTTCATCGGCCACAGTGTGGGAGAATACACAGCCCTTTTTTGCAGCGGTATGCTTTCTTTTGACGATGCCATGCGTTTGATCATCAAACGTTCGGATCTTATGCATGAAGCCACATTAAAGGTTCCGGGTAAAATCATGGTGGTATTCAAAAATGAAAAAGAGACAGAGCATCTGATCAGAAAAGCCTTTGTATCCAATATTTATATTACTAATAAAAACAGCGAAAAACAGACGGCTGTCTCAGGAAAGGCTGAGGATATTGAAAAATTCTGCACCTTTTTGACCCAGCAGGAAATTTTTTATAAAAAGCTGAATCTTACCGGGGCGTTTCATACACCTTTGTTAAAAGATGCTTCACAAAAATTAAGAGCGTATCTGGATACCATAACCTTTAATGACACCCGGTTTGGAAAAATTATTTCCAATACCACGGCAAGACCATATCCGGAAAGACACGAAGATGTAAAAGATCTGCTGGCAAGACAGATTATCTCACCCGTTGAATTTATTACATCTATTGAGAATGTATATGTATCCGGCAGAACCCATTTTATAGAGATCGGTCCGTCAAGGTTGCTGGTGAATCTTTTGAAAAATATTAATATCGGAGAGTATGGCACGGCCGTATCCGTGGATGCTAAAATCGGAGAGGTGAAATCCTTTGAGGAATGCAGAAAATATTTACAGGACTGCAATAGTATTTTTGAGGCAAAATCTGTTCGAGTAAGTGAACCCGGAATTATTCCCGAAATGAAAGAGGAGTTATCAAAAACAGAGATGTCTGAAGATTTTGAATCCTTTAAACAAAATAACCAGAAACTGGTTGATCAGATCCTTTACAAGGAATATCAGCACCAGAAACGCCAATCGGCCATTGATGCCATTGAAAGATATGATTTTAATACCAACAAAATATTGATTTCAGGTGTTTCTGTGGGGCTTCCGGGCAAAGCAAGGCGTGTTTTTGCAACCGATAATTTTGATGCCATTCTCAATGGCGAAAATTTTATCGATTCCCTGACGAGTGAAGCCCAAGAGAAAATTATTGATAAGAATATCACCAAGCTTTATAAACAGCCGGATGGGAATGCAAGGTTTGTCCAGATCACTAAAGCCGAAGATGTGATCCATCTGGCGGGACAGTTAGGGTATTTTGACCTCAATGATGAATACGGCATTAAAGAACAATACGATATCAGCATGGCCATTGGTATTGCCGCAGGGATTGAAGCGTTAAAAGATGCGAACATACCCCTTGTCATGCAGTATAAAAAGATGAAAGACGGGAAGACCATGATTCCTGACGGGTTTGCCCTGCCGGAAGAGATGCAGGAAGAGACAGGGGTGATTATTACATCGTTATGGCCCAATGGAGAAACCCTGATGTCAGAGTTTGAAAAATATTTTTATGAGAAAATGTTTCTCAAACCCTATGAAGAGTTTGAAAAAATTTACTATTATCTCATGGAAAAAATAAAAGATCTTTCCATTAAAGAGCAGCTGACAGAGTGGTTTTTCAAGGCAAAGTCAAGAAAACGGTCAGATTTTGGTCCCTACAAGTTTGACAGGAATTTTTTGGCCAACGCCTGTCCTCTGGGATCTGCCCATCTGGCTCAGATTATCAAAGCCAAAGGTCCGAACACACTGGTCAGTTCCGCCTGTGCATCCACTACCCTTGCCATTGGTATTGCCGAAGACTGGATCAGGGTCGGCCGATGCAAAAGAGTGCTGGTGGTTGGTGGTGAGAATGTGACCACGCCGAGTCAGAACCAGTGGGTGGGATCAGGGTTCCTGGCACTTGGGGCCGCCACTATCAAAAAGAGAGTCTCGGAAGCAGCCAAACCCTTTGATGAAGACCGTAACGGAACCATTCTGGGCTCCGGTGCTGTGGGTCTTGTTGTTGAAAGCGAGAGCTGTGCAAAGGAAAGAGGCATGAACGGCCAGTGCGAGATTCTTGGCACTCATATCGCCAATTCAGCTTTTCACACCTATAATATTGATGTGCCCCACATGTCCCACGAGATGAAAAAATTCATCAATAAAGTGGAAAAACAAAATGGAATTAAGAAAAAAGACTATGCAGATAAGCTTCTTTTCATGTCCCACGAGACCTATACTCCGGCAAGGGGAGGCAGCGCCGATGCGGAAGTAACTGTTCTTGAAACAACCTTTTCCAATCACCTGGACAGCATCTGCATATCCAACACCAAAGGATTTACAGGCCATACCCTTGGGGCTGCCATAGAAGATGTTGTGCTGGTTAAAGCCCTTCAGAAAAGAAAAGCCCCTCCCATTGCAAATCTTCAGAAAATACCCGAAAATTTCAAGAAACTCAATTTTTCTGGTCAGGAGAAAATTGATTCTGAGTATGGTCTCCATCTGGCTGCCGGGTTTGGCTCTCATTTTGCTTTCATGTTTGTCAAACGGGTAGAGGAAAATCCGGTTGAAGGCAATGTTCGATATCAGAACTGGATAAAACAAATCACCGGATCCCAAAATCCTGAACTCAAGATGATTGATAATACCCTATGTGCTGTGGCCGGAGGAGAAGCCCTGCTGCCCCTGACAAAGGAAACAAGGAAAGTTGAAAAACCTGTAAAAGTGGCTGTCCCTGCCATGCCGACAATACCTGCGCCCGTTGCAGCAGTGAAAGAAACAGCAGTAGAGGTTGAAACAAAATCGGTTGAAGAGATAACCGGAGGGGCATCCGCGGGAGTTTCTGCCTTTGAAACGGTTAAGTCAATTATTGCCGGGCAGACCGGATATGCGTCAGACATGCTGGAGGATGATCTGGATCTTGAAGCAGATCTTGGGATAGATACAGTGAAACAGGTTGAGATTTTTGCCAAGATTGCCTCTCATTTTGGCTTTTCAGTGCCGGATGATTTAAAACTCCGGGATTTGAATACCATTGCCAAACTGGCCGGGTATATTGTCACAAGAGTTGATATACCGGGTACAGAAACGGCCATTCCGACGCCTGTTGCTGCTCAACCTGAGATACAATCAGAGACACAATCGGCACCGGGAGCGCAAGTCCTTTCCAATGCCATTGACACGGTCAAGGAGGTCATCGCCGAGCAGACCGGATATGCGTCAGACATGCTGGAGGATGATCTGGATCTTGAAGCAGATCTTGGGATAGATACAGTGAAACAGGTTGAGATTTTTGCCAAGATCGCCTCTCATTTTGGCTTTTCAGTGCCGGATGATTTAAAACTCCGGGATTTGAATACCATTGCCAAACTGGCCGAGTATATCCAGTCCAGGGCCGGAGCTGTACAAGCGCCCCAAACAGAAGAAGCGACTGCTGTGGAAAACGATGACGTTCCATCGGTAAGTAACATCACCATTCCTTTAAATGAAGAGGATGAATTTCCTAATCCTGTATCACCCGTCAAACGGTTGATTGTAAGGGTCAGAGAATCCCGGATTCCTGAACTTTCCAAAAAGGATTTTAAAGGCAAAAAAATTATTGTCTCCCTTGACAGCCACGGGTTTGCCAAAAAAATTATTGAAAAAATAAAAAAAAAGGGGGGTGAGGTCATTACCATTGGCGGCAAGGGTGCGGATTTTAAGTTTGACCTGACCGATGTCAAAGCCACAGAAAAGAGGGTGGAAGAGTTTAAAGAAACCTATCCGGAAGTGAACGGGTTCATCCATTTGTCACCCCTTGACACTTATTTTGATAAGAAAGAGGGGAAAGGTGATTCAGACGACTCCCTCAACACAACCATCAAATCCTTTTTTGTTATGATTAAAGCTCTGTTTGAAACCCTTGATCAAAAAGAGAATGTCATTGGAACCATTGCCTTTGATTCGGTTGTATTCCCGTATATGGAAGACTGCGGAGATATCCATCCCATGTTTGCAGGCCTTGCAGGCCTTTTGAAAACCGTGAATAAGGAGATGACAGACACCAGGGTCAAGGTGGTGGACTTTTCTTATAAACAGCCCAAAAAGAGCATGGGAAGGATTGCAGATATGTTTTTAAATGAGCTTCTTTGCGACGATACAAGGGTAGAGGTGGGATATAAAAACAAAAAACGGTATGTCCTGACCATGACGCCTTCCATTGCAGATAAAACGCAACACATCATATCTGAGAATGACACCCTTCTGGTTACAGGGGGAGCGGGTGGCATTACCTACGAAATCATTAAGAAAGTGGTTGAAAAGTATAAGGTCAACCTGATTATTCTGGATATCAACGATATTTACAGTACCGATTCAAAATACCTGGATAAAATATCCACCCAGGCAGAGCTTATGGCCATGCTGAGAGACGATATGCCCGGGGTAAAACCCGTTGAAATCAAACGCGGCCTTGATCGCCTGATGCGGGTTCGGCAGTCACTTGAAAATATTGAAACCCTTCAGTCTCTGGGTGTCAGTGTTGAGTATAATTGTGTGGATGTAACGGATTTTGATGCTGTAAAGGCGGCCGTTGACAAGTATGACAGGATCGATGGAATTTTCCATGCCGCCGGCATGGAGATGAGCCAGTTCATCCCCAAAAAAGAGCTCTGGTCCTTTGAACTGGTGGTGGATGTTAAAGTCAAAGGGTTGCGAAACCTTTTGCAGGCCTTCAAAGACAGGGAGTATAAGTACTTTTTTACTTTCTCATCTGTCACAGCCCGCTTTGGGAATGAAGGCCAGGTGGATTATACATCTGCCAATGACTTCCTTGGGAAAACGTTGTTTCGTCAGAGACAGCTTCATCCTGAAAGAACTTACAAAGTCTATGCCTGGACTGCCTGGGGCGGTGTTGGTATGGCAACCAATCCAACTGTGAAAAAGGTGCTTGAGGAAAGAGGTATCCAGTTCCTTCCCATGGAACAGGGCGTCAAGTTCTTTATGGCAGATCTTTTGGATAAGACAGAGTCTGAAATGGTGTTTTCCGGCCTTGATTATTCCTTCGACTGGGATGGTCTTCTGGGAGATCCCGGGGATGTTCAATTTCCGTTTCTGGATACCCCGGTGGAAAAAACCGATATCGGCACTACTTATTCAAGGGTGCTGGATGTTGAAAGGGATATCTTCCTCCATGACCATACTATGGAAGATGTGCCGCTTTTTCTTGGCTCCACAGGGATCGAAACCATGGCTGAAGTGGCCAGATCCCTGTCCGAAGACAGAGCACATCTTGTTGAATTGACTGACTTTCAGATTCCCTACGCCATCAAACTCTTAAAGGGGCGGCCAAAGGAGCTTCTGGTTTCAGGAGACAGGAAAAAAGGCGGGTTGTTTAACTGCAGGATAACATCCCAGTTCAAGAATCCCGACGGCCTTGTCATGGGGGACCCAAAACTTCACTATGAAGGAAAATACAGGTTTGCCCGAAAACCATTAAAGGCAAAAAAGATCAAACTGCCGGAATTTAATCCGGTTTCTCATGAAGGTGATCTTGAAACCCTGGTATATGACCCCAAGCGGCTGTTCATGTTCGGCCTTTTCGGTACCATCACGGATATTAACTCCTTTGACGGTAAAACATTGGTCACAACAGTGGCGGATAAAAGCAAAAAAGAGTTTTTTAAAGGGGTGAAAGATCCCAATTTTGTAGCAGCCCCCATCCTGGTTGATGCCATGTTCCAGACCGGCGGCCTTCTTGAGTTCTTTACCACCTCAAGGACAGTTTTGCCCTATAAAATCAAGTCTTTGAAATTTTACAGAGATGTCGAGAAAAATCAAGAATACTTTTGTATCACCCAAAAGATGGACTCAGATGAAGAAACCAATACCTACAACCTGAAGCTGGTTGATAAAAAAGGAAATATTTTTGTTGAAGTGGACAGCTTTGAAATGGTAAAACTCAACCGCCTTGATCCCGAAGACAGGATTGTTGATCTGGTTGAGTTTACTTTTTCTAATAAAAAGGAAAATTCAAAGGTCAACTGAATAAATCATAACACCTCTGTCTGAAATGCGGGGCAGAGGCATTTTTAGCATTTAAATGTTTGGAGACCATGTGGAATCAATTAGTTTTGAAAACAGGGTTGCTATCGTAACCGGTGCAGGAGAGGGGATCGGAAGAGAATATGCATTGGATCTTGCAAACAGAGGGGCCTGTGTTGTGGTCAATGATATCGGCCATGGGCCGGATCAGGGCCGGACAGCAGACAGGGTTGTAGATGAAATAAAAAGATCAGGTGGTCAGGCAGTTGCCTGTTTCGATTCCGTGGCTACCATGACAGGCGGTCAGCACATTGTTGACACAGCCATGGATCATTTCGGGAAGGTGGATATTCTGATTAATAATGCCGGGATACTGCGGGACCGGACATTTATGAAGATGACGGAACAAGAGTGGGATGACGTTATTGCCGTCCATTTGAAAGGCGCTTTTTGTGTGACCCAGCCTGCAGTAAAAATCATGAAAGAGAACGGGTACGGGCGAATCGTATTTACTGCCTCATCCTCGGGCATGTATGGAAATTTCGGCCAGGCAAATTACGGGGCTGCCAAAATGGGGGTTATCGGCATTATGAACACCCTGAAACTGGAAACAGCCAGGTATAATATTAAAATCAATACAGTGGCTCCCAATGCCGCAACCGGAATGACTCAGGGGGCTTTCCCCGACGAAGTGGCCAAAAGAATCAAGCCTGCATTTAACACGCCTATGGTGACCTTTCTGTGTTCTGAAGAAAACCGGGAATCCGGGATGATTTTTACCATGAGTGCAGGCTGGTTTGCCCGATCGGCAATGGTTTCCGGCAAAGGCTGCTGCATTGGAGATACAAAAAGACCGATAAGGGCAGAAGAGATCAGGGATCAGTTTGATCAGATAAAAAGCCTTGAGAATGCGCTTCCCTATGAACATTGCGGTGAGATTTACAGCCTGGGAAGACCTCTGACCGGCAGATAGGGGAAAAGCCGGTATCTAAAAGGTGATGATCTGGTAGCCCTTTTCAATAAAATTTCCCATGGAAGGATGACCTGACATGTCACCGATGAGGGGAATACCTTCTTTTTCAATCTCTTTTTCAACTTTAAGCTTAATGGAGCACGCTTTACAGGCTGCATGCAATATGCCAAGGCTTTTTGCTTTCTGGTAAAGACTTGAAAGAAAATGTCCTGGCTTGCTCATCTCAGGAACGAGTGTAACAGCTTCGCCTTCTAAGATAATTAATCCTTCCTGGCCGCGTTCATGCAGATCAATGCCATTGAGAAGGACATGGATAAAGCACAGGGGATCACCCCGGAATGCAAAGAGCACTTTTTTTTGATTTTCCATTTTTTATACGCCTTAATTTATTAAAATTTGATAAATTTATTTAATTATCATGTTTTCCGGTAGACGGACAGCCACAACATTACCCGTCGCACAAACTTTATTATTTGCCAGCAGTGTTGCATCGACCACCACTTTTTTTTCTTTTACTTCAACCACTCTGCCACGAATTTCAAGCTCCACACCCAAAGGGGTCGGGGCAAGGTAATTGACTTTTAAAGATCCAGTAACAAACCGCAGGGCCGGTTCTGTATCCATGTCCCTGCCCTGGGCCTGATAGGTTGCCGCAGCAGCAGTTCCTACACAATGACAGTCAATTAGAGAAGCAATCAGGCCGCCATAAACAAATCCTGGGATGGCAATATGGTGCTCTTCGGGAAGGAATTTAACAACACTTTCTTCTCCATCCCAATAACTTTTTATCTGTAATCCGTGCTCATTCAGTCTGCCGCATCCGTAGCAGTGACTGAAATCTTCTGAGTAATAATCTTGAAATGCTTTTTGAGTCATCTTCTACCTCTTTCAACGTTGTAAACAGTTTTTATTTAATGGTGCAATTTTTATTTTTCTTCTACCTGCTGGTTGAACATATGAACATCCTGTTGCGGGTAGGGGATACTGATGCCTTCTTTGTCAAATGTAATTTTGATTTTTTCAGTTAAATCAAAATAGACATCCCAGTATTCAGATGTTTTTACCCAGGGCCTGACAACAAAGTTCACACTGCTGTCAGCAAGCTCGGAAACAGCAATTTTCGTTTCTGGTGTATCCAGAACCCTGCTTTCTTCTTTAATAATTTTATCTAAAATCGTTTTTGCTTTTTTAATATCATCCTCATAGCCGATACCGATTACAAGATCTACTCTTCGTGTATCATTGGCGGTTACATTAGTGATCACATCGGTCGTAATATTTGAGTTGGGGACAATTACTCTCTGGTTGTCCGGCGTGTTTAGTATGGTATTAAACAGGGTGATACTGATGACATTTCCGGATACACCGGCTGCACTGATAAAGTCTCCCACCCTGTAGGGATGGAAAAGGACCAGCATGACCCCTGAAGCAAAATTGGACAGGGAATCTTTCAGAGCAAGGCCGATGGCAAGCCCCGCTGCCCCGACGATAGTAAGAAATGATGTGGTATTTATTCCAAGTTGGCCTGCAGCTGCGATAATGACAACAATCAGCAGGGTATAATAAATGATACTTTCAAGGAATTTAGTCAGGGTAGTGTCGACATTGTTTTTTTCAAGAAGCCGTGTGATCAGCTTTGTAAGTTTGCCGGCTATCCATTTACCGATTATAAAAATAAGAATGGCGGCAATTAATTTTACTGAGTACGTTGTTGCCCAATAGATCAGTGTTTCAGAAATTTTTTCAATATTCATGGTTATTCCTTTAATTAATAGAATGTAAAAAAGCCTTTGGCTGTCTTATGGACGTAATTGTTAATCCTTTTTATATTGAAGAGAGAGCCCAACCCCGACTTCTTTTAAATTGACAACCCTGGACAGGGCAATTTTTGATGCAAGGTCTGTACAATGACAGGCATGAATCTCTACGGGATGAAGGTTTTTAAAGTAGGAAATGGTACCTTCAAGCTGGTGTTTCGGGGGATTTTGCAGATGAAATCCTCCAATGATATCCAGGATTCGCTGGTCGTCGCAGATTTTTTTTGCATATTCAATGATATTGCATATGCCTGCGTGGGAACATCCGGTAATAATGACCAGCCCTTTTGATGTTTTATAGACAAGAGCGGAATCTTCAATGACGTTATCATCTTCATTGGCCCCATCTTTCCTGCCAAATGTCAGGCCGCTCTCAAAATCATTTGTTTTTGGTATTTCTCCAAGAAAGATAAGATGCTCGGTCAAAAATTGAGGTTCTTTGCTCAAGCGAAGATCAAAGTGCTTGGCAAGCCTGTCTTTTGAAATCAAAGAGCCAAATTCTCTGAACCCGTCAGCACTGGCGCCCGTCAAGCTTTCCGGATGTGCGACCAGGGCAGGGCGTGAAAAAGCACGGTGTTCAATCTCCAATTCAGCCAGATACCGAATCAGAGGTTCTATTCCCCATGTATGGTCCAGGTGACTGTGGGAAAGAACAATAAAATCCAGATTCGCCAAGCCTTTTCCCATCTTTTGGGCATTCTTGATAAAGATGTCCGAATAACCCGTATCAAATAGAACAGACAGCCCCTCATCCTCGATCAGAAATGACAATCCGGGCTCTGCCAGAAAATACCGGTCGATAAGGGTGTTGTTGTCTACAAGAACAGTGAGCCGCATAATAATGTCCTTTATCACGAACAGGCGGTGAAAGTTAATGCCATTCCATGTGAAAATTTATATATTTTTTATGCTTTCGTACCAACATAGATGATTCACCCTGCAAGTCAAGCAAAAAAGGGATGAACCAATGGCTGCAAAAAAAATGCCAACTAAGAAGGGGAAAATATTTGATCCTTGACTTTATTCGATATTCCTATACCCTGTTAATAGTCGTATTGATATAAAGGATACGCAAATGTTTTCTTCTTAAGGTGTATATCCCCGATCCTCACATGTGGTTTGCCCCCCAAAGTTAGAAGCCTTTATTTTTAACAAAACTTGTCAGCCGTACAAAAGATCTCATCTCCAAAACAGATGGTGATTTTTTGAGTCCATTAATTGTTAATATAAGGAGGTCTATGAGACCAGAAAAGAAACCTTATCCCCAAAGACGCGTAACAACAGCCTTGCTACTGGCAGCCGGTACAGGAAGCCGCCTGCTCCCCCTTACAAAAAAATCACCCAAATGCCTCACACTTGTGAATGAAATGTCCATATTGGAACGGTTGATCAAAAGCTTGAATCAAAACGGTTTCAAACGACTGGTCGTGGTTACCGGTCACCTGGAAGACTGTATTCGAAATTTTCTGAAAACCCGGGCAGGCAATCTTACCATTGAGTATGTTTTCAGCCCGTTATACAAAACAACCAATAATATATACTCCTTATGGATGGCCAGAGACATTATTAATGAACCTTTTTTGCTCATTGAAAGTGATCTTGTTTTTGACCCGTCTTTATTGACCGAGATGCTTTACCCTGATAGGATTGCCATTGCCGGAATGAAACCGTGGCTGAACGGTTCAACGGTCACAATCAATGCATCCAATACGATCAATGCATTTTATAGTGATGCAATAAATGGTTCCGGCGGGGTTCGTTATAAGACGGTAAATATATATAGTCTTTCCGTTTCCTCCTGGTATTTGGTTATCGAAAAACTGAATCAATTTATTCTGGCAGGCAGGGTTAATGACTATTATGAAAAGGTATTTAAGCAATTAGTGATTGAAAAAACACTATCCCTTGAAGCTGTTTTTTTTGACCATAAGCCATGGTATGAAATTGATACCGTAGAAGACCTTGCATCCGCTGAAAGATTGTTTCCATCAAAGGTCAGTCAGCCCTTTTATACTTTAGGTACAAATTATTTTAAAGATACAGACCTGCCTGTCAGGAAAAAAGTTTTACAAGGAAGCCTTTATGCCCAATCCTGATTATAACAACCCGGCGGAGAAATATGACTATATCTCAGGTCAGCATGGTGGATACTATCGCCATGACTTTATTGATCATGCATATTTATATAACCTTTATTTTCCGCCGGAAGAGGTATTCTCCTGTTTTAAAAAGAAAATTCATGAGCTTGTCCTGAACTACCCGGTTGCCCAGGATGTCCTGGCCAATCTGGTGGGTAAGCTTATTGATCAACCCCCGGAGCGCATTGTTGTCGGTAATGGTGCGGCAGAGCTTATCAAAATCGTTTCGGGACAGATGTCTAACAGGCTCATTGTTCCGGTGCCGTCATTTAATGAATATGTGAATGCCGCGCCACAGGGCAGTGCCATAGAGTTTCCACTTGAATGGCCGTCTTTCCAGCTGGATGTGGACAAATTCGCAGCTCACACCATTAAAGCCGAAGCAGATGTTGCGGTTGTGGTCACACCGAACAATCCAACCTCCATCGCCGTCCCAAAACATGATTTGGTGCGCCTGGCAGCGAAACTTGCCGATCATGACTGTCAGCTGATTATTGATGAGTCCTTTATTGATTTTACCCACGACCCGGATCAATTTTCAATGGAAGATGAAATTGAGCAGTATCCCAATATTGCTATTTTTAAAAGCATGAGCAAGGCATATGGTATCTGCGGCATTCGAATCGGATATCTGGTTACAGCAAATCTGAAATTTGCCAATGCAGTTCGTCAGGGTGTTCATATCTGGAATATTAACGGATTTGCCGAAGAGTTTTTAAGAATCCTGCCTGATTTCCATGCGGATTTTATTAAAAGCTGCAACCAGGTTAAAAAAGATCGGGATAAACTTTATGAAAACCTGAACTCTTTTTCACAGCTTTCGGTTTATCAACCAGACGCAAATTTTATTTTTTGCCGTCTGCCCGACGCCGGACTGAATGCGCCGCAATTAACAGAAAAATTATTTATCGACCATAATATGTATATCAAACACTGTCTGGGTAAAACTCTGGCCCATGGGGATCGATTTATCCGTATCGCCTCCCGGACTGAAGAAGAAAACACCAACCTGGTGGATGCGCTGGCATCTATCCTTGGGTATAAATAGAGAGATTGTGATGAACACACCACCATATAAACCCTCACATCAGACCGGCATGCTCTGGTTTGCCAAAGATCTTCCAAATATCTGCTCTCTTGCAGGACTTTTATGTGCACTTTTAGGGATCTACTTTGCAGTTTTACAACATTTTTCCATTGCCATCATTGCAATGATCTGGGCCGTTCTTTTTGACTGGGGAGACGGTATTATCGCTCGAAATATGAAGGGCAGAACACAAAAACAAGGAGAATTTGGAGGGCAGCTGGACTCGTTGATCGATATGGTCAGTTTTGGCATCTGCCCGGCTGTTTTTCTTTTAAGTTATGGGCAGTTCAGTGCATGGTATTTGCCAGGTGCATTTGTGATTGTTGCCACCAGTGCGATACGACTGAGTTATTTTAATGTATTCGGCCTTGTGGACAGCTCAACTTACAAGGGGCTTGCACTGGACAACAATGTCATTTTTTTTGCGTTTATTTTTCTGTTTGAACAATTTTTCAGCCAAGGCATTTTTTCAATCATACTCTATGCAATGTTCATGATCATGGCGGGCTTTAATTTATCATCCCTGCGAACACCAAAATTTTCCGGCGTTTGGTTTTATGTCCTCATGGGATATACAGTGATACTGACAATCGTTTATAGTTGTATTTTATGGAACTATACAAGATAGAAATTATTGTAAATAAATTCATCATTCTGTAGAAAATAGATTGACAACAAAAGGAAAATTTTGGTTTGATAGATCGAAATTTAAAGAGAGGACGGTTTAATGGATCAAATGGCCCAAAAAGTGAAACAATGGATTGATGAAAAAAAAGACCCCAGAAGTGCCCATTGGCAAGCTGGTCTTGAAGCTGTCATGGAGAGATTTTTTTCTGATATGGAGCCGGGAAGACTTATACCGGTCCATCCTCTGGAAGAAAAAGATCTGTCGGTATTCAAAAAGGTTCTGGAACAGCTTGATCTGAGTCCCGGTCTTTTAGCCGCCTTTTTACCCCCTTTTGTTGCCGACTCCATTATCCCGCCGGACTCGGCTGAAGAGCTGGTGCGGATTGAAAAGGGAAAGCCGTCCTATAAGATTATAATCCTGAGGCCGGGTAAAGAAGATCGAGTTATCTGTATAGAGTGTTCTGAATATGCCGGCAGACCCGGTGTGGACATTTTTCAATCCGGTGCCCTGTTGGGAAGCTTTGATTATGAAACTCATGAGGTCTGTATTTCTGAATTGCCAAAAGCCATCCGGGCTCATATCTGGGAAAAAAATAACTGGCAGCGCAAAGAGTATATTTCCTATACCATGAATTGGTTTGAAAAAGTGGAATACCTTGGAAAGGCAGAGGTGACTGTGGATGAAAACTATTCTTTTCTCCACAGCCCCACAGTGATCAAAAGCAATCGGATCGATGCTTTGTTCCTGTTGCTGTATGAGGTATTGCACCTTCGCTTTCAAGATCCTGAAGGTCTGTATAAAGATGTGGCGGCAATAAAAAAGAAAGCTGAAAATAAAGAAATGCGGGTTTCAACCTATAATACCCTTTCACAAAAATATCTGCTTGATTTGCTGAATGTTGTGAAAAAATTGGAACTCGTTGATTTTACAAGTTTTACCAATGTGGAAAACGAGGGGTTTAAGAACGAATTTGTCAGAACGGTCCGGAAACTGGTCGCAGACCTGGATGCTATGCCTTTGTCATGATTCATTTTGTTTCAGAACATACAAAACAATAACCGGTAGTCTGAAACAAAAGATCAGGGCAAGCGTGTTAGAGGATTGCTTCATCCAGAGTTCTTTCTTTAGCATGATGGGATACGGACGTGATAAATTCATCCATGGAAAGGCCCATCCTGACCTTGCCATCCAGGGTTCTGACAGAAAGGGTTCCACTTTCTTTTTCTTTATCTCCGATGGTGATGATCAGCGGAATATAGTTCAATTGCGCATCCCTGATTTTCTTTTTCAGAGTTTCGTTTCTTTTGTTCAGCTCGCATCTGATTTTACAGGTTTCAAGTTCGGATTTGATCTGCTCGGCATATTCCAGCAAATTCTGATTGATGGGAAGCAGGATGGCCTGAACAGGCGCCAGCCACAAGGGGAATTTGCCGGCAAAATGTTCCACAAGGATGCCGAAAAATCTTTCCAGAGATCCATAAATAGTGCGGTGGATCATTATGGGCCGGTGCTTTTCATTATCACGGCCTTTGTAAGTCAAATCAAATCTTTCCGGCAAAGCCATATCCAGTTGGATTGTTCCGCATTGCCAGGTTCTGCCTAAAGCATCTTTGATGTGGAGATCGATTTTAGGCCCGTAAAATGCACCATCCCCTTCATTAATAACATATCCCTGGCCATAGAGGTCCAAGGCAGCCTTAAGGCCGTTTGTCGCCTCTTCCCACTGCTCATCTGAGCCAATGGATTTTTTGGGCCGGGTGGAGAGTTCCAGATTAAAATTCAGGCCGAACCTGCTATAGATTCTCTGGGACAGTTTCAATACCCCAAGGACTTCATTCTCGATTTGATCCGGTGTCATGAAAATATGGGCGTCATCCTGATGAAAAGCGCGAACCCTGAAAAGACCTGAAAGTGCCCCTGAAAATTCGTGCCTGTGAACCAGACCGATTTCACCGGCTCTTATGGGAAGGTCCCTGTAGGAGTATGCCTTTGTTTTGTAAATCAGCATGCCGCCGGGGCAGTTCATGGGTTTTATGGCATATTCTTCATCATCAATCACGGACGTATACATGTTTTCTCGATAATTTTCCCAGTGACCGCTTTGTTCCCAGAGTTTTTTATTGAGCATGACAGGGGTTTTGGTTTCCACATAACCGGCAGATCTGTGTTCATCACGCCAGTATTCAAGGAGGGCATTCCATACCTCAACGCCCTTTGCATGGAAAAAGGGCATGCCGGCAGCTTCGTCATGAAAAGAGTAAAGATCCAGTTTGGTGCCAAGTTTTCGGTGATCCCGTTTTTTGGCTTCCTCAATCAGGTGGATATACTTGTTGAGCTTTTTTTTATCAAAAAACGAGATGCCGTAAAGTCGCTGGAGCTGTTCTCTTGCCTGGTCCGCCCTCCAGTAGGCACCGGATATTTTCAACAGCTTGAACCCTTTGATCATGCCGGTATGGGGAATGTGGGGGCCCCGGCAAAGATCTATAAACTTGCCGTTCTGATAAAGGGATATTTCCTGGGTTTCATCAAGTTCATTGATGAGTTCAAGTTTAAACGGGTTGTCCTTGAATATGTCAAGGGCCTCATTTTTTGAAACCACTTTTCGTTCAAATGTGTTCTTGGATTTGATGATTTTTTTCATCTCAGCTTCAATGGCACCAAAATCATCTTTTGAGATTGGATCCATATCAATATCATAATAAAATCCGTCTTCCACCACAGGGCCGATGGTCAGTTTTGCATCCTTATAAGTGTTTAACACGGCTTCAGCCATGACATGGGCAGAAGAATGCCTTAAAATATCAAGGCCTTCATCATCTTTGGCGGTAATAAAGCTGATGGCAGTATCTTCCTTGACAGGCAGGCTTAAATCTTTAAGCTGGTCATCAATGCGCATTGCCACACAGTTTCTGGCAAATCCGTCTGAAATACTTTTGGCAATATCCATTCCTGTGGGGATATTTTCAAAGCTCTTTATACTATTGTCTGGAAATGTTATGTTGATCATCTTGTTTTCCATTGTGTTATGGTGTCAGTTAAATGTAAAACATGAATTTTAGAAGAAGTGGTGTAAACAATCAAGGGAAAAAATATTGAATTACAAGTTTATTGAATCGGATACGGAACTGAAAAAAGTCTGTGATGCACTTTTAAGCGAAAAAATAATAGCCGTGGATCTGGAAGCAGACTCCATGTATTGTTTTAAGGAGAAAATTTGCTTGATCCAGATTGCAACGGCAAAAGAAGCCTTTTTAGTCGATCCGTTTAAAATCAAAGAAGTATCCTCGTTTCTAAAGATTCTTGAAAATGATGATGTGATGAAAGTGTTTCATGGCGCTGATTTTGATATCAGAAGTCTTGACAGGGATTATCAGGCACGGGTGAACAACCTGTTTGACACGGAAATTGCCTGCCGGTTTTTAGGCATCAAAGAACGGGGGCTTGCCGCCCTGTTAAAACGAAATTTTAACGTAGATGCAGATAAAAAATATCAAAAAGCTGACTGGGCAGAACGTCCGCTCAAACAGGGTATGATTGAATATTGTGTAGGGGATGTGGCATATCTTACAAAGTTATATGATATTATTCATCAAAAGCTTGCGGCAAAGGGGCGGCTTCCCTGGGCCAAAGAAGAATTTGAAATACAAAAAAAGGTCCGATATGAAAACAATTATGTGTTGCCCTTGTTTAGAAAATTTAAAGGCGCCGGTAAAATAGACAACAGAAGTCTTGCAGTTCTTGAAAATTTATTGCAGGTCAGGCTTGAGATAGCACAGAAAAAGGATAAGCCCTTATTTAAAATTATGTCAAACGCCTCTTTAATGACCATGGCCCGCATGAAACCTGTGACAATTGATCAAATGGTGAAGACAAGAGCAATAAGCCAGAGACAGGCAGATATGTATGGAAAGCTCTGTGCAGAAGCCATTGTCAGGGCAGAAAATCTTGATCACAAGGAATTGCCTTCCTATCCGAAAACCAGAAGGCCCAGAAAAGACGCCCGGGTTCAGGAAAGGATCGAAAGGCTGAAAAAGATGAGAGAAAAGCTAAGCCATTCAATCGGGATTGAACCGGGGTTTTTATTGAATAATGCAATAATTGCTTCCATTGCTTCTAAAAATCCTGCAACATCCGAAGACCTTTTAAAAATTGAAAATATACGGCACTGGCAGGTAGAGGCGATCGGCCGGGATATTATTTCAACCCTTGGGTATTGATGATGGAGAAAAATATGGAACTTGATTTTATTAAAATGGAAGGCCTTGGAAATGATTTTATCATCCTGGATGACCGGGATGGGAAGATAGAACAATATAAAAATTATCCTGCACTGGCAAAGAGGCTTTGTTCAAGACATTTTGGCATTGGGGCAGATGGTATTATTCTGATTCTTGATTCTTTGGATCATGATATTAAATTTCGAATATATAACTCGGACGGCTCCCAGGCCCAGATGTGCGGCAACGGGATACGGTGTTTTGCCAAATATCTGTATGAAAACAAGATAATTCCCCAAAAGAAGATAAGGGTGGATACAAAGGCCGGGACCGTTATTCCAGAGGTGATCACCGATGATAAGGATCAGGTTCGCTCGGTAAGGGTGGACATGGGAGAGCCCGTTCTTTTTTGCAGGGATATCCCCTTTGAAAGCCAAAATGAAACGGCCATTGAAGAGCGTATGATGGTCGGGGATAAGGAATATCGTATTACAGCCGTATCCATGGGAAATCCCCATGCGGTTATTTTTGTTGATGATGTGGAAAAAGTGGATATCAAAAGAATTGGGCGATCAATTGAAATCCATGAAAGATTCCCTGAAAAGACCAATGTTGAGTTTATCGAAGTGGTGAACAGTGGGGAATTAAAGATGAAAGTATGGGAAAGGGGTGCCGGGATAACACTAGCCTGCGGAACCGGTGCCTGTGCGTCTCTTGTTGCCGCCAGCCTGACGGGCCGGGCGCAGGAAAGCGCCATCGTTCATCTTGATGGCGGAGATCTTGACATTCACTGGGATAAAGACACAAACCATATTTTTAAGACAGGCCCTGCCACCCTGGTATTTGATGGCAGGATCAGGATTTGAGGTACATAAAGCCTATGGCTTTTTAAAAGAAAGAAATACATATGTATAAATATCTTTTCGGCCCTGTACCATCCAGACGGCTCGGCATGTCACTTGGCGTTGACCTGGTTCCTCATAAAGTGTGCTCTTTAAATTGTATTTATTGCGAATGTGGACGAACAACAGATTTAACAATACTAAGAAAAGAGTATATCCCTTATGATGGTGTTATAGAAGAATTAAAAAATTATATGAAGAATAATCCTGCTCCTGATTATATCACTTTTTCCGGTGCAGGAGAACCAACCTTGAATTCGAGAATAGGTGATGTATTAAATTTTATTAAAACAAACTGGCCTGATATTCCGGTAGCTTTATTAACAAATGGAAGCTTATTCAGCCATAAACAGGTAAGAACACAAATTTTAAAAGCCAATTTGGTTTTACCTTCCCTGGACGCAGCCTCAGATTCGACTTTTCATAAGATTGACAGACCTTTTCATAAAATCAATATTGAAGATTATATTCAGGGACTTATTGATTTTCGAAAAGAGTATAAAGGTAAAATCTGGCTTGAAATTTTAATTTTACCGGATATAAATGATAGTATTAAAGAGTTACAATTATTAAAAAAGGCAATTATTAAAATAAATCCCGACAAGGTACAGCTAAATACGTTGGACAGACCGGGAACTGTCAATAATTTAAGACCGGCAAATAAAGCTGAATTGCAGCAAATTGTTAGCTTCTGGGCTTTTAATAATACTGAAATAATAGCATCTGTACCCGAACGAAAAGATATGAAGTCATACCGTGAAGATACTGAAAATGCTATTTTAGAAACAATTTCCAGAAGACCATGCACCCTCAATGATCTTAGTAAAATACTCGGGATACATATTAATGAGGTCAATAAATATCTTGGCGTGCTTGAAGACGATGGGAAAATCAAAACAAACAGACAGGAAAGAGGCGTATTTTATCAAAGCAGGCACAAATAGAAATAAAAAATGAAAGAAAATCATCCAGGAGTAAAAATGGATTGTAAACCTATTGGATTTTTACTCCCTTATGATTTCACGATTTTGTTTAATACTACAATATCAGTGATTCTGATGCCAGGGATGCCACGGTATCAACCTTTATTCCCAGTTTATAATGATTGGAAAGTTCACTCAATTGCCTGTGGCAGGACAGACAGGCCGTAGCAAGATTGGGCAGGCCGGTTGCCGTCATCTGGTCTGCCTTGGGCTTTCCTGTAATCATTCTTTTGTTTTTGCTGGTGCTGTCCTGCAGGATACCGCCGCCGCCGCCGCAGCAGACGCCGTCTTCCCTGTTAGGTATCAGTTCCACAACACCTTCGCAGACCATGGAAAGCAGTTCTCTGGGGGCATCATATCCCCCGGATTTCCTGGCAATATTGCAGGGGTCGTGATACGCAATTTTATAGGGGTGCACACCGGGATCAAATTTCAAGACCCCTTTTTTAGCATATCGAACAATGAGTTCAGGCATGCTGACCACTTCAAATTTAGGTTTTCTTCCAATGATATCTTCCATGAGGTATTTTAAAGCATGGTATCCATGGCCGCATTCTGACAGCACAAGGGTTTCAACGCCGAGTGCTTCAGCCGGTTCCACCACCATCAGAACCATTTTTTTTGCAATATCATCCTTGCCCACAAAATATCCCCAGTTTGTCACATCTGTATGATGGGCAGACAGGGTCCAGGTTTCTTTTGTGGCATAAAAGAGTTTTGCCATGGCCGTCAAATGAAGCAGGTTGATGCCAAGTTCCCTTGGATTGGGAAGATAAAGAAGTTTTGTCCCTTTAATATCATGGGGAATTTCAGCTTTTGGATCATCCACTTCATCAACAAATTCTTCGCTGACCCATTCAACGGTTTCCACAAATTCCTCTGTGGTCAGGGCGTTGACATCTCCCAGCTCGATACGGTTTTTAATACCGATTTTAATATCTTTGGGGATAGTATCATCTGCAATGGCAAGGCTTCTGGCTTTTCTGACAACCTTGTCCATGGAGATACCCATGGGGCATCCTTGTGTACACCGGTTGCACAAAAGGCAATCCCATAGCATATTGCTGTTCACAAGCTGTTCATCAAGCCCCAGGGCGGCCATGCGGATAATCTGGCGGGGCAGGGGCCCGCCCTCCCCGTTAAACCAGGTACATCTTGAGTTGCAGGCCCCGCAGGTCAGGCATTCAGAAATATTGTTCCCCAGCTCAAACTGGTTTAACATTTTATACAAAGTCGAAGTTTTATTTATTGTTGCAGTATCCATATTTATTTTCCTTTATCCTCGTGCCTTGGAAATAATACGTTCAAATTTTTTGGTTTCATTGGCGGCTATGGGTTCCCACGCCACTTTTGAGGCATCCATTCCCGGGATGCTTAACACTTGTCTCACACTTGCATCGGCAATATTGCTGCCTTCCATGGATCTGCAGTTTTCTTCGTGACAACCGCTGATAATTACTTTTGATGCCCCATTTAAAAGGGCTTTAAGAATCACGTCGCTGCTGATTCTACAGGCACAGGGAATGGGTATCAGGGTGATGTGATCCGGCAGTGTAAGGCTGCCTGCTGCAAGGGCGGCTGATCGTTCGCAGGCCAGAATGACCATCTTGTCTTTTTCAACTTTTTGGGCAATCTGATCATTGGTCAGTTCTTTTGATTCAATGGCATATGCCGGGCAGTTGGACACGCAAAGATGGCAGGAAAAGCAGGCATTCGCTACAATCTGGGGTCTGTTTTTTTTATTCATGACAATGGCCGAGTGCGGGCAGACCCGGATACAGGTCAGACACTGGGCACACATTCCCTGATTAATTTCAACCCCGGTATCCACATCGGGCAATTCAAAAGACTCGGTTGAAAGGGCAGATAGAATATCATTAATTTCATTGTCCAGGTCATTTTTGTCGATTTCATCATGACAGGTGCCGGCAAAAAAGATGCCTTTTCGAGAGGATCTGGTCAGACGGTGACGGGTGTTGGCAGATTGCAGGAAGCCTTCCCTGTCAAGGGGCAGCCGCAATAGGGCGGCGGCATCTTTAAATCCTTCGGCCGGTGTCAGGCTTGGCGGCAATACAAGGCAGTCACAATTGAGACTCAGCTCAATGGACGGCAGTGTGGTCTCTCTGAGTTTGATTAAAAATCCATTGCCTGAATCCTCAAATTTCAAATCTTCGCGGGTCTCAAATCTGAAAAAATCGACCCCCTGCTGCCTTGCAGTGTCATAGAGACGCTGACCCAATGCACCGTGAACCAGCGTCTTGTTCATGATAATGGAAATATTTTTCCCCAAAGCTTTTGCTTTGACAGACGTTTTCAGGGCAAGACGTGCAAAAGATTTAAACTCAGGGCCAAAATAATCCAGCAGGATGACACTATTATCCGGACAGGTGTCAGGCTTTTTTTCAATCATTTGAGAGAATGCATCAAGGCTTAAGAATTCATTGGAAATATTTTCCAGCCTGTTCAATGATTGCTCCGGTTCAAATGCAGCAATGATGGCCGCACAGGTCAGATATTTCTTTTCATTCCCTGATTCATAATAGAGTGAAAAGTTGCCGGCAGTACCGCTGATGGAAATGATGTTGCTCTCATTTAAAAAAGTGACAGGAGTATCCTTCGAAAGGCTTGTTCCCGGTCCGAACAGATAGGTGGAATAACCTTTTGAAGAGATGATTTCAGCTGCCTGATCTGCCTGGGTACCTTGTCCGAACACTGCAATGTTTAATTTGTTGTTTGTGTTTAACCCAAGGTCTTCAATGACTTTGGCTGCTGCAATCCGGCCATCCTGTTTGGAAGAAAGGATATCTTTGGGGCCGTTGGCACAGCCTGCAATAATTACGTCTTCTGCAAGAACTGCCTGATCTGTATTGAAAAATCCCCATGAATTGGGTTTCAGACCAAGTATGCCGGCAGTTGTCTCAAGGGTTGGAGAGGGCTGCATACCGACAGAGAGAACGATAAGATCAAAGGCTTTGGAAACCCTGGACTGGGTTTCTTTATCTTCTGCCACAATGGTCAGCATATTCGTTTCTGTATCCTCAAGGATTTCAGCAGGAACTCCCTGAACCAGGGCAATATTTTTGGAAAGCGTTTTGAACAGGGGTCTTACTTCTTTTCCAATGATTTGAAGATCCATGTAAAAGAGTGTGATGTCGGACTCAGGAAAAAGATGGGTAAGCTTGTTGGCATGGCGCATGGATATCTTGCAGCATACCTGGGAACAAAAATCTTTGCCCTGTTCACGGTTTCGGGAACCCACACACTGGATAAAGGCAATTTTGGGATCGGGCTTCCCATTAAAATACCCGGAAAGTGTCTCCTTTTGCAGTATAGTGTTCAACTCAGCCGTGGTGATCACGTTTTTATATTCATCATAGTGAAGAGAATTTATCTGAACAGGATTAAAGAGTGAAAATCCTGTGGCCATGATAATTTTTTCTACATTGAACGTCTCTTTATTTTCTAAAATCACCTTATACCCTTGCTTGGCCTTATTAATGGTTTCAACAATGGTATCAAGGTGTGAAATAACATTTTCCTGTTTTTGAACCTGATCTGCCATTTCAATACTGAGGCAGGCACCGCAGTTTTGACAGGTATCAGTTGCCATACAGGCCCACATGGCAGCATGCCCGCCAAGAGCGCTCTCTCTTTCCACCAGGTGTACAGCAACATCCTGATCAGAAAAGGTTTGCGCTGCAGCCATTCCAGCAACGCCTCCCCCTAGAATCAGGATGTTTGGGGTTGTTTTTTTCATATATTCCTCCAATATTCATCAATACTGGTTTTGTAAAAATTAAATGATAAATGGATCAAACTACAGGAGAGTCTTATCATATTACAGAATTAAAAAGAAATGAATTAAACTAACTTTTCAGATCAGGCCAATCGTATGGAAATTAAAATGATAATCGAAGAATTTTATGAAAAGACCAGGACCCGGCCCAGGTATATCTGAAAAATAACTTATGAAAAAACCGCCATAACCGGATAATGGTCTGATGGGTACCGACCGGAAAATGAGTCCGTGATAATTTTTTTACGGATAATTTTTATATTGCCGCGATATAATATCCAGTCAATGTGGTCCAGGGTTGCTTCGCCGGTGAATTTGTGGAATGTGGTTGAATGCTGATTGTCAAATGCTTCGGAAAAGCCGTTTGCCTGGAAAACAGCATGGGCTTTGCCTCCTGGATTTGAATTGAAATCTCCAGTGATGATTACAGGGCAGTCTTTTGGAAATTCAGCCAGGAACCCGATCATCAGTGATGCACTTTTTTCTTGAACAGATTCTGCAAAATCAAAATGTGTGTTTGCAATAATAATCCTGCGGGATGCGTTTTGGAAAAGCCCTATAACACATTGCCGGGGCCATTTGCTGCCTGGCATCTTGGATTCGATATCCGGTGTCGTAGTTAAAAAATAATGTTTGCTTTTCAGGCACTCCCAGGTGTTGTGATAAAAGATAAGGTTGCTTTGCCACCATTCCTTTGAAAGGTTGTACCAGCCAATGAAATGATGATCACATAAATGCCGCACTAAAAATCTAGTTTGGAAATGGTTGGATTCCTGGATTCCAAGAAAGCTTGACGGATAACGCTTGAGCAGCTCAGTAAACAATTGTTTCCGGTTTTGCCATGAATTATCACCATCATCGGCAAGACCGAACCTGAGATTCAGGGTCATAACGGTATAATCATTTCCTTTTACAGCCATTTTTTTTCATACTCCCATCCACGCAGCTTATTTTAGAGAAGGCTTCGCAACCCTGTAGCACAATGGTTTTAGAAACACAAATGGTATTGGATCTGCTGGATTGTTCACCTAAGTTGCAGCCAGGAGAGCGGAGGCAATAATAAAGATGGTGATGAATAGGGCGATCAGATCTTTTTTTGGAAATCGAAATATCCTGTTCAGGGGAAAGAAAATAACACCGGAGCCAAGCCCGCTGAAAAATCCAAAAATATGGGCCCACACATCTGTATTCTCTCCCTGGCTGAACATGGCAATCAGCACGACACCGGCAAATATGGGCATCAGATGATTGAGGCGGAACTTTTGCGTTATCTGGAATGCCACAAGAAGGCCTGCCGCTCCCATGATGGCTGTGGAGGCGCCAATGGAAAGGTGGGCGGTTTTGTGAAGATGGGCATTGATAAGATTGCCAAGGGTACCGGCAAACAGCAGCATAAAAGGCCCCACACCAAATCCGGAAAGGGTGATCACGGGTGCTCCGAAAATGAGCATGCCTGCCATATTCCCTGCAAGGTGCCGGGTATCTGAATGTAAAAACAGGGCTGTAATGGCTCTGTATGCCTCTCCCTGGAGAATAAAAAGGGCGGAGGCTCCATATTTCAGTATCATGTCCTCGTGGATATGATATTGAAGACATAGCGCATGGATAAGCCAGAGCAGTCCCATGATGGAAAAAGCAGTATATGATTTAAATGAGGATATGGGGATTTCCTGTAACTGCTGTTTAAGCCTGAAAAATTTATTTTCTTTATAATAGGTCTTAATCATGATGAGGGCTTTTTCCATGTCCGCATGAGTTACAAGGACATCAAATGAATTGTTTTTCCGTTCAACACGGGTTTCAATTTTTTGAGATGTTAAAATCAGGATGATTAAATCTGCTTTTTTGGCAGAAAGACCTGTCAATAATTTTTCCCAATTTCGGCTCATTGGCTAAAGGGCCTTGATTTTTTAAGACAATGATTTTAATAAAGTAAAAAAGCAATTCATGATTTAAACGTATATATGAATACCAGGAGAAAATAAACATGCAAATCCTAAGGTTTGAAAGTGATGACAATAAAATTTATACGGGTTGTGACTTTGATAATGAGAGTGCATCTGTAATTGAGGGGGACATTTATACTGATTTTTCCAACACGGGGAAAAGAAAACCGGTTAAAAAAATTTTAACCCCCATCTTACCCAGTGTTATCTTTTGTATCGGGTTAAATTATAAACTGCATGCCAAAGAGACCGGGATGGCATTGCCGAAATATCCGATAGTGTTTATGAAAAATATCAGTGCAGCCGCAGGCCACCTGGATAATGTCAGGATTCCGGCCTCCTGTGTAAAAATTCCGGAAGTGGATTATGAGGTTGAGCTTGCCGTGATCATCAAAAAAAATACCAGGAATGTCTCACCGGAAACGGCGCTTGATCATGTCCTGGGATACACCTGTGCAAATGATATATCCGCCAGGAGATGGCAGAAGCATAGCGGCGGAGGGCAATGGGTAAAGGGGAAAAGTTTTGACACCTTCTGTCCCTTTGGTCCCTGGATTGTGACACCGGATGAGTTGACGGATCCCAATACCCTTGACATTGAATGTGTGTTAAACGGCAATACCATGCAGAAAAGCAACACCAGTGATATGATTTTTTCGGTGGCCCAAATAATTTCATATTTATCCGAGTCAGCCACCCTGGTGCCGGGCACCCTTATATTAACGGGAACACCAAGCGGGGTAGGTTTTGCCAGAAAACCGCCTGTTTATCTTGGGCCGGGTGATGTGCTGGAAACAAAAGTTGAGAAGATCGGTGTGTTGAAAAATCATGTAACGCTTGAGGAAGCATAAACAAACCGCCCGGAACGATGGTTCCATCGTTCCGGGCGGTTATAAAGTAAATCAGATTAGAGCTTAATTGTTATAATAGCAGTTGTTTCCCTGTCCCTGAAACCCTCTCTGGCCACCTTTTCCTGACCATTTGCCGCGACCTTGTCCGAATCCTCTGCCCATACCAAGTTCAGGCGAGATTTTTTTTGCGCCCAACTGAAAATCGATCCGTTTGTCTCTCACCTGTTTTTGCAGGTCTGTGATTTCCCGGGATAATTTTTCAAGTTTGGCCCTGTCCGGGTTGGATGTCTCCATGAGCATTCTCATTTCCTGCCGTTTTGCAAATTTTGCAGATCTGGCCTCATAGGTGTCATCAATAAATACCTGGCGAAGGCTGCCCAGTTGATTTCTCTGATCCTGGGACAAGTCATTGAAGGCGCTTTGGCCTCCATATCGCGGACAGTCTTGATTAGAATTGTAACCCATTCCCCGGCCTTTGCCCGGGCCCCATGCAAATACGCTTCCTGATACAAGTGCAACCATGAGAAGTGAACTGATAATAATAATTGATTTTTTCATAATAATCTCCAATTTAAAGTTTAGTTTGTTAATTGATCTTTTTGATCATTGTTGAAACATAATACAGCAAGGGGTGTGCCAAGGTGAAAAATATTTTTCAACACATTGAATTTACAACACATATTTAAAATTATACAATGATAAGGCGTTGTTATTAAATCTGTGGTATTGTATACTTTTTACTCAGGGCAATGTATCCAGGTGTATATAAAATATCCAGAACCATGATGCCTGGAAATCAATGATCCTTAAAACAAAGGCGTTCTCCCCATGGTATTGTTTTTGCTTCTAATCTAATTTTGGTATAATTAAATATATTGAGAAACAACTAAAGTATAACGGGTATAAAAAAGAAAAAAAATGAAAAAATTTAATCTTCCATTGGTATCCCCTTTATTTCTCATTGGTGTTTTATTGATCCTCTTGCCGATCTTTACGTTCATGACCCTTGACAGGCTCGAAAAACAAAAGGAATTCTTCACTCAAAGGCTTTTGGAAAAAGGAACCTCTTTAATCAGAACATTTGAGGCTGGGACAAGAACCGGAATGTTCACCATGCGATGGGGTGCAAAAAGAATCCAGGCCATGCTTCTGGAGACCTCGTTGCAGCCCGAAGTTATCTATATGATGATTACATCAAGGGACGGCCGGATACTGGCACACTCGGATGCCGCCATGGTGGGACTAACTTTTGATGCCATGCCCGGGACTGCAAAGATGAATGAAGATACTGCTTTGGTCTATAACAGGATAAGACTGCAAAAAGATCAGATGCAAATTTTTGAAGTGTTCAAGCGGTTTGTACCGATCAGGTCCCGACCCATGCGCGGGCACACCCGGATGGACAGGATGTCAAAGTTACGGGTTGAGGACTTGTCAGATCAGCAGAATACTGAAAGGGGAATTTTGGACTGGAGCCGGCCTTATCTTCAAAGCCGGGAAGGTAAAATGTCTGAAATGGCGGAACATTATATTTTTGCCGGGCTTTCCATGGAGAGGGAGAAGATTGCCCGGGACAGGCTGTTAAAAGAGACTGTCTGGAGGGGTATTCTCTTTTTTATATTGGGATGTGTTGGTATGGTTGCCTTGTTTGTCTTCCAGGCGTACCGGTCTGCAAAAGCATCCTTGACTCAGGTAAAGGCATTTTCTGATAATGTGATCCAGAACATGCCCTCGGGACTGATTACCCTTAATTCTGACCATGAAATCACATCCATGAATAAAGCAGCAAAAGATATCCTGGGAGGGGATCTGACGCAACCCTTCCCGCAAATGATTGAATTGATACAGGAAATGGAAATATCTCAAGGGGTTTTAAACCGGGAGATCAATCTTGCAATTGATCCCGACCATGAGGTTCGGCTGGATATCATTGCATCCCCTATCAAGGAGAGTGAAAGTGAAGTCATGGGATTTTTATTTCTTTTCCGGGATCTGACCCAGATTAAAGCGCTTAAAAAACAGGTGGAGACAAACAAGCGGCTTGCAGCAATTGGAAATCTTGCAGCAGGTGTTGCCCATGAGATCAGAAACCCCTTGAGTTCCATTAAAGGATTTGCAACCTATTTTGGCAAACGGTATGAAGATAATGCTGCTGATAAGGAAACCGCCCGGATTATGGTCAAGGAGGTAGAACGTATCAACCGATCCGTTACCCAGTTACTTGAGTTTTCAAAACCCATGGCGATTGAAAAAAAACAAGTGGATATCAATGAGTTGATTACCCACTCCTTAAGATTGGTTCACCATGATCTGGATCAGAAGACAATTGAAACAAAGGTCAATATTGATACAGAAAAAACTGTAATTCACACGGACCCGGACCGGATGAACCAGGTTTTTTTAAATTTATATATTAATGCCATAGATGCACTGGGAGACAGAGGAAAATTAGAAATTCAGGTGCAGGATGCTGTGGAGGATGGACGAATCGAAATAAGAATCATGGATAATGGCATTGGGATTGACAAGGCATCCCTTGATCTGATCTTTGATCCCTATTTTACCACCCGGCCCAGCGGTACGGGGCTTGGGCTTTCAATCGTTCACCGGATCATTGAAAACCTTAATGGCAGCATCCGTGTGGAAAGCAAAAAAGGCAAGGGTACGTGTTTCATTATCAATCTGCCTGTTTTATAAAAGGATAAAAAAGACAAATGAAAAAGATACTTGTGGTTGACGATGATGCAGCCCATGCCAGAATGCTCAAAACTTTGATGGCGGACTGGGGAGTTGATGTTCATCTGGCAGATGATGGGACAACTGCCGTTGCAATGGTAAAAGAACAGCCCTTTGATATTGTTCTGATGGATATGAAAATGGTGAAAATGTCCGGGATGGAAGCGTTGCAGCTGATTAAAACCTATAATCCTTCCCTGCCTGTGATTATCATGACGGCCTATTCATCCGTTCATACAGCCGTAAATGCCTTGAAAATCGGTGCCTATGATTATCTGACCAAACCATTGGATTTTGATAAGCTGAAACTGACGATTGAACGTATCTTTGAAAGCATTTCTTTGAAAACGGAAAACAGGCATTTGAAGACCCGGTTAAAGGAGCAGTCCTTTGCCCATGACATCATCGGAAAAAGCCCTGCCATACTCTCTTTGATGGACACCATCCACATGGTGGCACCGACCGATGCCAATGTCCTGGTAATGGGAAAATCGGGAACCGGTAAAGAACTGGTGTCATCTGCCATTCATTTTAATTCTTCACGAAAAGATTATCCGTATGTAAGGATCAATTGTGCCGCTATTACAGAGACCCTGCTTGAGTCCGAACTTTTTGGCCATGAGAAAGGATCGTTCACCGGTGCGGATAAGAAAAGAAAAGGAAGATTTTTACTGGCAGACAAGGGCAGTATTCTATTGGATGAAATCGGTGAAATGAGTCTTGCCATGCAGGTAAAGCTGTTGAGGGTGATCCAAGAAAAAGAAATCACACCCGTGGGAAGTGATCAAAACATTAAAACAGATGTGAGGATTATTGCCGCAACCAATAAGGATTTAAAAAAATTGTCCGAGCAGGGAAGCTTTCGTCAGGATTTATACTACCGGCTGAATGTTGTGACTGTTGAAGTTCCACCCTTGAGGGAGAGGAAGGAAGATATCCCAACCCTTGCGTTGCATTTTTTAGAAATGTTTTCAAAGAAAAACAAACGGGATATCAAAGGCTTTTCACCTGATGCCATGGATGCCATGATCCGGTATGAATGGGAAGGCAATGTCAGAGAATTGATGAATTGTGTGGAAAGAGGCGTCGTCCTTGCCAGATCCGATTATATCTGCCTGGAAGACCTTTCGTTTATGAAGGCAAACATAGTTGGCAATATTGATGCCGGGACGGATTTTGGGAATATCAGGCTTTCACAGATAGAAGAGAAAGCCATTCTTTCCACCCTTGAATCGGCCGGCGGCAATAAAAGTGAAGCTGCCAGAAGGCTTGGTATCACAAGGAAAACCCTGTTAAAAAAATTAAAACAATATGGAAAAAGCTAAATTAAAATCTATTAAAATCTTTCGATCAGTTTGTCGATCAGAAAGGTGCTTTCCCGCATGGCCTGTTCACTGAAGGGGCCAAACCAGTTGGCGATATGATTGAATTTTTTAATAAAAAGATGCTTATCATTGGCTTCCAACATCTCAAGATGGTTATTCAAGGATGCAATATAGTCTTTTAAAAGACGTCGTCGTTCCTTTGTTGCAAAAATAATTTCAGAATAAAGAGGAGCGTCCTGGGCAAACAGCCTTCCCACCATCCCCAGCTCAAGGCGGTAAATCGGGCTTGAAAATTCAAGGGTACTTTCAATGCGGGCATGCTTTTCATATAAAAATTGTCCAAAACTAAAAGTGGCAAAATGGCGCAATGCCTGAACAATTCCCATTATTTCATCATGGTCTTTGGCCTTCGACCGGACAATAACGGCACCCCAGAGGGTGAGCTGTTCCACCAGCCACTGGCAGCGATCCGAATCTCTTCCCGGGGTGACAATAATGATCTGTTTGTCAAGAGAGCCTGTGGTAGGACCAAACAAAGGATGAAGTCCTGTCACGGGGCCTGGATGGGATCCAAGCATTTTTTTCAATGGTCCCGCTTTGATGCTGGTCAGATCGGCAAGAATGGTTTTGAGTTCAAGAAATGGTGCAATCTGTTCAATAATATCTTCGGTTTTTTCAATGGGGACACAGATAAGGCAAAGGTCAATATCTTTGCAAAGTTTTTTTGCTTTATCCCAGTCCTCTTCCGTAAGGATTCTAACTTCATAACCGGATTTTTGAAAGAGTGAACCAAAAAATCGTCCCATCTGACCGGCACCGCCGATAATTAATATTCTGGCATTCGGCCTGACACCTTTGTGCTCCATCTGGTCGGTCTGCTTGACGCGTGACTGCTTTAAAATCACCCGGTAAAGGTCTTCCATAAAATCAGGATCTATATTTACTTTTCCGGCCTGAATTCGAAGTTTTGAAATCAGATCTTCCTCCCTTGCAGGATGATACACCGGAATATAGTGCTTTTTCTTTAATTTGACCACTTTTTCAACCTGGGCCTGGCGTTGAGAAAGAAGGGAAAGTATCTGCGAATCAATGTGATCAATATGGGTCCGTAAAGAAAGGATTTCTTTGTTAAATGTAGGGTTGTCTTTTTCCATCTTTTTCTCTTTTTAAGTCGTTGAACCAAAGGCAGCATGGATTACCACTAGAGCCTAACAATTTCAGGAGCAATTGGCAATTTCAAATTTTTGTTTGATAATAAATCCCAAATCGGGACAAATGAAACAAAAAAATCCGGGGAATGATTTGCTAAACCACTCTAAATGGTTTATAGAAAATCTTTTGTTATTCAAGCACACTAAGGAACTTTAAACAGTGCAGGAAAAGTTTCAATTTGATTTAAAGGTATTGATTGGATGCATCTGTGTTTTTGGTTCGGCCTTCTTTTTTTACCTGGCCACAGTCATTATCAAGTGGGCACGGATCAAAGGGTTGCAGATCGATACCGCTTCTTTTGTGTTTGCAAGATTTTTATTGGGATTTATCAGTGTGTTGATCCTGGTAGCCCTCAAAAAGAAGAGAATCAGAGTTAAAAAAAAACGGTATCTAATTGGCAGGACGATTGCCAACTGTGTTGCAGTATACTGTTTTTTTAAAGGGGTTGATTTAACATCCGTGGCCCAGGCCAATATTTTAAATATGACCTATCCCTTGTTTATCGCAATTTTTTCATGGATTTTTTTAAAGGAACAGCGGGATGCCATTGCAATCCTTATTGTTGTTTTTGCATTTGCAGGGGTCTGGTTGATTTTAGCGCCTGGAAAAATGAGCTTTAATATGGATTCTTTATGGGCGCTGGCATCGGGGATCAGCGCGGCCATTGCCATTATGTACCTTAATCTTTCAAGGCAGATGCATGATACGGAAACCATTTTGTTTTTCCTGTTTGGCCTTGGGTCTGTACTAATTTTTATCTTCTTTTTTAATAAGATGCATCTGCCCCAATACTCAGAATTGAAATATCTTTTTTTCTGTTCATTCTCTGCCATTGTGGGGCAATACCTGATTACCCTTGGTTTTAAATATGTGACCGCCATTGAAGGGGGTATTATTTCTTCAACCCGGATTCTGCTGGCAGCCGTGTTAGGTCCTGTTATTGCAATGGACCCGGCCCTTTCGGCTTCCGGATGGACAGGAGCGTTCCTGATTTTTACCGGGAATGTGTATTTAACCCTGAGAAAGACCGGACGATACAATAGCAAATAGTTGAAACCCGTATTTTGCCAGGATCAGTGTCGGTGTGCTGACAATACCGGCGGTACCTTTCCGATATATTTTACAGAATTCCTCCATTAATACCAATCACCTGGCCGGTAATATATCCAGCGTCTTTTGAACATAAAAAAAGAACAGTTGCGGCAACTTCTTCAGGCTTGCCAAGCCTGCCTGCCGGTATGGTGTCCGCGATTTTTTCCAAAGACAACCCCTTAATCATTTCGGTTTCAATAAAGCCCGGTGCTACTGAATTTACAGTGATATTCCTTTTTGCAATCTCACGGGAAAGTGCCTTGGTTGCTCCGATAAGACCCGCCTTTGATGCAGAGTAATTCACCTGACCCGCCTGTCCGATCTGGCCTGATGTTGAAGATATGTTGATAATTCTTCCAAACCGTTTTGGCAGCATGTTTTTGACGACAAGCCGTGTGACATTAAAAAAACCTGTCAGGTTGGTATCCAGAACGGTTTGCCAATTTGTTTTTTTCATCCTGACCATGAGCTTGTCATCCCTGATGCCGGCATTGTTTACTAAAATATCGATTTTCCCTTGTTCCTTAATGATTTTTTCAATGGCTTTTTCAGATTCCTCCTGATTGGTGACATCAAACTGAAGAAGAGCTCCATTCCCTCCGCTGCTGATAATTTCTTTCAGAGTTGTGTCTGCTTTTTCCCGGTTTAAATTAAAATTTAGATATACAAATCGGTCGGTTTTGGCAAGAGCCTTGGCTATTGCTTTTCCAATCCCTCTACTGGCACCTGTTACAAGAGCGATTTGAGTATTATCGGTTTTTGTTTCAGACATGTTTTCTCCTTTTTCCTGGATTAACAATTAAAGCGGTATTTGATTTTTTTAAAAACCTACGGTGGATCCTATCGTTTGGACAGCCAACAGAAAAACCAAGCTCTAATTTTATTAATCATATATCACATATTTGCATCGCTTGAGCAGAAAAATTTTTGAGTATGAGAATGGACACTCAAATATCCGTCGGAGCCCGTGAGGAGATTTTTTGGACAATCATGCGTGTAAATCCCGAGATGATTTGTTCCATTATATAATTATGATTTTCTATGAAAATAGTTCTCGCAAATGGAGAACTCATCTTTATCCATAATTGAGTGGGTGAAACTTTCCAAATGAAATTGACGGTAGTGTTATTTTGAGAAGGCAAAAGGGAACAAAGTCCTTCTCCACGCAAATCACCAGTTACAGTGAAGGATAAAAATGAATATCGCATAAAATCCTTTATGGCGGAATCAAACGTAATACTATAGGGAAGAAGACCTTTCCAAGTAGATCTTATGTTGTTTCCTATCTGAAGATGGTCAAATTCATCAAGTTGCTCGATTCTTTCCAGCCCATCACACCAAAAAGGCCATTGCTTATAGTTGATCAATTCATCCCAAATCAATCCTATAGGTGCATCAATATCCCAGGAATTATTAAAGCAATATTGGTTTTTTTTATTTAAAAAGTCATAAAAGGGGTTCATTATGGTTATTTTTAATTCCTTTGTTTTGTATTTTAAGTTCAGATGATAGTAGAGAAGATAGAGGGTCGGACATTATAACAATAGCAGGCATAAACATAAGATCGCCAGCCAGCGCAACGATTGATGCTGAAGAAATTAACAACCCCAGGGAAAAAACATGCTGGAATGAAGAAAAAAGTAACCCCATAGCAGATAAGAAAAGGACAGCAGTTGTTGAAACAAGAGCACGGGATGTTTTGTAGTAGGCTGTTGACAAACACTCGTGAACATTGCTGGTCTCTTTTAAATGCATCATTTTTCTTTTTAATTCTGTTAGGTAATGAATGGAATCATCCACGGATAATCCGAAAGAGATTACAGCAGCAAATATGGTTAACGGATCAAGGGGGATATGAAACCAACCCATTATTCCAAAAATTGTGATAAGGGGAAACAGATTGGGAATCAAACTCAGCAAACCAAGAACAAAAGATTTAAGCTGGATCATCATTAAGACGGTAATAACAAATAGTGCCCAAAACAATGTTTTTAGTTGGGATGAGACCAGATCTGCGGTTTGTGATCTAAGCATGATCAATTGGCCGGATAGGGCGACCTCTATTCCTTGAGAAAAGGTGTGTTCAGCTTTATTTTTAACCTGTTTAAGGATAGCTTCTATTTGATCTGATGAATGATTTTTTATATGGATAATCAATCTAAGGCTTTTTGAAATCGGATCAAAATAGGATTTCATCATCTCATTTTCAGAATCTTGGGACACAAGCTGCCGGAATACAAATTCCGGCATCACACCAGAAGGGGACAATCCG
Source organism: Desulfobacula sp. (assembly GCF_014237455.1). Taxonomy (GTDB): domain Bacteria; phylum Desulfobacterota; class Desulfobacteria; order Desulfobacterales; family Desulfobacteraceae; genus Desulfobacula. The sequence goes on along the minus strand of NZ_JABZFL010000002.1, from coordinate 51,821 downwards.
AGGGATAGGCGAAAGACAAGAGGTGTCAACGATTCAACGCTTTGAATGCCAGGGATGGACTTCAAAGTGTTTTCAAATTGATAAAGATTGTACCAGAATTTTCTATAATCAAAACTCTTGTCCTGGGATTTTAAAATAATGGAAAAAGAGTAACCAGTAGAGATATGCTGCTCAATAAAATCAAGGTCTTTAGCTTCTCGTGTGCTCTTAATGACGGGATTTGTTAAATGTTTTACAGCTTGGATTTTAGGAATTCCTGATGCCATGATAATGAAAAATAAAATCCCTGCCAATACTATTATGCCAGGTTTTTTGAAGCCTATGGTTAGGTACTCTTTGACAATCCGATCTATAAAATCTCCTTCTGTTTTAGGATGGACCCTATGATTAGATATAAAATATCTTGGCAAACAAAAGGATGTGATCGCTAAGGCCAATAGAAAAGCCATCATCACTCCAATGGAAATAATGATGCCGGCCTGGCAAACCATTTTAACAGGACTTATTGTCAAACTAAGAAATCCGGCTGAGGTGGTTAAAGCACACATAAAACAAGGACGTATAATTATTTCAAATGTCTTTTGCAGTGCAACGTCTTTTGAATAATCTTTCAACGATTGAAAATATTTTGAGACAATATGAAAAACCGTCGTTGTAGAAACAACAAGGATAAATCCAAAACTTAGACCTGTAGCAAGATTTAACTCAATTCCGAAAACGCCCATGATTCCCAGGGTCCATATCAGAGAACCCAAACTTGCCAGCATGACCATCATTCCGGCCCTCATGGTTTTAAAAAGGTAAAAAGCAATTAGGGTTCCAAATAGCAGACCGAGTGATCCAAAAATAAGAGCATTCATAAGATTATACCGTTCAAAAGCAGCTCTTAGGACAGGAATTCCTGCAGCATAACAACGGGGATATTCAGGAAAAGCACTGACAACAATTTGTTTCATCTGCTTGAGGTTCTTTTCCAATTGAAATCCATTGAGTTTTTCATTGTCGATTCTTACAATAAATGCGAGGGTTTTCATATCTTTGGAAATCAGTCGATTGAGTCCGGGAATAATATGTAGGGAATCAGAAAGGATTTTTTCATCCCAGAAATGAGAGGTGCTGATTAGTCTGGATAGATTAGACGATTCCATCGTTCCAAGATCAATAACCTTTAAAATAGAATCTATGGAATTGAGTTCTTCATTAACCCTATTCACTCTTTTTTTTAGTTCAGGATCAGTGATGGTTAGACTATTTTGAATAGCTAAGACTATATATTCATCTGTCCCAAAAGTTTCAATGAATGATAGATAATCTTTGTATTCCTCAGAATCAGTCGCACTGAAAGAAACACCAGAAGCATCTATCCGCAATTGAGAAGCAGGTATGATAAAAAGTAGAGTCATCAAAATCAAACACCACATGATGAACTTGTTATAGTGTATCAACCATTCTGATATTTGGTTTGATGAGAAAGGGGATAGCTTTACACGACGCATAAAATTATTTTTCCCGTCTTGGTTTTTTAGTACCTCAACTAAAGTTGATTTTAGACTCTTTTGCCCTCTTTACAATCAGGGCGGCACAGTTTTTAATATTATCTACTGTATAAAGGGCAAACTCATCTTTATAGCTTTTCTTAAATATGTCCCTGGCAAGCGTTTTACCGGAAAGAGTCGACAGCTTTATATTTTTAATGGTGTTGAGTGTAATGTCCAGGGATTCTTGAATGCCCGTTGCCGCAGCTTTCCCCGACAAAGGGCCCTGATGTGCAGGGCAGATAATGGAAGGGTTAAATTCCTTAATAAAATCAAGGGTTGAAAGATATGAATCGGCATGGGTGAAGAATAACGGGAGATATCCTCTGCCTGGAAAATGAAAGCCAAGGCTGTCGGAGCAGAATAGGATTCTTTTTTCGTTTAAAACCCCGATCAGGTTTCCAGGGGAATGGCCTTTGATTTTGATCAGATCCAATGTGATCCGGCCAAGGTCTATTGATTGTTTGTCATGAACAACCATTGATCCGGCAAGATTTGGAATTTTTTCCAATGAAGGTCTGCCGGGTTTGATGTTATGGATAGCCAGGCTTTTTGACATGAATATGTCCTCTTTGAACAGCAAAGGTCCGGCTTTGGGATGTTCAATAAATTCTTTTGCCCCCGCTGCTGAAACAATTCGGGCCTTTGGATATCTTTGGGCAAGGCCTGGCAGTCCTGTGATATGGTCGGAATGGGGATGGGAGGAAATGATAAAATCCGGATCGATATCAAGAAGTTCCAATTGGTTGATCACCGTATCAACGACAGCTGAGATACCCACTTCAAACAGTGCGGAGTGTCTGTTGCCGATAATTAGAAAGAGATTGAAAAAATAATTACCCAGTATAAATATGTTCCGATCAATCTCAATGGGAAATTTATTTTCAGGTATGTAATGATCTTTCATTAATACTCCTTTTCAATCATTTTCAGATATCCTGCTATCAAACAACAGCGTTTATATACTTTTCCTTGATTCAAAGTGTCAAGGAAAAGCCTTCCTGATGTTCAGTCAAGGTCCCTGTCCTTGACAAAAAACAGGGTGGCAAGTATTTAGTTAATTATCATTTATTTTAAAGGAGATATGTCATGGCCGAACACACCCCGAGGCTCTTGGATGCACTGGATGTTTTTGAAGATGGTATTTACATTATCAACGAGGATTATACCGTTGAATACATGAATAAATTCATGAAAGAATTGTTTGGCGAAGGGATCGGGAAGAAATGTCATGAAGTATTGATCGGATCTGATACCCCTTGCGACTGGTGTAAATACGATGAGGTTTTTATTAATAATGAAACGCATCACAGTGAGGTCTATATTGAATCCCTTGATAAAATATTTGTCCTGTCAGAGCTTCCGGTAGTCAATCAGGACGGAACCAAATCAAAACTTTCCATCTACCGTGATATTACTCACAACGTACTGCAGGAGGAAAAACTAAAAGCCTCTAAAGAAAGCTATCAAAGACTTTTTTCACATGCCGGATGCGGGGTATTTGTCAGCAGTAAAAAAGGGCGATTCCTTGATGTCAATCCTGCGCTGTTAAAGATGCTTGGGTATCAGGATAAGGAAGAATTTCTTTCGCTTGATCTTGCAAGAGATGTCTATTTAAGTCCCGATGACAGGCGTAAGTACACTGAAATTATAGAAAAAAAAGGCCGGGTTGTTGATTATGAAGTAAGGTGGAGAAGACGGAACGGGCACATACTTCATATTCTTTTAACCAGTAATGTCCGGTATGATCCCAAAGGGGTGATCCTTGGTTATGAAGGGATTGTTGTCGATCAGACCCGAAGAAAAAAAAGTGAAAATCAGATAAAAGAAGCCCATGATTTTTTGGATAAGATTATTTCATGTTCCCCTAATGCTATTATGGCGATGGATATGAGGGGGGTTATCAAGCTGTGGAACCAGGGGTCTGAAGATATCTTCGGACTTGATGCCGACGAAGTGGTTGGAAAAATGAGTATACAGCAGATTTTTTCCAGTAAAGTGGCTAAAAATGTCATGGGAATGATAAGAGATGAAAAGTTTGGGGGTAAAGGTAAGCTGAATTCCTATCTATTGAACTTTAAAAAGGAAAATGGAGATCTGATCGAGGGAAATCTTTCTGCCAGTATCCTTTATGATGAAAAAGGGGATGAACTGGCATCTGTAGCAATATTTGCCGATTTAAAGGAGCAGTACCAGGCAGAAAGAGAGCTCAGCGAAGCCAGGCAACATCTGCTCCAATCTGAAAAACTCGCCGCCATGGGAAGGCTTACTTCCCAGATTGCCCATGAACTGAACAACCCTTTGTTTGGCATTATGAACACCCTTGAATTGATGAAAACCGAAATTTCTCCTGAAAACAAGAGGCGAAAACTTTTGGATATGTCTTTGTCTGAGATTGAGCGGTTGGCGGATATGTTGAAAAAAATGCTTTCTTTTTCAAAGCCGGATCAGGACAAACGTATAGAGATAGATATTAATGTGATTATTGATGAACTGATGATGTTATATGAAAAACGGTTCAGGGAAAACAGTATAAAAGTAAGCCTCGATCTTGTTGAGGATCCAGGCGCTATTATAGCATCCAGAGATCAATTGCGTCAGGTATTTATCAATATGTTTTCCAATGCCATGTATGCCATGCCGGATGGTGGAAGCCTTGATATATCCACTGAGGTTGCTGCCGGGAAGCTCTTTGTCATTATCCAGGATACGGGAACAGGTATAAAACCCGAGCATGTGAAAAAGATTTTTGATTCTTTTTTTACCACCAAAAAAGAGAGTGTTCAGGGAGTGGGGCTCGGGCTTTCTGTCTGCTATGGTTTTATTAAAGACCATGGCGGAGACATAATAGTTGAATCTGAAGAAGGACAATGGACAAAGTTCGCCATCATGCTTCCCATCGTCCGTAAATAAGCTGTAAATGATAATTTTGCTTTAACCCGGCCGAGGCATGCTTGCAGGGAATCGTTGATTGGGCATCTGTATTTTTACCCATAATCATGGTAAATCCAACCTTTTTTTAAATCGAATATGGTTACTGACGTAAGTTGAAAAAGCTCTTTTAGCTTTGGTTATGCTAATCTCCAATTAAAATGAATATCGGGATAAGATCTTGGCTCTGTTTTTGTATGTATCAAGTGGATTTTGTGAAAGATCGTTGAGCTATAAAGAGACAGATGCAAATGTACCAAAATACATTTCTATTTCAGTCTTTGAACTAGTATACAGGCAGGGGGTTTTAGTTTATTCTATGGTTAATTTTAACCCTTAAATTAAAGGAAAAATCAATGAAACCATGCTACTTATGCAGAACTATTGCAAAAATAGTTGAGCGTCCTGATGGGTATGACGGTAATTTTGTAAAATGTCCCGAATGTACTGAATATAAAATTACCAGGAATGCTATCAGAAAAATTTTAAACACAGGACCACCATACTCATCAGAAAGTCTCGTGAAAAAAATAAAACGCATTTTTAAAGAGACGAAAAGAAAACATGAAGTTACCACTATAGAATTAGAATTACATAAAACAGGATAAATTCATGGGAGCCTTATATTTTCTTCACATAGGAAAAAGAGCGAACTCCGTAAGGTCCCCTCTTTTTTCAAAAAGCTGATCTGCACTTGACCGTCTTTGGAATATCATTGACGCTGCCAAAACAAAATAGTTAAGTCAATCAAGGCCATTGTTTTATTGATATTTTTTCAATAGCCTTCCTCCACCCCAAGGAATTTGAATAACCCTTGGAGATTACTTTTATAGGATAATATTATAAAAATGCATCAGATGCAAAAAAGTTATTGACAAATCCAAAACGAATCATTATTTTTTGATATAATCATTTACCTAATCGGAGGATATATCATGAAAAATGATCAAAAAATTTCTAATTTTCCAAAAATTAGAAACCTCGCTGATAAAAAGTCTGTTCGCACAACGTTTAAGTTAAGCAATAAATGTATCAATGTTTTGAATAAGCTCTTGGAAACACACAATATAAGACCCAAGGAATTGTTCGATCTTATATGTATTGACAATATAATCGATTCTATTTCCGATTTTCAATCGAATACTACAAGAAAAATCAATAAGGATTCTTCCGTACAATTGATACGAAAAACTTTTGTCATAAGTAAAGGAGCACTGCGTATATTCAATAAAAAATCAGAAGAGTTTAAGTTATCAAGAGATTCAGTAGTTGAAAGAATAATTTTAATTTACAAAGCTCTCTTAGATTCTGTTACAGAAATTGAAAGAAAAAAAGAAAAAAAGGCGTATTCAATTATATCTGATTTTGTGCAGAAGGCTGATGATATTGAAAATAAACTTGAATGCCTACTTAGAAACGATGACCCAATACTTGAAAGATTTGGTCTGATTATCGTCATAATTCAAAATCTCCAAATGGCGATTCAATCAAAGCTGGAAGATGGTGTTTTAATAGACCCTGATGATTTCAGTCAGTCTTAAAAATAAATAATTATTCGGAGAAAATATCATGAATATTACAAAACATGCCATAATTAGATGTCAACAAAGAGGTATCTCAGAAGACATTATCGATTTGATTTTTCAACTCGGCAAACCAACATCAAGACCTGGAGGAGCGATTGAATATAAGATCAACAAAAAAGATAAACTTAAACTACAGGCACAATTAAAGAAATTGGCTAATCGCCTTGATAAGGCAGCAAACAAAGCGGTGTTAGTAGTAAAGGATAAAGTCATAACCGTTTATCATAAAAAAGGGGATTAAGAACCATGAACGGCCTAAAACATGCATGCAAGAATAATCAATCGGGTAAGTATTTTTTATTCATAGAAGAAAAAAATAATGTAGAGTTCTTACTATGTATCCCTACCGGTGAAGTGAAAACTCTTGAGAAATCTCTTTTCCGAGAGATAGAGGAAGTCGGTATTATCGACTTGCTAAATAACGGTCTACTTACTCAGCATCAAATTGATGGATATAAAAAATTTGTGGAAATAGATTCATTTGAAATATTTAACGAAATAATGAAATCGAGTGAGGATGCAAATAGCTTGATTGAAAAATTACAAATAGCACAAGAGAGCATGTCAAAGAAGCAATATGAATTTGTTATTAACCTTTGGACAACCAAAATTCACAGATTAATAAAATGAAATACATTTTAATACCGTTTACAATGTTCTTTTGGTACTTTATCACTTATTATGGGATGTATTTTGCGGTTAAACCGGTAACAAAAAAGACGATTATGAAAAAGGTTCGCCTTTACGGAGTATTTTGGGACGTCTTGTTACAGGCTTTGTCGAGCGTAACGCTAAGTGGCGGGAACTGTTTGAGCGTAGCGAGTTTTTCCGCCACAAGTGCAGCCCGACATAGAGCCTGTCAAGGCATTCCATCCAGCGACGGAAAGGCGAACCAACCTGAACGGGTAAGAAGGTGAACATAAAAAAGTTACTTTCGCTCACCCTGATTTTTCGCCCGGTCTTTCAATTTTTTTTCCAACGCCCTGAAATTTTTTTAAAAAAAATATCAGGATGCTAAAATATTTTTTTTATCCTGTATTGATATTTTATCTTCACGATTTGTTGAAAGCCTTTGTGACAGCGGGTATTCTTTGTTTTGATCGCAATAGTTATTATGCTTATAATAGTTATTATATTTATTTTTTATTACTTGACAAAGTAAATTATATATAATAACTATAATAACTATAATTCTAAAATCTTTAAAATGAGGAGGTGTTATGGAAGACACGTTGACTGTATTCACCGCAAGCAAACACTGTAATGTTTCGTCTAAAACCATCATCAACTGGGTGGAAGCCGGACACATTAAAGCGTATCGTACTGTTGGCGGACATCGCAGGATAAAAAAATCTGATCTTGAAACCTTTATGAGAAGCCAGGGGATCCCTATCCCTGAGGAAAAAGATGAAGGCGCCAGGAAAAAGATTCTGGTTGTGGACGATGATATGATCATTGTTGAGTCAATTGTACAGGCTCTGGAGGAAGATGAATTTAATTATGAGGTTCTTTCCGCCTCGGATGGTTTCGAAGCCGGACTTCAGGTGAACCATTTTAATCCTGACCTTTTGATTCTTGACATTATGATGCCTGATATCAAAGGGTATGAAGTCTGTAAAAAAATTAAGACCAACGAGAAAACAAAAGACACTAAAATTATCGTATTATCTGCATATCTGGATGATGATAAATTCGCGCAGATGAAAGAGAACGGTGCGGATGTCTGTTTTTCAAAGCCATTGCCCCTGCCCAAGCTTAAGGATGAAGTGGCCAAATTACTCGGATTAAAATAAAAAGGAGGCAAATCATGAATTTAAAGGAATCTTTGGAAAAAAAGAGATTTGTTGTGACGTCCGAATTACAGGTTCCCCTCGGTGATGAAGAACCCGGGGTTATTATTGATAGCCTTAGCAGGGTAAAAGGCCGTGTGGATGGGGTAGCTGTTTCGGAAATAGAACTTGAAGGTGTTGTGAGTGACACCATCAAAACCTGTGGCCTTTTAAAAGAGAATAATTTGAATGCGATTTACCAGACCACTACAAGAGATAAAAATAGATTCCAGCTGCAAAAAGATTTGACAACTGCCCATGAGACCGGTGTTGAAAATCTTCTGGTATTTACGGAAGACTACAGGATTGCAGGAGATACACTCCAGGAGTCAATGTTCTTCCATGTTGATTCAGGAAAATTGGGATCGGTTATGGATCACTTGAAACAAGGGGTGACTATTGAAGGAAAAGAGCTTGACAGCAAGATTGATTTTGTCTTGGGATCCGGCATTGAAACACCCTGGGGAAAAAACATGCCAAAACGCGGCATGGAAGAAATGGAAGACATGATGAATGTGGGTACGGGGTATTTTTTAACGACGCCTATTTTTGATGTGGATCAGTTTGCCAGGTTCATGAAGCAGGTTGAACCTTTTAAAGTCCCTGTCATTGCTGAAGTCATGATTTTGAGAACAGCAGGGATGGGCAAATTTTTGAACCGCCATTTTAAATCCGGACTTGTACCTGAGTGGGTTATCCAGAACCTGATGAAAACACCGAATAAAAAAAAGGCAAGCATGGAGCTTTTTGCCGATACTGTAAACAGCCTGAAAGATATCTGCCAGGGGGTTCATATTATTACCATCGGCGGCGTTGATAATCTGGTGCAGTATCTGAATGCAGCCAAATTAAGATAAGGGAGAATTTTAAAATGGCAGAGGCAATTAAGATTGATGAACTTGACATTGAGTTTAAAGATGAGGTTCTATCGAAGGTGCCGGAAGCGAACTTTGATCTTTGTCTGACATGTGGGACCTGCACGGGTGGATGTCCCGCATCAGAACAGTTTGGCATGGATCCCAGAAAGCTCATTAGAATGCTGAACTTAGGGATGGATGATGAAGTGCTGAAAACCGATTGGAAATGGGTTTGCAGTATGTGCGCACGTTGTGTGTCAGCCTGCCCCATGAAAATTAATGTGCCGGCATTGATTTATAATCTGCGTGCAAGCGTTCCCAGGGAAAAGCGGCCCAAAGGAATTCTTGGCTCATGTGATCAGCATATCAGAACCGGCAGTGCCATGGGAGCTGCAAAGGATGATTTTGAATTCACTGTACTGGACGTGGCCGAGGAAATCAGGGAAGAGCATCCGGGATTTGAGGATTTACAGGTCTCGGTGGACAGAGTTGGTGCTGTAATGGCACTCAACCAGAATTCAAGAGAACCGGTGACAGAACCTGAGGAAATGGGGCCTTTATGGAAAATTCTTCACACAGTGGGGGCGGATTGGACATATCCTTCAGTGATGTGGGCTGGAGAAAATTACTGCATGTTTTTGGCCGATAATGAGGGATGGAAATACATAATAGAGGAGTTTGCTCACCATGTGGACAATAATTTAAAAAGCCCTCTTGTGGTCAATACTGAGTGAGGGCATTCATACTTTGCAATCCTGGAGGGATTGCGCAGATTCAAGATACCTCATAAGTTTGAATTGATAACCATTATCGAGCTGTATGCACAGTGGATCAGAGAGGGTAAGCTGAAAGTCAACTCTGATTGGAATAAAGATATCAAAGCCAAATTTACAGTTCAGGATCCCTGCAATATCGGAAGAAAAACCGGGTCTAATAAAATTGTAGATGATCTAAGATTTGTTGTTAAAACTGCTGTGGGCGAAGAAAATTTTATTGATACTGTCCCCAACCGGGATAACAATTATTGCTGCGGCGGCGGCGGCGGTGCTTTGCAGGCCGGATTTCCCGATCAGAGAAGGGCCTATGGCAGAACAAAATTTACTCAGATAGCGGTAACCGGTGCAAATTATGTGATCGCACCCTGCCATAATTGTCACGCTCAGATTGAAGATATTGGCGAACATTATGGCGGCAATTACCATGTGGTTCATTTGTGGACGATCATATGCCTTGCCATGGGTGTACTTGCTGACACGGAACGAACCTATCTTGGGCCGGATCTGGCTGAAGTGGGACTATAAAAAGGAGGTATCCAAATGGCCGAAAAAGGTAGAGGGTCGGTAATGGTAGTCGGTGCCGGCATAGCAGGTATTCAGTCATCCCTGGATCTGGCGGATTCAGGATATTTTGTATACCTCGTAGATAAAAATACAGCCATTGGCGGAACAATGGCGCAACTGGATAAGACCTTTCCCACAAACGATTGCTCAATGTGTATCATATCCCCAAAACTTGTTGAAGCAGGACGTCATCTCAATATTGAGCTTTTGACCATGACCGAAATTGAAGAAGTCACGGGGGAAGAAGGGGATTTTACGGTTAAATTAAAGGAAAGATCACGGTTTATTGATCTTGATAAATGTACAGCCTGCGGAGAATGCTCTGATGTGTGTCCGGTTGAGCTTCCCAGCCAGTTTGATGAAGAACTTCAGGATAGAAAAGCCGCATTCAAACTATATCCTCAGGCAATGCCATCGGGCTATGCCATAGAGAAAAAAGATAAGGCCCCGTGTCGTTTGACATGTCCTGCCGGACTGAATGTGCAAGGGTACGTCCAGATGGTCAAAGAGGGCAAATACAAAGAATCCCTGGAAATTATTATGGAACAGCTCCCGCTGCCGGGAGTCTTAGGGCGGGTCTGCCCCCATGAATGTGAAGATGCCTGCAGACGTTGCCAGGTGGACGAACCGGTTGCCATCCGGGATTTGAAACGTCTTGCAGCAGACAGTTTTGATGCAAGAAAAGTGGAAATTAAATGTTCGGAAAAGATCGGCAAAAAAGTGGCTGTCATCGGTTCCGGTCCTGCCGGGCTATCCGCTGCCTATCACCTGGCAAAGCAGGGGGTTGATGCCACCATATTTGAAGCATTGTCCCAGGCTGGTGGTATGCTCAGGGTCGGCATCCCTGCTCACCGCCTGCCAAGAGAAGTCCTTGATAAGGATATAGAGGTTGTCACCAACTTAGGGGTTGAGCTCAAGCTGAATTCCCGCCTTGGCGAGGATTTTACCGTGGACAGCCTTATGACTGACGGCTATGATGCGGTCTTTCTGGGCCTTGGTGCTCACAGAGGTATCGAACTTGGCATTCCGGGTGAAGATCTTGAAGGGGTCCGCCAGGGGGTTGATTTCCTAAGAGAACTTAACCTGACCGGAACAACAACGGTCGGCAAAAAGGTCTGCATTATCGGTGGCGGCAATGTGGCCATTGATGTGGCAAGATCTGCGGTTCGACTGGGTGCGGAAGACGTCACCATTCTGTACCGAAGGACAAGAAAAGAAATGCCGGCCTGGGAAGAGGAAATCTGTGCTGCAGAAGACGAAGGTGCTAAGATTACTTATCTTGCAGCCCCCCAGAAAGTCATTGAAGAAAACGGCCATGTCAAGGCCTTAAGGGTCATTAAAATGGAACTGGGTGAGCCGGATTCTTCCGGCAGAAGGCGTCCTGTTCCCATGCCGGGCAGTGAATATGACATTGAAATGGATCAGCTCATTCCCGCTATCGGTCAGCGCCCGGATCTTTCTGCGTTAGAAGATCTTGCCGGTTTGAAGATTAGCAAATGGAACACAACAGAGGTTAATCCCGTCACCTTTGCCACGGACAAAGAAGGGGTGTTTGCAGGTGGTGATGTCCAGACAGGTCCGGGCGTTGCCATTGGTGCCATTGCAGCCGGAATGGAAGCGGCTGAATCCATAGTTAAATATTTTAAAGGTTTGGATATGGAAAAAGGCAGACAGCTTCCGGTGGTTGAAAATCCTGAATTCCGTCCGATAACCGAAGACATGGCCAAGGAAAGCCGGTATAAGATGCCGGAGCTTTCGGTGGCAAAACGGGATGGTAATTTTAATGAGGTGGAACTTGGATATGGCGAGGAAGAGGGCCAAAAAGAAGCGGCAAGATGCCTGAACTGTGGATACTGCTCCGAGTGTATGCAGTGTGTGGACGCCTGTCTTGCAAAGGCTGTGGATCATTCCATGACAGATATGAGGCATACTATTGACGTGGGTGCCATTATTCTTTCCCCGGGGTTTGCACCTTTTGAACCCACCCAGATGGTTTCATACTGCTACGGACACAGCCCCAATATTATGACCAGTGTGGAATTTGAAAGAATCCTGTCAGCATCCGGTCCTTATGCCGGTCACCTTGTGAGGCCTTCCGATCATGTGGAACCCAAAAAGATTGCCTGGCTCCAGTGTGTGGGTTCAAGGGATATCAACACGGGGGATCATTCTTATTGCTCCGGTGTCTGCTGCATGTATGCCAACAAACAGGCTGTCATCGCAAAGGAACACAGTGACAAGGGATTGGATGCCGCCATCTTTTTTATGGACATGAGAACCCATGGAAAAGAATTTGACAAATACAATATCCGGGCCCAGGATGACAGCGGGGTTCGGTTCGTCAGGTCCAGAATTCATTCTGTTTTTCCAGAACCCGGTGATAAATACAGAATTGTTTACTCCAGCGAGGCAGGAAAGACCGTTGAAGAAATTTTTGATATGGTCGTTCTTTCCATAGGATTGGCACCGAACAAAGATGCTCAGGGACTTGCAGACAAAATGGGCATAGAACTCAATAATCACGGCTTTGCCCGGACCGATAATCTGTCTCCGGTCTGTACCAGTAAAAAAGGTGTCTATGTCTGTGGAACCTTTCAGGAACCCAAGGATATTCCCGCCTCTGTCATGGAGGCATCAGCCGCAGCCGCAACAGCATCCATGGCATTGAAGGACGGCAGATGGAGCGAGACGAAAACAAAAGAGCTGCCACCTGAGAACGATTTTTCAGGTCAAAATCCCCGTATCGGTGTATTTGTCTGTAATTGTGGCATCAACATCGGTGGAATTGCTGATGTGCCTGCAGTCAGGGACTATGCGGCAACGCTTCCCTGGGTCGTCCATGTAGAGGACAATCTGTTTACCTGTTCCCAGGATGCCCAGGATCATATGAAAGAGGTGATCAAAGAGCAGAAGCTCAATCGGGTGGTGGTGGCATCCTGTTCACCCAGAACCCATGAACCCCTGTTTCAGGAGACAATAAGGGATGCGGGTCTGAACAAATATCTGTTTGAGATGGCCAATATCAGGGATCAAAATACCTGGGTCCATATGAAAGAGCCGGAAAAAGCGACACAAAAAGCAAAGGATCTGGTTCGAATGGCTGTGGCAAAAGCTGCTTTTGTGGAGCCTTTGCACCAGGTCAGTCTGGATATTAAAAAATCTGTTCTTGTGGTGGGCGGCGGTGTGGCTGGCATGGAAGCGGCTCTTGTCGCAGCCAGCCAGGGCATTGATGTTCACCTGGTTGAAAATACTGCGCAGCTTGGCGGAATTGCCAGGAGTCTGAATACCACCTGGCAGGGAGAAAAAATACAGAATTACCTTGAGGATCTTATTGATAAAACCAATGTCAGCAAGTCCATAAATCTGTACTTTGATTCCGAAGTGGATTCTTTTACTGGCTCTATGGGGAATTTTGTTACCACCATAAAAAGCAATGGAACCAATGGGAACAGACAACAGACAATTGTTGAACACGGGGCTGTCATTCTTGCTACTGGGGGAAAGGAATACAAGCCTCAAGAGTACCTCTACGGCGACCATCCGGATATATTGACCCATCTGGATATGGATGCGGCTCTGCGGGAAGGTGATGAACGAATTGAAAAAGCAAAGGCCATTGTCTTTATTCAGTGCGTTGGATCCAGAAATAATGAAAATCCTTACTGCAGCAAGGTCTGCTGTACCCACAGCCTGAAAAGTGCCATTGCGGTTAAAATGATGGACAATAAAAAGAGAGTCTATGTGGTTTACCGGGATATCAGATCATATGGTTTCAGAGAAGACCTCTACCAGAAGGCGCGGGATATAGGTGTTCTTTTTATCCGGTATGATCTGGAAAAAATGCCGAATTTGAGAGAAAATTCCAACAAGGAGCTTGAGTTATCCGTTATTGATCACGTTCTACAGATGGCGGTAACCATTCGTCCTGACATGGTCATACTGGCATCCGGGGTTGTTCCGGGCGATAATAAGAAACTGTTTGAAAAATTCAAAGTGCCGACAAACGATGAAGGCTTCCTTGTGGAAGCCCATGCAAAGCTCCGGCCGGTGGATTTTGCATCAGACGGCTTGTTTGTAGCGGGTCTGGCCCATTATCCCAAACCCATTGAAGAGAGTATTGCACAGGCAAGAGCGTCTGTTGCCAGGGCCATGACAATTCTCTCCAGGGATTCCTTGATGGTCGGCGGTGTTGTGGCAGAGGTCACGCCTGAAAAATGTGCGGTTTGTTTGACCTGTGTTCGAACCTGTCCTTATGGAATTCCCTATATCCATGCAGATGGGTATGCTCAGATTGATGCATCCGAGTGTCATGGATGCGGCGCCTGTGTGGCGGAATGTCCGGGTAAGGCAATCAAACTGAATCATTTTACAGATCAGCAGATTATGGCAAAGACGGATGCACTTTTTGAAGAGGCATAAACCATAAATAGACGGGGTCAGGCTTGCATTGTTGCATTATTGAACCCAATAACGCAACAATGCAAGCCTGACCCCAGCAACGGAGGTTAATGATGACCCAAGAATTTGAACCCAGAATCATCGCATTTTGCTGTCAATACTGAGCTTATGCAGCCGGGGACCTGGCAGGTTCCATGAGACTATCCTATCCTGCTGACATAAAAGTTATTCAAGTGCCATGCACGGGAAGGGTGGATATCCTTCATTTGCTCAATGCCATTGAAGATGGAGCGGACGGTGTATACGTGGCCGGATGCCTTGAAGGCGAGTGTCATTACATAGAAGGTAATCTTAAGGCCAGAAGAAAGGTTGAGTACGTGAAAAAAACCCTGACAGAACTGGGTATTGAGCCTGAAAGGGTGGAGATGTATAATCTTTCTTCAGCACAGGGGGCACGGTTTGCCGAGATTGCCATTGAGGTGGTGGACAAAATCAGGGAGTTGGGACCCACTCCGGTTAAGAGCACTCATGCGGCGTGAAATCAAAGTCAAAGAACTTAAAAAAGATAGAGGTGAATCATGATAGTAGCAGATCGGAAGTCTCTTCAAGAGATATTAGCGATGGTTAAAGATAATAAAAAGATTCTCATCGCCGGATGCAAAGGGTGCGTGACTGTCTGCAATGTCGGCGGGTTAAAGGAAGTTGAAATACTGGCATCTTCAATGAAAATTGCCAGGAAGAAAGAAGGAAACGACATTGATATTGATATTCATGTTTTGGAAAGGCAGTGCGACACCGAATATGTGGCAGGGATCAGTGATATAGTAGATGACTATGATGCAGTAATTTCCCTTGCCTGCGGCGTCGGGCCTCAGTTTTTATCTGAAATGTACAAAGACCAGACTTTTTATCCGGGTGTTAACACCACCTTTTTTGGTGGTGCCACCCAGCACGGAGTCTGGGAAGAAAGGTGTGCAGGCTGTGGTACCTGTGCCATCCATAATTTCGGCGGCCTGTGCCCTGTTGCCAGATGTGCAAAAAGTCTTTTAAATGGCCCCTGCGGCGGTTCATCCAATGGCGTTTGCGAAATCAACAAGGATACTGAATGTATCTGGGATTCCATTGTCAGAAAGAAAATGGATGCAGGACAACTGGAAGATCTCATCGGTGTAAAAGGCATTAAAGACTGGAGAACGGCAAGGGATGGCGGTCCGAGAAGAAGCATCAGGGAAGAACTGGTTCAGGGAAATATTTAAAACACAAAGGAGAGAACCAAAATGAGTGAGCTTAAATCAGGAAGTAATCTTGAAAAGGTTCTGAAAGCCGGGCATTTCGCATTTACAGGAGAATGCGGTCCACCAAAGGGTGCCAATGTGGAGCATCTTACAGAAAAATTTCAATATCTGAAAGGCAATGTGGATGCCGTCAATATAACCGATAACCAGACTGCCGTTGTGAGAATGTCTTCTCTTGCCGCATCAAAGCTAATGGTTGATGAAGGGCTTGAGCCCAATTTTCAGATGGTCTGCAGGGATCGAAACCGTCTGGCCATTATGAGCGACATACTGGGCGCCCACGCACTGGGTATTAGAAATATGCTCTGTCTTTCCGGTGATCATCAGACATTCGGCAACCACCCCCAGGCAAAAAATGTTCATGATATTGATTCCATGCAGCTCATTGCACTGGTAAAGAAAATGCGGGATGAAGGAAAATTCATGAATGATGAAGATATTGATGTCCCGCCTAAAATGTTTATCGGCGCTGCCTGCAACCCCTTTGCCGATCCTTATGAGTACAGGGTGTACAGGCTTGCCAATAAACTAGAGGCCGGAGCTGATTTTATCCAGACCCAGTGTATCTTCAACATGGACAAGTTCAGGGATTTCATGAAGAAAGTCGTGGACATGGGGCTCCATGAAAAATGCTATATCCTGGCAGGGGTAACCCCCATGAAAAATGCAGGCATGGCAAATTTCATGTCAAGATTTGTCCCCGGCATGGACATCCCGGATTCCCTGATCAAGCGTCTTAAAAGCGTGGATAAAAGAGACCAGGCAGAAGAAGGCATACGTTTTGCTTTGGAACAGGTCGAAGAATTCAAGGAAATGGAAGGGGTGGCAGGTGTCCACATGATGGCTATTGAATGGGAACACAAGGTTCCTGAAATTGCCGAACGGGCAAAAGTACTGCCAAGACCGGTCGTTTGAGTTTTATCCAGTCAAAGGGATGATCTGATTAAGATGTTTTCTTCAGGTCCTCCCTATATTTCATTTATTACAATACTACCGGGCTTGCCTGGTAGCTTGTAATATAGTATTGATTTTTTTTTTCAAAAAAAATAATCCCGTCAAGGTAACCCACATCCCCTGCCGTTTCATGTTTAAGCCCCAGTTTAAATTCTTTTAAAGGGAAAATATTCCAGTCATGGGAGACACAGATGGCAATCTGGTTTTCTGTGAGATTTTTTATTTGTTCAATCATAAATTCAGTTAAAAGGTCTGATGTCCTTTCCGGGTTTTCCATAATATTTTCATCAATACGGTTATCAAACCAGTTCCGTAAAAAATTTTTATTTCCGTCCTTTTTAATATGGTGAATGATTTTCTGGGTATCCTTTGCATAAAAAGGTGCCAGCATATCATATGTGCAATTATGATCGATGGCCCGGTTGTTTTTATTGGTGTACCCTTTATCAATCAGAAAAGCAGTTTCAATACATCTTCCCAGAAAACTGGAAGATAATTTTGGCAAGGGTCTTGATCGAATGGTGGTGCCAAAATCAACGGCAAACTCCTTACCGGCATCTGTTAATCCCATGAAGGGTTCCAGCTTTGGCTCTTGTGTGAATAATCTTTCGGAATGACGGATAATTACACTGATTTTTTTTATCCCGTTATCCAGCAAATGATTAATGGTATCAATGGTTTGTTTTGTTTTGATTTCGTACTTTTGTGTCATGTATGAGGCGCTCCTGAAAACGTGTGAAGGTTTATCTTTTTGTTGAATAGTTTTCATACTCTATGCTATATGAGCTGTCAAGCCGGGAAATAATCTTTAAGGAGTAATTTCAATGGCAAAAAAAATCAGTATTATCGGGGTTCCTATGGATTTCGGACAGCTGCTTCGCGGGGTTGACATGGGACCTGCGGCCGTCAGGTATACAGGATTGATTCCAAGGCTCAGGTCTTTGGGACACGAAGTCGTTGATACAGGGGATATCCGTATTCCCATCCGGGATTTCGATGCCAGTATCGGCAAGGATGACGAGGGTATTGATGAAGATAAATATTTAAAAGAAATTACCCTGATCTGTGAGTCCATATATAAAGTGGGTAAAGCGGTTGTTAAAAAAGGACACTTTCCCTTATTTATCGGCGGAGATCACTCCATTGCAGTGGGAACGGTTGCTGCTGTCACAAACGATGAGCCCACAGGGCTTATCTGGATTGATGCCCACGGGGATTTCAATACACCGAAGACCTCTCCTTCCGGAAATATCCATGGGATGCCGCTGGCTGCGCTTATCGGGGAAGGCCACGCCTCTCTGGTCAATGTGGGCCGGCCCGGCGCAAAAATTCATCCTGACAATGTGGTGATGATCGGTCAAAGAGATCTGGATGCAAGTGAGAAAGAAAGGTTTAAAAAATCAGGTGTTACCGTATTTACCATGCGGGATATTGATGAGCAGGGTATCAGTTCTGTTGCCAACAAAGCCCTGATGAAGTTTGTTCATTTAAAAAGAATCCATTTGACTGTAGACATGGATGCGCTTGATCCTGTTGAAGCACCTGGAGTGGGAACACCGGTTCCCGGAGGGATTTCTTACCGGGAAGCCCATCTTTTAATGGAGATTCTTGCAGATTCGGGTAAAATCACCTCAATGGATCTGGTTGAGATTAATCCGATCCTGGATGTTGCCAATAAAACAGCAGAACTGGCAGTGGAATTGACGCTCTCCGCATTAGGGAAGAGCATTTTGTGAGTCTGGATGAATATATTCAATCCCTGAAAAATTATAAAGGGTTTGCAGGGGATATTGTCTGCCACAGAACCCTTCCGCCCAGAGAGGCAATTTTTGCTTCTGCCGATCCTGAACTGAAAAACAATCTGTCATTCATACTGAAATTTTTAGGTATTAAACGGCTTTACAGGCATCAGAAAAAAGCCATAGAGATGATTCGTAATGGCATTCACACTGTTATTGCGACACCTACGGCCAGCGGTAAAAGTCTTATATATAACCTCCCCGTGATAGACAAGCTTATTGAAAATCCACAATCCCATGCCCTTTATCTGTTTCCTTTAAAAGCGCTGGCGAGGGATCAGCTGGATACGGTTCAACACTTGCTGACCGCTGTAGGGATAGAAAATACAGCCGCTCCGAAATTAAAGGCTGCCGTATATGACGGGGACATCTCCTCCTATCAAAAATCAAAAATCAGAAAGGCATTGCCTCATATTCTGCTGTCAAATCCGGAAATGCTTCATTTAGCCCTGCTGGCCCACCACCATTTGTGGGAGGATTTTTTCAAAAATTTAAAATATATTGTCATTGATGAAGTCCATACCTATCGGGGTGTCATGGGCTCCAACATGGCATGGGTGTTCAGAAGACTTCAAAGGATCTACCGTCTTTACGGGGCAAGTCCCGTGTTTATTTTCTGTTCAGCCACCATTGCAAATCCGGCATCTCTGGCCCAAAAGTTAACGGGTCTTGATGTCCGTGTCGTGGATGACTCAAGCTCTCCTGTAGGGAAAAAAGATGTTATTTTAATGAGAGGACTTGAAGGGGCTGCAAAGACAGCGATTGCCCTGATTCATTCGGCTGTTCACAGGAATTTGAGGACGATTTGTTATACAAAATCCAGAAAAATTACAGAACTGATTGCGATCTGGGCATCCCGGAGAGCCGCCTCTTTTTCAGACAGGATCAGTGCCTATCGGGCAGGGTTCTTACCAGAGGAAAGACGATCCGTTGAAAAAAAACTTGCCACAGGAGAGCTTTTAGCTGTGGTGTCCACCAGTGCCCTGGAATTAGGGATTGATATCGGAAATCTCGACCTGTGTATATTGGTAGGATATCCCGGGACCATCATGTCAACCTGGCAGAGAGCCGGCCGTGTCGGCAGGGATGGCAAGGATTCGGCATTGATACTCATAGCTCATGAAGATGCGCTGGATCAATATTTTATCAATCACCCGGATGTTTTTTTTAATATGCCGCCTGAAAAGGCAATTATCAATCCCCGGAACAGGGTCATCTTAAAACAGCACCTGGAGTGTGCAGCAGCAGAGTTGAGCCTGGATCGGTTTGAACCGTTCTTAAATGATAAGACGATTCAAAAAGCCATATCAAAATTGGAGTATTCCGGCAGACTTTTAAGAAGCCGCCAGGGAGACATGTGGTATGCAGCGAGGAAATCACCCCACAGGAATGTCAATTTGAGAGGAACCGGAAAAAGTCTTCCCATTTTCCTTGAGAAGACCAAACAAATTCTTGGCGAGATTGATAAGCACAGATCCTATTTTGAAACCCATGAAGGCGCCGTCTACCTGCACAGGGGAGAATCTTATATCATCTCCCGGTTTGACCATGAAAAGGGGAGTGTTGAAGCAAAGAGAAAAGATGTGCATTATTTTACAAAGGCACGCTCTTCAAAATCTACAAAGATTATTAAACAGATTGATTCGTGCAGGGTCAAAGGCACAAGGGTCGGGTTTGGAGAATTAAGAATTACCGAACAGGTAACAGGGTATGACAGACGGCTTGTGTCTAATCAGAAATCCATAGGTATCGTACCATTGGATTTGCCAAAACTTGAGTTTGAGACCCAGGGCCTCTGGATCGAAATCCCCGATTATGTCAGGGATAAAATTGAGTCTGACCGGATGCATTTTATGGGCGGGATTCATGCATTGGAGCATGCCGCCATAGGGATTATGCCCTTGCTCGTGATGACGGATAGAAATGATCTGGGGGGAATCTCCACCCCCTTTCATTCCCAGACAGAGAAAGCGGCCGTGTTTATATATGACGGTGTTCCAGGTGGCCTTGGATTTTCCAAGCAGGCATTTGAACACTCGCAAGAGTTTCTTGAAAAAACCTTTGACGCCATCCAATCGTGTGATTGTGAAACAGGGTGCCCGGCCTGTGTGCATTCTCCCAAATGCGGGTCTGGAAACCGGCCCATTGATAAGCTGTCATCTTTAAAGATTCTTGAGATGATTTTATCCGGTAAAGAAAAAGAAACGGTTTATAAAATCAATGAACCAGATGTTGAATCCATGTCTGAAGAAACATCAGAGTTTGATTCAAAAACAATCCATAAAGATAATTTGCGATATGGGGTCCTTGATATAGAAACCAGAAGATCTGCCAAAGAGGTTGGCGGGTGGAACAAGGCTGAAAAAATGGGGGTCAGCTGTGCCATACTCTATGATTCAAAAACCGATACGTACCAGGAATATCTCCAGAAAGATATGGAATCACTTTGTCAAGACCTTCAAAAATTAGACCTGGTAATTGGTTTTAATATTATTCAGTTTGACTATAAAGTATTATCCGGCTTGTCAGACTTTGATTTTTTTTCGCTTCCCACCCTGGACATCCTGATAAAAGTTCATGAAAGATTAGGGTATCGGCTTTCTCTTGACCATTTAGCATCACAGACTCTTGGGTGCGGCAAGAGTGCCGACGGCCTGATGGCTCTCAAATGGTGGGAGCAGGGCAGGATTGATAAGATAATTGAGTATTGCAAACAGGATGTAAAAGTCACCCGCGATTTATATCTGTATGGAAAAGAAAATCAGTTCCTGGTGTTTAAAAACAAGTCTGGCAATCAGGTCAGAGTCCCAGTTAATTTATGAAAATTGTTGTCTTCATTCAGAGATAACCTGCCCCATAATTTTTTTTAAGACATCTCCTGCCTTTCCCCTGATAAGAACATCACACATTTTATCGTAGGGTGTTTCAGAAAGGTTGATGATGACAAGAAAGGCACCTGAATTTTTCGCATATTCAGGCATCAAAGCTGCCGGTTGTACCAGAAGTGTGGACCCCACTACAATAAAGACATCACTTTTTGATGACAGCGTGGCAGCCCTTTGGGTTCCTTCAACCGGCATGGCCTGGCCAAAAGAAACCGTGTCCGGCTTAAGAAAACCGCCACACGAACAAACAGGCGCCTTGTCTCCGGCATCTATCATTGCCTGGGCCTTTTCCCAGGAGATCAGCTTTTTACAGCTCATACATCTGACGCGCCGGGTATTGCCATGAAGCTCGATAATTTTTTCTTTTGGAATCCCTGATGCTTCATGCAGTCCGTCAATATTCTGGGTGATGAGTGCCTTTAAAATTCCAAGCTCATGTAATTTAGCTATGCTCATATGGCCTTTATTGGGTTTGGCAACAGACAGGCTTTTTTCCATATCAAGCCGCTGTTCCCAATATCTGATCCTTGATTCCTCAGAAGACATGAACTCATCAAAGTATACGGGCTTAAATTTATCCCATATGCCTCCCTGGCTTCTGTAATCGGATATTCCGCTTTCCGTTGAGATACCGGCGCCGGTAAAGACAACCAGGTGTTTTGATGTTTTAATTTTTTGGGCGACTATTTGTGCTTTTGTATCCATGGGAAAAGCCTTTTAAAAATATTTTCATAGAGAATAAGAATCTCCTGAATTTTAAACATAAACCCTGTTACAAAAAACAAAGACAAAAATTCAATTCCGATAAGGCAGGCAATCGTAAAAGAACCCAAAAGTGTGGAATGATCAATGAAATTCCTCAAGCCAACAGCGGAAATAAAAAGAATAGATCCAATGATGAAGCTGATCGGGATCATTTTAAGGAAAAACAGATAGACGTCTTTTTTTTCAGTATTTGAACTTTTTTTGTTCCAGCATTCAAACAGGACAACTGCCTGAATGATAACAGACAGCGATAAGCCTAATGCCACTCCTTTGGCCCCCATCGTTTTCATGAAAAAGAAAATCAAGGGAAGGGTAACTGCAACGCAGAGAGTTGTAAAAATGGCGGGGAAAAGGGTGTTTTGAATGGCATAATATCCCCTTGACACCATATTTTGAGCTGAAAATGCAAAGGCGCCCACCATGAAAAACGGCAGAATCCCTGCAGTTATCAAGGTCGCCTGAGCATCGAATTGTCCTCTTTGAAAAAGAATCGTCACGATTTCATGGCTTAAAACAATAAAAAGCACAGAAAAGGGAATGACAAGAAAAATAAATTTTAATGTTTTGTTTAACAGACGGTTTAATTCAAAAATGTCACCTTTCTGGGCAAGTTTTGCCATGAAGGGGTATGATGCAATTCCAATGGCCTGCCCGAAAAGTCCCACAAGAACAAACATCACCCTGAGGGCATAATTCATGGCAGCAATACTGCCTTCATTCAAATAGGACCCGAAAAATTTTAAGAGGATTTCCGTTGAAAACGTCATGGTAAGACCTATCATCAAAGGCAGTGTGAGTGTAATGTATTTTATCAGATCAGGATGAGTAAAGCTTATTATAGGAGAGTATTTGAGCCCCAGTTTTTTGGCCCCCAGCAGCTGAAGTCCAAAATTACCAATAAATGCTCCGGCAAGGACTCCCCAGGCAAATCCTTCCATGCCCATGAAAGGGCCGAGAATAAGTCCGCCCAGAATAATACTTAAATTGTATATCAAAGGAGCGAGGGCAGGGATGAAAAATTTTTCTTTTGCAAACTGAACAGCCATAAGCAGTCCGCCGCTGAAAAAGAAAAATTGAGCAGGAATGATAATCCGGGTCATTTTTACAGCAAGGGCAAACGTATGGGGATCTTGAATGCCGGGGGCAAAAATATGGACAAACTTTGGTGCCCACATCATCGTGATCAGAATAAACCCTATAAGAAGAAGTCCAAACCCATTCATGATAATCGAAAACACTTTGTACCCGTCATCTTCCCTGTTCAAGGAAAGATAGTGGGCAAATATCGGAATAAAGGTGATAGACAGAAAACCGCTTGCAACAATATGGTTAAGGATTTCAGGAAGGATAAACGCAATCTGATAGGCATCAACCCCGGCTTTTATACCGCCGAAATTTGCAATTGCCATTTCACGGAAAACACCGATTACACGACTGGCAAATACAGATGCCATCATGATAAAGGATGCAACGCCCACTTTTTTTAATATATTTTCATTTGCCATAGCAGTAATATGGATAGGGTTTATCATAAAGGATTGGCAAATAAAAGTCTTACGCCGGAAAATAGCAGGGTTATTGCAAGTGGAAGGGGTTTAGCATCGAGCAGGGAGTGCTGATCATTTATTGACTTTATTCTTTATTTTCAATAAAAATAGTAGAAAATATATTTTTCACATCAAACATCAATGGTATCCAAAACTCCGGCACCGTGGCGATGGGAACAGGCGGTCCAGGCGAAATCTGGATCAATAAAGGGGAAGACGATGAAAATAACCCCTGAAAATATCAAATCAGGCAATTATAAAAACAGACCGATTCCAGATGGCTTCCTGTCTCGACGTCTTGTTATAAAGGCGACAGCCGGGATAGCATTGTTATGGTTTCTGCCTGTATCCATTGCCGGGGCCGGGGCAGCAGGACCCGGAGATTTTTCCTGGACAGATATTTTCATCGGCCTTGCCGGGGGCCTTGCTTTTTTTCTATATGGAATGGAAAAGATGAGCAATGGCATGAAAACTACGGCAGGCAATAAAATGCGCTCCATCCTCGCCTCCCTCACGCGTAACCGGTTTATTGCTCTTATTGTGGGTGCTTTTGTTACCATGGTGATTCAGTCAAGCAGCGCCACAACGGTAATGCTGGTCAGCTTTGTCCAGGCAGGTCTTTTAAATCTGGCCCAGTCCATGGGGGTTATACTGGGGGCTGACATCGGTACCACTATTACCGCCCAGATGATTGCATTCAAACTCACTGATTATGCCCTGCTGATGGTGGCAATTGGATTTCTTATAAAAATGTTCGGCAAAACAGAAAAAATAAAATCTGTGGGAGATATTCTTCTGGGATTCGGCATTCTTTTTTTTGGAATGAAATTGATGAGCGATGTTATGAAACCCCTCCGTACTTATCCCGCATTCATTGACCTTATGAAGGATCTGGAAACTCCTTTCATGGGTATTGTCTTTGGTGCAGCCTTTACCGCCATTGTCCAGAGCAGCAGCGCCACAACCGGTGTGCTCATAGTCCTGGCTCAGCAGGGCCTTATTACTCTTGAAGGCGGCATCCCTGTTATTTTCGGCGCCAACATCGGCACATGTGTTACCGCGGCCCTCGCAGGAATTGGGGCGTCCAGGGAGGCCAAACGAGTGGCCATTGCCCACATTATGTTTAAGCTTGCCGGGGTATGCCTGTTTATTTTTTGGATTCCCCAGTTTGCCGATCTTATCCGGGCGCTGGCTGATAAATTTAATTCCGGAACCGCACGGCAGCTGGCCAACGCCCATACCCTGTTCAATGTGAGCCTGGGACTGTTTTTTCTACCTTTTATCAGTTTTTTTTCTAAAATTATTTATTTTATCTATCCTAAAAAAATAAAACCCAAATCCCAGGAACTTGCCACATGGTATATTGAAGAGGCCATGCTGGAGACCCCCTCCCTTGCCATTGATCTGGCCCGGGCTGAAATAGCTCGTATAGCAAAGATTTTGGGCCGGATGCTCGATGCGATCATCATTCCCTTTCTTTCCGATGAAAAATATATGTTGCGTCAATTAGGTGCTGGTGAGGACGTACAGCTTCTGCTCAAAGAAATTCCAAAAAGGGATGCTGTCTTTCCAGACCTTACCCTGCTTCAGGGTCTTGATATGCGTGAGAGGAAAATAGATTTTCTGGAAGAGAAAATAAGTGCTTATCTTACCCATATTGCCCAGGGAAATATTACAAAGGAGCAGGCAGAGGAAGCCTTTGGAATGGTTTCCATTGTAAAGGATATGGAAAGCATGGGGGATATCATCCATAGAAATATGGTGCCCCTGATTGCCAAAAAGAAGCAGCTTAAATTTGATTTTTCCTTTGCCGGAAAAGAAGAATTGCTCATCTACCATGGCAAGGTGTCAAAACAAATCAGATTCCTTGAAGCGGCCTTTAAAGAAACAAACCCCAAACTGGCATTTCATATCATGAAAAAAGAAAGAAAATATCTGGATCTGGAATCAAAATACCGGGCAAGGCATCTAAAACGGATTGTTCTGAAAAATGAGGAATCCATTGCAACCACTGAAATCCACCTGGAACTCATGGACCTGATGAAACAGGTGTTATTGTATTCTGCCAATATTGCCAAGACGTATGCCGGGGCAACACCTGAAAACGGGGAAAAGCATGTTGTTCTGGAAAAAAAACAGGAGGAATCCAAATCAGCCTAACCCATGTTATAAAAAACTTGATTGACCCCTTTCACTCCTTTAAAAAAGGTTTTCATTACTGAAAAATCTTCTTCCATATTTTCGGTTGTATAAAAAGGCTCTGAAAAGACGACATTTTTTTTAGCGTAATCGAAAGAGACCATCACAATGGGTATCCTTGCTAATTTTGCAATCCAGTAAAACCCTGTTTTCCATTGCCCTGGGTTTGAACGAGTTCCTTCCGGTGCGATTGCCAAAACAAATCGATCCGTTTCATTTATAATTTTAACGATATAATCGACCTGGTTGTAGTGCTTGTTTCGTTTCACTGGATATCCACCCAACTTATAAAAAATCCATCCCCATGGTGGTTGAAATAAAATTTCCTTGGCCATAAAATTTGCTTTCAACCCAACAGCGAACCTAACTGCAACCCCAAGAAAAAAATCAAGGTTAGATGTATGGGGTGCAACAATGATAATATATTTTTTTTTATCTGGAGCCGTGCCTGATATTGTCCAGCCTAAAATGGAAAAGATCCATTTAAACAGCTTTTCCATCCAGGTGCTGCTCTTTTCAATAGCGTTTGATTTTTTCATTATTTCCAGTTCTCTATAAGCTCTTCCAATCAGGGATAACCCTTTCAAATTCATCCTGAAAGGCGGGTCTTCTATCGTTGTTTAATTTTATTGGTAATGCGTATTTTTTCCATTTATCTGTTTTTTCCATAACATCCACTATAACCCGTCGAACTCTTGCAACTGCAACAGCATTTTCTGAATAGGTTTTTCTGGTTGCAGATGTATTAAGATTGCCAACAAATAATTTATAAAACCTGAGGATTTGTTCCGGATATCGATTTTCAAGTTCTTCTGCTACAGAAAATACCTCATGGGAGCCATAATAAGACAATCTTCTATCCTTCTTGAAGTATTGAAGAGCTGCTTCATATTCCTGCCGGTACAGATGAATTTTTACGGCCTGGATATTAAAATTTTTTTTCATTATCTTAAGGAGCTTTGGTTCATATTTTCCCCACTCTTCTTTTTTGCATTCCTTTTTGATTTCTTTATATGAAGACAAGGTAAGGCTGTCTGTTTTCTGGGAAAAATAATATTCCAGGTATGTATCGCGATCTCCTGCTTCCTTTGCTCTTTCAGCCAGGAATATTTTAAGCTCATCCATTCTGCCCTGACCAAATTTCATACCTTTTTGAGCAGTTTCAACAGCTTTTGATTTTTCTCCAGTCTCCCAATAATATGAAGCTAAGTCATAATAGTCCATACCATACTTCATTTCGAGTAAACGAAGTTCAAGATATTTTTTATGCTCCCCGATTCTCCTGTATATACCTCTTGCGTTTTCTATAGGCCAATCTCGCTTAAGGTTTTCAAATCGTTCTGCCAACTCTTTTAAGCTTTCATCATTTTTACATAAAGCATAAGCTATGTCATACAAGCTGTCGTCCATTCCCGCATTGCCGCTTTCAATATAAGACATCACTTCATTTAGTAGCTCATACCTGTCTTCATCAGTTAAGGTTACCTCCTTGAGCTTTTTATACAGCTCATACAAGCCTTCCCCTACATCTTCCATCAAGCTGTAATCACCGCCCCCATATTCATCAAGTTCTGATAATTCAGGCTCGACTTCATGCCAAAGTGTCAGTGCCACAGAAGAATCAGCATCAGCAGTTACAGATGAGCTTACTGTGACTTTTTCCTTTAAATGATTGATACAAATTCTACGAATTGACAGATCGGTTCCCATCAATTCTTTAATCAGTTCAATTAAATCATCTTTAGAAGCAGCATTAAGCATGCTGATAAGAGGGTCTTTGTTCTTCGTGTTTTTATTTTTCATAAGTTACCGCCATTTACATGAAAATCTGAAAACAGGTTTGCCTGATCTAATACCATTTCTGTTGCAAGAGCCTGCATATCAGGGGGATAGCCGTATTTACGCAGCAATCGCTTTACAATGACTTTCATTTTAGCCCTGATATTCTCTTTTATATTCCAGTCAATGGTGACATTGCTTTTAATTTTTTCCACCAGCACTGCGGAAAGCTCCCGCAGCTTATCTGTTCCCATGACATCACGGGCACTTTGATTCTGGGACAGGGCATCATAGAATGCCAGTTCATGGATTGATAGACCAAGCTCTTCGCCCCGTTGATCAGCTCGTTTAATATCCTTGGCAAGCTTGATCAATTCTTCTATGACTTCTGTGGAAGTCAGAAGCCCGTTCTGATATTTTTTGACTGCGGTATCCAAAAGGTCTAAAAGCTTTCTGCTCTGGACAAGATTGGTTTTTTTCCTGGATCTGATTTCATCGTTGAGAAGTTTTTTCAATAGCTCAAGGGCAAGGTTTTTATGTTCCATGCCTTTGATTTCATCCATGAATTCATCAGACAATATTGAGATGTCGGGTTTTTTAATCCCGGCTGCATCAAAGATATCAATCACTTTTTCAGAAACAACCGCCTGGTCAATGACCTGGCGAATAGCAGTTCCAATTTCATCGGAGGTCATTGCGCCTTCTCTGATACCAAATTTTTGAAGCCTTGCTTTTACCGCCTGAAAAAAAGAAACTTTTTCTTTGATATCCATGGCCTCATCCGAAGGAATGGAAAGGGAGAAGGCTTTTGAAAGGGCAGTGACTTCGTTGACAAACCTGTCTTTTCCATTATCCAACCCGAGAATATATTCTTCTGTTTTAAGGATGATGGATAATTTTTCTTTCATATCGGTAGAGAAATAAGTGCCATAGGGTAGTTTTTCCAACATCTGTTCAATTGTTTCAAGCTTTGAAAGCATCAAATTGGTGGCATCTTCCTGGGTTTCAGTGGGCTTGCCTTTCCCCCCGCTGGCCGTATAAAAAGAGAGCGCCTTTTTCAAATGAGAGGCAATTCCAATATAATCCACAATTAAACCGCCGGGTTTGTCAAGGTACACCCGATTTACCCTGGCAATTGCCTGCATCAGGCTGTGACCCTTCATGGGCTTGTCAATATAAAGGGAGTGTAGACACGGCGCATCAAATCCGGTGAGCCACATATCCCGGACGATAACAATCTTAAGTGAATCTTGCGGATCTTTGAACCGGTCTGCCAAACGCCGTCGTTGGGTCTTGCTGGTATGGTGTTTTTCCATCTTCGGGCCGTCCGATGACGAGGCAGTCATCACAACCTTGATAGCCCCTTTATCAAGATCAGTGCTGTGCCATTCAGGCTTAAGCTTAATAATTTCTTCATAAAGTTTAACAGCAATCCGTCGGGTCATGGCAACAATCATGGCCTTGCCTTCAAACACGGAAAGTCGCGCTTCAAAATGAGTTACCATATCTTTAGCAATATGGGCCACCCGGTCCTTTGATCCCACAATGGCTTCCACTCGGGTCCACCTGGCCTTTGCCTGATCCGTGGCTGATATATCTTCTTTCTCCAGATCTTCATCCAGTTCATCAATCATTTTTTGACCTTCTTCATCAATCTTGATCCTGGCAAGTCTGCTTTCATAATAAATTTTAACGGTGGCGCGGTCTTTTACCGCCTGGGAAATATCATAAATATCAATGTAGTTTCCAAATACCGCAGGGGTATTCTTATCTGTAAGTTCCACCGGCGTACCCGTAAATCCGACGAAGGTAGCATTGGGTAAGGCATCCCGGATATATTTGGCAAATCCGTAAAGGGTCTTTTTCCCGGTCACATTGCCGTTCTCATCTTTTATATCCACTTCTCTTGCTTTGAACCCGTACTGGCTGCGGTGGGCCTCATCTGCAATGACCACAATATTGGACCGGTTCGATAGCAGTGGGTATATGGCTTCTCCATTTAAAGGTGAAAATTTTTGAACTGTTGTAAACACGATCCCACCGGAAGCCACCTTTAACAGTTCCTGGAGTGCATTTCTGTTCTCTGCCTGAACCGGGTCCTGTCGCAGCAACTGCCGGGATGCAGCAAAGGTGTCAAAAAGCTGGTCATCCAAATCATTCCTGTCGGTCATAACCACTATTGTAGGGTTATTCAGTGTCAATACCAATTTACCGGTGAAAAAGACCATGCTCAGGGATTTACCGCTTCCCTGGGTATGCCAGATTACGCCGCCCTTCCTGTCCCCTTTTTTCTGATTTTGGACCGTGGGAAGACCATAAACCGCAGGCTCTTCTCTTACAGCCAGTTCATTTGCAGGCCTTGCTGAAGAAGCCCTGATAACGGACTCAAGCGCTTTGTTTACAGCAAAATACTGATGATAGTAGGCGATCTTTTTCTCGGTCTGAACCATGGTCATACCGGTCTTAGAATCCTCTTTTCCGGATTTTTCAAACACAGTAAAATACCGGATCAGATCCAGAAGGGTCTTTTTATTGAGCATACCGCAGATCAGGATTTCCAGTTGGTTAACAAGCTTTGAGGCTTCAATTTTCCCGTCCTTTGTTTTCCAGGCGGAAAAACGGTTGAATCCTGAAGACAAAGAACCGACCCGGGCATCCAAACCATCTGAAATCACCAATAAACTGTTAAAGACAAACAGGGAAGGAATCACTGTTTTATAGGTCTGAAGCTGCTTGTATGCCGTGGTAAGGGTTGCAGTTTCATCAATCGGATTTTTCAGTTCCATAACAATCAAAGGCAGACCATTGACAAACAGGACAATATCCGGCCGTTTGTTAACATTTTCTTCTGTCACGGTGAACTGGTTCACCACCAAAAACTCATTGTTTTCAGGTGTATCAAAATCAACAAGCCAGACCTTGTCCCCCCGTGTGTCCCCATCTTTTTGATACTCAACCTCTATTCCATTGGTCAAAAAGGTGTGAAAGATTTCGTTGGTGTTGACCAGATCAAGGGAGGCCATTGTGGAGATTTCCCGGATAGCCTGCAGCCTTTCAGCATCCGGGATGGACGGGTTCAACATATTCACCGCATGGGTGAGCCTGTTTTTTAAAATAACTTCCGTATAAGAGGCTCGTTCCGGTTTTTCCCCGTCCGGTGCCATGGTAGGGCCGTAAACATATTCATAAGCCTCCTGTCGGAACAGCTCAATGGCAAAGGATTCAATTTTGTTTTCAGATAGTTTCATCCAAATCTCCCAGATATTCCTGATATTTCACACCATATGCAGTGGTGTCCACAGAAAGCAGGACTTCGCTTGTGGGATAAGGAATGCCTATTACATCGACATCTCCATATTCATCATCCAGGAATTCATTAAACTCAGAATAGTCAATTTTCTCTTCTTTCTTGTTTTTTTTATTTGGAAATTCAATTTCATAATATTCAATGAGAAAAACAGCCATCACCTCAATGGAATTGACCAGAAAAGCTGCGCTGAGTTTCTCAAGCTTATTGTTCTTCAATTCATCGATTGATTTTCCATGGGAGGTCTCTCCATGGTTGTTTCTTAACTCTCCCAGATTCTGCATGGCCGTTACCATGCCGCTGCCAAATTTTGAAATCTGGTTTTCTGCAAAGATCCCCAGGTGTTTCAGGGTTCTGGAAACCAGTTTGTTGATGGAGTCGGTCTCTCCATAGGGTTCAGAAGTTTTGGATAAAATGGTTTTACAGATGGATTCGATCAGGGCTTTGCCGTTTTCAACTGAGGAAATAAAATCACTTTCAAGAAAAGTTTCAATCCGATTGATATAGGTGCTTAAGCCTTCCCAGGCATCATAGGTGGATATGGTGTCCCTGAGTTTTTCCATTAGTCACTGACCCTGATTTGACCGGACATGAGTTTGGGTAGCATGGTATCGCGGGTATTGGTTAGGGTTTGGATTTGGCCATTATTATTAAAAATCTTATCTCTTATATGTATTGCTATTTTGTTAAATTTCAATACCAAACCATCTTCAGGAATAATCAATTCAATATTTCTGAAATCAGTTTTATTAAATTTGGGTTGTGCACTTCCTCCTATTATGGAATGCAACGTATGTTTACCAATATTTGTGAAAAGATAATGATAAAGATATTCAGTGTAATCTTTAGAAAAAAACATAATCGAATTACTTCCCAATGTCATTGGTATATTTAACCATGATGGCGGTCTGAATACTGTGCCTGCATTAGCTCCAATATTTGAAATAATAACCTCATCACCATGCAATTTTGATTTTTTTAAGAAATTATATGAAAAATTATCAACATATTTTAAATTTGTTGTAAACCCTTTATTATAGTCGACAAGTCTTACGTACATTGCAAAGTTCTCAGCATCATACGTTGTCACATTTTCTTTTAAAGATTTAAAACTACCGTTTGCGACGAAATCTGTCACGGTAACAAGGTCAAGTATCTTTCTTGTATTCCAACCTTGCGGAATCTCCCCCAATTCCGATCCAACCATCTCCCCGCCATTATCCTTATAGGGTTTCCCATTTTCATCCGGGAAATTAAAATCAATAAACCATTGTTTAAAAAGGGTCTGGGCGATTTTTTCAAGGGTTTGGTTTTGTTGCTGGAGGTTGCCGATTTTTGAATCTATACACGATAGAATTTTAGCGATTTTTTTTTGTTCGGACAAATTTGGCACCCTTATCGGAAAAGGATGTATGTAATTTCTGTTTAAAGATGGCACAGCGCTTCCAGAATTCAAACTTTGAAAATTTAATTGTGTTAAAAAATAATATACAAATTTTGGATCACTATTATGGAATTCTTTAACATATAATGTGGTATTATGAGCCCAAAACCTTTTTCTATGAAAAAAGGGGTTTCCTATGCTCCCACTTCGGCCAATAGTTATCCCATTCTCTTTTGTTGTAAATTCGTTGTGATACCCAATAATACCATTCGACCCAATAATTGGATATTGTCCACCTTTAAATTTGGTTTTTGGCAAATCATGCCCTCGTTGAAAGGTTATAATATCGCCTAAGGTTTTTTCTTCCCAATCGCTTATATCTTTACCAATATCAGATCTCATCATTCATCTCCTGCTGTTTCATAAACAATCGCAATTTTTCCTCCAACAGTTGCTTGTCAGGCAGGTAGAGCTGATACTTGGATACAAAAAGCTGATTGGAAATGGACCCTGTGGCATATTCAACCAGAATTTCATCCTTATCAGCCGCCAGAATGATACCGATAGGCTCTTTGTCATCGGCCATGTTTTCTTCACGTTTGAAATAGTTGAGATAAAGGTTCATCTGGCCAATGTCCTGATGGTTGACTTTACCACTCTTCAGGTCAATGAGGACAAAGCATTTGAGGATGCGGTGATAAAAAACCAGATCCGCATAATAATGGGTGTTGTCCAGAGTCATTCGATATTGCTGTCCGATAAAGGCAAAGCCTTTACCCAGTTCCAGAAGAAAATGCCCCAGTTTGTCAATGAGCGCATTTTCCAATGATCGTTCACCAATTTGAACATGCTCCGGGATATCCAGAAATTCAAACACATAGGGATCTTTGATGATGTCCTTTGAGGCCTCGATCGTCTGGCCTTTTTGTGAAAGAGCTGCAATCTGATTTTTATCCCGGCTTAAGGCAATACGTTCAAACAAAGAGGCGTTCCTCTGGCGTTTGAGTTCCCTGACCGACCAGGTGTCTGACAGGCATTGTTTTTCATAAAAAGAACGGCCCGCATCATCGGAGATGGATAGCAGTTCAACATAATGGGACCAGCTCAATTTACCAGACAGTGTCTGGCGTTTTGGGTAATGGACATATAAAAGACGCATGTATTGAAGATTTGAGCGGCTGAACCCTTTGCCATACTTGTTTTTCAGGTCCTTTGACAATCGGACCATAAGTTCTTTTCCGTACTCAGCCTTCAGGGAGCCGGCCTGCTCAAATTCCACAATACTTTTTCCCACCTGCCAATACGTGTCCACTAAAATGGCGTTAACCTTTTTTATGGCCTGGGTGCGTCCTTGTTCCAGGAGTTTTCCAATATCACCGACCAGGGAGTGGTAGGAGGTTTCAACCGGTTTTTTTGTCATATCTCAAACCCTATCTTGGAGAGCTGTTTTTTAATTTCAATATCAAGCGTTTGGGCTTCTTCCATCTGTCCTTTTAACTGCCCGGTCAGGGATTTCATTTTATCTTCAAAAGGGATGCCGTCATCTACTTCATCTGGAATCCCCACATATCTTCCCGGGGTTAGAACAAATTTATGCTTGATAATCTCATCTATATCAGCAGATTTACAGAATCCTTTGATATCTTTATAGACACCGACGTCTGCTGATTTCCAGTCATGATAGGTTCGGGCAATTTTCAGGATATCCTTTTCATAATCAAAAGCCCGGTTGCGACGGTCTATCATATATCCCATGTCCGAGGCATCCATAAAGAGAACCTCGTTTTTCCGGTTTCTGTTTTTATTGCCGTTTTTATAACGGCTTAAAAACCACAGGCAGGCGGGTATGCCGGTGTTGTAGAACAACTGGGTGGGCAGCATGACAATACAGTCCACAAGATCGTTTCCCACAATTTTTTTTCGGATGCTGCCTTCGCCCCCGGTATTGGAAGAAAGAGACCCATTGGACAGAACAAATCCGGCCATGCCCGTGGGAGCCAGGTGATAGATGAAATGCTGGACCCAGGCAAAGTTGGCATTCCCTTTTGGGGGCGTACCGTATTGCCAGCGGCTGTCTTCCAAAAGAAGATCGCCTGACCAGTCACTCATATTAAACGGGGGATTGGCAATAATGTAATCTGATTTAAGATCGGGGTGGGCATCTTTGAGAAAAGAGCCTTCATTGTTCCATTTAACATTGGACGCATCAATTCCTCTGATGGCAAGATTCATCTTTGCCAGCCGCCAGGTTGTCTGATTGCTCTCCTGGCCGTAAATAGAAATGTCATCCAGTCGCCCCTGGTGGTTTTCAATAAATTTTTCACTCTGGACAAACATACCGCCACTGCCACAACACGGGTCAAAAACTCTTCCTTCATAGGGTTCCAACATCTCTACAAGCAGCCGAACAATACTTTCAGGGGTGTAAAACTGTCCCCCTTTTCTTCCTTCTGCCAAGGCAAATTGACCGAGGAAATATTCATACACCCGTCCTAGAACATCTTTGGCACGGCTTTTGGCATCGCCAAGGGCAATTTTGCCGACAAGATCGATGAGCTGACCAAGGGACTGCTTGTCAAGGTTGGGTTTTGCAAATTCTTTGGGCAGAACACCTTTAAGTGTTGGATTTTCTTTTTCAATGACGACCATGGCATCATCAATCCGCTTGCCAATATCCGGTTGTTTTGCATGGGCGGCAAGATAGCTCCACCGGGCGGTTTCAGGAACAAAGAAAATACTTTCTGCCTTATATTCATCCTTGTCTTCCGGATTGGCATCTTCATATTCTCCTTTTCCTTCGATAAGTTTTGCATAAAGCTCTTCAAAGGAGTCTGAAATGTATTTGAGAAAAATCAACCCCATAACAACGTGTTTGTATTCTGAGGCATCTATGTTCTTGCGCAGTTTATCTGCTGTCAGCCAGAGAGTTTTTTCAAAAGGCTGATCGTCTGCTTTTTTTTTTGCCATTCTGTTGTGCTCCTCATAAAAACTCCCACTCAAATTTTAAATTCAGCGGGTATGATAGACCGTTGCAATTAACGACGTAAGTTTTTTTCAATATGAATGATATCCAACCTCAGATAATTGTAGAATAATTTAAAAATATATTTAGCAATATCTAAATGCCCTGTAAAGCGATATTGAAATTATACATCAAATCCGGATCTGGGTTTGCCACCTAATGCAAAACAATCATTTAAAATATGGTGTTTTTTACAGATAATATTAAGCTGTTTTTGCGCTGCATGCGATTGCCTCGGGGAAAATAGTTTGACTTGAGCAATACTTGCAGAATATATTGAGGCAGCATCAAACTATTTTTAAAAATTCAGGAATAAGGAAAAAAGAAAATGATGACAAGACTTGGGATTTATTCCTTGCTGGCAGGCTTTTTTGTGGGGCTTTTCACCGGCATCTCAAAGTTTATGGAAATCAAAAACTTCTGGGTTGATTTAACGATTTCAAAAATGATCGGAGAAGACAATTCTGAGGCCATTATAGGGGTGATAGACGTTGTCTTTGTACAAAATTCACTCGATTTTCTGATTTATGAGCTGCCGTTTTTTTGTTTTTTACTTGGCCTTGGTATTATTTTTTTGATTATCAGTCTGTTTTTGAAAACGCATTAGTCCCGTTTTTATAAACTGATGGACAGAACAAAGGATAGGATTTGCAATAGGAAAATGAATAATTCAATATCTAAGAACCCAATTTCAAGAAGGCTGTTTTTAAAATATGGGGCCTTTATGTCTGCATCCATTGCAGGCCCGATATTTTTCACCGGGTGTGGTGTTGACCCTGTCACAGGAAAAAAACAATTGATGATGGTTTCCAAACAGCAGGAGATCGGGATCGATAAGCAGCAGTCATCTTTTCAGTTTTCTTCAGATTACGGCATTACCCGGGATGCTAAAATTAATCAATATGTATCTGACGTTGGCAAAAGACTGCTGCCAAATGTTCACAGGCCGGATATGCCGTATAATTTTCACTGTGTGAATGCAACCTATATTAATGCATATGCATTCCCCGGAGGCTCCATTGCTGTAACAAGAGGAATTTTATTGAAACTTGACAATGAGGCGCAACTGGCCTCTTTGTTAGGCCATGAGCTGGGACATATCAATGCAAGGCATATGGCAGAACAGATCTCCAAAGGACGGCTTTCTTCAATGCTTGTGAGCGGCTTATCCATTGCAGCAAGTTCCCATGGGTCTGGGGTTGGTGAACTGACGCAACAGCTTGGCATGCTGGGCCAGGGATTACTTTTATCCAGGTACAGCCGGGATAATGAAAGAGAAGCAGACTATCTTGGCAATGAGTATATGGTTAAGGCAGGCTACCCTTCCAAAGGGTTTGTCGGACTCATGGAAATGCTTGACTCTCTGCACAAAGAAAGCCCGGGTTCTGCCCAGGTGCTTTTTTCAACCCATCCAATGAGTGTGGAACGGCTAAGTTCTGCGGTTCAAAGAGAAAAAGGGGTTTACCGGCAGACAAAAGATTATCCGTTGAATCGAGAAAGATATATGGATAACATTGCTTTCTTACGGGCTAAAAAAGAAGGCATAGAACTTTTGCAGCAGGGAGAAAAGCATCTGGTCAAAAAGGAGTATGACAAAGCTGAGAATACGTTTAAAAAATCGATCCATAAATTAAAGTATGATTATACGGCTCATATCTTAATGTCCAAATGCCTGATGCTCAGGAAAAAACCGGCAAAGGCCCTGGCATATGCCAACACGGCGAAAAAGCTGTATCCCGCAGAAGCCCAGGGTTATTATATTGCGGGGATTGCAAGCAGTGAGCTTAAAAAATATGGGAAGGCCTATCAAAATTTTTCTAAATGTGATGAGCTTTTGCCGGGCAACCCGCAAATGACCTTTTACAAGGGATATTGCCTTGATAAGAAAGGTGACAATGACCCTGCAGCAAATAACTACATGCTATATTTGAAAAAGATTAATTATCAACCCAATAAATATTCCAGGTATGCATATAACCGGTTGAAAGAATGGGGTTATGCCCAATAGTCAATTATGAAATTTTCAAGCCTTAAGCACTGCATAGACGTCTTGGAAAAACAGGGTGAACTCGTAAAAATTCACAATCGGGTTGACCCTGACCTTGAAATGGCTGAGATCACAAGAAGAGTATTTAATGCCAATGGACCGGCAGTATTGTTTGCCAATGTCATGAATAGTAAATTTCCTGCTGTATCAAACCTGTTCGGCACATGGGAGCGAACGCTTAAAATTTTTGAACCCCAATTGGCGTCTGTAAAAGCCCTCGTCAATATTAAATCAGACTTGGGATCGGTTTTTAAATCTCCCGGGAAAATATTGAAAGCTCTACCGGCAGTATACCATTCACTGCCTTTGAAAATATCCAACCCCAAAGTTCTGAAAAATAGATGCCATATTCAGGATCTTCCCATGATTAAATGCTGGCCAAAGGATGGCGGGGCATTTATCCTGTTGCCCCAGGTCTTTTCCAAAGATCCTGAAAAAGATTCTATTTTTAGTTCAAATTTGGGCATGTACAGGATTCAGGTTTCAGGAAATGATTATGATTCAGGCAAAGAAATCGGTCTTCATTATCAATTGCACCGGGGCGTCGGTAATCACCATAAAAAGGCCCTTGAGAAAAATCAGGCTTTGCGGGTCAGCATCTTTATCGGTGGGCCGCCTGCCCATACACTGGCTGCTGTTATGCCGCTCCCGGAAGGCCTTCCTGAAATTGCCTTTGCAGGAGCGCTTGCCGGTAAGAATTTTAAATATGCCAATAAAAATAATTATTTGATTTCTGCGGATACGGATTTTTGTATCACGGGAATCGTTGTTCCGGGGAAAACAAAAAGAGAAGGCCCGTTTGGCGACCACCTGGGCTACTATTCCCTTGAACACGAGTATCCGTATGTGAAGGTAGAATCTGTCTATCACAGGAAAGATGCCATCTTTCCTTTTACTGTGGTGGGCCGTCCTCCACAGGAAGATTCCAATTTTGGCAGATTGATCCATGAGATCACAAGATCGGCGATTCCAGACAGCATCCCGGGCGTTACTGCCGTGAATGCAGTAGATGATGCAGGGGTTCACCCCCTGCTTCTTGTCAAAGCCCATGAGCGGTATGTCCCTTATGAAAGAAGGGTGCCAAGGGAATTGTTAACCCATGCCAGCAGGATTCTGGGTACGGGTCAGTTATCTTTGGCAAAATATCTGATGATCTGTGCTCACGAAGACAACCCCGAGTTGAACGTGAAGGACGAAAAAGCATTTTTTATCCATATGCTTGAACGAATTGATTTTGCGTCTGATTTCCATTTTTTCACAAAAACAACCATGGACACCCTTGATTATTCCACCAGGGACATAAACCAGGGCTCCAAACTGGTGATTGCAGCGGCAGGTGAAAAAAGACGCCACTTGAAAATTGAATTCTCACAGAATTTTTCTTTGCCTGAGGAATTTGTACACCCAAAAATTGCTGCGCCGGGCATGGTAGTGCTTGAAGGACCCCGTTTTAAAACATATCCAAAAGGCAAAATACAAATTAATCGGTTGAAAAAGTACTTGCAGACTCAAACTGACTTAGACTCACTGCCCCTGTTTGTGGTGGTGGATGATGCCGATTTTGCAGCCAAATCATTTTTAAATTTTTTATGGGTAACTTTTTTAAGATCAAACCCTTCCCATGACATTTACGGGGTCAATGAAAAAATCCTGTTCAAACACTGGGCGTGTAACCCGCCCTTAATTATAGATGCCAGAATAAAACCCTTTCATGCCGATCCATTGGTATCTGATAAAAAAGTGGTAGAAAAAGTGGATGCATTGGGAAAAAAGGGTGGACCGCTTTTTGGAATAATTTAGCAGGAAGAAGGCATGAAAAGAATGGTTCAAACACTGAAAGAACAAGTAAAATAAAGTTTTTATTAAAATAAATAAAAAGGAATAAGGAGCTTACAAAACATGGAGGAAAAACCATTAAAAAGTGTTTTTTTTCATTTTCGGTTTAAATTTCTTGCAATCACAGCCATCTTTTTTTTGCTATGGGTTATTCTTTCCGGCTCGGCAGAATTTGATCAGTTTGCAACAACGCTTCAATTTAAATTATTGGGCCCGTTTTTTATTGGCTCAGGAATTTTTTATCTGGTTTTCAGGAAAGTTCCCGTCAAATGTCCCAATTGTAACAAATTTGTTTCAACACACAAAGACTGGCATTGTCCCGATTGTGATAAGATGCAGGGCAAGAAACGCTATCTATCGGATAAGTGTGTTCACTGTAAACAAATGCTGGCCACTTCTTTTTGTGACCACTGCAAAGAAGAATTCAGGCTTTAAAATGAGCGTCTGGCCTTCCAAAATACCCAGTCTGGATCAATTCCCGGTGACAGAGTATGCCATATCCTTTTCTCTGGATCGATTAACACCCGGTGTGGACAACAACAGATATGACGTATATTTGAGCGACACCTTCTGCAAGGTTTCAGACCAGTTTATTTTACATACCATAGAAGATAATGCCATGCCCGGAAAAGGCAGGGAAATCGCCGGAAAAGGAAGCGGTGCTGTTGAGAAGAATCAATTTAAAAACAGTTACCGTGAGGTGATGCTTTCTGCCATTAACCGTGCAAAGGCGGAGCGGGAAATACAAGTGGATTACATTGCCCGAACAGCGGTTGCCAAGATGCTGATTCAGGGAATCGCGGTCTGTTATGATAAATTTATTGCCACTATCCGATTGTTGATCCGGGAAAAGGAGAATTCCGGACGTTTCTATATGGATGATGCCGTTGTTTTGAAGGCAGAGCTTTCTGAAATTCTGCTGAATAAAGACCCAATCATCCGGGCCACTGGGAAAATTATTTTTGAGCATATAAATGATGTTGATCAAAAGGAACTGAATGGTATTCGGAAGTCAAATTTCGGTATGGATAGTATTTTGCCCGAAGATCTGTTTTTAAATCCCTTTTTACATATCGAAAAAAATAATGATTATTTCATGATCGACACCTATGATATTCTTCCGGGTCAGCGCATTGATGACGCGGATAAGTACGATCTGTTGCTATCCAGCATTAAAAAACATTTGCGCTCCATGGGCAGACCCGGTCTTTCCCAAAAGGGTTCAAAAGATCATGGGACAGGGGGTGTGGTCAGTGATAAACAGGTGGACGCCTGGATAAAACAGATTGGAAATGTTGACCTCCTTTTTGATTTTGTTTCCACCAGAGAATTGTACAGGGCACAGAGAAAACAGGGTAAAAAAAGGAAAGAATTGAAGGCCCTCAGGCAGATGGCCCAAAGACAGCACCGGATGTTGCGGTTTTTTTATAAAAAACTTAAATCTTCCGGGGTGGTGGAAAGAATCTGTGCGTCCTATGAGATAAGATCGGTCTATCCGGAGTACTGTCCTCCCCTGGTTCCCCAGGTTATTTTACAGTTTATGATAGTTCCCGGCACCAGAAAAGTTAGTATAAACCGTCTCAAGCGGTTGGCAAAAATTAATCAGGTCCCCTTTTCCGCGAGATCGTTGAAACGGTGTCAAAAGCGTATTAAAGGTTTGCGGACCTCACAAAAAGAGGCATACCTGATACGGTTTTTCAAAGGATTTTTTCGTTATCACAGGGATTTTGAAAATTTCAAGCTGTTGGAGAGGGCCATGGCGCTTGTTTATCTCGTGAAGGAGGAAAATCATATTCGACTTTCCAGGGTAAACAACACCCTTTACGAATTTCTCCTTTCCCATGAATCAACCACCGAAGAAAAGCCGGTGATCAGCCACACCATATTAAAGGTTGATATCAGAGGATCCACGGATATTGTCCACAAAATGAAAGAGCAGGGATTGAATCCCGCATCCTATTTCAGCCTTAACATGTTTGATCCCATAACAGAGATTATTCCCGAATATGGGGCTTTCAAGGTCTTTGTTGAAGGGGATGCCATGATTCTGGGAATCTATGAAAGACAAGAAAGTCCGGAAGGGTGGTACAGTATCGCCAGGGCATGCGGCCTTGCCACACATATTCTTCTGATCATACAGCAATATAATCGTAAAAATAGAAAATATGATTTTCCCTTTCTGGAAGTGGGTATCGGGATTACGTTCCGGAAGGGTCAGCCAACCCTTTTTTTTGATGGTGACTTTCAGATTATGATCTCATCCGCCATCAATATGGCAGACCGTTTGTCAGGGTGCTCCAAGGCCGCCAGAAAAATTATGGATTCCATGGATACACCGTTTAACAATTATGTTTTTCAGACTGCGTCCAACGAGGATGTGGTTGCCACATCCGATGATATTTCCAGGCGATACAATGTCAATGGGATAGAACTTCATCCCTCGGCCTTTAATAAATTATCCCAGGAGATCAGGCTCAAGCCGGTTGAATGCGTTATCCCAAAGATTCAATCGGAAAAAATAAAATTTTTTACAGGGATTTTTCCCACTGTTACCGGTCGAAATCAATGGCTGATCATCCGGGAGGGTATCATTCCGAATGTTCATGAACATGATCTTGGTCTCATTGCCATGACCGATAGAAAATATTATGAAGTGTGTACGAATGCAGCGGTTTATGACTATTTCAAGAAACATGAATTTTAGTGTTAATTTTTGATATTGACAAGAATTGAAATGATCTGTAGAGTGCTTAAAAATTTTGGTTAAAAAAATGAATAAAATGACACACATAAACAATTTTAATTTTGGACGCTTCTTTTTCTTTTTTAGGAGCGTTCATCCGGTGTGACGTTTTATTTTTTAGTTAAATAAAACCCCGGGTGGACATTAAGCCACCCGGGGTTTTTTAGTTTTCAGGCCCCGGAAAAATTCCCCGGGGCCTTTTTTTATGTAATTTAACAGGAGAGAGAAAATGATTCTTGTACTTGAAAGCAACATTACTCAAAACCAGAAAGACAAAATTAAAAACATGATTTCGGATGAAGGGTGTATCACACGTGAAATAATGGATGCGGGCAGAAATATAATCGGAATCATCGGCAAAACCAAAAAGAGCCTGGATGAATTTAAACAAATAGACGGGGTTGCTGATGTTGTCCCGATAAAAACATCCTATAAGCTTGTCAGCCGGGAGTTTAAATCAGAAGATACCAAGGTGAAAATCGGTAATGTTGTAGTGGGGGCAGACCGGATTGTCATTGTGGCAGGGCCCTGTGCCGTTGAAAGCCATGACCAGGCCATGACCATTGCAAAAGAGGTTAAAAAATATGGTGCTGTTCTCTTTCGGGGGGGTGCATATAAACCCAGGTCTTCGCCAT
Source organism: Desulfobacula sp. (assembly GCF_014237455.1). Classification (GTDB taxonomy): domain Bacteria; phylum Desulfobacterota; class Desulfobacteria; order Desulfobacterales; family Desulfobacteraceae; genus Desulfobacula. The sequence continues at coordinate 9,148 of NZ_JABZFL010000002.1, read as the reverse complement.
ACTCCTTTCAGGGACTGGAAGAAGAGGGCTTGAAAATTCTGGCTGATGTCAGGGAAAAGACAGGACTTGGCGTGGTCACGGAAATCACATCTGTGTCCCAGGCGGATTTGATGATGAAATATGTTGACGTGGTTCAGATCGGTGCTCGTAACATGCAGAATTTTGAGCTTTTAAAATGTGTCGGCCGCATGGATAAACCGGTTGTGCTGAAAAGGGGACTTGCCTCTACAATCCAGGAATGGCTGATGTCTGCAGAATATATTATGGCAGGAGGCAACAACAATGTTATTCTTTGTGAAAGAGGCATCAGGACCTTTGAGCCTTATACAAGAAATACACTGGATCTATCCGCCATTCCGGTCCTGAAACAATTGACCCATCTGCCCATTATCATTGATCCAAGCCATGCAACCGGCATCAGGGAAAAAGTAAGCCCCATGGCAAGGGCTGCCGTGGCAGCAGGGGCGGATGCCCTTATGATTGAAGTTCACAACGATCCGGATCATGCGCTTTCAGACGGGCCCCAGAGCCTTTATCCGGAACAGTTTGGTCAACTGACCCGGGATATCTATGTGATTGCACCGGTCGTCGGTAAACAGCTTGATTTCGATTATTTGAAAAAATCAGAAATGATCAATAATACCAAAGTCGAAGATTCAAATACAGCCGCCTTTATCGGCGAATATGGTGCTTACAGCCATAAGGCAAGCCTTGGTTATTTCGGTGAAGAGGTTACCCCTGTCCCCATGAAAACATTTAAAGATATTTTTCATGGAGTCCAAACCGGAAATTGTCAATATGGCGTTATTCCGCTGGAAAATTCTCTTTCCGGGTCCATCCATGAGAATTTTGATCTGCTCCAGGAATATGATCTCAAAATAATCGGAGAGATTACCATAAGGATTAAACACGCATTAATTGTCCATGAAAATGTTTCAAAAAATGATATCAAAAAAATCCTTGCGCCGCCTCCGGCATTTTCCCAATGCAAAAATTACCTGGACCAATATCCTGATATTGAACTGATACCGGTAAAGGCCACATCCAGTGCAGTGAGGCACGTCAAAGATTCCGATGACAAACAGGCTGCAGCTATCGGATCAACCATGGCTGCAAAGATTTTTAATATGAATATCCTTGAAGAGTCTATTGAAGACAATCCAAGGAATTACACAAGGTTTGCCATTATTGCCAAAGAGATCAAAGGCCATAAAAAAGTAAGTAAAACATCCATTATTTTTTCCACTGGTCATAAGCCGGGAGCGTTATTTGAAGTGATGAAGGTGTTTTCAGAATATCAAATCAATCTTGTCAAGCTGGAATCACGCCCCATGCTTGGGAAGCCTTGGGAATACATGTTCTATGTAGATATTGAAGCTGACATTGAACACCCTGACCTTGCACCTGTCATGGTAAAACTTCAGGAGAGATCGGAAAATCTTAGAATTTTAGGAAGGTATTAAAGGGCTTTTTTAAATAAGCATCCCTGATACAATATTACGACAAAGAGGTTTGTAGACCGTAAGTTTTAATGATTTTTTGTCAGAAAAATACCGGGCAGGCTGAATTTTGTCAAACCATGGGGCATGAATTGTTTATGATTTGCAATGGCATCTGCTGCCATAATCCCGCTTTTAATGGCGGCATGTATCCCTTCTCCCATGTCCAGGGTTGATAGCCCTGCAGCATCTCCAATGATAAACAGATTGTCCCTGTTGTAGGTATGAGTTTTATGAAAAAAATAATAATTGTGCCCTTTGGGGTCGTGGGGTGCCTGTTTTATCAGGGAAAGCTTTACAAGTTTTTTAGCAAAAAGATGCCAGTGATCCATGATGGTCCTGTTTTGCTTCTTTAATTTTAAAAACTTTCCGCCGATTCCGATGTTCAACCACCCGTTGCCCTTTGGCAGATACCAGGCATATCCCGGCAGCCGGTTTTCAAAATACCAGATATGGCATCTGTTGTCTGAAAAATTGCATTGATATTCCTTTTCAACTGCTGAAATTATTGCCTTTGCTGGCCTTGGCGCTGTCTTGCCGAAAAATTTTTTATAAACAGGGCAGTGGGTGCCGCCCGCACCCACCAGGTATCTGCATTGGTATGTATCATCAATGATATAATATCCCTTGTGCTTTCTGATTAGCTTCACTTTATGGGTGTAAATAGGAACTTTGGCACGCAAGATCATCCATTCATCAAACTCATATCTTCTGATAGCATACTGGCATGTTCTGACAGGAAATTCTATACCGAACAGATGAAAATGAATCCGGTTAAACCGGTTCAGGGTATGGGGATAGGTTTTTGGATTTAAATCAAGGGTTTTGAATACCTTTGGAGTTACCCATCCGGCACAGGTCTTTTGGCGCGGAAACGACTTTTTGTCAAGGATCAGGGTATCAAGACCTGCCCGTCTCAAGGACCTTGCGCATGCCGAACCTGCCGGTCCCCCGCCGACCACAATTATTTTAGATTCTATCATCCAAATAAAGCTTTATGAGATCCGGCAATCCGGCCTGGTTTTTCCGGGCTTGGTCATGACTATCTGCCATAACTGCATTCTTCTGGATCGAAATCCCCCGGCACAGCTTAAAAGATAGTACTCCCACATCCTAAAAAATCGCTCCCCGTATTTATTTTTCAATTCCGGCCATGCCTGTCTGAAATTCTTGTACCAGGCCATGAGGGTTTTATCGTAATCTTCCCCGAAATTATGCCAGTCCTCCATGACAAATAATCCTTCCATGGCCTTTCCCAACTGGGCAATAGACGGCAGCACTGAATTGGGAAAAATATATTTTGTGGTCCATGGATTACATGTTCTGCGGCTGATATTGCTTCCAATGGTGTGAACAAAGGCAATACCGTCATCTTTTAATAATTGGTTTGTCAGTTTCATATATGTCCGGTAATTTTTATATCCTACATGCTCCATCAGTCCGATGGAAACAACCCGGTCATAGAGCCCGGATGCCTTCCTGAAGTCATCCAGCCGGGTCTCAACCGGCAGGTCTTGGCACAGCTTTTTCCCGAATTCAACCTGTTTTTTTGACACGGTAAATCCTGTCACCCTGACGCCATAGTTTTGCGCAGCATATTTGGCGAACCCGCCAAACCCGCACCCCAGCTCAACAATTTCCATTCCAGGCTCAAGTCTCAGTTTCCTGCAAATCATTGAAAGCTTGGCTTCCTGGGCTGCTTCAAGGATCTTGGCATCCTTCCAGTAGCCGCAAGTATACTGCATTTGTTTATCCAGCATTTTCCGGTAAAGATCATTACCGATATCATAATGTTTTTTACCGACTATGAAAGCGCGCCTGGTATTTTGCAGATTAAAAGTCTTGGCTTTAAATATGTTCCATGTTGTGGCCCAGTCCTGTTGTATTTTGCTCAACAGTTTGGCGCAAAATATTTTTTCAATAAACTGGTCAAGAGCCTTGCACTCCCACCACTGGTCCATGTAAGATTCTCCAAGCCCCAGTGTGGTCTGTTGTAGAACACGCTCAAAGAATTTATCATGATGGACCTGGATATCATAGGGTTTGTCTCCGTTGACTGTAATTCCTGCGGCCTCCATTAAACTAAAGAATGTTTTCTTTTCCTTTTTATTATTCATACCGTCCACCTATATCTGATAATGGATTTAATAAAAATAATCAGGTTGAGATCGTCTCTTCGCTTAATTTTTCAAATGATGTTCATCCAGCTTCTGAAGTATGCCTTATTCTATCGCAAAAATTACCCGGATTTCAAGTAAATTTTATCAGTAAATTTTATCGGTATTTCCTTTGGAGCCGGACATTGATATCCGGCGAGAAAAAATGCTTTTGCTAATCAGCTGTCAGTTCCGCTTACCCTCCTTCTCACGACTTAGGCGGCCGGCAAGAATGGTTGTGCCGATGATAATCAAACCTCCGACAAGGGTTCTTGCCTGGGGTATTTCATTGAGCATGAAAAAAGCAAGAATGATTCCGTAAACCGGTTCAAGCCCTGCAATGACGGCTGCGGTTTGTGCCCTTATAAAGGTCAGTGATTTTATAAATAATGTATGGGCAAGGGCTGTGCAAACAACGCCTAAAAAGATGAGATTGGGAAGATCGGAGAGTTGCGGAGGTTCAACTTTCAGGGTCGAGATTGGCAAAACCAAAAAGATGGCCGCAAAAAGGTTTTGATAAAATGCCACGGCAATAGAATCGGAGATTCTTGCATTTCTCCTGTTTACAAGGGATAAGAGTGCAAAGGTAAATCCGGAAATGATCCCGAAAAATCCGCCTTTGGTGATATTGTTTGAAAAATCAAAATTCGGGATAACAAGAAGAATGCCGACAAAAACAGCACCGGCGATAAAAATATCTATTGTTTTCAGCTTTTCTTTGAAAAACAGGGGTTCTAAAAACGTCACAAATAAAGGAAATGTGGAAAAGGTGACAAGCCCTACAGCCACACTTGAAATCTGAATGGAAAGAAAGAAGCTCCACCAGTGAACCGCCAGAAGGATTCCCTGGAAAATGAAAAAAGAAATTTCTTTTTTACCAAAAGCAAACAATACGGTTTTTGAAAAAAATCGTGAAAATATAAAGAGTGCAATGGAAGCAAAAGAGGTTCTTCCAAGGACAATATAAAGGGGGCTGCAGGACAAAAATTTGCCGAAAAGCCCTGCAAATCCGAAAAGGAAAACGGCAATATGGATTTGCGCGATCCCTTTATTTAATATGGATGGTTTCAAATTAAATCATCACCTGGTGAGTTGCCGGTATTTTATCCGGGTTGGTTGACCCACCTTTATCCCAAGTCGTTTTTCCCGGTCTTTTTCATAATCGGAATATGATCCTTCAAAAAACAGGGTCTGACTGTCTCCCTCAAAGGCCAGGATATGAGTGGCAATACGGTCCAGGAACCACCTGTCATGGCTGATAATAACGGCACATCCGGCAAAGTTTTCCAGGGCTTCTTCCAATGCCCGCAGGGTGTTGACATCCAGATCATTGGTGGGCTCATCCAATAACAAAAGGTTGGCTTCCTGTTTCAGCATGGTGGCCAGATGGACCCGGTTTCTTTCACCCCCGGAGATATCTTTCACCTTTTTTTGCTGGTCAGATCCGGAGAAATTGAATTTTGCCACATAGGCTCTTGAGTTCAATTCTCTGCCGCCAATGAGTATTTTATCGTTTCCACCTGAGATCACTTCGAAAATCGTTTTGTCAGGATCAAGAGTATCTCTTTCCTGATCCACATAGGCAAGCTTGACACTCTGACCCAGTTCAATTGTTCCCGAGTCGGGTTTTTCTTTGTCCGTGATCATGTTGAAGAGTGTGGTTTTACCGGCTCCATTGGGTCCGACAACACCAACGATTCCGCCCGGGGGGATGACAAAGTTCATATTCTCGACCAAGAGCTTGTCTTCAAAAGCCTTGGAAATATTTTTAGCCACAATGACCTTTTCTCCAAGTCTTGGACCTGGCGGAATGAATATTTCCATAGTACGTTCCTGGTCTTTGACATCCTTTTTTAAAAGCTCCTCATAGGCCTTGATCCTGGCCTTTGATTTGGACCGTTTGCCTTTGGGAGACATATTGATCCATTCAAGCTCCCTTTGAAGGGTTTGCTGACGTTTGGAATCTGATTTCTGCTCAGTGGCCAGCCGTTTTTGTTTTTGATCCAGCCATGAAGAATAATTGCCTTTCCAGGGGATTCCTTCTCCGCGGTCCAGCTCAAGAATCCATCCGGCTACATTGTCCAGAAAATACCGGTCATGGGTGACGGCAATAACAGTTCCTTCATACCGGCTTAAATGTTCTTCAAGCCAGGACACAGATTCGGCATCAAGATGGTTGGTGGGTTCATCCAGTAAGAGAATGTCAGGTTTTTGCAGTAACAGCCTGCAAAGGGCAACCCGTCTTTTTTCACCACCCGAAATTATATTGACCGGCGTATCCCCGGCGGGACACCGCAATGCATCCATGGCCATTTTCAGTTTGGAATCAAGGTCCCAGGCATCCATATGATCCAGCTTTTCCTGGATTTTTCCCTGTTTTTCGATGAGCTTGTCCATCTCATCATCAGACATGGGATTGGCAAATTCTTCTGAGATTTTCTCATATTCATTTAACAGGGCAACGGTCTCTTTAACCCCTTCTTCAACAATCTGTCTAACCGTCTTCTGGCTGTCAACAAGGGGTTCCTGTTCAAGTAAACCCACGGTCAATCCTTTGGAAAGGATTGTCTCGCCGGGAAATTCAGTATCAAGGCCAGCCAATATTTTTAACAACGAACTTTTACCAGAGCCGTTTAACCCCAGGACTCCGATTTTTGCCCCGTAAAAATAGGACAGGGAGATATTTTTGAGCACCTGTTTTTGACCATGAAATTTACTCACATTGATCATGGAATAGATCACTTTTTTTGTATCCCGGGTCATTTTTTAAAATTCCTTATTCAATAACAGCAATGCACTCTATCTCAACAAGGGCATCCTTTGGCAGCCTTCCCACTTCAAATGCGGATCTTGCAGGTTTGTGGCCCGCAAGACATGCCTCATATACCTTGTTCATCCCCAAAAAATCATCCATGGTATCCAGAAAGATGGTGGCCTTTACAATCTTATCCAGGCTTGTACCAACTTCTGATAATACAGCCTCAATATTTTTCATGACCTGATTTGTCTGCGTTTCAATATCGGTTCCCACAATCTCCATGGTTTCAGGATCAAGGGGGATCTGTCCGGAGCAGAATACCATATCGTTATGGACAATGGCATGGCAGTACGGGCCAATGGCAGCAGGGGCTTTTTTTGAAAAAATCTGTTTCATTATAGTCTCCTTTAATTTAAGTTTCACTGGAAAACGTCACAACCGGTTCTTTCAATATACACACTATCGCATCTTTTGCTGTTTTGGCAATAACAGGGAAGCTCTCTTCCAATTTTGATATCTGTCTTAAGTTTTCACCGGTTCTTAAAATCAAACGAGCAAAATCTCCTTCTGCAAAATCTGACTGGGTGACCAGATTTTCCCAGGGTTCATCATGAGCCCAGGAATAGAGCAGCAGGCTTGGCTGAATAAACAGGTTGGGTGCATCAAACCCCTTTTTCAGCAATTTAATGGCAAATGGTTTTAATCCTTTCCTTGCATTCAGAAAGGCTTCCTTTAATCGTTTGGGCAGGGCTTTATTGTATAACGGGTCATCTGTAAATTCTTTTTCATTGACAAAGGAAGCAATAATGGCAGCCAATAAAGCAGGATCAGTCTGTGGCAAGAGATTTTCCCTGATACTCTGGGCCACCAGGAGCGGAGAGTCAAGTCTCAGTTTTGAAGCCCAAAGGCCATCCTCAGTGAGTTTTCCGTTATCGGTAACAAAATTTTCTTCGGCCAGAAAGTCCATGTGATCTATAAAATCAAGCCAGAGAAATTCAAGATCCGGGCCGAATTTTTTCCTTGCTTTTCCCCCTTTTTTCTTTTCTGACAGGATGAGATAGGAGGCAAATGATTTTTCAAGAAGCGGTTTTATCTGATCCGGTGTATGGGACAGCAACAGGTTTAAAACCATGGAAAAATTGATGGTTATCTGGCTTTCTATATCTGAGGGCGGGGCGTTGTTCAAGGTTGCAACATGTTTTAAGTTCATGAACTTGCCGGGTAAAATAATTCCAAATCCAATGTTATCCATTCCCCTTCTTCCGGCCCTGCCCGACATCTGGGCAAATTCACTGGGGGTTAACGGCATGAATTCTACCCCGTTGAACCGGTCAGAGTTCAGGACGACAACAGACCGCGCAGGGAAATTGACACCTGCCGCCACTGTGGATGTGGCAAACATGGCATCCAGCAACCCGTCTGCCATAAGGGTTTCAACCACTACCTTCCATGCCGGAAGATGGCCGCTGTGGTGGGAGGCTGTGGCTGTCTGTTCCAGGTATTTGCGCTGGTTGTGGTTTGCAAGATGCGGATTGCCTGAGGTAAGTTCATTGATTTTGTTAAACAAAGCCTCTTTTTTTTCCGGATTTCTGGATAACAAATTTGAATTGCAAAGTTTTATGGCCTGATCACATTCGGCTCTTGATTTTAGAAAAAATATGGCCGGCAACAGATGATATCTATCCAGGATGCGAAGAATGTCTCCAAATGGAGGAAGTTTTCCGGCAAATGACATCCGGGGTCTTTTAGTATGATCAAATTTAAATACTTTTTTATGAAGAATTTGTTTTTTACCCTTGATCTTTTTTTGCATCAAAGGGAACAGGGTCCCGGAAGGGTGCAAAAAAAGCGGGAAAAGGGGGACGGGGCGATTATGTTCTTCTATGACATGGCATTTTTTCCCCCTGATAGATTCAAGCCATTTTGCGATCTGAAACGGATTTCCAATGGTTGCCGACAGTAACAGCAAAGGGATTCGAACCGGCAGATAGATCATGATTTCTTCCCAGACCACGCCTCGCTGTTCGTCTCCAAGAAAGTGGGCTTCATCCAGAATAATCAGATCAAAGGTTAAATTTTCACCGGTATGCATGGCATCATAAAGCTGGTTCCGTAAGATCTCTGTAGTACCGATAACAATTGCGGCATCCGTGTTTTCTTTAATATCGCCAGTGAGAATGCCGACATTTTCTTTACCGAAAAGCTTTGAAAACTGAGCATGAATGGAATTGGTCAACGCCTTTAAAGGGGTGGCGTACCAGACCTTTCCTTTCTGCTGCATTATTTTCCGGGCAACCTGCTCAGCGATCCATGTTTTCCCGCTGCCTGTGGGGGCTGTTACCAGGCAGTCAGATTGCTTTATCGCTTTAAGGGCTTGAATTTGAAACGGGTCAGGTCTGAACTGATTTTGATCCGGGGTTCCTATTTTTTCAAACACATGTCTTAAAGATTTGTCAGAACCCGGCTTCATTGGTTTTATGTCCGGCCGGTGTTCTGATTTTTTATAGGGTCTTTTTGGAGAATAAAATCTTTTTTTCATGACTGTGATAAACCATAAAAATCAATATTATGCAACTCTTCAGACAGGCAATCCCAGACAAAAGAAAAGAATATCTTTAACTGAAGTTTCCCATAAAAGCATCATGCCACTAGCCGGAACAGAGCGGCTACAATGGAATTATTAACCAGTTTGCCACTTGGCGGGCAAAGTAATGTAAAATTATCATCCAGCGCGG
>NZ_JABZFL010000001.1 GCF_014237455.1 Desulfobacula sp. | reverse complement strand
TAGGGTCTCCACAAACCCTTTTTAAGGAGGTATTCTGTTTTTGTAAATCTCTCACTTACCCGCAAAGCAAAGCTTGGACCATCAGCAAAGCTGAAGGTTTAATTTATTAATTAACTAATCTGAATCATTTCAAAGGTCAATAGATAAAAATACCTATTTTTGAATAGAGTTTTCAATTTTATCGATTATTTAAGCACTGATTGTTTAATTTGGATTAAAAATCTTAGATAAATCTCAGTTGTTGCAGCTTTTTGTGCCTAATAAAATGTTGAATCCTAATAAGAGACCAATATCTATTTGCCAATTGAACTGCGATGATGAAGAATTGTATGGTGAAAAAAGGATTTTATTTCGGGATTGAAGAAATCAATGTTACTTGCATTATTATTTCTAAAATTACGAACGAAAAACATTTTGATTTGTATAGGTATCTTAAATATCTCAAACCCCGGGCTGTGTCTGTCAAAGAGCGGAATAATTCTGAATTTGATTTAAAATTTATAAAAAACAGCAAACTTTAGTCCAATAGTGACAAAAATTACCCCAAGGAAAAAAAAGTATTGACAATTTTTACCATAGGGTCATTTTTGTCATCAGGAAAAATACTGAAACCGCTTGGGGTTTATTTCTTGGCAGGTTTCCTTTTTATTTTCTGTAAAGATTTTTTGAATTCTTCACAAGGGTCTGCATAGGAGACTCTCTGGGTAAACCAAAGATAGTCTGCCGGGGGGACTTTTTCAAATCCTTCCAGGTCCAACGGCATAAGATATTCCGATAAATCTGATGGGTTTACACTGATTTCCCTTAAGGCGATGTTGACCTGTTTAATCGTGTTGTCAATTGTCGCAACCCTGTCGATTACACCAAGTCCATATTCGGTATGGCCGCCGCCAATAATAATGACTATGGGTCCTTTGCGATGGTTGTACAGCCGGGTGACGGATAGTGCCATTTCATCATTTCTTGCGACCCAGGTGTCATACAGTCTTGACTGCATTTTTCCATGACCCATGCCGCAGTGAACTGCTTTGAATATGGAAAACATGTAGTCTTTGTATGCCTCATCAGACAATTTAGTTGAGAAAACCTGCTCTTTTTCGATAGGACTGATACCGTTGATTCCTTTCCGTGTAATTCTTTTTTTCAATGTGCCCGGAAGATCGATCCCTGCCACCTGGAGTTTTTCTTTTTTTGCCATACTCAAAAGATCATAATAGTAACACCACATTTGGTCTGACTGGGTGTCCCACCTCAGTTTTTTTCTCAGGTCGGCTTCAATGATTTCTTCTATTTTTTTTGAATGGGCAACATTTCCGGAATCAACAAAATTGAGCAGGTCAGGGGTATCCTCCATGGAAAAAAATTCAAATCCAATGGCAGGATTCAATCCATTTTCAATCAGACGGTGGATGACGCGCTGCTGGATACGGTGATGTTCGGGATTGTCATGTTTTTCAGAAAGATAGATGACGTCATAGGTGCTGATATCCTTGATCAGGGATTCAAAATCCATGGGTTGATTTGTTTTGGTGTTAATTATTTTTCCGATAAAAGGATCGTTCCTCATTATTGATTTTTTCGTTGTGGTGCAGGATTGAATCATGGATACGGCAAAAAAAATCAGGAAAAGAAAAAAGAGTCGATTCATTGTGGGAGTCCTTTATCATTAAAAAGCATATCCTCTTTTATGAAGGTATCAGACTTCATTGTTTTTTAAAATAGAGAACCAGACTTTTCCCGAGGATGGGGTTTAGCAATCTGTCGATGAATGCAGTTGATTTAGGCTTTTTCATCAAATCCCAAACCAGAAGCCTGTGATAAAGATTTACAAGTTTCGAGTCGGTCCTGTCAGGCCCGACAAAGCATTTGAGCCACCAGAAAGGGGTGTGGATACTGTGGGCATAATGGGAAGAAAAACCGGTGAGTCCAAGGGATTCAATGGCCATGATCAAGGAATTTTTTTTGTAGATCCTCACATGGCCCATGTTGGCATTAAAATATTCATCTGATAAGAGCCAGCAGATTTTCTCCGGCCAAAATCTTGGCACACTGACAGCAAGAATTTTTCCCGGCTTTAAAATTCTGACAAGCTCAGACAGGGCTCTTTTATCATCCGGGATATGTTCTAAAACTTCAGAACAGATAACAATATCAAAGCTGCTGTTTTTAAACGGCAGGTTTGTCACATCCATGCAGGATAGATCAATGCTTTTGCAGCAAAGATCATTAAGGGCCTGGTGAAACGCCAATTTTTTTTTAGTCTCAATAAGGTTTTTAAAGCCGAAATCCGCCCCAACACACATAGTTTTGTTTTGCCGGCAGGCCCTGATGGTATGCCGGCCTTCGCCACATCCGATATCAAGGATTCTGTCATCAGGATGGATATCAAGTTGGTTAAAATCAATGGTAATCATTGATAATCTCTTTATAGGCTTCAACAGTTCGGATGGCGGTTTTTTCCCAGGTGAATTCTTTTAACACCCGATGATATCCTTTTTGGGCAAGTGCCTCGCACTGGGAAGGATCATCCAGTAATTCTAAAATAGCCTTTTCCAAGGCCTTTGCATCCCCGGGCGGTACAAGCTTTGCCGCATCCCCGGCAACTTCCGACAATGCACCGCCTGTGGTGCAGATCACCGGAATTCGACAGGCCATGGCCTCCCCGACCGGAAGTCCGAAACCTTCATATAAAGACGGTACAACCGCAAGGCTTGATTTGGCATACTCTCTGACAAATTGTTCGTGGTCGATTCGGCCGGTAAATGTGATGTGTCGGCCCAGTTCAAGTTTTTTAACCAGGTTTTCAATACCGCCGTTCTTTTTTGGGGTGCCGATGACAACCAGCTTAACCGGACGTATTTTCAGAATGGCTTTTATGGCAAAAAGAAGATGATAAAGTCCCTTTAAGGGAGTGTCCGCGCTATTGGTCACAATGATGCGATTGGGCTGTTTTTTAACGGTCTCCAGAGGATAAAAATTATGGGTATCAATGCCGATGGGAATAGTTTTAAACTTTGATTCAGGAATATCGAATTCTCTGGCAATATCTTTTTTGGAACTTTGAGAAACCGTGATAATACAGGACAGTTTTTTTGCCACTCTTTTCTGCATATTGATAAATGAATACCACCGAAGCGCCTTGATTTTTTTTAAGAAAGATTTTGTGCTTTGGACCGCAAGTCGTCTGTCCACTGTCATGGGATGATGAATGGTTGCTGTGACCGGCATTCTTTTTGCCAGGGACAAAATACCATAAGACAGGCTCTGGTTGTCATGAATAATATCATATTGCTTTTTTGTCTCTTTCAGATGATTTTTTACCCGCATCCCAAAGGTCATGGGTTCAGGATAACCCATTAAAGAGATGTCGAGCCATTCAATCAGATTGATGGGGTCCTTGAGTTCATCTATGCGTGGGGTCCTGAAAAGATCTTCGGGATTATAAAGATCCAGGGTTTTTAGCATGGTGAGGGTCACAGTGTTATTCAGCCTGTTATTTAACAGGGGATCAGGCGGGCCTGCAATAACCTCGACATCATGCCCAAGGTCACAAAGGGCATGGCTCAAGTGTCGGATATAGACGCCCTGACCACCGCAGTGGGGATTACTCCGGTAACTGATAAGGCCTATTTTAAGTGATGAATTCATGAGTATATCTGGTGCGCCCGGCTGGAATCGAACCAGCGATCTTCAGCTTCGGAGGCTGACGCCTTATCCCCTGGGCTACGAGCGCGAAAGTCATATAATACTTAAACCCTGGCTAATGATCAAGGTCATTATCTAATTTTTCTTTGGCTTCACCGGCCACATAGAGGGAACCGGCTATGCAAACTGCATCTTCATCTTTTGAAGTGTCAATGGCATAGGTAACCGCTTCCTTTACATCTTCAATGATGGTAACAGGATTTTGGGTGAATCGTTGAGCTGCCCTTTTTAATACAGACGGTTCAAGACTCCTGTCAATTTTAGCCTTTGTGATAATGATGTTTTGGGCACAGGGCACAAGCATTTCAAGCATTTTTTCATAGGGCTTGTCATCAAGGATGCCAATGACAAGTGTCAGCTTTCTGTCTTTCAAAGTTGATGATAAATATTTTCCAAGAACCCTGGCGGCCTGAAGATTATGTGCCCCGTCAAGGATTACCAGCGGTTTTTCCATGACATGCTCAAGCCGTCCCGGCCATTCGGCCAAAGCAAGCCCTTCTTTGACCAGTGTTTCGTTTAAATGGTATCTGCTGTCCGGTTTTTCAGATGTCCTGAAAATCAGTTCGCATGCAGCCAGTGCAAGGCTTAAGTTTTCTTTCTGATGCTCTCCGGGCAAGGGTTTGATCAGATGATGAAAGCGGTTGTCCAATCCTTTATAAGTATATCTGTTCCGGCCTGGATTTTTTCTCGCTGAAAACTCTTTTTTATAAACAAAGAGATCAGATGATTTTTCTTTTGCAATCTGTTTGATGACACAAAGCCCTGAAGGCTGGGATACCCCGGTGATAACAGGCGTATTTTGTTTAATAATACCGCCTTTTTCTCTGGCAAGCGCTTTAATGGTATGACCCAGATAATCCGTATGTTCGATGGACAGATTGGTTATTACGCTCACCTGGGGTTTGATAACATTTGTGGCATCAAATCTTCCACCCATACCTGTCTCAATCACGGCCCAGTCCACGTTTTTTTTTGAAAAATGATAAAATCCCATGGCTGTCGCAATTTCAAAAAAAGTAGCCTTTCTTTTTCCGATGTCAACGCTGTGAACTGCTTGATAGGCGTCTACAACTTGCTCATTTGAAATCTGTTCACCATCAATTGCAATCCGCTCATTAAATTTAACCAGATGCGGTGACGTATAAAGCCCTGTCTTAAACCCGGCTTTTCGTAAGATTGATGCAATATATGTGGCAGTAGACCCTTTGCCATTGGTACCGGCCACGTGAATCAGGCGATAGTTTTTTTGGGGATTGTTTAATAACTTTAAGATATTTAATATGGTATCAAGCTCAAGCTTAATACCGAAACGGCCAAGCTTGTAAATTTTATCAAGGCATTTCTGATAGGAATTTTGTGGGGTGGCAGTCGTTTTCATTTTTTTTAGATAAAAAAACCCGGTATAAATGATGAATCAAATGATTTATACCGGGCGAATTTTATTGTTTACCTGGGTCTTCTACGTGATCTTGAAGCAGCAATTCTTTGCCTTCTCATTGCTTCTCTCATCTTACGTCGTCTAAACTGACATGGTTTCTCAAAATGCTTTTTCACTTTAAGACGTTTGAAGAGGCCATCGTTCTGGATTTTCTTTTTTAATATTCTTAAGGCTCTTTCAACATCGTTATCAATAACCGTGACTGTAATTTCTTTCAAAAAACATCGCCCCTTTCATAGTGTATTTAAATATCGAGATATTTATAACCGAACTTTGTAACAAAGATACGCCTTAAAAGCAAGGAAAAAATAATGCCTTTCCACCTAAAACTGAAGGCGGAAAGGCATTAAAGTCGAAATTTAAATCAAAGTGACTTAGAGTTTGGAAACCAACTCCGCTGTTACTTCCGGAAGTGCTTTTTCACCGGCCAGCGTGAAGTATTTGACAGCATCATCTTTAGCTGCCACATCTTTGAAATAATAGGAAGACGCAAGTGTGCCGGTATCGGTGTCATAATAGATGGAATGGCGTTTATCAATGGCAGTCTCATCCTGATCATCATCGCGTGCGCTTAATGCACCGCCGCAAACCCTGCATTTGTCTCCATCCGGTTTGATGGCATCAATAAAAATATTATTCGGGTGGTTGTTATCATTTTCGCAAAGGCGGCGACCCATGATTCTGTTTTTTGCAATCTGCCTGTCAAGAAGCATTTCAATAACATAACTGAGTTTGATGCCGGCTTCTTCCAAAGATGCATGAAGTTTTTCCGCCTGAACTTTATTTCTGGGAAAGCCGTCCAGAAGCCATCCGTTTTTGCAGTCATCTTGTTTTATTCTGTCAAGTACCATTGGGATTGTGATTTCATCAGGAACCAGATCACCCTTATCGATATATTCTTTTGCTTTTTTACCCAGCTCGGTTCCACCTTTGATATTTTCACGGAAAATGGCACCTGACTCAACATGTGCAATACCATATTTATCTTTCAGGATAGTTCCCTGGGTTCCCTTGCCACTTCCGTTTGGTCCAAAAAATAGAATGTTCATTTAAAACTCCTTATATGTATTAATTTAAGTACCTGTACCCGGCACAATTTTTCTTGACAAGTTTTTAAATTATAAGACTCGTTTTTATTTGTCAAGGTTAAGGAAAAAATTGAGAATAGCCTTGAATGTCAGAATGGATGTTGCTATTAATGGGGAGCAGGAAAAACCATGAAAATTTTATAAATCATAAGCATAAAATATATTTAGGATAAGGGGGGAGGACATGACTGAATTAATTGATGTCAGGGCAAGGGAGATAATTGATTCCAGAGGGAATCCAACGGTTGAGGTGGACGTTGTCTTAGCCTGCGGTGCCAAGGGCAGAGCAGCTGTTCCATCCGGTGCCTCGACCGGTACCAGGGAAGCCCTGGAACTTCGGGATAACTCTGAAAATCGTTTTTTAGGAAAAGGTGTTTTAAACGCCGTTGCCAACGTCAATGAAGTGATTGCACCTGAAATTATTGGATACGATGCCATGGACCAGGCAGGTCTTGACAGAACCATGCTCGATATCGACGGTACGGAAAATAAGTCACGGCTGGGTGCTAATGCCATTTTAGGCGTGTCCATGGCAGCAGCAAGAGCTGCGGCAAAAGCATGTGAGATCCCTTTGTTTCAGCATCTGGGTGGTATTAATGCCAGAGTGCTGCCGGTTCCCATGATGAATATTATCAATGGCGGGGCTCATGCTCCAAACAATCTGGATATCCAGGAGTTTATGATTCTTCCTTTTGGTGCCCAGTCTATTACGGAAGCGGTTCGGATGGGCGCTGAGACTTTTCATCATCTTGCAAAGATCTTAAAGGGTGAAGGCCTTTCCACAGCAGTCGGGGATGAAGGCGGGTTTGCCCCGAACCTTAAATCCAATGAAGAGGCTTTGGAATATATCATTAATGCCATTGAGACGGCCGGGTACAGACCGGGGAAAGATATTGGTATTGCCCTTGATGCAGCTGCTTCAGAGTTCTATAAGGACGGCAGATATGTTTTCCAGTCAGAAGGCCGTAAGCTTTCACCCGGTGATTTGATTGATTATTATGAAAAATTGATTGAAAAATATCCCTTATATTCCATAGAAGACGGTCTTGCTGAAGATGATTGGGATTCGTGGGAAATCATGACCGAACGGCTGGGAAATGCCATACAGATTGTTGGTGATGATATCTTTGTGACAAATCCTGATATTTTTAAAAAAGGAATTGAGCGGGGAATTGGAAATTCAATCCTGATTAAACTAAACCAGATCGGAACGGTTACAGAAACTCTGGATACCATTCAAATGGCAAAAGAATCCGGCTATACAACGGTTGTTTCCCATCGGTCAGGAGAAACAGAGGACTCTTTTATTGCCGATCTTGCAGTGGGTGTAAATTCAGGACAGATAAAAACAGGGTCCATGTCCAGGAGTGACAGGGTGGCCAAATATAATCAACTCATCAGGATTGAAGAAATGCTGGGAGACAGTGCATCATTTCCTGAAAATCTTTTTGTTTAATTTTTTTAATTTACGTGTGACCTTTAGGTTATGAAAAAGAGATTCCCTCTAATTTTTTTTCTACTGTTTTTCATCCTGGCGCCAGGTACGGGTGAGGCATTCGTTCCCCAAACACCTCACCTGTTGCACCTTGTTGTTGGAAAGATCAAACAGCCTGTCGGCATTGAAGCCTTTCAGACTCGAAAAATCTTAAATTATGAAAATACGGGAAAAGACTTTGCGGAATTAGGGGAAAAATTGATTTATTTATACCCCAATCGGCTCAGATCTGAAATTATTTCAGACACCATGACAAGTTTCAGTGTTGAATCTGATTTCAAATTTATCAAAGTGATGGACGGGGTTATTGTTTCTCATGATAAATCATTGGTTGATCTGTATACGGATATCCTTCTTTATCGTGATCATGAAAGTCTTTTAAATCAGCTTGCCCTGACCGGTATCGACACAGAAAAAGTGTCCTTTCAAAGAGTTAATGATACCATTTGCTACGTCATCGGCAGGCCTTTGGAAAAAGGCAAACCTTTTGCAGGGCTCTGGATAGCAAAAGATTCTTTTTTGCCCATTAAATATGTGGTTGAAAAAAATGGCTGGCTGGCCGAGTTTTTCTATAACAACTGGCAGCGGGTCAGTAAAACCTGGTACCCGATGCAGGGCAGTATTTTTTTGGACAATCAGTTGTTTGCAATGGTTTACGTGGAAAGCGTTAATTTAAAATCAGGGTTTCCATCGTCTTTATTTGATATTGAGCGTATTAAGCGATCACACCCTCAAAATGATCCGGGTTCTTTTGAAGAGCATGACGAACGCATAGAAAAATTTAAAAAATTATATGAATAACTTTAAACAAGTGAGGAATAATGGCTAAAAACACCAAGTATATTTTTGTTACCGGAGGCGTACTCTCATCTTTAGGCAAAGGGCTTGCATCCGCTGCCATAGGAATGCTTCTTGAAAGCCGCGGCCTGACAGTTACCATACAAAAACTTGATCCGTATATAAATGTTGATCCCGGGACCATGAACCCTTTTCAACACGGTGAAGTGTTTGTAACGGATGATGGGGCGGAAACAGATCTGGATTTGGGTCATTATGAAAGATTCACCCATGCAAAGCTGGGTAAAAACAATAATTTCACCACGGGTAAAATTTATGACCTGGTGATTACCAAAGAGCGCAAGGGTGAATATCTGGGGGGCACGGTACAGGTTATCCCCCATATTACCGATGAAATAAAGAAGAGCATCTGCCTTGTAGCTGGAGAAGTCGATGTTGTGATTGTTGAGATCGGCGGTACTATTGGTGATATTGAATCCCTGCCTTTTTTGGAAGCCATCCGGCAGTTTAAAACCGATGCCGGGGCATCCAATGTTATCTATATCCACTTGACCCTTGTTCCTTATATTAAAACTGCTTGTGAAGTAAAAACAAAACCCACACAGCACAGTGTAAAAGAGCTTCGAAGCATTGGTATTCAGCCGGATATTCTTCTTTGCAGAACTGAAAGCTATCTTACCCAGGAAATTAAAGAAAAAATTGCACTTTTTTGTAATGTGGGCGCAGATGATGTCTTTACTGCAAAAGATGTGGACTGCATCTATGAGGTGCCCCTGGTTTATAATAAGGAAGGCCTTGGTGACAAGATATTAAAGAAGCTGAATATCTGGGCAAGGGCGCCAAGGCTGGACGAATGGAAAGAAATGGTCGAAAAACTTAAAAATCCAAGATTTTCAGTAAATATCGCTATTGTCGGCAAGTATGTTGACTTGACGGAAAGTTATAAGAGCCTCAATGAAGCCCTTACCCACGGTGGAATATCCAATGATGCCAGGGTTAATCTTCAATATATCGATTCAACAACCCTGACAGAAGATAATGTTGTGGAAATTCTTTCTAAAAGTGACGGGGTTCTTGTCCCGGGCGGATTCGGCTCAAGGGGGATTGAAGGAAAGATTGTTGCTGCAAAATATGCAAGAGAGCATAAGGTGCCTTATTTCGGGATTTGTCTTGGCATGCACATGGCTGTTATTGAAATAGCCAGAAATCTGCTTAAGCTTGAAGATGCCCATGGCCAGGAGTTTGACCCCTATACACCATATCCTGTGATTTATCTTATGAAAGAATGGTATGACGAGCAGACCCGGCAGCTTGAAAAGCGGGATGAGGATTCTGACAAAGGCGGCACCATGCGTCTTGGTGCATATCCTTGTAAACTGGTTCCTGATACGGTTGCTATGGCAGCCTATAAACAAGAAAAAATTTCAGAGCGTCACAGGCATCGGTTTGAATTTAATAATGAATATAAAGACCGACTGATAGAGGAGGGCGGTCTTGTTGTCAGTGGAACCTCCCCGGATCATGAGCTTGTTGAAATCGTGGAGCTGAAGGATCATCCATGGTATCTTGGATGTCAGTTTCATCCGGAATTCAAATCCAAACCCGGAAACCCGCATCCATTATTCAGAGAGTTTATCAAAGCGGCATTAAAAAATGCCAAAAAATAAATCATGACAGGAAGAGCAAAAGTTTTTATTTCCATGAAAACAGGATTACGTATATGGAGTCAAATGTTATAATCGAGTGTGGAAATATAAAGCTTGAAGGGGCCCTGCAGAAAAATACATCTCAAAATGCTGTTATTATCTGTCATCCCCATCCGCTTTATGGTGGGAATATGGATAATTCGGTGGTGATGACCATTGCAGAGTCCTTTTTTGAAAAAGGGTTTACAACGCTGAGGTTTAACTTCAGGGGAACGGGCAACAGCACCGGTATGTTTGATAATGGCAACGGCGAACAGGAAGATATCAGGGCGGTCATGTCCTGGCTGAAAGAAAATAGATATCAAAAAATTTATCTTACCGGATATTCTTTTGGCGCAAGGGTGAATGCCCGGGTGGTTTTCAAAGGATGTAAAATTGAAGACCATATTATGGTGTCACCCCCTGTGGGATTTATAAGTTTTGATGATATTGAGAAGATGTCTTCTACAGGTCTTATCGTGACCGGGGCCAATGATGATATAGCCCCTGCAGACCTGATTCGAAAACATATTAATCGATGGCAGATTGTCCCGCGGTACGAAATTATTGAAAATTGTGATCATTTTTATTCAGGTCGCCTGGACAAACTTAAGGCCATACTGACAGATTATCTGTCATAAAAAGGGTGTGTGATGGGATCAAAACAATCGCATGATTTTGATTATATTGTTATCGGTTCAGGTTTTGGTGGAAGTGTATCTGCATTAAGGCTTTCTCAAAAAGGGTATCGAGTGGGGGTGCTTGAAAAGGGGAAAGAATGGAAAACTAAGGATTTTCCAAAGACTAACTGGAATATCAGAAAATATTTTTGGCTGCCGGCCATGGGGTGTTATGGATATCAGATGGTTACATTGTTTAAACATGTCATGATCCTTCATGGCGGTGGTGTGGGCGGTGGAAGCCTTGTCTATGCTAATCAGCTTCTCATCCCCCCCGATGAGGTGTTTGAAAGTCGGGACTGGTGTATTGAGAATGTTAAAGAAAAATTGATGCCTCATTATGAAACAGCCAGAAAAATGTTGGGAGCAAATTTAAGTCCTCAAGTGGGAAAGGCTGATAAGCTGTTAAAAGAAGTAGGCATGGAAATGACCGGGAAAGACACCTTTCATAAAAATGATGTGGGAATTTTTTTTGGTGAGCCTGATAAAACAGTTCCGGATCCTTATTTTGACGGCAAAGGGCCGGATCGGACGGGATGTACTTTTTGCAGCGCCTGTATGATCGGATGTCCTGTGGGAGCAAAAAATACGCTGGATAAAAATTATCTCTATCTTGCAAAGGATTTGGGCGCAAAAATTATTCCGGAAACCCATGTAACAGGTGTCAGACAGGTGCATGGGGGATATGAAGTTATCACAAGAAACACCATCGGACTTTTTAAAAAAGAAAAGCGATATAAGGCGAAAGGTGTTGTCTTTTCCGGTGGCGTATTGGGTACGGTAAAACTTTTAAGCCAATGCAAGGACAAGGGAATGCTGCCCAATATTTCCGATGAACTGGGAAATTTTGTGAGAACCAATTCTGAAGCTCTTATCGGTGTTAAATCAAACGATAAAACAACCAACTGGAATGACCAGATCGCCATAACATCGGGGATTTACCCGGATGATACCACTCATGTTGAAATCGTGAGATATAATAAAGGATCTGATTTTTTATTGAATCTTCTAACCATTATGTCCGGCGGCGGGGGAAAGGTGCCAAGAGTGATAAGATTTCTTGGGAATATTGTAAAACATCCTTTAAGATTTGTCCGGTTGTTATGGCCTTTGGGGAGGGCTGCATCCATGTCCGTTCTTTTGGTGATGCAAACAGATAAAAATCATTTGAAACTGAAATATAAGCCGCGATGGTGGCGGTTTGGCGGCAAATCAATGAATTCTGAAATACCGGAAGGATTTCAAAGATCTCCAAACTTTATCCCGATCGCCAACAAGACTGCAAAACGTCTGGCAAAGAAAATGGATGGGATTCCTTTAAGCTCGTTTCCTGAGGTTGTTTTACATACATCGACGACTGCGCATATTTTAGGGGGGTGCTGCATGGGCGATTCTCCAAAGAATGGCGTTGTTTCCAGCAACGGGGAATTGTTTAGTTATTCCAATCTCCATGTGGCTGACGGCTCAGTTGTTTCAGCCAATCTTGGTGTAAATCCAAGCCTTACCATCACAGCTCTTTCAGAACATATTATGTCAAAAATTCCTAATAAAGGATGATATAAATGAAGATAGAATTTAGAATTGAAGGGATACCAGCCCTTTATAAGCTAATGAAAAAAAAGAAAAAACTCGATTTTATTTTTCAGGGAAATACCTTGCAGGATCTGGTAAATGGGTTGATAAGTAAATTCGGCCCTAACGTTAAAAATATCTTATTAGATAAAAAAGATGAAATTGATATTGAATACCGGGTAGTTGTCAATATGTCCAAATACCTTTCCTATGGTGAAAGGATGGATGTACCATTGAATGAGGGTGATACCGTTCATTTTATGACGGTTGGCTGAGGTTAATTATTGATCGCAGTCAGTCTGGCTGCAAAAAATATTAGTGCTGTTAATTTGTATGGGATGTTTCCAGGTTTCTGCCTGAAAATTGTGCATAAAAGGATTTTATGAGTGGCATATCTGCGTCTATATCACCAGACGGGGTGAATACAGGGCCGATTCCAATAATTTTTCGTTTATAATCAATAAATCCGAAGACGATAGGAACTTTTGCCTGTCGGGCCATATGATAAAATCCTGTTTTCCATTTCATCACTTTTTCCCTGGTACCGGAGGGTGCTATGGTGATGATCAATTTTTTTGACTTTTTAAAATTTTCTGTCATGGATCGAACAATATTATTTTTTCCTGATCGATCAATGGGTATGCCGCCAAGTTGTTTCAGCAGCCATTTAAACGGCCATTTAAACATGGCATGTTTTCCCATCCAGTGTGTTGGGATTTTGAATTTAAAAACAATTAACAAGAAAAATACAAAATCCCAGTTGGATGAATGCGGGGCAGCAATAAGGACAAATTTTTTTATATCAGGGATTTCCCCCTTAGCCTTCCATCCCATGATAAAAAGCGCAAAGGTTGCAAATCCGTAAAAAAGTGGTCGCAATATACCATTATTCATTAAAGTCGGCCTCAATTCTCTTTGTCCCACTATAAGATTAAAACAAAAGTTTGAATATAAACAAATGGTTGTATAAGTAAATGGGTGGGTTGGGGTTTTACAATTTTAATACAAAGGCTGCTGAAAACTTGGCAGGTTATAGGTGCCAGGGCTTAGTAGGAATGGCGGAATGGACGAGGAGTTGAGCAAAAATTAAAATAAGGTAAGTTTGGAAAAAAACTTATAAAATAAACCAAAATCAGGATATATAGGCTTAATAGTTATTAAAAAATTAAAATTTTCCTTATAAAGTTAAAAATAATACTTGACAGAAATTTATTGATTTGATTAACCTTAAAAAACAGAATACGTGATATCTCATTTAATGACTATTTTTTTCAAAGTGTTATAAATTATTAAACTGCCACACCTAAGGAGGAAACCATGCCAATCAAAGACAATACACTCATACTTGACGGTTATACATTAACAATTGAAGAATTGATAAAAGCGGGTCAAGACATATCCATCAAAGTTGAGATAGATGAAAAAAACTGGCCTAAAATTCGGGAGTGCAGAGAACTGGTGGACAAATGGGCCAGTGAAGAACGCTGTATTTATGGTGTAAATACAAGCTGCGGCGGTCTTGTTGACTATCTTCTGCCCAAAGAAAGAGATAATGATTTTCAGAAAAATCTCGTAAGAAGTATCACTACCCAGGTGGGTAAACCCTTTGAAGATACACTTGTCAGAACCTTTATGATCGCAAGGGCCAATTCACTTTGTCGCGGTTTTTCCGGTATTAAAGAAGTAAATCTGAAAATTTATCTGGACATGATCAACAAGCATGTTTTCCCGCTTGTTCCCAGAAAAGGGTCTCTGGGTACCAGTGGCGATCTTGGCCCTCTTGGCTGTATTGCAAGTGTTGCTTTTGGAGAATGGAAAGCAAACTATAAGGGCAAGCTCATGCCGGGTAAAGAAGCCATGAAAGCTGCCGGTATTGACCTCATGTATTTGAATGCCAAAGAAGGCCTGTCCCTGATCAATGGAACTTCAGGCATGGTGGGTCTTGCCTGTACGGTTATCACAGAAGCTACCAATACTTTGAAAAATTCAGATATAATCGCTGCGTTTGCCATTGAAACTTTAATGGGCAGGTTTAATCCTTTTGATCCAATCGTTCACGAGCAGAAATACCATCCCGGCCAGTATGCGACTGCAATGAATTTAACCAAGCTTCTCAAAGGAAGCAATATGGCCATTGATGAGCTGGAACTTTCTATAAAACTCCAAGCAACTTTAAAGGAGCACAAAGGTGTTGCTGTGGCAGATATTCCTGTTGAAGATGCCTATTCAATCCGTTGCACACCTCAATTTGTGGGACCCACAAAAGATTCTCTGCAAAATGCCCATGAAGTTCTTTTAAGGGAACTTAATTCCAGTAATGACAATCCATTGATTTTTACGGAGCTGGATACATTTTTCCATAATGGTCATTTTCACGGTCAGCCCATCTCTTTTGCAATGGACTGTCTCGGGATCGCCATGGTCAATATTGGTGTTGTAAGTGACAGAAGAGTTGACAGGTTCATGGATGAAGCCCACAGCACAGGACTTCCTCCTTTCCTTTGTAAGGAAGATACAGGTGTTAGAATGGGACTTATGGGCGGTCAGTTCATGACAACATCACTTGTTGCCGAAAACAGAACCCTTGCAGTTCCAGCCTCTATTCAGTCCATTACATCCACTGCTGATTTTCAGGATATAGTCAGTTTTGGTCTGATTGCAGGTCGAAAAACAAGAAAAATTGTTGAAAATACAAACCATATTCTTTCTTTTGAATTGCTCTGTGCTGCCCAGGCAGCCGATCAAAGAGGTGTTGAGAGACTCAGCCCCGCAGGGAAAATCATGCACAAAGCTGTGCGTGAAACCCTTGATTATATGGATAAAGACAAGGTTTATATTGACGATCTTGAAGAACTCAAAGCAAGAATTGAATCAGGCGAATTTGTAGAAAAAATAGAAAATGAACTTGGTGAGCTTTTGATTGTTCATACTAAGGAATAATTAAATAACTAAGGACGACACCATGATTGAAGAACAAATTGAAAAGAAGATAGCCGATGCGTATATGGAAAAGTTTCCAGTTTCCAGGGAGCATCATGAAAAACTGATCAATTATATCCCCGGTGGTGCAACCAGAAGCTTAAGTTATTTCAAACCCTGGCCCATTCATATTGATTACGGGCAGGGTGCCTATGTTTATACCCATGAAGGGCATAAACTTTTTGATGTAACCAATGCCTATGGAGCCATTGTTCATGGCCATGGTGATCCTGATGTTGTCAAGGCCGTTCAGGAAGGCATTGCAAGAGGCTCCCAGTATTCGACCCCAACAACCGGGCAGTATAAACTGGCAAAGCTTTTATGTGAAAGAATACCCGGGTTTGACAGGGTCAGGTTTGTAAATTCAGGAACAGAAGCTACTCTGTTTGCCTTAAGAACGGCCAGGGCTTATACCAAAAAAGACAAGATTCTGAAAATGACGGGCGGATTTCACGGAACCCATGACTGCGTGGCAGCATCCACAAAAAAGAATGTCATTACAGCAGGAATTCCCAATGGTATGACCGAAGATATGCTGGAAGTAAAGTTCAATGACTTTAATGGATTTGAAAAAGTGGTGAAGGAAAATGCATCTGAACTTGCTGCAGTCATTATGGAGCCTTTCCTGGGTGCAGGTGGTGTTGTGCTGCCGGAACCAGGGTATCTTGAGCATGTAAGGAAAGTGACGTCTGATAATAATGTCCTGCTCATTTTTGATGAGATTTTTTCTTACAGGGTCCATATAGGTGGGTGTCAGGCGTTTTATAGCGTGGTCCCTGATCTGACAACCGTTGGAAAGGTTGTGGGCGGAGGGCTTCCCATTGGCGTGTTTGGTGGAAAAGAAAAAATCATGAATATTTATTGCCATGAAAGTACGGACAAGCCATTATACCACTCCGGAACATTTAACGGGTATGAAACAGTGATGCAGGCAGGATATGCCGCCTTGTTTAAATATGACGAAGCTGCGGTAGCCTATGTTAATAAACTGGGAGATCAGTTTCAGAAGAGCCTTTTGGAAAGCTTTAAAGCCAATGGATTAAATATCCAGTCCAATCAGATCGGTTCTTTGCTGAACCTGCATTTTGTCAATGAACCGATAACAACAGCTGAGCAGGTTTTGAAATCAGAAGAGCAGCTTCACACGTTGATGCATTTGTCTTTGCTGAACAAAGGAATCTTTACAATTCCAAGGGGATTGTTTATCCTGTCAACTGTAATGACCCAACAGGAAATTGAGCATTTGGTTGATAAAATAGATGAAACATTAAAAGAATTGTTGCCATTGATTGAAGAAAAATATAACCATTTACTCTTGTAATTTGGTTTAATTTAAAAAATGTTCAAAATGAGGAAATAAATGGTATTGGATAAAATTGATAAACAGATTTTAAATACGCTTCAGGAAAATGGAAAAACAACAAATTCCAAGTTGTCTAAAATTGTTGGAATTTCAGCTCCTGCAACCCTTGAAAGGGTCAAAAGACTGGAGCTTGCAGGAGTGATTTCTTATTTTACTGCGGTGCTTAATCCTGAAAAAATCGGGTTTTCAATTATGGGTATGGTTAATATCGGCCTAAGTTTGAGCAGCCTTTCTTCTGTGGCCGCCATAAAAGAAAAATTCTTTAATCTGGATGAGGTCATTGAATGCTACCAGATTGCCGGTGCAAATGACTTTATTCTTAAAGTGATTGCAAGGGATATCAAGGCCTATGGAGAGTTTATGAATAAGAAACTCACCCAGATAGAAGGCATTCAGGTTATCAAATCTTCCTTTGTGATTGATAATGTCAAAGAAAAGAGAATATTTACCCTTGACCTGGATGAGGAGTATGGGGTGTAAGAAACGATTATAACTTTTTTCAACAGGAGAATAAAAAAATGGACAATAAAATAATCATCACAGCAGCCGTTACCGGATCTGTTCATATCCCAACCATGAGTGATTACCTTCCCATAACTCCTGATCAGATTGTGGAAGATGCGGTAAAAGCCCATGAAGCAGGCGCTGCCATTGCCCATATTCATGTAAGAAATCCTGAAAACGGATTGCCGGTATCAGATCCGGATCTTTTCATGGAAGTATGTTCAAAGATCAAGGCCAGATGTGATTTGATACTGCTTCCCACCACAGGCGGCGGCATGAATCAGACCACTGAAGAAAAATTGATTCCCATCAAGCAACTGGAGCCGGAAATGTGTTCTTTTGATCCCGCCCCCTTTAACTTTGGTATTTTCCAGATAGCAGGCCGCTTTAAAGAATTCAAATATGACTGGGAGCCTGAATATCTTGAGTTGTGCAAGAATGTAACTTTCAGACCGACCTTTAATGATGATATGATTTATGGTAAAGCTTTTCTTGAAATTGATACCAAGCCCGAAATCGAAATTTATGAACTGGGCCATGTCAGCTATGTGTCCTGGCTTTTGGAAGAAAATCTTTTAAAACCACCGGTTCATCTCCAGTTTGTGTTCGGTCCCATGGTCGGATGGATGACACCTTCAGTCAAACATCTGGTTTTGATTTATGATGAGGCAAAGGAAGTGCTTGGGGAAGAAAATTTTACCTGGTCGGTTGCAGCCGGTGGAAGATTCCAGATTCCTATTACCACTACGGCCATGGCAATGGGGGCACAAAATGTGAGAGTGGGACTTGAAGATTCTATTTATGCAGGAAAAGGCATTATGGCAAAAGCAAGTGCTGATCAGGTGAACATGATAAAACGGGTTGCCAGGGAAATGAGCCTTGAGCCTGCAACATCAGATGAGGCAAGAGGGATCCTTGGATTGAAAGGGCTTGATAAAGTTAATTTTTAGGTTATATACATATACGGGGTCACCCATTAAAAGGTCCTTGTCAAGAGAATAAACTCATCCATTACAAAAAAAGTTGTTTTTTTGTCAAGTTGTACTGTCCACGTGCTCTAATTGTACTCTTTGCCTGTTGA
>NZ_JABZFL010000067.1 GCF_014237455.1 Desulfobacula sp. | reverse complement strand
GATGACTTTATGGCTCTGATGCCGCAAAATGTTGACAAGACCCTGCTTGCAGGTCCCGCCGTTTAAATTTATATCTGATTTTCACACGCCTTGAGGGTGTGGTTCCTTAAGCGCTTACGATTTAACTGCCTCATTATTCACATGTGGTTTTTTAATTTTGGGTGTCTGTTATAGCGTATATGATTATGGAGGTATTACATCTGTTTCCCAATTGCTGGAAATAGGTGTAATGATTGGTTTCCTGATAGGAAGCTACTTGTTGGCTAAAAACAATTCATATGGCTGGGTGTTTTTCATGCTCATGAATGGAAGTATGGCCTCATTAATGTGGATTCAACACAAACCACTTTTATCAGTTCAGCAGTTGGTTTCTCTGTATTTTGTCATATACGGATTCGCAGTTTCACTTAAATCAACACGGACCAGATGCTAACAAGCTGCGCTCCACGAGTTATTATTCAAAGCTTGAACCCAAATAAGGTGAATAATGCAAAAAGTGGTTTTTCTGTGTGATGAATGAAATTTTCCCCGGCCACATGATGTAGTGTCAGTCTTTGATAAAAAAAACAGGAATTGTTAATAATAGTCCGGGCATTTAAATCCGGCATTGTGGGGATTTCGTTTCTTAAAACAAATTTGCATTATACCGCAATATATACTAATATTATCTTCATACCATTGACCTGAATCGTAAATGGGATAAATATATTCCACCTTAATTCCCATTAAAGGCCCGTGGTCAAACACAATCAACCAAATATTAACTTAATTAGTTGAGAGATCTTTTTCGTTTTTGGATAGTTTTTTTTCGAAGGAACTACAAAAAAGAATGAAATGGAATTATGCCCATTTTGCGGTGAACCACTACATGAGTCAAACTCAACACTATAAAAAAATTAACCTTCAACAGTAAAGATTCCCTGCCACTCCCATATATTGTGCCCGGAATTTTTAAAGCAAATAAGCCCCATCAAGAAATATATGCGCCAATAAATTTTTTCCAACCCCAATATTCTGAATATCACTCCATTGTTGTCATGCCGAAGATTGAAACGCCTTACCCCACCATCCTGGAATTTTTAACAAACCGATTTCCAGCTGTCGGCCAGGGCATCTGGGAAACCAGGATCCATTCAAAAAAAGTTCTGGCCGAGACGGGGAAGCCAATCACTTTTACCACGCCCTACACCCCGTTAAAAAGATTGTATTATTTCAAAGAGGTGGAAGAGGAAGTGATCATTCCCTTTAGCGAACGAATCATCTTCTGCAATGAAGAGCTGCTGGTGGCCTGTAAACTCCATTTCCTGCCCGTGATCCCCGCAGGGCCTTATGTGAACGAGTGTCTGCTTCACCGCCTTAAAAAAACAACCGGGAACAAGGAACTTTCACCTATCAACCGGATCGATCGGGAAACAGCCGGCCTTGTTTTGTTTTCAATGAACAAAAAAAACAGGGGCCGATACCAGGAACTTTTTATGAACGGGAAAGTGGAAAAAACCTATGAGGCAGTGGCCCATTATGACCCTGTTCAGAGATTATCGTCATGGATCGTGGAAAACCGGCTTGTCACAGGGGACCCCTGGTTTAGGATGAAAACAGCGCCGGGCAGGCCCAATGCTGTTTCAAAAATATCCCTTGTCAGGTCTGGAAAAAATCGAGCACTTTTCCGATTGTGCCCGGCAACCGGTAAAAAGCATCAATTGCGACTGCATCTGAGCGGATTGGGCTTTCCCATCCTCAATGATCGGTATTACCCGAATCTTCTGCCCAAGAAAAATTAACCTTTTCAGACCCGCTTCAGCTGCTTGCCCGAAAGATACAATTTACTGACCCGGTATCGCTCAAATCGGTGAGCTATGAATCTGAACGTCAGCTGGTGGAGGTGTAGCAGGGTTCTTGCAACATAGACCAGTTTGATTAATTCAGCCCCATTCCAATTACAAGGCCAACAGCAATGCCAAGGCCGATAAATATTGACCCTACAACAATTCCAACGGCAATGTTGTTGTCTGACAATAGTTTTGATGTATCAAAGGGTGTAAGTTTATCAAATAGCTTAAACCCCAAAAGCATAAATACAAGTGTAAGGATCACACCGAAAATTGCATATAAAAAATTTGCCATTATGATTCCGGCTTCCATTATTTTAACACTCCTTTTACCTTATTTATTTTATCCACATATCCAATTGTTTCTTTACTGTGTTTGCCAGTTACATTAATTAGATTCTTTTTAATGGATGACCATATATTTGGATCCATACCTTTGCTTTTAGCAATCTTTTGGGTTTTAAGGATATTGCCTTTCCCTGCATTATATGAACCAAACATAAATGCAAGCCTGTCCATGAAAGGCCTTTTTGCCTTCCATAGCTTCCAGATATTCCGATCATAATAAATACCCGCTGCAATATTCCATTTTGGCTGTAAAGTACTCCCTTTTATTGAAGGGTGTTTATACTTAATTTCTTCAAATGTTTTTGGCATTATCTGCATAATGCCTTTTGCACCTACATGAGATTTTGCATCAGAATTCAGATTGGATTCTGCAATAGCCTGGGATTTAAAGTATCTCCAGTCAAAGCCTGGTCCAAAACAGTGTTTACTATATTTTTTAAAATACGAATCATATTTGGTGACTCTATTGTAACGTTCATACCCAAATGAAGATATTGGGCAAGACAAAAGTAATATCAAAAATATTAATATATATTTTAAACTGAAGTTTCCCATTTTTTATCAGAGATATATTCGAAGTTGACCACATCTACCTCAAAAGTATATGCGAAGATATACTATAAAATCAATTGGTTATGGCAAAGAAAATTTGTTTTTG
>NZ_JABZFL010000098.1 GCF_014237455.1 Desulfobacula sp. | reverse complement strand
AAAAACAAATTTTCTTTGCCATAACCAATTGATTTTATAGTATATCTTCGCATATACTTTTGAGGTAGATGTGGTCAACTTCGAATATATCTCTGATAAAAAATGGGAAACTTCAGTAAAAATAATATCCTGGAATATAAATGGATTGCGGGCAGTAATGAAAAAAGATTTTACAAAAATTATTCGCACCCTTGATCCCGATATCCTTCTGCTCCAGGAAATAAAACTCCAGGAAGAACAGCGGACTGGTGAAATGATCAATTTGCTTTCCTATGAATCGTTCTGGTCCTATTCAACTGTAAAAAAAGGATATAGCGGGGTTGCAGTCTATTCAAAAGTAAAACCTGAAAAAGTTATTACATCGTTTTTAAAACCTGAATTTGATAATGAAGGGCGGGTCATTCAACTGGATTATAATGATTTTATTTTATTTAATATTTATTTCCCCAACGGTCAGATGAGTGACGAGCGACTTCAATATAAACTTAACTTTTATGACTGGTTTTTAACCTATGCAAATAAATTGAAAGACCAGGGAAAAAGTCTGATTATTACAGGGGATTTTAATACGGCTCACAATGAGATTGATTTGAAAAATCCAGGACCCAATGCCAAGCGATCCGGGTTTTTAAGAATTGAAAGGGATATTCTGGACCGGATGGTTGACATGGGGTATGTGGACACTTTCAGACAGCTCCATCCGGACCAAGTCAAGTATTCATGGTGGTCATATCGGTTTAATGCAAGAAAAAACAATGCCGGCTGGCGGATTGACTATTTTTTTGTGACAAAGGATCTTATCGATAAAGGCATTGTCAAACAAGCCTTTATCGATAATGATATATTTGGATCAGATCATTGCCCGATCGGTCTTATGATCGAGATTTGATAATGTTGTCAGACCATGGAAGCGCACAGTTCCCGGGCAAACTCAGAGCATTTTAATTCAATTGCACCTGGGATCTGCCTTGCCAGATCATAGGTAACTTTTTTGTTTAAAATGGCTTTTTGCAGTGCTGCATGGATCACATCCGACGCTTCATGCCATCCTAAGTGATCCAGCATCATGGCGCCTGAAAGAATAACAGACCCCGGGTTTACTTTATCCAGTCCGGCATATTTAGGGGCAGTCCCATGGGTGGCTTCAAACACGGCGCAGCTGTCACCTATATTGGCACCCGGTGCAAGCCCCAGCCCTCCGACCATGGCTGCCAGAAGGTCTGAAATATAATCTCCATTCAGGTTTGGTGCTGCAATGACATCGTATTCGCTGGGCCGCAAAAGCACCTGCTGAAACATGTTGTCGGCAATCCTGTCCTTTAAAACGATTTTTCCTTCAGGGATTTTACCGTCAAATCGGTCCCAGAGATTTTGCTCGGTGATGATGGCATCCGTGAACTCATTTTCCCCGACTTCATACCCCCATTTTAAGAACGCACCTTCGGTAAATTTCATGATATTGCCTTTGTGCATAATGGTGACGTTCTTCCTGTGATGATCAACGGCAAACTGAATGGCTTTTCTGATCAACCGCTTGGTATTTTTCTCACTGATGGGTTTAATCCCAATACCTGTAGTGCTTTCATCAAGGGGCTTGGCTGTTTTTGTATTAACAAATGAGACAGCATCTTTTGCCTCCTTAGTCCCTGCTTCCCATTCAATACCCAGATAGAGATCTTCAGTATTTTCCCTGAAAATAATCATATCAATTTTTTCAGGTTCATTACAGGGAGAGGGAACCCCCATAATATATTTTGCAGGGCGGATGCAGGCAAACAGGTCAAGATCCTGTCGAATAGCCACGTTAAGGCTTCTCATGCCATGCCCCACAGGGGTGGTTAACGGGCCTTTGATGGCAACTTTATATTTTTGGATCTGTTCCAGTGTCTCCTTGGGGAGCCATTCCCCTGTTTTTTCATAAGCTTCTTCTCCGGCAAGGATTTTCTTGAAACTAATTTTTTTATTGTTTCCATAAGCCGTTTTGACAGCTTCGTCCAGCACAATCCTGGTTGCGTTCCATATGTCAGGTCCTGTGCCGTCCCCGGATATATATGGGATAACAGGTGTGTCGGGAACAGATAATGATCCGTCTCCATTTAATTGAATGATCTCTTCCATGGAAATTCCTTTTGATTTGAATGATTAATCTTTAAATACCAGTTTGCCGCCAATATGTCCTGCAATGCCGACGGCAATCAGCATAATAATGTTTACGAGAATAAATACCCAGGCTTTGGGTGATGATATAATTTGGGGGTCTATCAGGTACCAGATAAGACTTATTGTACATGAAATTATGGTCAGGGTGGCTGCCATGATTTTTAATTTAAAAATTATTGTCAAGGCAGCATTATATTTTTTCTTCCATTCAAGAACACCTGTGAAAATTACAAAAGGAAGGCTAACAACAACAAAGATCATATTAATGAAAGCCACCCTGGGAAAAAGGTCAGAGTCAAACACCCAGGCCATCAGCCACAGGAGTACGACTACAGGTAGTATCCCATTGGGTGAGTGCACGGAAATCGGGTGGGCATGGTGCTTGAGCAACAATGATTTGATTTTTTCAAAACCTGTTTCTTTAATGGCAGGGGCCGGCCCTGGCACTTCTTTTTTTTCAGGTCGGTCTATCCCTGATTTTACCGCAGGAGTTTCTTTTTTAATAGGTTTTTCCGGCATGGGTGCCTTGTTTATTTCTACAAATTTACTTGCATCTGCACCGCAAACCGGGCATTTTTCAGGAGGGTTTTCTCCTTTGTGAATATATTTGCAAATACTGCATTGCCAAACTTTCATATAGTGGTCCTTTTTATCTTAACGGTCATCCATATCTGTGAATACACACTCATCAGGCCCGCAATAATCACCGACATATTCTGCCCCCGGCCTGTAAAGGGAGGGTTTCGGGGCGGCCATGGCAAATTGTTCTTCAATGACATGGGCTGCCCATCCACTGACCCTTGAAATAGCAAAAAGGGGTGAAAAAAGATCTGTGGCAATGCCCATGGCATAGAAAAGGGATGCACTGTAAAAATCTACATTACTAAAGATTTCTCGTTGTTTTTTTGCCTTAAAGGCAGCCTTCCCTTTTTTCTCAAGCTCCCTTGAAAGTTCATACCATAAAGGTTGATCGCTGATTTGTCCCATTTTCTTGCTCATGGGCGCAAGAATGATGGCCCGCGGGTCATCTGTCTGGTAAACCGCGTGACCAAGCCCCATGATGAGCCCTTTGGAATTTAATATGTCATTGATGTAGGCATCGATTTTTTCAACAGACCCGATTTCTTTTAACATTTTCATGACCCTGACATTGGCACCGCCGTGAAGGGCACCTGAAAGAGAACCGATGGCGGCAGATATGGCGGCATATATATGAGCCCTGGTTGATGCCACCTGTCTTGCCGTAAATGTTGATGCATTAAAGGAGTGTTCCGCGTGCAGGACAAGGCTTATATCAAAAAAACGGGTTGTTTCATCATTGGGTTTTTCATTGTTGAGCATATAAAGAAAATTTGCCGCGTGGCTTAAATCATTGTCGGGAAGAACGACTTTTTTTTTGTTCCTGATCCGGTCCCATGCAGCCGTAATGGTTGCTATTCCTGCAATAAGATTTTCAGCACTGAATAATACGGTTTCAATTTCCGGTTTTCCGACAGTTTGATCGGTTTGCATCAACAAAGGGATCGTAATTTGCAGAACATCCATGGGGTTCATGTCTGAAGGAAGTGCTTTAAGAAAAGAAAAGATATTTTCAGGAACCTTTCTTTTTTGCTTCAAGCTTTGATTAAAATTTTCCAGCTCCTGTTTTTTGGGAAGCCTTTCATACAATAAAAGAAAACAGACTTCTTCAAAACTTGCATTCCGGGCGAGATCTTCAATCAAAAACCCTCGATAGATCAGCTTTCCTTCTTTTCCTTGAACATCGCAAATTTTTGAACTGGCCACATCAACACCGCGAAGGCCGGTATCCATAACAGGTGATATACATTCATCCATGAGGATCTCCTTAAAAACTAAAATATTTTTTCAGGGGGTCTTCTTTCAGGGATATATTCTGATTCGATTTCATTGTTATGGAGCGCCTGGGAAATGTAAAGGCCGCAAAAGCAGGCCCCGTATTCTTCCAGGTCAGGTGCCCTATATTCACAGGGACAGATGATGTCCTTGTCCTTTTCCCTGTCACCACAGGCAAGTCGGCAGGGGCAGGCCATATATCCATACCGCTCCTTATTTAAAACAAGGGCCTCAAGAAGTTCAAATACCAATTCCTTGTCCTTGTTAAAGTAAATTCCTTTTGCTTCCTGGGATTTTTTTAATGCTGCGTAGAGTTGTTCAACTTTCATTTTTAATCCCTAAAGCCTCCTTGATTTGGTTTTTTTTATATCCGACAATAACGATATCATTAATTTTAACGGTGGGAAAAGAACAGCGGGGATTCATCTCTTTAACGTCTGCCAGAATGGCTTTTCGCTCTTCTCCTTCCAGATCATCTACCGCGATATATTCATATTCAACATTGCATTCGGAAAGAAGTTTTTTGGTTGATTTGCAGTGGCTGCAGGTACTTAATGCATATAATGTTGTTTTGTTCCTGGTCATGTGTTTTCCTTTTGCTGGCATAAATTACAAGAAACATTCCTGTAGTGTTTAATTTAAGCTAATAAACCTTGCATGATTTATACCAGAATTGCAAGTTTAAAGTAAAATTGGATTGACTGAGTTCCAAAGAGTATAAATTTGTATGGTCTGATTTTTGCAGTCTAAAAACTTTACGAGAAAAAACTGTTTTTTGAATACAACTTTGCTAAAATACAAATGAATGATATTCTTGTCAGAGTCCAAATCAAAAAAGGAGAAATTCAATGAATCAGTGGTATTGTTCTGTTTGTCATGAAACATTTAGTGGTGAAAACAAACCCGGCACATGTGAGATTTGCCATGCAGACGATAGAATGATTATGAAGTTGGAAGAGGTCCCTCAGTCCCTTGAACAGGTCAGGGATTTGGCCAGGAAAAAGCTCAAGGGAATCTGTGCGGCATATCCGTCATGTGACGGCAATTTTGATAAAATATGCCAGCGTGAAGCGTATGGAAAACCCATTGGACTTGGCGGTATCGGCCAGGGGCAGTCTTTCAGGGCAAATGTTAAAGCCCTTGCAGACATCCAATTGAATATGTCGGTATTGGGAGATCATTTTGAACCGGATACTTCCTGTTCTTTTCTGGGAATTGGCCTTGAATTCCCGGTGTTGGCTTCGTCTACAGCAGGTGCCCAGAAATATAATGATGCTCTGGATGAAACCCTGTTCTGCACATCCGTATTAAAAGGGTCAAAAGAAGCGGGCACTATTGGACTTCGAGGGGACACCTGGTTTTATACACCCGAGGATAATCCGTCGTTAAATGCCATGAAAGTTTGTGACGGATATGGCATTCCCATATTCAAACCAAGGTCCCAGGATGTTTTAAAAAATTTGATTGAAAAAGCAGAAAAGTATGGCTGCAAAGCCGTTGGTGTTGATCTGGATGGTTGCGGGTCAACCATTATGGCATTGCATGGGCAGCCTGTATTTAAAAAGAGTGTCAAAGATATTGAAGAATTGGTAAAATTTACATCGCTGCCCTTTATTGCCAAGGGCATCATGATCCCGGATGAAGCGCAAAAGTGTGCAGATGCAGGTGCCAGTGCCATTGCCATATCCAATCATGGGGGTCGGGTTCTGGATTCAACCCCGGGTGTTGCCACAATGCTGCCGTTGATCAGGAAAAAACTTGGGGATTCTGTTACGATTACAGCGGATGGTGGTGTGAGAACAGGCTACGATGTGTTGAAAATGCTGGCACTGGGGGCAGATGCCGTCCTCTTGGGAAGGGATATTATCCGGGCGGCTGTTGGTGCTGGAACCCTGGGGGTGAAGCTGCACCTTGAGCACATTCAAAAAACTTTGAAAAAAGCCATGTTTATGACCGGAACAAAGAACATTAAAATGGCAGATTCAAAAATTTTATTCAAACATAATTAAACAAAGGAGAAAAAATGGGAAAAGTTTTGATTGTATACGCATCAAGGTCTGATGAGACAAAAGGAATTGCTGAGCTGATCGCAGAGGGTGTTCGTATCTCAGGACATGAGGTTGATATTAAAAAAACAAGTCAGATTAAGAGCGAAGAGGATTTAAAGGGTTATGATGGCTATGCCTTTGGTTCGGCAACCTATCATGGAGAAATGATTACATCCATGAAACAGATTCTGTTTATAGCAGAAAGAGCAGAACTCAAAGATAAGCCCGGCGGTGCTTTTGGTGCCTATGGCTGGAGTGGTGAGGCACCGGGAAGAATATTTGAAACCATGGAACATATTTACGGCATGAAAATGGTGTCAGGTCCTTTGATGCTAAAGGCAAGCTGGGTTGGGGGGGGGCTCAAGGCAGCCCAGGAATATGGGAAAAGTATTATTGCACTGATTTAGGATATTATAATGAATGATAACAGTCTGATATTGGCATGTTCAAAGTGCGGCGCAAAAAACAGGGTACCGATATCACGGATAGATGAAACTCCAAAATGCGGGAAATGCGGGAAGGTATTGCCGGCAGAAATATTAAGCCAGCCGGTCAATGTTACGGACAGCACCTTTGATCGGGAGGTGTTGGCGTCAACACTTCCCGTACTGGTGGATTGCTGGGCACCCTGGTGCGGCCCCTGCAAGGCGATTGGCCCGATCATGGAGGAGCTTGCTGCAAAATACAGGGCAAGGTTGAAAATAGCCAAGCTCAATGTGGACGATAACCCCGGGATCGGGTCGAGATATTCTATCTCAAGTATTCCAACCATGCTTCTGGTAAAAAATGGACAGATCATTGATACGCTGATTGGCGCATTGCCAAAAGAGCAATTGGAATCGCAGATTGCAAGAATTCTTTGATGATAAAAATGAAGAATTCCTTCAATGGGTGAGGCGCCAGTGGAATATTGAATTTAAATGTGTCCGCCGGGATATTGATATCCAGGGTAGCCCTGAGCGGACACTTTCGCGTGCAGTGTTTCAGGATAAAGAAGGCACTCTTTTCCTGCTTGAAAAATTTTCCAAAAGAAAATTTCAGATTCGTCACAATGTC
Source organism: Desulfobacula sp. (assembly GCF_014237455.1). Lineage (GTDB taxonomy): Bacteria > Desulfobacterota > Desulfobacteria > Desulfobacterales > Desulfobacteraceae > Desulfobacula. The sequence continues at coordinate 11,713 of NZ_JABZFL010000098.1, read as the reverse complement.
GCCAAAGCAATTGAATATTTGAATGATAATGGCTTAAAAGTCGCCTTATCGTATCAAAAATCTAATAACAGGGAGTTCTTACCGTTTTTTAAAGATGCCTGTTTTCAGCTGTCCTTTTTTTTAGACAGTACCGGAATTAAACGACCGGATTATCTGTCATCATCAAAGATGGGAAAAAACTTCGCATTATTTTTAATTTGCCTCTCCAACACCTCTGTAAATATTGAAAGCAGCCTTTCTTTTAAACCCTTTTCCATTAAAAAATATATTTATAAATTATTCGGTGAAATTAAGAAACATAATAATGTAGTCTATAAAAAATTTCTTCCGTTTTTAATATTTTTAGAAAAAGAGTTTATGGATGTTCACGATAAACTGCCTGTCTCTTTTTGCCATGGGGACCTGCATCCTTTAAATGTCCTTTGGGATCATGATCAAATAAGGGCCGTGATTGATTGGGAGTTTACCGGGATAAAACCTGATATTTACGATGCCGCCAACCTTGTTGGTTGTGCCGGGATTGAGAATCCAGAGGGCCTGGGAATGCCCATGGTGATGACATTTTTAAGAGAAATACGGGCAAAGAAGCTTTACAGTGAAATAGGATGGCAGTTCTTCCCGGAGTATATTCTTGCATTAAGGTTTGCCTGGTTGTCAGAGTGGCTGCGAAAAGAAGATAAAGACATGCTTGAAATGGAGGAAGCTTATATGGGGATTCTTGTTGACAATATGGAAATTTTAAGACAGGGCTGGGGAATTTGAAACCATCAAACAACTTGGCACACTTTTGTATTGTTTGTTATTGTTCATTGATACGATAATTTGAGACACGAATGTCTCTCGAATCTTTTTTTAGTGTTAAGGTTATTTATTAATCATTACAACTTGTTTAACCATAAGGGGTTTCGCAGGAAAGACATGTAATTTTGATCTCCTGGTATGATGCTTGCTAAATAGGAAGTGTAAGCATGTGATGAAAAATCCAGGAGGGATAAAAAATGTCTAAATCAAAATTTGGAATAAAAAGGTATAAGAAAGGTGTCCAGGCACCCAATTTTTATTTTGGTTTGAAATCCAAAAATGAAATTTACTTTCAAATGGCATCTATTTTCAAAGAAGTCACCAATGATGAAGACAAATTGGCAAAAACGATTTTTAATGGGTTTTTAACAGGTGGTTCCTCTAAAATTTTTGTGGAAAAATCCTTTTAAATGACATATAAGAAATTTATAGCCTGAATTTAATTTTGTTTGTCTGGATTTCACCCTGTTTTATCGATTATAATAAGCAACAAAACATAAAAAAAGGAGAGATGTAATGGCTGAACAACTTGGTATTTATAAATGCGGCAAATGTGGAAATATCGTACAGGTCCTTCATGGCGAAAAACCGCCGGTCATGTGTTGTGGCCAGGCAATGGATCGCCTGGTTGAAAACACAGTAGATGCGGCACTGGAAAAACATGTGCCTGTGATTGAAAAAACGGATGGCGGATACTTAGTGAAGGTCGGCAGTGTCGCCCACCCCATGGGAAATGATCATTGGATTGAGTGGATTGAGCTTACTTCCGAAGACAGTACGTTTGTACAAAGACAGATGTTGACACCAACGAGTTCGCCTGAAGCCCAGTTTAAAACCGATGCTGCTAAGGTTGTTGCAAGGGCCTATTGCAATCTCCACGGTCTTTGGAAGTCTTAAGGCCCGTTCTAAACGGGGTCAGGCTTTCCTTATTGTCGTTATTGAAATCAATAACGACAATAAGGAAAGCCTGACCCCACTCATGATTATTCAGTCAGCTTTCCTGCAAGAAGCTTGATATGGCTCATTTCTTCCTTGATAATATTGTCAATTTTTGATTGACCCAGTTTTGCAGAAACCAGTTCTTTCATCCCGAGATAAAAGGCAATGGAATCTTTCTCTGCCTGAATAGCAGCGCTCAATATGCTTTTAAAGCTTTTATCGATCTGCTTTTTTTCAGAAAAGACCCGGGTGTCAGCAAGCGCTTTTAGATAAAGGATATTTTCATCATCAGGATCAAACGCTGTAGAAAATATTTCCTCATCTTTTAATTCTTTTTGCATATTGGCAAAGATTACTTCATGATCGTCTTCCATCAAAGCCAGCTCAAGGAGAAATTTTTTGTGTTTTTCCTCTTCTACCTGTTCTGCAGCATTCCGGTAAAATTTCGCACCATTCTGTTCAATTTTTACAGCAATTTCAAAAATATCATTTGCATTAAACTCGTTAGGCATTTTTCCCTCCGGGTCATCTCTTCTTTATGACAACCTTTCTTTTAATATTTTAGCTATTTTTACGCCCAGATCAAAACATTTGTTCAGATCATCTTCATCCGGAACATATTGAACTTTAACACCATCGTCAATAATATCCAGTTTCATTTCAGAAAATTTTTTGTTCAGAATTTTTACGGCTTCGCCGCTCCATCCGTAAGAACCAAATGCAGCCGCAATCTTATTCTGGGGCCTCAAGCCTTTGATATATGTCATGACATCGGCAATAACAGGAAAAATGCCATTATTGAGAGTCGGAGAACCCACAGCAATAGCACCGGCTTCAATGATTTCCGTCATAATATCACTTCGATGCCATTTCCTGGTGTTCATGAGCCTTACATTCACATCTTCCGACTCAATACCACTGGTAATGGATCGGGCCATTTTGCTTGTACTGTCCCACATAGAGTCAAAGATGACAACCACCTTGTTTGTCGGCTCCTGCTTGGACCAGTTGTCATAAGCCTCAATGATTTTGGACGGGTTGTCCCGCCAGATGATGCCATGATCCGGACAGATCATATTGATTTTCAGATTCATTTTTGCAACATCTTTTAAAAGTGCCTGTACCCTTGACGAAAAGTGAAGAAGAATATTGGCATAATACTTTCTTGCATGGGGGATAATTTCATCTCCGATTTCGTCATCAAAGAACTTGTCGCCGGCATAGTGCTGGCCAAAGGCATCGCTGGAAAACAGGATGGCGTCATCCACAAGATAGGTAAACATACTGTCCGGCCAGTGAAGCATTTTTGTTTCAAGAAAGGAAAAGGTTCTATTCCCTGCTTTGAGTTCATCACCACTTCCCACAACCTTAAAATTAAAGTCCCGGTTAAAATGGCTTTTCAGATTTTTTGCCCCCATTTTTGAACAATATAGGGGCTTGTCTTCTCCGATGATCTGCATCAGTTTGGGGATGGATCCGGAATGATCCATTTCCGTATGATTACTGATAAGGATGTCAATTTTTTTTGGGTCAATAACTCTGCTGATATTGGAAAGTAGCTCCTCGGAAAATTTTTCTTTTACCGTATCAATGAGAATATTTTTTTCGCCCAGTACCAGAAATGCATTATAGGTTGTACCTTCATAGGTAGAATAACCATGGAAATCCCTGATATCCCAGTCACGGCATCCAACGGAATATATTCCCTTTGCTATTTCAATGGGTTTATACATTTATTTGTGCCTCCCTTAATAAAAATTAATCGATTTAAATAGGTTGCCAAACTCGTTTTATTGTTCTCAATTAATGCAAAGAGTGTGCCTCAAATTTGAGTTTTCCCTTCTTGATAAAAAGGGTTTTAACTTGAAGCTTATTATTATAGTATAAGATGCGTAAAATCAATGAATCATTTGTTCAATAGAGTAAAATATGAGTCATAATGTTTATATAAAAAGAACAAAAATTAATGCGCCTGTTGAAATTCTTTTTTCATGGCATGCCGGAAAAGGAGCCATCTCAAGGTTGACACCGCCATGGGCACCCTTGAAAATGATTTCGCGCAGCGGTCGTGGTATTCAAAAAGGAGTAAAAGTAGCATTTCGGTTAAGTCTTTTTAAGATACCCATGATCTGGGAGGCCGAGCATATAGCGTATCAGGAAAATAAACTGTTTAAAGACCGGCAGATAAAAGGACCGTTTGCCAAATGGGAACATACCCATAGGTTTATAGCGGATGGTAATGCGGGTTCAATCATGGAAGATAAGGTTGAATTTAAATTGCCGTTCGGATTTTTAAGTCGGCCGTTTTACGGGTTTGCCAAAAAAGAATTTGAGCGAATGTTCAACTACAGACACAGGGTGCTCAAATATGATCTTGAACACCATGTGGACAAAACCAGAAAGAAAAGAATTCTTATTTCCGGTGCCAGTGGAACCATAGGAAGCATATTGGTCCCGTTTTTGAGAACCTGTGGTCATGAGGTGATCCGACTGGTTCGAAAAGAAGAAACTCTTTTAGAGGATGAAATTTTCTGGGATCCGTACAACGGCATACTTGACCTTGAAAAGGCAGGTCCCTTTGATGCCGTCATCAATTTAAACGGGGTTGATATTTCAAGGGGCAGATGGACCCAAAGCCAGAAAAAACGGATTATTGACTCCAGGATAATTCCCACCCGGCTGCTTGTGAAGAAAATGGCAGATCTTGACCCAAAACCGGATGTCTTTATTTCTTCTTCTGCAGTCGGCTTTTATGGGGAAGGCAAAAATAAAATTTTAAGCGAAACCGATAATATGGGAGATTGTTTTATTTCCAGGGTTTGCAAACAGTGGGAAGATGCATCCATGACTACCCAAAAGCTGGGAATCAGGACTATTCAGCTCAGGATTGGAGTGGTGCTTACCCCGGCCGGCGGTGCTCTTAAAAGAATGGAACTGCCCTTTAAAACAGGCTGTGGTGTGAAACTTTCCCATGGTAGACAATATATGAGCTGGATCAGCATGGATGATGTATTGTCAGGCATCCTGCACATATTGAGGGATCATGAAATCCAAGGACCTGTAAACTTGACCGCCCCAAATCCTGTCACCAATAAGGAGTTTTCAAAAACACTGGCCAGGGTTTTTTCAAAAAAGGTATTTTTTACACTCCCCAAATTTGTGGCCTTGTTTTTGTGGGGGGAATTGGGAAAGGAAACCCTTTTGGCCAGTGCACGGGTGAAACCTGGAAAACTTTTGGACAATGGGTTCTCATTTCAACATGAAACGCTTCTTTTCGCACTGAAAGATATGCTTGGCAGATAGAACTTATAATTTTAAAATGAAAAATAATAAAGGCAATACTATCAGGTAAAACAAAATGAATATTAAATTAAAAATCCTCTTTTCTCTTTTAATGATTACAGCCCTTGTTTTTGGGTTCATTCATATTTATTTCCCGGCAGATAATTATAGTTTTGAAAGGCTTCATATTTTTCTTTTTAATCTTTGTACAGGCGGCACCATCCTCCTTTATTATACACAAGGCAGGGTAAAAGTCTCCAAAACTATTACGTTTTTTTTCTTGGGCTCGTTAATTTACGCTTTTTCTGCTTTTTTTAAAATTTATCCGGTTACCATCCTTATCTCAGTTCCACTGTTTATACTGGTGGAAAAAATTCGAATTGAGAAATTCTCACTGGTACCCATACAGTTTATCAGCCTCAAAGAACCAGTATCGGAGAAATTTCACCAGGCATCACTGTTGTGCCTTTCCATAGGGATTGTCATGGCATCCCTGGTTATTTTGAACAATGAATATTTCAAGTTTGTGACCATGGAAAAGCTGACCTTAAACACCTTTTTCTTAGGCTTTTCTTTCCCATTGTCGCTGATCACGCTTTCTCTGGTTTTTACAATGTTGAAAAAGATAGAAGGATCATCAGCCAAGGTAGTCATGGAGGCCTGCTTCTGGACCATTACCCTTGGGGTGATCATTTTTTTTATTTTCATTTTATTTGAAAAATTTATTCCCCAGATTTTTGTAACAGCGGCACTTTTCACAGCAGTGGTTATCGTATTTTTACTGTATACAAAATTTGCCGAAAAAATTCAGCAGAAACTTTTTTTAACCTCAGGGATTGGGTTTTTGATTTTGACGGCTGTTTCAGGCATTGTATATATCTGCATGCAGATGTCTGAAGGATATGATCCTCAAAAAATAAAATGGCTGCTCCATATGCATGTGTTTGCTTCGTTATACGGCTGGAACCTTTGCGGTCTGTCCGTCATCTGCAGGTTTGATGATTTTCCCATAAGACTGCACTCTCCGACAGTGATTTTTATTCACTGGCTGACCGCTATTGTTCTTGCCCCTTTGGGCGTTTTTTACGGAGGGTTTGCAATCCTTGCCATCATTGGATATTCTTTTATAACGCTGACACTGTTTTTCAGCAGGAACAAAAGGGAACGAGCAGATGAATAACCGGGAAAAACTTAATCGATTTTTAAGTCTTTTCACAGGCGGGTCAAAAGTGCTTGTGGTGATCAATGCCGATCCCGATGCCATTGCCAGTGCCATGGCAGTTAAAAGACTGTTATGGCGCAGGGTCAGTGAAGTGACCATTGCCCATTTTAACAAGATCAGCCGGCCGGATAACCTTGCCATGATCGAATATACTGAACCGGGTCTGGTGGCACTGGATGATATAGAAAAAGAAGAGTTTACTTCATTTGTGGTGGTGGATTCCCAGCCCGATCACAATGAGCGGTTTTCTGAATTTAACTATGATGCCATTATCGATCACCATCCATTAACTTGTGATAATGCCACATATGTTGATATTAGACCGGGTTATGGTGCCTGCTCCACCATTATGACTGAATACCTTAAGTCAAAGAAAATAAAACCCTCTTCCAGACTTGCTGCAGCCCTGATGCTGGGCATTAAAACCGATACGTCTGATTTTACCCGACAGGCAAGCCTGAAAGATATCAGGGCATTTCAATACCTTTATCAATTTGCGGATAATAATATTGTCACTAAAGTTGAAAGAACGGCATTGACCCAGGAAGATCTCGAATTTGTCGGGCATGCCATAAAACAAAGAAAAGTGATTAACAATCGTGTTTTTTTCCATGCGGGAAACATCACCAAACCCGATGAACTTGTGGTTGTGGCAGACTTTTTTTTAACCCTTTCAAAAGTTAACTGGAGTATTATTTCCGGTGTTTATGAAAAAAAACTGATCATTATCATTCGGAATGACGGATTGAGAAAAGGCGCTGGAAATACAGTAAAAGAAGCGTTTTCCATGTATGGTTCAGCCGGGGGGCATAAGACAATGGCCAGGGCAGAGCTTGATTTAAAGCTGATTCGAAAACAGATCAAAGCGGTCAACAAAAAAGTCCTTGGAGACTGGATTATATCGGTTATTGACAAGACAGCCGGTAAGAAAATCATATAGTTTTTTTTTAAACGAGGTCGAGAATCAGACACAAACCTGACAGAGCAAAAGCGTTATCCACTTTTAGATGAGGATAATAAGAAGATTTTTTCCCAGCAACTTGAAAAGCGACGAAAAGGGGGAGAGAAGACCTTATGAAATTATCTGGACAAAAAAAGACGGGTCTAACCTTCATACCTTTTTAGTCTCCTCTAAATAACAGGTATATTTCATACCTGTTATTTACCTGAAATATATCTCTTGTATGTCAATTATTCTCAGTATATAAAATAAGTCAGGCAATTAATTTAACTTAAAGGAGATCATTAAAATGAAAAAGTTTATGTATTTTTGGATTATTCCTATTTTTTTAAGTACATTTTTCTTTACTTCAATTCTTCATGCCAAAACCATTAGATTAACCTATTCAAATTTTTTCCCTCCCACGCATATTCAAAGCAAACTTGCCCAGTCATGGTGCGATGAAGTAAAAAAACGCACCAATGGAGCTGTCATTGTAGAATACTACCCGGCACAGACTCTGACAAAAGCCAAACAGGTTTATGACGGCGTGGTTTCGGGAATGTCGGATCTGGGACTCTGCCTGTTCGGGTATACAAGAGGCCGTTTTCCATTGATGGAAGCTGTAGATCTTCCACTTGGGTATAAATCCGGTATGGTTGCAACAATCGTTGCCAATGCGGTTTATGAAAAATTTAACCCCAAAGAACTCGATGATGTCAAGGTCATGTATCTCCATGCCCATGGTCCTGGTCTTTTATATACCAAAGAAAAACCTGTGAGTACCATGGATGACCTGAAGGGGATAAAAATCAGGTCACATGGTACAACTGCAAAGGTTGTCAAAGCACTTGGCGGTATCCCAGTTACCATGCCAATGCCTGAACTCTATCAAAGTCTTCAAAAAGGTGTGGTGGAAGGAGCGATTTATCCCATGGAAGTAAACAAAGGGTGGAGAATGGCAGATGTGGTTAAATACGGCACATTTGATTATCCCATTGCCAATACCTCTACATTTTTTGTTGTCATGAATAAAGATAAATGGGCCGGCCTGCCCGCTGATATTCAAAGTATTATTACAGAAATTAATAAAATCTGGATTGTTAAACACGGGGAAGCCTGGGATACGAGTGATGCTGAAGGTGAAGAATTTTTGATTTCAAAAGGAGGAAAACTGATCACTTTAACAGAGCAGGAAGGTAAAAAGTGGGAAACAGCCATAGAACCCGTTATTGAAGATTTTATACAAAAATCAGAAGAAAAGGGCCTGCCGGCCAGGGCAGCTGTGGAATTTATAAAAAGATTCCTGGGAAATTAAAATCAGCATCCATATTAATCAAAGAGCAGGTGTAAATGGAAAAAGAAATATTAAGTTTGTGTCAAGCAGACAGTGTCGAGATTACAACCCTTGTAGATAATTTTTCAGATGTCCTTTTGCCGAGCAGCAAGACCGTCATTCGTCCTCCCCTTGCCAGGGAGGGCGTTATTCCGAAAAACACCCTGTTGGCAGAGCATGGTCTTTCCCTCCTAGTGAAGGTCCGGGTAAAAGAAGAGACGCATTCCATCATACTTGATACAGGTTATACAAATGTGGCAGTTCCTTACAATCTTGAGTATTTGGGGTTGTCATTGGAAGAGGTTGAGGCAGTGGTTCTCAGCCACGGCCATATGGATCATGTCGGAGCATTAAGGGAAATTGTTGATTTAGCCGGGGCAGGGATAAAACTTATCCTGCATCCGGATGCTTTTTTACCCCGTGTTATTCGATTTCCTTCAGAACGGCTGGTTTTTCCTGCATTCCCTTCCAGGGATGAGCTTAAAGACTGGGGAGCCGATGTGATGGAAAACAAAGAACCACTCCTGCTGTGCAAAGATTCTATCCTAGTTACGGGTGAAGTTCCCCGAACCATCTCATTTGAAAAAGGACTGCCCGGAGCCCTGATCAAATCCAATGGCGAGTTTGTTTCAGACACATTTAAAGATGATCAGTCACTCGTTATAAATCTTGGCAATAAGGGGCTGGTCGTAATTTCCGGATGCGCCCATGCCGGCATCATAAATTCTGTTTTATATGCCGGGGAATTAACCGGTAACAAGAAAATCTGTGCTGTAATCGGAGGGTTCCATTTGAGTGGTGCTGTTATGGAACCTTCCATTGAGCCCACAATTGAAGAAATGAAAAAAATGGCAGTACAGGTGATTTCTCCCATGCATTGTACCGGGTTCAAGGCAATTACACGGTTTGCCGAGGAAATGCCCGATGCCTTTATTCTAAACAGTGTAGGCAGCAGGATCATACTTTAGAAGGATAAGTAAATGAGTCCTCAAGATTACTGGAATCCGGTTTTGGAAACAATGCCGTTGGAAAAACTTAAAGTTTTGCAGTTTAAAAAGTTTAAGCGACTATTAAACTGGGCCTATACCCATTCAAAATTTCACAAGGCGCTTTATGATACCGCAGGGTTAACCCCTGATGATATTCGTTCCTTTGATGATATTAAAAAGATCCCCAAGGTTGAAAAATCCATGATGAGAGGAATTCAGAACAAAGAGCCCTTTCCCTATGGAGATGCCCTGTGTGTTCCCTTAGAAGAGGTTTCAACCTTCAGACAGACCAGTGGTACCACAGGCCAGCCGGTTTATCAGCCCGATACCTGGCAGGACTGGGAGTGGTGGTCGGAATGCTGGTCTTTTATTTTATGGGCACAGGGATATCGTCCCAAAGACAGGGTGTTTATTCCTTTTGGCTATAATATTTTTGTTGCTTTCTGGGCCGGACATTATGCGGCAGAAAAACTGGGCTGTGAAGTGGTTCCCGGTGGTGTCCTTGATACCCAGTCCCGCATATTAAAAATAAAAGAATTGACTGCAACAGCCATGATGGCAACGCCGACATATGTCTTGAGAATGGCGGATGTGGCAAAAAATAAAATGGGGATCGATCCCAGCGAGCTCTCCATCAACAAAATCACCTGCGCCGGCGAACCGGGTGCCGGTATCCCCAGCACGAAAAAAAGAATGGAAGATGCCTGGGGCGCCAGTGTATATGATCACTCCGGTGCAACAGAAATCGGTGCATGGTCATACGAGTGCAGGGAACAGCCTTGCGGAATGCATGTCAATGAAGCCATGTTTCTTGTGGAAATAGAAGATCTGGATACCGGTGAAATCATAGAAGAACCGGGCCGAAGAGGAAAGATGATCATCACGGCCCTGGACAGGATGGCTCAGCCCTGTATTCGATTTGATTCCAAAGATGTGATTGAATGGGATTCAGAGCCATGTTCATGCGGTCGCACATTCCGACTGATCAAGGGCGGTGTCATTGGCCGTTCTGACGATATTACAAAGGTGAAAGGGGTACTCCTCTCTCCTGCGGCCATAGAAGAAGTGGTCAGATCCATCAACGGTCTTGGCGATGAGTTTGAGGTTGTTGTGGACAAGCAGGGGGATGTCGACAGGATAAAGCTTAAAGTGGAACTCATGCCGGATGTTACAAAGCTCAGTGTGGAAAATATCTTGAAAGATCAGCTCAGACTGAAAACAAACCTGGGGTATCGAATTGAATATTATGATTACGGCAGCCTGCCAAGATATGAAGTAAAGGCAAAACGGTTTAAGGATCTACGGAAAAAATTTTAAAGAAAAGAAAGGCAGGCCATGAAAAATTTCTCTGACTTGACGGTGGTTAATGATAAAATCCTTAAAATAAAACAATTATTGACTGAACTTGAAATAGAGGCTGAACAATTTCCTGCTTTGTCAAGAAATTCCAAAAGGGCTTTGGCAAGCATAAAAATGCTGGAATTAAATATTTCAGATATTGTGGCATTTGATTTGACTGATGGTGGGGCATAGAAAATTTAACATATCTGGTAATATGGCAGGCCTTGTTCTGATAAAAACATCTTATCCGAAGACGATTACCAATATACTTGAAGGGTTGTCGTCAACACTTGTTCCCTTGGTGATTTTGCGTTAAACCGGCCGGGGTATGGGTTGCGATGAATCCGATTGAATCTCTTGCAGCTTCTAAATTCCGTTGCGCTGACCGGTAAAAACTCGTTTCACTCAGACACTTTACCGGTTTTAACGCTCCACTGCATTAAGAATCTGTACAGACGCCCAATCAACGATTTCCTGCAACCCATACCCCGGCCTCCTCGGCAAGATTCAGTTCAGACGTCGCTATGTGACTTTGTTCATAGTCTCAGAAAATTGAAAATTCTTTTTCAGGATTAAATCAAGATGTATAAAAATGAATCTGAGGTTCTTGGGATAATCTGTGTCTCCAATTAAGATTAACCTGACAAGTCTTTTTTGAATCAATTATATTTCCACCAAACTTGATTTGTTGGAATACCTTTACAGATATTAGAAATCTTGGTATTAATTTTTTGATGCAGATTTTTTAATTAATAAATTAAACCTTCAGCTTTGCTGATGGTCCAAGCTTTGCTTTGCGGGTAAGTGAGAGATTTACAAAAACAGAATACCTCCTTAAAAAGGGTTTGTGGAGACCCTAAAAT
>NZ_JABZFL010000068.1 GCF_014237455.1 Desulfobacula sp. | reverse complement strand
TTGACATTTCAAGCGAATTGGTGAAAATCTTACCAACACCAGAACCAACGGTACCAACAATCGCAGTTCCTGAAGCATCAGTCGCTCCATACATGTTATTACCCACCTTGGAGAGCCCTGGAGTCGGTTCTATACCAAAAAAATAATCCTTGCTCTGCCGCCGCGCCTTGCCGCCGCCACTATTCTCTTTACCCCTGACCTGTCTCATAATTTGACCCAGGCAATGCTGAGAATTGGTACGTGGATGGCTGGTCAGGCAAAATTTTGTGCCCTTTACGAAAAACCTTACTGGCGGCAAGCAGGCCTCTCAGGCCAGGCTTTCAGCCAGCAAGGTCCGATGGGCGAGATTCATGACGGCTCCAACAACAACCAGGGACCCTACGGACTGACCGGATTTGTCAACATTCCGGCAGTGCAACGCAACCATCAACAACTCCTCACAGAGGCAATTCTTTCCCAACTTGCAGTCATTTACGGTAAACCGGCAGCGCAGCCGACGACCTTCTACTATAAGGATTGGGCTCGCGAACGATTTACCGCCACCCAGTTCGACCAGCCGCCGATGGTCGAACACCCCCTTTATCACCCCCCGGCAGGTCAAACCTCCATTTGGGATGGTACCATCCATTTTGCCGGAACGGAAACTGCGGACCAGCACGGTGGTTATCTCGAAGGCGCTCTGATCTCTGCTGAACGAGCCGTGATGAATTACCAGGAAACGCCGAAAGGACACAAGATTTAAAAAACTTGACATATGCAACTGTTCTATATACGGTTTTGGCCAAACAAAATTATTCAACAATTAATGTTTGTCAATAAACTCCCGGAAATTTTTCCGGGACAATTCAAATTAATTTTAATCTGAACAGGAGAATTGCCATGAAAAAAAGATTTTGGATCGGGGTTTTGGTCACAGGATTGCTATTTGCCTTTACCGGAACCGGCATAGCTGGGAAAAGCGTACTTGAGGAAATTCTTGGAGCAAACACCATCAAAGTGTCCACTGATGCTAATTATGCACCCCAAAGCTTTCTCAATGATAAAGGAGAGCTGGAAGGATTTGATATCAGTGTGGCAAAGGAAGTCGCCAAAAGACTGGGCGTCAAGGTAAAATTCATTACACCGGACTGGGATCTCATTACAGCAGGGAAATGGGGAAAACGATGGGATGTCTCCATTGGATCCATGACTCCCACGGCAGAAAGGAAAAACGCCCTTTTGTTCACCCTGCCTTATTACAGCTCCCCGGCCCAGTTTGCCATCCATAAAGCCAACACAACTATAAAAACTCTGGCTGATCTGACCGGCAAAACAATAGGGGTTGCCACTGAAACCACCAATGAAAGATATCTTCAGAAAAATCTGGAAATTGAAGATGTGAAAATTGTTTACCAGGACTGGAAGCCCGGCAAAATCAAAACCTATCCAACTGATGCAAACCATATTGAAGACTTGTCACTGGGTGACGGGGCGAGACTGGATGCCATCTTTACATCCAGGCAGACTCTTGCTGAAGCCATCCGCTCCGGATGCGGCAAAGGCTGTCCCGTAAAAATGCTGGGTGACCCGACCTATTATGAACCCCTTAGTTTTGCTCTGGATAAAAGCCGGCCCAACAGCCAGACCCTTGTCGACAAACTCAATAAAATTTTAAAGTCCATGTATGATGATGGTACTCTGGTCAAACTGTCGGAAAAATTCTATCACACAAATCTGATTCCCAAGTTATAACAGAAAAATTAAGAAGCAGTCCTGGATTCTGTATCAACCAAAGGCTGCTTCTTTTCATTTAGGAGCAGTTGATGGAAAACACGACAACAGATCAACAAACACCGATAATACTTTCCAGAATACCTCCAGAAGCCGAAGCAACCCTTCATGGAATTGAAGTAAAAAAAACAAGGTACAGACGCAATCTGATCATTGCATTTGCTGTATTGATTACGCTTATGGTAGCCACCCTTATCATCATAGGACTTGATTTTAAGTTTATGATCAAATGGGTGCCATTTATTCTTACCGGTATCGGATACACACTTCTGGTCTCCTTTCTGGCGATATCCCTGGCATGTTTTCTGTCAGTGGCGGGTGCCCTGGGCCGACTGTCCTTAAATCCTGTTCTGAACAGTATTGCCACATCCTATGTTTCTCTTGTAAGGGGCACTCCGCTGCTGGTTCAGGTGTACATGTGGTATATCGCCCTTCCCCAGATTGGAAAATCCCTTGAGGATCTGGGAATCACTGGTGTTCAGGCATTATTCACACTGCCAGCAATCCCTGCCGGAATTCTGGCCTTAGGGGTTTGTTATGGTGCCTATATGACGGAAACCGTCCGTGCCGGTATCCAGTCCATAAAAATCGGCCAGATAGAGGCGGCCAAAGCACTTGGCATGACCAATAGTCAGGCCATGCGCAGGATCATATTTCCCCAGGCAGTCCGGGTGATCATTCCACCGGTATCAAATGAGTTTATCGCCATGATCAAAGACTCTTCTCTGGTATCTCTTATGGGAGTATGGGAGTTGAGCTTTCGGGCTATAAAAATCGGGCGGCGGCATTTTCAATCCCTGGAGATGCTAATCATGGTGGCGATGATTTACTGGGTCATGTGCTTTATTCTTCAATTAGTTCAGGAAAAAATTGAAACGCACATGGCACGGGGTGACAGGGGGACATCATGATGGAAAATTCAAATCCTATGATAAAAATTACCAATGTTCACAAAGTATTCAACAAAAAGCTTCATGTACTCTGCGGTATTGATCTTGAGGTAAATTCAGGGGAAACAATTGTTATTTTAGGTCCCTCCGGATCTGGGAAAAGTACACTTCTGCGCTGTATAAATCTTCTGGAAGAACCCACGGCAGGAAGTATTGAAGTAGACGGGACCATCATTCATGCCGGGGAAAACAGCAAACAGCGGGACGCCCAAATTCTTGATATTCGAAAAAAAACAGGCATGTGTTTTCAATCCTTTAACCTGTTTCCCCATATGACAGTACTTGAAAATATTATTGAAGGGCCTGTAACGGTTCTGAAACAACAAAAAAATGAGGCCATTCCCTATGCAGAGGAACTCCTCGACTGGGTGGGATTAACTGAGAAACGGGATGAACATCCCTCCCGCCTGTCCGGTGGGCAGCAACAGCGGGTGGCCATTGCCAGGAGTCTTGCCATGAAGCCTGCAGTCATGTTATTTGACGAGCCCACTTCCGCCCTTGATCCGGAACTGATCGGGGAGGTGGTAGACGTTATGGAGCGGCTGGCAAAGGAAGGCATGACCATCATTGCCGTGACCCATGAAATGCATTTTGCCCGTGATGTGGCCGATCGGGTTCTGATTATGGAGCAAGGAGTCTGGCTTGAAGAAGGAACTCCGGAACAAATTTTCAGCCATCCCAAACATCAGCGGACCCGACAATTTTTGACTCATATTCTACAATAAATGCGGAAAAAATAAACTCCATGACAAAAGTAACCCCCAAACTACAGGTTTTGACAGCGGAACAGAAAAAAAAAGTGCATTGCGATGCTGTCTCCATTCTTGAAAACACCGGTATCATTGTTGAAGAAAACAAGGCCAGAAACTTGTTTGAAAAGGCAATCGGAAAATCTCATAAGGATCACCGGGTCCGGATACCCGGCGAACTTATCCAATGGGCAATTGATGTTTCTCCTTCCACAATCACTATCTGCAACCGGCTTGGAAATCCTTGTTTTGAACTGACAGGGGACGGAACCCGTGCACCCGTATTCGGTATCGGAGTGACCAACCTCCATTATCAGGACCCCTTTAACAAAGAGATCAAACCGTTTCACAGACAGCATATGTCTGCCGCTGCAGGGCTTGGGAATACCCTTGACGGATATGATTTTATTTCCACACCGGGTGTTATTCAGGACCTGCCACCGGAAACTGCTGAACTTTTCGGTGTTCTGGAAATGCTGGCCAATACAACGAAACCGATAGTCCTGCTGGTTTCCAACTTTGAATTGTTCAACCCGGCTCTGGATCTGTGCCAGCATCTTATCGGAGATCTTTCCGATGCCCCATTTCTGATTCCCTATGTAAACCCCATTACCCCTTTGGTTTTAAATGCTGAAACCACCCTGAAAATGGATGCTTCCATTAAACGGGGACTGCCCCTTATTTTTTCCAACTATGGCATGTCCGGGGCTACCTGTCCCATCACACCGGCCGGAACACTGGCCCTGCTCACGGCTGAACTGCTGGCAGGACTGGTATTCAGCCAGCTTGTAAAAGAAGGTGCTCCTGTTATTTTAGGAAGCCTTCCTGCGGCGTTTGACATGAAAAATCCCGGAAGTTTTTATTCTCCACATACCATATTGCTGAACCTGGCATGTGCTGAAATGATAGTCTCCTACGACATCCCCCACTGCGGCACATCCGGATCCGGAAACGGATGGGGAGCAGATCTCCTGGCCGGGACAACTCTGTGTATGAATCATTTTTCTTCCTGTCTCGGATCTGCGGGGATGGTCCCTTTTGTGGGCGGTAATTTTGATTCTCTTGTTTTCTCTCCGGAACTTGTGGTCTATGCAGATGATGTAATCTGCCAGTCCAGAAAATTTGCATCGGGATTTTCTTTGGAAGAAGAGGAAATCGGATTCCCTGATATTGAAAAAATCGGGCCGGGAGGCAATTTCCTTATGTCCGACCTTACAACAAATCGGTTTCGAGATTCTCAATTTTCAAGCAATATCTGGCCGTTTTTAAATCTTGATAAATGGAATAATCAAGGAAAGCCGACAGCTGAAAAAATTTTAAGGGACAGGACATGTGAGCTTTTGAACAACCCGGCAAGTCCAAAAGATCAAAATGAGATCATATCAAAGGGAGACGCTTTTTTGACACCATAAAAAAAACTGCACACAAACTTGAGTCTGTGTACAGTTTTCAATTCGTATCGTACTATTTTTTTCGTTCTACAATCAGGGCCATACCCTGGCCACCGCCGATGCAAAGCGTTGCCAGTCCATATCTTAAATCTCTTGCTTCCATTTCATACAAAAGTTTTGTTAAGATGGCACCGCCGGATGCTGATACAGGATGTCCCAATGCAATGGCACCACCATTTACATTCACCTTATCAATATCCATATTCAATTCACGCATACATGCCAGGGCCTGGGATGCAAACGCTTCATTCAGCTCAATCAAATCAATATCATCTATGGTCAGCCCTGCTTTTTCAAGGGCCATCCTTGTGGCCGGAATCGGGCCGATTCCCATGTAAGCCGGATCAACACCGGCAGAGGCATAGGCAACGATGGACGCCATGGGCGCCAGCCCCAGCTCATCTGCTTTGTCTTTTGACATGACAACCAGTGCTGATGCACCGTCATTCATACCGGATGAACTTCCCGCTGTAACAGACCCCCCCTTTCTGAATGGGGGTTTTAATTTCTGAAGGCCTTCTATAGTGGTGCCAAATCTTGGATGCTCGTCTGTATCAAATATTTTGGGATCACCCTTTCTCTGGGGAATTTCAACAGGAACAATCTGTTCTTTAAATTTTCCTTCTGTTATGGCTTTTTCAGCCAGCTGCTGGCTTCGAAGCCCGAATACATCCTGATCTTCTCTGGACACATTGTATTTTTCAGCAACATTTTCAGCTGTCTCTCCCATGGTGTTTCCGCTTAAGGGATCAAAAAGAATCAATTGATCCATAAGCTGTCCATGTCCCAGACGATAACCCCATCTGGCTTTTTTCAGCATGAATGTGGCATTGCTCATACTCTCCATACCACCGGCAACAATAATATCTGCATCACCGGATTTAATCACCTGGGCTGCAAGCGTAACAGCCTTAATACTTCCGGCACAGGCTTTGCTGATGGTGAACTGGGGTTTTTCCTGAGGGATGCCCGCCTTTACCGCCACAACACGGGCTGAGTTAATGGGAAGATCCCCTGTCCTGTAACCGGAGGCATAAATAACCTCATCAATCTGATCGCCGGTCAACCCGGCTCTTTTAATAACTTCTTTTATGGGGATGGGCCCAAAATCAATATCACTCAACGGTGCAAGAGATCCACCAAATCTACCGATTGCCGTTCTACAGGCAGCAGCTATGACAACTTCTTTCATTTTTCCTCCTGAAAATACATCATTATTATATTTTAACCTCAATATAGCTTTAATATAGCTGTATTATAAATAGTTGGGTGTGTCAACAAAAACATTTATCCAGGCACCCCCCAACCCCTTAGAAAAAGTACCCGAAACGGGCATAGGACTCAGAGATTTATCTTTTTCTTATATCTTTTAAGTATAATGCCTTTGAAGGCCCATTGCCGACTTCTCTTTCCTCAATCTGAAATAATTTTGTTGCGACGATGAGTCCGCCTAATTTTTTGTACCCATAATTCCGTGGATCAAACTCTGATGCCTGCTTAGCAATATTACTGCCAACAGATGCCAAGTGTGCCCAGCCACTATCATCAGAAGAATTTTCAACCGCGTTTCTCAATAAATTAACCAGCTTTGTATCCTGCTTTAATTCAGGCGTTGTTTTGCGATTAATTTTAACTGCATCGTCATCTTTTGATCGGAGGACTTCGGTGAAGATAAATTTATCGCATGCTGAAACAAAGGGTTCAGGCGTTTTTTTCTCCCCGAAACCACAAACAAAAAGGCCGGCTTCTCTTATTCTTGCGGCGAGTTTTGTAAAATCACTATCACTGGATACAATGCAAAATCCATCAAATTTATCCGTATAAAGTAAATCCATTGCATCAATTATCATGGCGCTGTCAGTGGCGTTTTTCCCTTTGGTATATCCAAATTGCTGAATGGGCTGAATGGAATACTGTAACAAAACTTCTTTCCATCCTTTCAGATCCGGCGCTGTCCAATCGCCGTAAATCCGCTTTACATTCGCCGTCCCATATTTTGCAATTTCTGTCAATAGTCCCTCAACAATAGCCGGCTGCGCATTATCAGCATCTATTAATACTGCTAATTTTTCAGTTTTAATGTCTGACATTTTTCTCCTTTCGAACTTTTAATATGAATATCCGCGGTTCATCGGGTTATTTCAATACTATCGATGGATTTAAGTATGTGAAAAATCTGCAAGCGCTATTGAAAATTGGGGAAACTCCGCCTTTAAACCCGATTTAATCGCAGTTTCAAAATCAGCCAGCAAGACCATGTTCAACGCTGCACAACAGGCCTTGCTGTGACCCAGACGATTGAAAAATACGATAAGTTTTTGAGACTTTTCCACATAGCGGATTTTTTCCACTAACCCCAATTGTGACATTGTCATACCGGTCTGAGGATCTTGAATACGATCCAAAACCCTGTCAATTTTTTCCTGAATTATATCCCCCATTTTATCCTCCATGTTGTCTCAAAACTATTTCTCCCGCTTTTCCAGGATTTCAAGGACTTTTTTGCACTGATTTTCCGCCCTTATTTTTATTTCTTCTGCCAGTTTCATGGTCGTATTTTTAAAAGTATCGTCTGTAATGTCTACCATGTTGATCATGACATTTTTATACGCTCCCCAAATTCCGATTTCCATGGCTTTTGCGCCCACTTCAACATCGGATTTTGATGCGATATTACCGTATTTTGCAACCTCGACCATGGCATCCCAGGCAGCATCGGCAAGCTTCATTGTGGTTAAGGGAATATCAATGGCCTTTTGTAACCCCTGCTGCAATTTTTCAAGCTTGAGTTCTTTTTCTTCTTTTGTGTTTTCAGGAAGACGCAGGGCCGCCACATAGTCATTAAACGCATCGGTATCCGCATCAATCATGGGGATCAGGGCGTTAGCCGCATGGTGAAGCGGCGGAACAATCTTGCGCATTTTTGCATCAAGGTCTTCAAATTTACGAACCCCCAGGGTCAATTTTGCCACCATGGAGCCAAGCCCGGCACCCATAGCGGCAATAGCGGCAGAAGCAGATCCACCGCCCGGGGCTGAACTCCTTGAAGCCACTTCTTCAATAAATTGTCTTACCGTCAGGCCTGCCAGGGGTTCGGTCTTTTCCTGGGCAATAATATACTCGATAATTTTCTCTTTTGGATTAAACGGGGCAACAGAGTTCAGGCCCAGCCGTTCAATGGCAAGTCTGACTTTCTGATCTTCATCCAGAACAAAAAGATTCTCTTTGTTAATATAATAATCCGCCGCCATGAGCAGGGCCTCCAGCGGTATCACCCCCACAATTTCAGACCCGGTAACAGCGACATTCAGCTTTTTTGCCTCTTTCTGGACTTCTTCAAACAGCATATGGGGAGGGGTGACCTGATAATTGTTCAAATTGACCGTGACCTGGGCCAGATTGTAGTCTTCCACATACCATCCCATGCCTTTGACTTGTGCAAGCCGACCCGGTTCATCCGGGCTGCGGCCGGCCTCCCGAAGGTTCAGGGCAATTCTATGGGCCTGGTTGGGTGTGGACAAAAGATTGACGTTATAGGCAATCAGAAAAAACCGTGCCCCTGTTACGGTTGCCCCCCACTCGGGAATAAATTCGGCGGGTCCGAAATCCGGTTTCCACTCTTTGGTAATAATCCTGTCTTTTATGCCTTCGTACTGCCCTTCCCTGATCTGAGGCAGTTTTTTGCGATATTTACGGGTGGCGGATTCTTCATACAGATAAATGGGAATACCCAGCTCATCGGCAGCTCTCCTGCCAAATTCTTTGGAAATTTTGACACAGTCTTCCATGGTGACATTGGCAACGGGAATAAAGGGACAGACATCCATGGCGCCCATGCGGTGATGTTCCCCCTGATGGGTTCTCATGTCAATTTTTTGTCTTGCCACTCTGGCGGAATTTAATGCGCCCTCTATCACCGCCTCAGGGGAGCCCACAAAAGTATAGACAGTTCTATTGGTGGATTTTCCCGGATCGACATCCAGAAGGCGGCAGCCTTTGGTCTGCCGAATGGCATCGGCTATGGCTTCTATGGTTTTTTTGTTCCGGCCTTCACTGAAATTCGGGACACACTCGACTATTTTTTTCATACGGGTTTATTTCCTTTATGATGAATGACAATTTGTTATTTATCCCCTATTTTACCATAAAGCAGACAACTTATATATACAGGTATAGCCTTTTTAAATCATATTTTGCAGCGAAGGGAATCTGGACTTATCAGTATGAGGGTAAAATTTTGCCCCGGAAAACATGTTCATAAATTCCTGGTTGACGTTGAGTTCAATATAGGTAATGGATTGCCGAATCTTCATGATCCTTTCAAAGGCATCCGGGTTTTTCAGCAGCACTTTTGCTCCGCCAAGAGAACTGTTTCCCAGGACTTCAAATATTTCCAGATGAAGATCAGGAAGCATTCCAATGGATATGGCAGACACGGGATTAATAAATGATCCAAAGGTTCCTGCCACATAAAATTTATGCAGGTCTTCGAATTCAAGCCCCGCAGTATTTTTTACAATCACTTCCAGGATGGTATACATGGCGGCCTTTGAACTGGTTAAGGAATTTAAATCTACCTGGCTCAGGCAGATGGGTTCTCCTGTACCGGAATATTTTTCATCCACAAGGATAAAATAGGTGATCCCGTCTTTTTCAAACAGGTGATCCCCGCAGGCCGGTTTAAAAAATTTCCCCCTGATATCGATCCGTTGGGATAAAAAGAGGCTTGCGGCCAGATCAATCATCCCGGACCCACAGATACCAACCGGTCTTTTATCGCCTATGGTATGAATCGCAAGATCCCAGGTATCAGGGTCAATCCATACTTGATCAATCACGCCCGGTTTTGCTGTCATGCCCATTTTACTGACCCCACCTTCCAAAGCGGGCCCGGCAGCGCCGGCACAGCCAATAAGCCAGTCTTTGTTCCCCACGACAATCTCCGCATTGGTGCCCACATCCACCATGATGCAGGGGTGTTCTTTTTGATCAAGGTCTGAAAAAAGAATGCCGGAAATCAGATCGCCACCAAAATAGGACCCGATATTGGGAAAAAGAAATCCCACACCGTTTTCATTGATATCAAGGCCCAAGTTTCCAGCAGGCTGTGTATCCGGGATATTTACACAGGGGATATAAGGTTCCTTTATAAGATCAAAGGATTCTATCCCTAAAAACAGATGGGTCATGGCAGTATTGCCGGCGCCGGCAACAAGATAGATATCCTCTTTTTGATATCCGTACTCTTTACACAGGGCTGAAATATTTAAGTTTACAGCATCAATAACAAGATGAGTTAATTCATCAAGTCCGGTATTCTGCCTGGAATAATGAATTCTTGCCAGGACATCAGGTCCGATAACTGTCTGGGGGTTATCAAACCCTGTCTCGCCTATTTCCTGTCCGGATTCAAGATCAATAAGCAACATTGTAATTCTTGTGGTGCCGATATCAATGGCTGTTCCAAGAACAGGTTTGTTTGATATTGGATTCAGCAAATCCACCAGTATCCAGGACTGCCGATCTTTAAACAGGACTGCTCTTGCCTTAAACCCCCAGGATCTTAAATTTGAGGGCAGATTTTTGAGCACTTGCAATGAAATCCTGATGTTGTCCGTACCCAGCTCATCTATAAGGCATTTTTCCAGCCTCTGGGCATCTGCCGTATTATCGGTTAAACTCGGGGTTTCAACCAAAATGGTGCGAACAAATCCTTTTTTGGACGTCATTTATGCAGCCTTTCCAGACGCTCTTTAACTCTCGGGAAATAATTGAGTTCCGTGTGGGGCAAAAACAATGCACCCATATAGTGATCCATATATGAAGGCGTTGAAGCCAGTTCAAAATTGGTCATCATATTGACGACATTTGCCACATCCCGGCGAAGGGCATTGGTTAAAGAATTGATCTTGCAGCCCAAAAGAGAGCCGTTGCCCAGATAAGTGACTTTTTCGGGTTCAATTTCAGGAAGCAGGCCAATGGTGATGGCACTTTCCAGATCAACATAACTGCCAAACCCACCGGCAAGAATGATTTTTTCAATATCATTGACCTTCAATCCGATCTCTTTAAGCAGGGTCAATACCGCACTGTACATGGCACCTTTGGCCCGGATCAGGTTGTCCAGATCCGGTTCAGTAATGGTAATATCCCTGTCTATCTGGGTATTTCCCTTATATACAATAACATATTCCCAGATATCGTCTGTCTGCCGGATTCTTGGTGTATCAAGGGTCTGGTTAAACTTCCCTCTGGAATCAATGACACCGGTTTCCAGAAGCTTGGCAGCTAAGGTAATCATGCCGGAACCGCAAATCCCTTTCGCATTTTTATTCCCAACGGTGAGGATCATGGGTTCATAGGTTTCAGGGTTTATGGAAAAATCCTCAATAGCTCCTTTGGTTGCCCGCATGCCGAATTTTACGCCTCCTCCCTCAAAGGCAGGGCCGGCAGAAGCTGCCGTACAGACCATCCAGTCTTTATGGCCAATGGCAATTTCCGCATTGGTCCCGATATCCATGTACAGTGTCAACTCACTGGTCCTGTACATGCCCGAGGCCATAATGCCTGCAATAATATCACCGCCAACATAACTTGAAACTCCCGGATAAACCAAAGCAATGGTATGGCCTGCCAGATCTATGTCAATCTGGGAAGCATAAAATGGCGGATACATGATAGATGCCGGCACATAGGGGTCACGGCGGATATAGCTTGGATTTATTTTTAGCATCAGCTGGGTCATGGTGGAATTACCGGCAAGAGTAATGGTGGTCACCTCACGTCTTCCAATATTTGCTTTTTTAATAATCTTTTCTATAATTTTATTAATGGTTTCAACCACTTTTTGATGAAGAACTTCAAGCCCGTCATCCTTTTCTGCAAAAATAATCCTTGAGATAACATCTTCGCCATAACTGATCTGGCTGTTGAATTCTCCGTGCTCGGAAAGAACCTCACCTGTCTGCAGATCAAGAACTTGCCCATAGACTGTGGTCGTTCCAATATCCACTGCAATGGCAAAATTTCTGTTACTGGTATCAAAGGGCTCAATATTGACGATTTCATTCTGGCCATCTTCTCTTACAGGTCTGACAATGGTTACCGTAATCTTGAAGTCGCCTTCTCTGAGAATATCGGACACTTTTCTAATCAAATCCAGGCCCATGGTCAGGCGGTGCTCATCATGTTTAAGACGCAGATGATTGATAATTCTTGCCACATCTGCCTGATTATCTTCGGTAGTTGCCGAATCCAGTTCAAGATAAATCTTTTCTACGGGCGGGATAAACAACCCGTCCTGCCGGAGTTCGTCAATATTTGAGTACATGACCTTTGCCGTATGTCGGCTGCCTGCGTGTACATTTAAACGACTGGTATCAATCTCGGACTCAACCGGAATCCTTACCACAAGATCACACGTCACTTCGGACAGGCACGCCATCCGATATCCTTTTTCCTGGTCTTCCCGGGAAAGATGTTCGGACACACCGCCGTCAACGTTTCCTTCTTCGATCAACACCCTGCATTTCCCGCAGACACCGCCACCACCGCAGGATGCATTGATGTGAATACCTGCTTCCATGGCCGCCCTGATCAGGCTTTCATTATCATCAACCTCAACACTTACGTTATGAGGCAGAAATTTCACTGAATATGTCATACAAACATCCTTTTTTGAATGCGTTTACCCAAACCTTAAAACCGCAAAGGAGTATAAACATTCTCTCGCCAGTTTGGCAAGCTAAGAGGCCCTTTATTTCTTAAATGTAATCAAATTTTTTCTTAGCTTTGATTAGTTTTCCATATTGTCGAATCCAGTCCAGTTCCTCCGGAGTCAAAGCCCCCTGCTGTATCGCTCGAAAATTCATCCTCAGCTGCTCCCTGTTTTTTGGACCGGTCAGGACCAGGTGAATGTGAGGATTTGACAAAACAAATCTATAGCAGAGTTCAGGTGTCAGAGGCGGTATTTTAACCCCTTCTTTGCTAGTCGGCCAGGGAGCCATTTCAATATCTTTCACAGGGTTGATTAACTGCTGCCAGGCCAGCGCTGTATAACTGACAACACAAGGAGTCCGTTTTTTTAAATACGGGAAAACATCCTCTTCTGCTCCAGTGTGTTTGGCGTTATAGCGGATCATCAGCAGATCGAGTTCTGAGTCCAGGGCCAATTTCCCGGCCCGTTTCCTGTCATGGATGCTGGCTCCAATAGCCTTAATTTTACCTTCCTGTTTAAGTTTCAACAATGAATCGACAACACCCCGACTATCAGTTGATGTCCGCCCCAGCCACCCGAGTTTGAAAATATCCAAGTAATCAGTATTTAATTTTCGCAACGCTTTTTCAATACTTTGGCGCACCTGCCAGCCAAAAAATCCCCAGCCAAGCGAAGACACCACATTCTTCTCTCTATTCTTTCTGATTACTTCCTTAATCCCTGCTGTAACCTTTTTAAACCCAGCACCCCATACCCAGTAATTAGCTCCCTGGTCCGCGGCCCATTCGACATCAGAAGAATCTATTCCGTAGTTGCCGGCAATACCCATCCTGAAGACCCGTTTTCCAATTACAGGCAAAACCCTAAATGAAAAATCACTATAAATACTATTGTGTTCTACGGTTGTCCGCATATCACTCAATTTCATAGACAAGGCTGACCTGGACACGAATTCGACTTTCCCCCGACTCCATGGGTGGTGCCATTGCCTCAGTTTTTACCTGTATACCGGCGGAACGAAACATATTTGGTACAGGCGGCTTGTGAGCCGGATAGGTGCTCAAGGAAACAATCCGTTTTAACTTTACACCGGCGGCTTTGGCCAGCGTTTCAGCCCGGGTTATCGCCTGCCGGGTGGCACGGGCAAGGGCTTTGTTTTCCAGAAGCGTTTTATCTTTAATGTAAAAATTAATACTATGAATATTGTTGGCACCATTTTCCAGTGCTTTTGCGACAACTGTGGAAGCATGCATAGATAATTGATCCGGTGCAAACCCTTCAAGGATCACTGCAACACCATTGTGCACTTCATATCCCTTAATTTCAGGCGGTTTTGCTTTGTAATCCCTTTGAGGTATTACGCGGTAATCCATGGTCTTGAGTGTAAGACCTTTAATATTCAACGACTTGACGGCCAAAAGAACTTTACCTGTGATATCCATGTTTGCAGCACTGACCATTTCCAGACTCTGTCCTTCGGTAACAACAGCAATGAAAATCCTGACAGAATCATTTTTACCAATCACCTCAGCCGTACCGTCGGTAAAAATTAAATTGCGATCTGCAGTCGGCACAGACTCGGCCGAAACAACAAGGACGTTCAGGAAAACACCAGCTAACAGCATCAGAATAAATATTTTTCTCATTCTTGCCTCCCGGGGTTGGGTACCTGATTTACAAATAGCCTCCGGTTTCCATTTAAAATATTCTCTCATGGTAATACCTTGAATGCCCTGAATCAAGCTCCGATCCCAAACCGAACAGGGGCATTAATTTGTTTTTTCAGACTTATTATCCAATATTTCACGAATTTTTTTAGCAAGATCCTGCGCCACAATCGGTTTCAATATAAATCCCTTAATGCCCAGAGATGTCGCCTTTTCTTCAGATATGGTTTCACTGAACCCGGTGCAAAGTAATACGGGAATATCGGAACGTATTTTGATCAATTCAACCGATAGTTTGTCTCCGGCCATATTCGGCATTGCCATATCCGTGATGACCAGGTCAAACCTGTCAGGGTTAGCCCGAAACGCTTCAAGAGCTTCAAGGCTGCTGGTACGTGAAGTAACTTGATACCCCAAACGCTCTAATATCTGTTTCTCCATTGTAACAATTACATCTTCATCATCCACCAGCAGAATTCGCTCTGTTCCACCCCGGACGGGTTCTTTAGTCTGGATACTCTGTTTTTCAAAAGAACTCTTTTCCACTGGGAAATAAACATGGAATTTTGTCCCTTTACCAGGCTCGCTGTATACCTGGACAGCTCCCCCCAGACTTTTCA
The DNA here is from genome assembly GCF_014237455.1 of Desulfobacula sp. Lineage (GTDB taxonomy): Bacteria > Desulfobacterota > Desulfobacteria > Desulfobacterales > Desulfobacteraceae > Desulfobacula. The sequence continues at coordinate 83,804 of NZ_JABZFL010000068.1, read as the reverse complement.
CAATGCCGTGGACAACAGAGAGTCCCATGCCCGTACCCTTGCCTGGTTCTTTGGTAGTAAAGAACGGATCAAAAATTTTTTCTGTCACATTTTTATCCATGCCTACGCCTGTATCAGCTACAGTTAAACAAGCATAAGCACCGGGTAGCATATCAGGACTTATTACATCATACTCACCCAGATCAATTTCTTTGAGACTGACGCTCAGTTCACCGCCGGCATCCTCCATTGCATGATAGGCATTGGTAGTAAGGTTCATTACAATCTGATGAAGTTGGGTGGGAGCCGCTTTGATCGCACCACAGTCAGATTCGATATCCTGTTTGATGTCAATGGTTGTAGGGATGGTCGACCGGATCAGGTTTAATGCTTCCTTGACAATCGGCTGCATCTTCATCAGGATCAACTCGGTGGCATCCTGGCGGGAGAAGGTGAGGATCTGTTTTACCAGATCCTTGGCTCTCAGGGCACTGGTATAAATCTCGTTCACACCATTTCGAAACGGGCTGTCTTCAGGGATGTCCATTAATAACATATCTGCATGGCCTAAAATCGGGAAAAGAATGTTATTGAAATCGTGGGCGATTCCGCCGGCAAGGGTGCCGATGGTTTCCATTTTTTGAGCCTGCCGGAGTTGGGCTTCCGTACTCTTTCGCTCAGTAATATCCTGGAAAGTTTCTATGGCACCCATGATATTTCCGTTGGGGTCTCTCAACGGAGATGCGGAAGAAAAAATCCATTTACCTTTTTCCCCGAAATCAGAAAAAAATTGTTCGCTTTCGTATGCCCCTTCAACCAGAATGGATTTATGATATTTTCTCTTATAGTATCTGTTGATCACTTCATCTGATGCGCCATCCACTATAAAATCAGCTAAAATCGGTCTTTCTTGATCATAGCAAACCTGCCATTGTTTTTTTGTGCCCACCATTTCAGCCTCAAGAAAACCCGTCAATTTTTCGCAGGCATGGTTCCAGTGTGTGATGATGTGGTCGGTGTCAATGATAAGGGTTGGGATCGAATTGCCCTGAACGGCTTGTGACAGTTTTTCTTTACTTTCCTTCAGATCTTTTTCCGCTTTCTTACGTTCCGTGATATCCCGGGTGCTCCCTTGAATATATATAGGATTTTCTGCATCGTCCAATATTATTTTACCGGTTATTTCGCAGGGGATTTCTTCACCGTTTTTATGATAAATACTTGTTTCAAAAATTTCGGTCGTTTTGTCAGGCAAGTCAGCAAAACCATCTAAAATTATTGCCAACATTTTTTCCATTTCTTTTGATGAACAATGGTCGGATAGTTTGCTTCCTATCCAGTCTTCCGGTGTATATCCGAAAAGAGGGAAAACTGCCTGATTGATATAAGTAAATTCCAAATCCAGCGTCATCTGCCAAATACAATCACCCGTATTTTCTGATATCAAACGGTATTTTTCTTTGCTTGCCCGTAGTTCATTCTCGGTTTTCACCTGCTCAGTGATGTCTTTTGCTATTCCAGCCAAAGCAAATGGATTCCCTTTGGGGTCTTTCAAAAGTGTTGTTGTCATTAAGATTGGAAATATTTTTCCCTCTTTTGTGATATGTCCGACTTCTCCACTGTATGTCCCTTGTTTTTTTACTTCTTTATTAAAGGGAATTACATCATTCTCGAGTCGCTCTTTATTGTGAAAAATTTCTAAGCTCTTACCTGAACAGTCCTTGGGGCTCTCATAACCATGCATTTTGCACCACGCCATGTTGGAAAATATAATATTTCCTTTTAAATCAGCAAGAGCCATTCCTTCTGTTGATTGCTCCACCATATAAGAAAGTATTTTCAGTTTTTCTTCTGTTGCTTTAAATTTCATAATTTTATCCGATAAAAAAGCCCATACGAAAAATTATTTTTGGCTGAGACTTTTTATTACAAAATTAAAATAGATACATACAATACATTTGCCATAGCCCGCATAATTCCCAATCATCAAATCACCGGAATGCGTTTACTGTTCTATCCAATTTCAATAAAAATCACAATAATATAGATTGTGGTGCAAGGCAAACTAATTTTCAGATAGCTCTGTGGAAATATAGGATTCGACTTTGGTAAAAAGACAGAAAAAATAAAAAGGGGCCTTACTCAAAAATTCAGGCCCCTTTTTAAAAAATATCTTTAAATAATCTTAAAGATCATTAATTGCTTCAGTAAGCTCAGGGATAAAATCGAGGATATCTTCAACAATACCGACATCAGCAACCTGGAAAATCGGTGCTTTGGGGTTCTTGTTAACAGCAACGATAAACGGATTGCCCTTTACACCGCCCATATGCTGGAAGGAACCTGAAATCCCCATGGCCATGTATACTTTTGGCTTAACCGTCTGGCCGGACGTTCCAACCTGTCGTGATTTCTCAAGCCATTTGGCATCAACAATCGGTCTTGAGCAGGAGACAACCGCATTCATTGCTTCAGCAAGTTCCTGGGCAATTTCAATATTTTCTTCATCCTCAATACCGCGGCCAACAGACACGAGAACATCAGATTTAGTAATGTCAACATCACCCACTTCTGCCGCAACAATTTCAAGGAATTTTCTTTTTGTGGAAAGATCACCGGCATCACCGGATTTATCAACCACTGACCCGCCGGCTGACCCGCCGTCAACTGGAGCAAAAGATCCGGGCCGGACAGTCATAACGGCCCCGGAAGATATATCAACGGCCACATGGGTACTCACAGCCCCGCCAAGTTCCTGGCGAACTGCTTTCAAGGTTGTTCCATCTATCCCTTCAAAGTCAACCATATCAGCGGCGTAAGCTGAATCCATTTTTACGGAAAGACCTGGAGCCAGGTCCATCCCAAACGTATCGTGAGCCGTTAGAAAAACAGCATCGGTCGGAAGAATATTGACCAGCGCTTTCCTGACAACTTCTGCGTTTGGATAAGCCAGGTCGGCGTTATCAATTTTAATCACTTGTGAATAAATGGACGTCATCTCGTTGGCCACTTTATCCAGATCTGCTCCTGATCCAGCTACAACAGCAGTTAAAGAGGCACCCTCATCAATTTTTTTAGCGGCTGACGGGTATTCCAATGCCACGTCTGCAGCAACACCATTTATAAATGGGATATATGCGAAAATTTGTGTCATGATTTAAAGCCCTCCATTTGCTTTAAGCTTCTCAATCAGCTTTTCAATGATCTCATCGGTGGAGCCTTCAAGCATCTCAGCACCATCACCCATATCCGGTACAAAATAATCCACCCGCTTTGTTTTTGCGCCGGCTTCTCCGACATTAACCGCATCAAGACCAAGATCAGACGCTCCTTTAACAGGAATATCAACACTGGCAACTTTTCTGATACCACGGATACCCACATAACGAGGCTCATTAATACCGGTCTGGATAGAAAGAACGCAAGGAAGGTCCATTTCATTCATTTCCTGGTTTCCGCCCTCAATCTCTCTTCCCACTGTTATTTTACCATCACCGGCCTCAATTTTATTCACCAGGGATGCATAGGGCATATCCAGCATTGCAGCAAGCATTCCGCCCACCTGCCCTGCTCCTTCATCTGCCTGGGCACCTGACAGTATCAGATCGTAATTGCCTTTTTGGATTTCTGCCTTAAGGATAGCCGCAACTCCCAACCCATCAGATCCTTCAAACGCATCGTCAGAGAGGAGGATACCATTATTGGCACCCATTGCCATCTCACGCCTTAACACTTCTTCTGATTCATCATCACCAACAGTGATAACCGTCACACTCCCACCGGCTTTATCAACAATCTGGATCGCTTCTTCAACCGCATAATTATCCCATTCGTTCACTGAATAAACCAGATCATCACGATCAAGATCATTTCCGGCACTGTTGAGTTCAAATTCATTCTCAGCAGTATCCGGTACTCTCTTGACACATACCAAAATCTCCATTATTGCCTCCTTTAAATCAATTATCTGTCACAGGTTCTTTAGCACGAAACCTATAACTCATTTATTTATTCAAGATGCTGCTCAATGAGTTCTGTGAAATCCAGAGCTTCCATCTCTCCTTCTTTTCCTGCGACCTTGATCGCATCCTGGATATTGACCAGGCAGAAAGGACAGGCAGTTACAATGACATTTGCTCCGGCCTCAGCAGCCATATTGACTCTTAAAACACCCATTCTTATTTCTTCTTCCGGTTCATAGAAAAGCATCAACCCGCCACCACCGCAACAGAATGATCGATCACGGCTCTTTTCAAGCTCGACCCTGGTTAACCCGTCAATGGCATCAAGCGCCTGTCTTGGATCCTCATAAATACCATTATGCCGCCCCAGATAGCAGGGGTCATGATATACATAGACCTTGTCAGGATTCAGGCAGGGTTTAAGATCAAGCTCGCCCGTTGTTATTTTTTGGGCAACTACCTGGCTGATATGTTTAACAGAAGGAAGGTTGCTGTAATCATTTTTCAATGCATTATAGGCATGAGGGTCTGCTGTCACAATCTGTTTTACACCACTTTCCTTGATGGCCTCAATATTTTGCTCTTTTAAATCCTGGTACAGCATTTCCTCGCCAAACCGGATGACTTCATTCCCGCTGTCCTTTTCCAGCTTACCCAGAATTCCAAAATCAACCCCTGCTTTTTCAAGGATAATGGACGTTCGTCTTGCGATATCCTGAATTTCATCATCATAGGATGTAATACTGTCTACAAAATAGAGAGTGTCTGCTTTTTCCTTGGCAAGATCTTTAATCTGATAGCTTGCCTTAAATTCTTTATCCTTTGCCCAGTCTGCCCGTTTTTTCTCCATTTTTCCGTAAGGATTACCCCTTTTTTCAAGGGCCTTCAAGGGTTTTTGCAGGGACTGGGGCACCATGCCTTCGTCCACCATACCCCGGCGCAGATCAACAATTTTATCAATATATTCAATCCCCAGGGGGCACTCTTCTTCACAAGCGCCACAGGTGGTGCAGGACCAGATTTCGTCTTCCGTATAGATATCTTCTACCAATAAGTTGCTTTTATAAATTTCTCCTGACATCGGATAATTTTTAAATATTAAATCCCTTGCCTTAATGGTAATAAACCTGGGAGACAATGGACGACCCGCTGCGTTTGCCGGGCATTGATCAGAACACCTGCCGCAATCGGCACACGAATAAAAATCCAGCATATGCTTCCAGGTGAAATCTTCAAGTTTCTTCACACCAAAGGATTCAAGATCATCCAGCTTGTCATCGGAAACCCCATGCATTACCGGTTTGATTTTGCCTTTTTCCACCCGCATGAAAAACACATTGAAGATAGATGTAATCACGTGGAAATGTTTTCCCATGGGTAAAAAACACAGGAAAAAGAAAAAAGTTAAATCATGAACAAAATAGGTAAAAATATGAAGTCCCTGGAGAATATTTGGGGATGCTGAGGAGAGGATACCTTTAAAAATCCATACCAGAGAAAGGGGCGCCAGAAAATGTTCTATCCCTGTATGCTGAAATTCATAGGCAAGCTCAGATGCCTCAAAAAGACTTTCTGAAATCATGAGGGTTGCAATAATACCCAATACAAAAACAGCTTCTGCGGTATGATCCTTTCCGTAATTTTCCGGCACGGCATATCGCTTGGGCTTAAAGATCCCCCTTCTGACAGCGGCGATGATACAGGCGATGAGTACAAAGGTTGCGGCATAATCTTTAATAAAATTATAAATACTGCCTAAAGGCCCCCCAAACCCGGGTAATACAAATCCATCTGAAAAACCAACAATAACAAGAGATGTAGAGCGGATGGACAGAATTAAAAAACCGGCAAATATGAAAATATGCAGCACACCTGCCAGCATATATCTTGGCTGCCTGATCTGCCCTAGCCAGACAATGATAAGATTCTTGACACGCTTGCCGATTTGATCAAACCGGCTATCAGGGTTTGCCCTCACAAGAGGGGCAACCCGCCTGGCCATTATATATGCAAACAGTCCTATCCCGATGACAGGCAAAACAAATGACAATATTACTGCGGGAAATATCCCGAAAAATTTAAAACTTGCTGGACCAATTATTGAAGTCATACTTCTTTACCTCCCAAATATTTCTTAACCTTATAAATAAAAACTCAGCAAGATTTAATAAACATGGAAGAACACGTCAAGTAAAAAGCCGTATTCAACAAATTTATATTCTTCAAATACTAAGTGGTATTTATTGGCCTTTGAGCCCTGTCAGATAAAGATCTACCAGGGGATCTGCCATTGACACCAGATCATATCTGCCATCGGCAGACACCCAGGTACTGATAACGCCTTCCACTGCACCAAGGATAAACCGTTTAACAAGACCGACGAAAAGGTCCTGACGCATGGAACCTTCAATCTGCCCCTGCTCAATAATATCTGACAATAGATCCAGATACATTTTTGATATGTCTTTGATTTGAGATTCAATATCCCTTAAATATCTTACTTCTGACTGAAAAATAATTGCCATATTTCTATCATTTTGAAATTCTGTAAGATGACATCGAATCAAATACCGTAACTTTTCTTCGGCATTTCGACCCTTTTTGACAGCAATATGCATTTCTTTAAACACAACATTGGTTTTGAAACTGATGAACTGATAAAGAATGTCATCTTTATTTTTAAAATATAAATATAATGTCCCATCCGCCACACCTGCCTGTGCTGCTATTTGTGATATGGTTGCCTTGTAAAATCCAAATTTTGCGAACACGGCACCGGCACTGTTCAGTATTTTATTATATTTTTCCGATTTGTTTTTCTGCAAACTTATATCATCCTTCCTTAATATAAATGAATAAAGGTTCATTATCTAACAAAAGATTTTTATAAATGTCAAGCAGTTAATCATTATTATAAAATTTATCCGAAAAATTAATTTTTTGTTATTTTACAGATAGTTATGAATAAACATTGTTCTTTGTTTTAAAAGTAGTTCTATATTTTTAATAATAAAGGGCTATGAATATAAATTCATTATTCAATATGTCTTGATTTTAAACCCTTTTCGTGTAAAAAATACTCAATATTTAAAAACAATCCAAGAAAATCAGGGAGAGGGATATGATAAAATCACTAAACTACTCTTCAGACTTTGAAACCGCTCTTGACCTTGGCAGACCCCCTAATGTGAAAAAACTTTTTCCAAACTCCAAAGCGCTTCTTGTCACTGGAAAATATATTGATCAGGCCATGTCGCTCAAGAGAAACTGCATGACTATTGCCGCCAACGGACGAAACTCTTTTGTCATCAAGGGTGCTCTTGCGGCCGCTCAACGCGCCAATGCCGCGATTATGATTGAAATTGCCAGATCTGAAGGAGGAACAGGCGCCTATTGTGCGGTGAATTTGTGGAATATTGCCCGGCAGACAGATGCCTTTATGAACGAGCTTGGCATTACTATTCCCGTTGCTATCCATGCGGATCATTTCGGTATTAAAAAACCTGAGGACGTTGAGCCTGCGAAAAAAGAAATTGTGTCATTATTTGATGCGGGTATTACTTCCATTGCCATTGATGCCTCTCATATGCCGGACGACCAGAATCTTTTGGCAAATATTGAATTATGCCCGTATATTCCTGACTGGGCAGGTCTTGAAACAGAGGTGGGTGAAATAAAAGGAAAATTAGGGCTCTCAACTTCTCAGGAAGCCCTCTTTCTCATCCAGGGACTCAATGCCCACAATATTTTCCCCAACTGGATTGCCTTAAATAATGGGACAACCCATGGCATTGAGGCAAGCGATACAGGCATCATTGTCGAGCTGACCGCTCAGATCCATGAGGCCCTTTCCAAATATAAAATTTCCGGTGCCCAGCACGGCACCTCCGGTAACAACTCGGAAAGACTTCGGAAGATAGCCTCAACAACCCGGACAACCAAAGCCAATGTGGCAACTGCCCTTCAAATGATCTCCTGGGGCCTAAAGGTCAATGATTATGGAAACGCTATTCTTGACGACGGTAACTTCATCAAGCAAAAAGGCAGAGGCGCTTCAGAAGATCTGTGGTCTCAAATGCTTGCCTATACAAAAGCAAATGATTTAAAAGGCGGCAACTTTAAAAAACTGAACCTTCCCTTTGAAAACAAATTGCTGGCCCAGCCAAAAGAAATCCGGGACAGGATGGCAGAGAATGTCGAAGAATTCGTATATGGTCTGTTGACCAATGTATTCAATACCACAGATACAGCCCAAATAGTGATTGATGAAATCTTAAAGAACAGATCCCATGATCCGGGTTTCAAGGCTGAAAAAATTGAATCCAAAAATGAGTGGACAAAAGAGAAAATAATGGAAAAAGCTTTAAATATCACTTCCGATAAGGGTCCTGTGGGAGACTTTGACGATTAAAAAAATCTAAGGTTGATAGATGTCGTCGTAAAAAGTATCACCGATGCAACGCAGTAGATGGGGCTTTTTACGACGTCATCAAAATTATTTATCATAGGATTGTTTTGCCCGGGCCCAAAGCAGGTCTTTTTGATTCTTTGAAAGGTCTTTAAGCTTGACCTGTTTCTCCTTTAATTCGTTTTCCATCAACCTGAATCTGCCCTCAAACTTGGCAGTTGAACCGGCAAGCGCTGTTTCCGGATGAAATTCTGCAAATCTTGCCACATTGACAAGGGTAAACAAAATATCCCCGAATTCCATACTCGCCTCGGTTTGATTCCCGGATTTTAAGGCTGCTTCAAATTCATTAATTTCTTCTTTGGCAGCATCCAGTACTTCATGGATATTATCCCAGTCAAACCCTTCTTTTACGACACATTTAGATACTTTTAGCGCGCGAATCAACGATGGCATTCCCTTGGGAACCGAATCCAGTACAGATTCTCTTTTCTGTCCATTTTCCTTCTTTTCCAGGGCTTTGATTGTCTCCCACTGCCGGTTCAATTCTTCCTGGGTTAATATCCTGGCATCTTCGTATACATGAGGATGGCGGCGAATCATTTTTTGGGCCACATGGCCCACCACATCTGAAAGGGTGAACTCCTCTCTTTCCTGAAAAATCTCCACGATAAAAATAAGCTGAAACAGGATGTCCCCCAATTCCTCACAGATATTTTGCAGGTCTTGCTTTGCCATAGCCTCTTGAAGTTCATACACTTCTTCTGCAAGGCATTTCCACAGGGTTTCAGGCGTCTGTTTCCTATCCCAGGAACACCCGTTTTCACTTCTTAATGTTCGAATAATATTAAACAATTTGTCTATTGTTTCCAAATCTTAAAGGATTCCTTCCAGCTTTTTTAGAAAATCTTTTCTGGTATTTTGGGAAACGAACACTGTCATGGCTTTGGATACTTCTGCAACATAAGGAGAAAATTTTGAATCCGTTAAAATAGTTGAACTTTTGGGAAGAAAGGTTGTGATCATAATAAAAAGAACTGAAACAACCAATACCCCTTTGGCAGCACCGAAAACAAGACCGAAGATCCGATCAACCCACCCCAGAAAAACAAGCTTTAAAACTTTACGGATCAATATGGAAATAAGACTGACAATGACTAAAATGGCGCAAAAAAGAAGGAAAAAAGCCGTAAGATTTCTGATTCCGGGATTTTCAATCCATTTTTCAGCATACGGCGTGATCAGAGGATAGTAGGTATAAGCACCGTAAAAACCGGCCACAACACCGATTGTTCCTGACACTTCTCCGATTAATCCTCTAAAGAGCCCCCGGATCAAACAAAATGAAATAATAACAATCACAGCAATATCAAAAGCGTTCATATTCCTCCTTTTTGCTTTGATTAAAAGCGCTTTTTCAATAACAGTTAACCCCTTTTTTAGTCAAGATTTTTATTGACCTTTAAGCAAATAAAATGCACCCTATACACCATGAAAAACATTACGTTTGAAAACTTGGTGCTTACCAGGGAACTTTTTGGACATCATAACAACAATCTGGACAAAATCTGTGAGGCATTTAAAGTTACAATCAACACCCGGGGCAACACGTTACTGGTTAGTGGCAAGCCCCATGATGTAAATCTTGCTGAAAAACTGATCCACCAGCTTTATCATCTTTTAGAAGACAACTTCTCCTTTGGGGAAGCAGATATTGATGCAGCAATCAATACCATAAAAAACAATAATAATTCTCATTTAAAAGATATCTTTTCGACCACGGTATTTAAAACGATTAGAAACAAAGCCATCACCCCCAGGAATCCTGCCCAGCAAAAATATGTCGAAGTAATCCATAAAAATGATATTCTTATTTCCATCGGCCCTGCCGGGACAGGGAAAACCTATCTTGCCATGGCCATGGCAATGGCCGCATTCTCAAAAGGGGAAGTTAAAAGAATTGTATTGACAAGGCCTGCTGTTGAAGCAGGAGAAACCCTGGGATTTTTACCCGGAGATCTGGCCCAGAAGATCAACCCATACCTGCGCCCTTTATATGATGCTCTTTATGACATGATGGACTTTGAAAAAGCAAAAACACTCATTGAACAGAATACCATTGAAATTGCCCCTCTTGCCTTTATGCGGGGCAGAACATTAAACAATGCTTTTATTATCCTGGATGAAGCACAGAATACAACATCAGAACAGATGAAAATGTTTTTAACCCGTATCGGGTATGGATCAAAAGTCATTGTCACAGGGGACATCACGCAAGTAGACCTGCCGTCCGGGAAAAAATCCGGTCTGATTGAAGCCAAAAAAATCTTAACCCATATAAAAGGGCTTGAATTTATTTATTTTTCAAAGGATGATGTTGTCCGGCACAAACTTGTATCAAGCATTATAGACGCCTATGAAAAAAAACAAAAACGGAAATAATCTCAACCAGATAAAAGAATTTCTTTCGACATCACCTTATGTGTTGTGGATGTTACTGAGCATTATCACGGTACTCTTTACCGTTGCGCATTACCCTAAACAGAGTAAAACATCCTATTCTTATCGTATCGGGGATGTGGCAAAAAGGGATATCAAAGCGCCCAAAAATTTCTTTGTTGAAGATAAAGAAGCCACAAATATTAAAAAAAATGAAGTAAAAGAATCAGTTAAAATTATATACGATTTTGATGCCGACCTGCTTAAAAAGATCTCTTCCAACATTGATGCTGCAATGAAAATTCCCCGGGAACTGTTCAAGAAAGCAGACGAGCAGACCATAGAACCGGATCCGACATTTGCTATTGTATTGGCTGCCAAACCCGAATTTGAAGAAAAACTGGGAATTGAAATCAGCAAGGGCGCTTATTCTATTTTTTACAAATATCAATTTTCTTCTGACATTACGCTGAAGATTAAAACCATTATTGGCAAAGTTCTTATAAACGGAATTGTAGCAAATAAAGAAATTTTACTAAAGGAAGCGCACAAGGGAATTATTCTTCGAACCATAGGCTCCAGAGAAGAGAGGACTGTCAATAATTTGAAAGTCTTTTATGGTCCGGATCAGGCAAAAGCCATGGTTCGAATCGAAGGTCAACCCCTATTAAAAGATATCAACTACACTCTTTCCAACCTGATCGTTGACTTGTGCCAAAAATTACTGCAGCCCAATATTACCTTAAATAAAAATGAAACGGAAAAAAGGATCCGGGAAGCTGAAGCCCAAATCAAACCGATTCTGTATAAAATCAAAGCCGGTGAAATGATTTTAAGGGAAGGCGAACGGGTAGACAAGGTACAGCAGGTAAAGCTTGTTGCCCTTCAGGACCAGGCAGAAGAAAAGGATATTTTCATTTCCAGCACAGGGATTTCCTTAATCACTTTTTTATCCATCCTGGTGGTTTATCTCCTCTTCTTAAAAGACCACAAAAAATTACAACCGTCTCATAATAAGCATATCCTCTTTCTATCCTTAGGGCTTATCCTGTATCTCACCTTTGCCAAGTTTTCAACCTATATTGCCCAGTCGGCAAATCCTGAAGTTATGTGGGATTTCGCCTCTCTATCATTTTTCATGATTATCCCCATCCCGGCAGCGGCCATGCTGACCTGTCTGTTCCTGGGGTTTGATATTGCCGTTTTCTTCACCGTTATCCTCTCTCTGCTGACAAGCCTTGCATTTTCAGGCAGTTTTGAGGTCTTTATCTTCTTCTTTTTATCAAGTATTACAGCTGCCTATTGGGTCAAAGAGCGGCAAGAGAGGAAAAACTTTATCATCGCCGGTTTCAAGCTTGCGGCATTCAATGCGGTTCTGGCACTTTCCCTTGGATTCTATTCCCTTTCCCAGCCCGATGTTACCATTCTTGCAAAAGAAATGGCCCTTGCTTTTTGCGGCGGTCTTTTTGCAGCCACCTTTACCATCGGATTCACACCACTAATTGAGTTTATTTTTAATTATACAACAGACTCAACGCTTCTGGAATTTTCAAACCTTGATCAGCCCCTGATTAAAAAACTGATGATTGAAGCCCCGGGGACGTATAATCACAGCATTATTGTTGCCACCCTGGCGGAAGCTGCTGCATCAGCCATAGGTGCCAGCACCCTTAAGGCAAAAGTAATGGGATATTACCATGATATCGGAAAGCTGGGTAAAACATTATACTTTATCGAGAATCAGGCAGACGGTAAAAACAGGCATGACAAGCTCTCCCCTTCCATGTCAGCCCTTGTTTTAATCGGACATGTGAAAAAGGGTGTTGAACTGGCTAAAAAACACAAGCTTGGGAAGGAAATTATTGAAGGAATCATTCAACATCATGGCACCTCCCTGATCAAATATTTTTATCAAAAAAGCTTAAAAAGCGGAAATGACACGGTAAAAGAAGAGAATTTCAGATATCCGGGGCCTAAACCTCAGACAAGAGAAGCCGGTATTGTCATGCTGGCGGATGTTGTTGAAGCGGCTATCAGAGCATTAGACCGGCCGACAGCTGCGAGAATCCAGGGGCGGGTTAAAGAACTGGTTAACGACATTTTTGCCGACGGACAACTGGAAGAATGCGAAATGACACTAAAAGATCTTCACCAGATTGCGAAAAGCTTTAATAATATTTTAACCAGCATTTACCACAGCCGGATAGAATACCCGGATAAATCCCCGGGGAAAAATCAGGAAAAGAAAAAAGAAAAAAATGGAATATCTAAAAATACTGATCGACAATCAGCAAAAAAAGAAAATGCCAACGGAAACCATCCGTCAAAAGACAAAACAGATCTTAAACGCCTTGGGTTGTGATGCCCATGAAATATCCATTGTGATGACGAATAATGATCAGGTTCAACAGCTCAACAAGACATACCGAGGGATAGACAAACCGACAAATGTTCTGGCATTTCCCATGCAGGAAGGCCAATTTGCGGATATAACACCAGGCCTTTTAGGGGATGTTGTCATCTCCTGTGAAACCGCTCAACAAGAGGCGGATAAGGCAAACATCAGCCTGGATGAAAGGATGTCCCAGCTTCTGATCCACGGCATTCTGCATTTAATGGGATTTGATCATGAAGCAAGTCCGTCAGATGCGCGGAAGATGGAAGACAAAAGCCTTGAGCTGTTAAGAAAAATTGAAACCAATAAAGAGTTGAATATATTTTAAATAACGAAGGAGTAAAACAAATGGCCAAACTTGCTGTAAATGTAGATCATGTGGCGACGTTAAGGGAAGCCCGGGGAATCAACTATCCGGAACCGGTTGCGGCGGCTGTTGCTGCCGAGACAGCAGGGGCTGACGGAATTGTTGTTCATTTAAGAGAAGACCGCCGCCATATAAATGAGAGGGATGTCAGGCTGTTAAAAAAAATCGTACAATCAAAACTCATACTGGAAATGGCCGCTACCAGTGAAATGTTAGGGATTGCACTGGATATCAAACCGGAGTGCGTCACCCTTGTTCCCGAGACAAAAAAAGAATTGACCACAGAGGGAGGACTGGATCTGATCACCCATGAAAACCATATCAGGGAAGCCGTCACAACTTTAAAAAATGGCGGAATTGCTGTCTGCATTTTTATTGATCCGGATCTTGATCAGATTAAAGTTGCCCATAAAATTGATGCCGACATGATCGAAATTCATACGGGTGCTTTTTGCGATGCACCCACAGCCGCCCAGAAACAGAGAGAATTTTTTAGAATCGTTGACGCAGCAAAAATCGGAACCAAGCTGAAACTTGAGGTAAACGCCGGCCACGGTATCTGTTATAATACGATTAAAGCCTTTAAGGGGCTTGCCGAAATCAGCGAATTCAGCATCGGACACAGTATTGTTGCAAGAGCCATATTAACGGGCATGGAACAGGCTGTCAGAGATATGAAACAACTAATTTCAGGACTTTGATATCCATCCTGATTCTTTTGCAGCGCCTGACACACCGCACCGATTGTTGGAAGACACAGTCTTAAAGACTTGCCTTAATAACGCCGGCGCATTTCCCACGACAAATCCTTTTCCTGACCAGGATAAAAGGTCCTGGTCATTATAATCATTTCCCACTGAAATAACATTTTTCCGGTTTACACCAAGCCTTTTAACAAGCCAGGAGGCTGCCCTGGCTTTAGATACATCTTTATCAAAGACCTCTATCCATGATGATAGATGATCAAGCGGGGAGGTCGCATGGATCACACTGAAACCGGATAAATCCTTTTTTATTGTTTCTATGGCATCCATATCCGCCCCACCCGGTATAATGGCCAATACTTCAGTGGCTGAGTCGTAATGGGGATGCCCGTCCTTCAGGGGCACTGCATACTCTTTGTAGAGCGCCAGCCGGGCCTGGAAATCAGGATTATGATTTCCATGGGATTTATATAAAAAATGTCTTGTATCAGGTATGGACTTATGCACCATATAGTCAACCTTTCGAAGGTCCAGATAGTTTGTTATCTTTCCAATATCCGAGGACGGCACGGCTTTTTGAAATATCACCCTGCCGCCTGGGAATTCCATGATACCGGCACCAGTCGAGAATATGACATAATCTACCGGTAAAAAATTATCCCCGTCAGCCATGCCAATATCCTTCAACGCTTTCTCAAATGAATATGCGGACCGTCCGGTTGCAATAGCCGTCACTATTTTTCTTAGTCTTAACATCTCAAGGGTTTTGATGTCTTCATGGGAGATGGTTTTGTCATCTGTTAATAATGTTCTGTCAAAATCAGTGATAAAAAGTTTTTTTTCCATTCCCCTGTATTCCCCATAAAAAATATTTGGTTTCGCGCCAAACTGTGATACCTTTTTTTAAATGAATAAACAATATGGTTTTTTTTATGAGTAAAATGACATCGCATATATTATCAGCTATTTTCAGACATCTAAAATCACGGCCTACCTTTGAATCAGTCGGTATTGAGTCCTACAGAAAACTTCTTGAAAAAAGCGCTATTGCCTTTAAACCGAATAAATCCATCAAAGCTGAGCCGTTTCGAATCAAAGCCATTGAAGCTCAATGGCTGTTGCCTTTACATCATAATAAAAAACGAATCATCATATATATCCATGGGGGAGGATATATTGCCGGCTCAATAAATTCCCACAGGGATCTTGCATCACGAATAGCGATTGCTTCTGATGCAAAAGTTTTGATTTTCAACTACAGGCTGGCCCCTGAACATCCTTTTCCAGATGGGTTGACGGATGTAAGGGAGGTATATCAATGGGTGACGGATAATTTTCAGGATTCGCACAAAATAAACCTTGTCGCAGATTCCGCAGGAGCCGGCCTTGCCCTTGCCCTTTTATCCGGGCTCCTGACGGACGGAGGCCCTTTGCCGGTATGCTCTGTATTGATCTCACCCTGGATTGACCTTGAATGCAAAAACAACTCCCATGTTGAAAACCGGGAAAAAGACCCCATGCTCAGTCAACACATCTTAAAAAAAACCGCCCGTCTTTATACGGATAAAGACTTGTCTGATCCCCTGATATCCCCGGTCAACAATAATTTTACAGGGATCTCTCCCGTCCTGATCCAAGCGGGTGAAAATGAAGTCCTGGTTGACGATTCAAAAATCCTGTCAAAAAAGCTGATAGATGCGGGCGCAACAGTCCAACTGGAAATCTGGAAAGGAATGTTTCATGTATGGCATTATTTTGCCAGATATCTTTCAGAGGGAAGACAGGCTATTGAACAGATTGGTAATTTTATTAAAAAATATTCCTGAAATTATAAACTATAGCCAAAGATATTTGAAAGTTTAAAAAAGCACTTCATCCATACCCGTTCCGGCCTGTTCACCTTACACTCGCTAGTGCCTGAACGATTTTTTAAAGTTCTAACCTGAAGGTCACACGTAAAAGGCCTTCCATTTAACGGCGGAAACTGCGGGCAGGTATGTCCTCAAACAATCCGCCGTTTCAACATTCCAGGCCTTTTGAGCTTTTATAACCTGCAGGTCATGAGCAAAAATCGCAGACAATCCGCTCGTTGCAAGCTGAGCAGGCCTCCACTGGAAACATAAGGTTTTTCAGATGAATTCTCAGGAAAATTGTGAAAGCAGCTAAAGGAAAATGTAATAGGAGAACTCATCCGAAACCGACGATTAAGACCGGACAGGATTTGTCTTGACATCGGGGGTCACTATAGCTAACTATAGCTTTACATATATATGTCGGAATATATTCATTTTTAAAAGTTGGCCCAAAAACTGTATTAAATGCTTTAATATCATAATATAAAGAAAATATATAAGGTTAATACGCAGATTTTTTTCTGCTTAATACAATAGTTAGGCAACCAAAGAAAATATTATGTCAGCAGAATGGACTGATGAGAAAAGAAAGGAAATGTTGGCCTCATTTTTTAAAACGGCCAAGAGTGAGTTCAATCGGTGCCTTGAATTCTCGATGACCTGTGAAAACAAAACTATTCGTGCACACTCAATCCAAAACTCCAGAATTCTAGATAATCTAGTTGTAGATGGCCATGTAACAATGTTCAATCTGCGAATTGACAAAGAAAAAGGGGCTCAGGTTGACTATGCTCTCGTAGGGAGGAACAATGCCACTACATTTTCTGGTCTTTGCAGTGACCATGACAACACTATTTTCAAGCCAATAGACGACGAAGCTATTGATTTAAAAAATAAACAACACCTTTTTCTCCTAGCCTACAGAGCAGTTCATCGTGAATTGCACGCAACAATGGATGCAGCTGTTAAAATTCAATCGTCATACATTAAAAAGACAGAGCTTGGTTTAGATCCAAAAGATGTGCCAAGTGAAGCAGGCATGATCGCTGTTCAAAAAATGATGATTTCGTGGGAAACCTATAGATATAAAACTGACTTTGACATGGCATATATAAAGAAAGATTTTGACAAAATTTGCCACAACACATTTGTTTTTGAATTGGAGAACCCAACCATTGCAGTTTGTGCGTTATTTTCTGTCGACAATCATGTTGCGAACGATGATGCACTAAGGATTGCTTTAAATATATTGCCAATATCCCAGACCCAAACATTTGTTGTTATCTCTTACAGGGATGTTGACTCTCTCCATGCACGGGCAGCTTTGGATAGAGTTCTTACCTCAAACGGGTTTCATCAACGTTATGAACTATCACGGTTCATACTAAACAATTGTGAAAATTTTGTAATGTCTCCAACATATGTGGACTCATGGACTGATGAAAAGAAAAAAGAAGAAAGAAAAATAGAAAGAATTAAAATTATTCGAATTGATGATGAAGGAAGGTTGCATCTTCATCCGGAAGAAATGGAATTCAATCATATCTATAGATCAGCTGCAGAGGTCCATTGGAATGAAGAAACGAAATCACTTTATTCTCCAAAGCCATGTGAATGGACCTATATAGATTGGATTAGACAAATACTAGGCGCAGTTAGAGCTGAATATGGAATCGAATTGGTGATAGATGAAAACACAAGCTGGGAAAATATTAGACTAATATCAAATTCGATGAAAGAAAATTAAAGTCAATGGAAGTTACGGATAATTACGGCGACGAGACCCTTTATGAGCTTCAAGGTTTTTGGGAAATTTCATCAGACTCCGTTAATAAATTAGTTGAGGCCTATAACCGGTTAACAATTAGAATTTACAACCGAAAAATGACCCCCTTTTACAACCCAATAAGATATAAACTTTGAAAGCTCATTTATAATTCATTTCAAACGTTCGCAACTGGTTGAAATGAAATAATTTTTGACATTCGGTCTATATATGGTATTATATTCAGACTGGAGGTGAGGTTATGAATATTACAAGTGATATAAAACCAATTACATATTTAAAATCAAGAGCAGCAGATTTGTTAAGTCAAATAAATGATACCCGTCGCCCTGTTATAATTACCCAAAATGGTAAACCGCGTGCTGTTCTTCAAGATCCTGAAAGTTATGAGAACATGCGTAACACAATAGGAATATTAAAGGCTCTTTCTCAGGGGGAATCAGATCTTAAAAATGGAAAAATTAAATCTCAAGAGGAAATGTTCACTGCAATCGAAAACTCGCTAAAAGATAAGCTTAAATAAATGACACCAATTTATGAAATTGTATGGGCTCGTGTTGCAGAAAAAGATTTAATGGATATAATTGACCATATCGCAACTGATAGCCCTGCAAATGCGTTGCAAGTTTTCCAAAAGATTAAAAAAAAAGCATCAAGTCTTTACACTATGCCTGAAAGATGCCGTATTGTCCCAGAGCTCAGAGACCAGGGTATCATGCAGTATCGAGAATTAATTGTGTCACCTTGGAGAATTATGTTTAAAATAACAGATATGAAAGTTTATGTATTATCAGTTATTGATTCAAGACGTAACATAGAAGACACTTTATTTAAAAGACTCACTTACATGGGATAAAGTGTTTGCGAATCATGTAGCCGAAATACTTAAAATCATGAAACCTTTGGGGGAAGGAAGGCATGCATTAATCCTTTGTTGGCAACGATACCTTGGGGTGTCTTAATTACAACACCAAGTTTTATTAATGCATTGATGTCTCTTGTTACCGTTTTTTCAGTCAATGAGGCATATGCTTCAGCAATCCGAGGTGAGATATGTCTGGCTTTGGCTACAGGCACAGGGTCAACCAGATTTGAAAGATCCACAGCAAACCTTCTTCGCCTTACTTCGGGAGCAGAGTCTTTGTCGCTGAAAACATCATGGATATAATCCAGCCAATGAACATGGAGCTGCTGCTCCTGTATGAGGTCTAATTGTTCAAAAAGACCATCAATAAATCCCTGGAGGGCATACATAATAAACTTGAAAATATCACCGCCGGATTTGTGAGTCGCATCCAGCTGTCTATAATATTCCGTTCTAGTCTGGTTGTAATGGTTGCTTAATAGTTGGGCTGAAGGGGCCGGCACACCGGAAGAAAGCAGCATTTCAAACTCAAGCAATCTTGCTGTTCGTCCATTTCCGTCTCCAAATGGATGTATCCACGCAATATATATATGGCAGATGATAGCTTTCAAAATTCCATATATAATTACCTCGTCCCCGGATGGATTGAAGTCCTTGTTTATCCATTCGCACAATCTTTTAAGCAAATATTCGCAATCTTCTGCAGGTGCTCCTATATATGTTCCAACCCCGACACTATGTTTTCTTATTATTCCGGGTTCAACATCTTCATCCAGTGGCAAATCGTTTAATACCCAGGCATTATATTGTTTTATTTTATCTAGTGTCAGCTTGGTGTTTCCGGTGCTAATGATAGTTTTACCAATAGTATTACATGCCTCAATGATATTGTTTACCTCATTTTTCAAATACTCTTTTGAGGGGGGAAGTTTTAATTCTCCATCCAGATGTTTTTTTACCTCTTCCTCTGTCAACGTATTTCCTTCAATTGCTGTGGTTGCCAAAGCG
This sequence comes from Desulfobacula sp., assembly GCF_014237455.1. Lineage (GTDB taxonomy): Bacteria > Desulfobacterota > Desulfobacteria > Desulfobacterales > Desulfobacteraceae > Desulfobacula. The sequence goes on along the minus strand of NZ_JABZFL010000068.1, from coordinate 64,038 downwards.
CCCTTGGCTAAAAAAACTTTATATAGTTCTCCGGCAACACTTGGCATTAGAGGTACTCCGGAAATATGCCGGCACTTTGATTGCGCTTCGCCAAGCTGCACCCATAATTTATATGAAGCCTTTCGGAGGTCAAGCCTGAAGTTTATCCAATTGTGTGTCTTTTCAAATGTCTTCATAAATGTCCACCTTAAAATATGTGCAACTATTTAGATTTTATATAAAATATAAAATAAGTCCAACAAAATATCTTAATTAATGTCCATTGTCTTATATAACTACATTTGCCAAATGTAAAGAAAAAACAACACAGCAATTGCAGTAAGATTGATCGGGAAAATTCAGTACCTTTTAGGACAAAGCACCGTGTGCAATCCTAGTTGACTTATGTGCCTGATTATGTTTCACTTTTCCCGACAGCTTATGCTATCCGGTTAACATAAAAAGGTACTAAGAAAATTTTGAAATGAATAACAATCCTATAGGAATATTTGACTCAGGTGTCGGCGGGCTATCGGTTGCGCGAAGCATAAGGGAAGAACTGCCGAATGAAGATATCGTTTATATGGCGGACTCATTAAATGCGCCTTATGGAGATAAATCTGACAAGTTTATTTCCATGCGATCCTCTTATATTATTGATCACTTAATCGGCATGAAAGCCAAAGCAGTCGTTGTCGCATGTAATACCGCTACAGTCAGTGCCATTGCTATGCTGCGCAACACTTACTCACTCCCGATTATAGGGGTTGAGCCGGGAATCAAACCCGCCGTGGCTGCAAGTAAGAGCGGTACTATTGGCGTACTGGCTACAGAACAAACAGTAAACAGCGTATCATTTAGAAATTTAGTCAACCGATTTTCCGATGAAGCTCACATTGAAACACAATCATGCCCAGGGCTGGTGGAACTAATGGAAACTCATAAATTTGAGGGGTACGAAATTAGATGCATGCTAGAGAGATATGTGATGCCGTTGGTAGAAAAAGGAGCGGATACTATTGTTATGGGCTGTACACATTTTGCGTTTCTGACAAAAATATTAAGAGAAATAATGGGGAATGAGTTAAAGATAATAAATACGTATCAAGCCGTTGCAACAGAGGCGTCAAGGCAACTCAATATAAATAATTTATTGACATCGAACACTAAAGATGGAGATACAAAATTTTTAAGCAGCAATATTCATGAAAAAACAGCGCTGTTGTTTGAAAAACTATGGGGAGAACCTGTCATCGTCAGTGATTTTGCCTGATCGGCTTTTACTGTTTTATCCCTTTGGCAAGATCAACTATTTCCCGGGCCAGAATTTCAGTGGAATCTATACTTTCAAAGGGAAGATCACAAGTGATGACGCTAAGTTCTGTGCAGGCGATGATGGCAGACTCCACACCGGATGAATTAAGATTTTCACAAATGCCTTTATACGTTTGGACGACTTCCACAGATGTGTCCCCTGTTTTAATCGCCTTAATGACGTTAAAAAGCCTTTCCTGAAAAACAGGGCCTGGATAGACAACCTCTATTCCAGCCGAATGAAATCGGTTGTCATACAACCCTGTCATGCGCACCGCCGGGGAGGCAAGTATGCCTATTTTACTGCACTCCGGCCTGGTTTGTTTTACGTGGAAAACAACAAGATCTATGAGGTTAATCACCGGTATTTTAACGGCTTTGGAAACCGCATCATAATAATTGTGAGCGGTATTACATGCAATCGCCAGGAAGTCTGCCCCCCATGATTCAAGCCGACGGGCCATATCCACCATACACGGGCCCGGGTCTTCTCCTTCTCCTTCAATAATGGCTTTTATTCTGGAAGGAACCTTGGGATTGTTATCCACAAGACACCGGATATGATCAATATCATCCAACGCCGGCGTCAGTCGTATAATACGCTGCATAAGATCCACAGTGGCTTCCGGGCCCATACCCCCTAAAATCCCAACTGTTTTTTCTTTTTCCACTGTCATCTATTTCTGTCTGAAGGTATCCATATATGCGTACAATGCAGGAGATCCGCCGGTGTGAAGGAACAGAACATTTGACCCTTTTGAAAAATGGCCGTTGCGAACAAAATCAATAAGTCCTGCAGCAGCTTTACCGGAATACACAGGGTCAAGGAGAATCGCTTCAGTTCTGGCAAACAGTTTTACGGCTTCGACCATGGCATCTGTTGGAAGGGAATAACCGGGCCCGACATACTGATCAAAGCAGACAATATCGTCACGCTCAATCCCTGTTTTTACGTCAAGTCTTTCGGCGGTATCTACAGCCAGCTTGTAAACAATTTCTTCCTGAACATCTTTAGTTCTGGATACGTTTACGCCGTTGATGGGGATGTTACCGTTCACACCGGTCATACCCACCACCATTCCTGCATGGGTTCCGGCAGAACCGGAAGGCACAACAATATGATCAATTTTTAACCGCATCTCATTTAACTGGGTCATGGTTTCTTCGGCACAGACCGCATATCCTGTGGCGCCGATTGTATTGGAGGCACCCCCTGGAATGATATAGGGTTTTTTACCGGCTGCCGCAAGTTCACCGGCCTTTTTGTTCATCTCAGCCATCATATCGGAACCGCCTTCGACAACGCCAATACTTTTGACGTCCAGCAGTTCAAATAGAAAATTATTGCCGCTGGCCTCTTCCTTGTATGATCCTTTGACCCGCTCTTCAAGGATAAGATGGCAGTCTAATCCTTCTTTGGCAGACCATGCAGCAGTAAGGCGGGCATGATTTGACTGAACCGCCCCGCAGGTAATGATGGTGTCCGCACCTTGTTCCATGGCATCGGCAATGCAGAACTCAAGTTTTCTTGTTTTATTACCGCCCCCAGCACCGGGAAGCAGGTCGTCCCGTTTAACATAGAGGTTTGTCTCATTACCAAGAACCTTGCTCAATGCAGGCAAAAATTCAATGGGGGTTGGGCCCTGAAGGTATTTTCGTCTGGGGAATCCGGTAAAATTCATTTTGTGTCCTTTTTCTTTTTCATGGCCTCCAGAAACAGGCTTTCCATGGTTCCGGATGTCTTTGTTTTTGCATTGCCTGCAAATTGTTTCCAGTTGTCTCCCTCTTTTTGATCTGGCGATGTCAGCGTGAGTCTTCTTTTATCCTCGTCAACCTCCTGGATCATCACCTGAACCGAACTTCCCGGTTTTAATTTTTCAAAATCCGAAGGGTTTGCCGCATTGCTGATATTGGATGCCGGCATCAACCCTGTCACACCCGGCTCAAGAATTATAAAAAGACCGAATTTTTCTCTTTTTTTCAAACGCCCTTCTACAACTGAATTGACTTCATATCTGACCGACGCACCGGTCCAGGGGTCCCCCAAAGCATCCTTGATACTCAACGAGATCCTTTTGCTGTCCATATCAATCGACTTGATCACCACCTGGACACTGTCACCCGCCTGAACCACATCCTCGGGCCTGAGGACTCTTCTGGTATGACTCATTTCACTGATATGAACCAGGCCGTCCACACCCGGTGCGATTTCCACAAATGCCCCGAAAGACGTCAGTCTGACCACTTTTCCGGATACTTGATCACCGGTATTAAAAGCGCTTCCCATGCTGTCCCATGGATTGGATGATGTCTGTTTCATTGACAGGGAAATTTTAAAGGTGTCTGATTCCTTTGAGGGTTCTATCTTCAGCACTTTCACATTTATCACATCACCCGGTTGAATAACCTCTTGTGCCTTTTCGATACGGGACCAGGACAGTTCTGAAATATGTGCCATCCCCTCAACACCCGGAATCAGTTCAATAAAGGCACCATAAGGCATCAACTTGGTGACGGTGCCCTGAACCGTATCTCCTTCTTTTACTTTTTCAAAAAAAACTTTTTGTTTTTCTTTTATCTCTTCATTCAGCAAATCTCGCCTTGATACAACAATATTTCTTCCGCTTTCTTCAAATCGAGTAATTAAAAAATGATGGGTCTGCCCGATATAGTCTTCCTGGTTTTCCACATATTTAACATCTATCTGGCTTACAGGACAAAACGCTCTTTTCCCCATAATGTCCACGGAGAAGCCCCCTTTAATCACACCGGTGACTTTGCCTTCAACAGGTGTTCTGGTTTGGGATGCCTCTTTGAGCATGGTTGCTTTTCCCGCACCGGACAGTGCTTTAGACAATATAATTTCACTCTCACTTAATGAGACCACATAAAGTGTGACTTTGTCGCCGGCCTTATACAGAAATTCACCGTTTTCATCCAAAAGCTCAGCTTTTCCCACAACACCATCACTTTTGGTTCCCGTATCAATATATACGCTTTTATCACCAATGGAGATAATCACACCCTCGACTTTATCCCCCTGGTTCAGTTCATGACTTATTTTTGTATCATATGATTCAAAAAGCTCGGCAAAGCTCAATTCTTCCGCATTATCGCCTTTATTATCACTGGCAGTATCATCAGCCTTATCATCAATTGGGTCTGTCATTTTTATTCTCCTGAATACTTGTTTTTCTTTTGCATCCTGTACTACCCTTTACCGCTCAAAGTGTAAAGTCAAAAAACGCATCCGGGCCTTACAGGTGTTCGATCATAAAATGCAGCCTGTTTCGGACATTTGCTTCGCTCATCCCGGCATCAAAATCCAGATAATAAAGATTCATATCAGGATAGACAGATTTAATTTTTATTTCCACACCCTTGGAAATAATATGATTTGCAATACAGCCAAAGGGCTGCAGGCTGATGACATGATGAATGCCCTGTCCTGCAAAGGTGGCAATTTCACCCGGAACAAGCCACCCTTCCCCAAATTGATTGGTCATGGTCAAAATTTTTGAGGCTTTTCGGGCAACCTGCTTTATGTCTTCAAAGGGTAAATAATATTTAAATCTTGAAAACAGTGTATTTATCTTTTTATGGTATCTGTTTAACATCCATTCAATGGGAAACCCCAGAACATCTGTGAGTTTTCTATGACGTATTCCTGCCTTAATATTTTCTTTATAATTCACAAGATCCTGGATAAAATAATCGATAATGGGCGGCAGGACAGGTTCAATGCCTTGCTTGATCAACCAGTGAACCAGGTGCTGGTTTGAAAAATAATTGTATTTTACATATATCTCACCCACAATCCCCATTTGGGGCAATTGTTTTTCATTAACAGGTATTTTATTAAACGCATCAATGGCGTTTTCCAGCATCCTGAAAATTTGGGGATAATTGTGGGTAACAATACAATTGCCGACCTTTTTCATATAGTGCTGTCTTAAGCTTTGACTTAAGCCCTTTATTTTCTCCCTGGGAGCTGTTGCATAATACATTTTTGCAATGCAGTCTGCAAACATGGTGCCCACAAACAGAATCTTGGTCTTCCCCAGCCAGTTGATGTGAAACCCGGGCTGATCAATCAATCCCTGGGAAGTGGTAACAGAAATAATGGGTATGTCATCAAACCCTGCTCCAATCATCGCTTTTCTGATCAATGAAAGATAGTTGGATGCCCGGCACTGCCCCCCGGTCTGGGTAATACCAATGGCAATTTCATTGGTATTAAACTGGCTGTATTTCAATGCTTTTATGATATCCCCGATCACGACAATCCCTGGATAACAAATATCATTGTTGGCATATTGCAGACCCAGTTCTACGGATTGTCTGTCCGGTTTAGGAAGAACTTTAAGTTCATAGCCTGCGTTTTTAAATACTGCCGGCAGATAAGAAGAATAGTCTTCTGCAAAAAACGGAGCCCAAATGGTTCTTTTCTTGTCTTTTTTTCTAAAACTTAAGAATGGTTTTCTCAGGACAGGCCCGGATCTTTTCTGCGGTCTTTTTACTTTTAATGACTCCACCATTGATCGCAGTCTTAACCGGACAGATCCCGGGCTTGATATCTCATCCACCTTTATCTGGGTATGATTTTTTTGACCGGTCCTTAAAATTTCCTTTGCTTCTTCTGTGACGACGGCATCCGGACCGCAGCCAAATGAATTGAGCTGGATCATTTGAATGTTATCCGGTTTTTCAGCCACCCATTTTGCCGCATTATAAATTCTGTTGGGATAGGACCACTGGGTTACCACTTGAACATCCTTAAGGGATTCAGAATCAGGAGGAATTGCATCCTCCGTGATAATATCTGCGCCAAGGCCTGTCAGTATATCAGGAATCTTATGGTTTATCAGTCCATCGGAATGATAGGGTCTGCCGGCCAGTACAATGAGCAGGGAATTATTTTTCTCTGCCTGATCAACGATTTTCAGGGCCTTGTTTCTGATCTGGTGTTTAACTTCTTTCTGGGCGGAAAGAGCTGCGTCAAACGCTTTATAAATTTGTGGCGTATTAATATTAAATAATTTTAAATATGCAACACAGGTTTTTCTCAACAAGATTTCATCATTAAAGTTCACCACAGGTTTATCCAGAGGAATACCAAATCTTTTTTCGGGATTGATGGTACTTTCAATTACATCGGCATAGCTGGATACGATGGGACAATTGTAGGTATTTACCGCCTGTTCATATTCCTTTTTTTCAAACACCACAATAGGATAAAAAATTCTGTCCACTTTTTTTTGAGCCAGTTCATAAATATGTCCATGCGCCAGTTTGGCAGGAAAGCAGATATTATCAGACATCACTGTTCCCATGCCCTTTTCACTCAAACTGACGGTGGAAGGCGGCGACAGCTGGATATTGATCCCGCAGCGGGTAAAAAGTGCATGCCAGAAGGGAAAATTCTCATAAAAATTAAGACATCGCGGTATCCCGATGGTCATCACCGGGTGATCATGGGGAGAAAGGTCTCGACTGAAAATCAGATCATTCTTATACCTTATAAAATTAAATCCCCTGTCTTGCTGAAGCTCCTTTGAAGTATAGTATTTTTCACACTTATTGCCGGAAAAAAAGGACTTTCCATTAGAAAAAACAAATCGGGTTATTGCACAATTGTTTTCACACCCCTTGCAGGACATCTGGCTTGTTTGATAGCTGTCAATGTGTTCAAGCTTTGACAATCCCGGGAAACCGGTTTGTGATGCAGGATCTGCCACATCATCATTAAAGGCAACCAATGCTGCGCCAAAGGCACCCATCAGTTCAGGAATCTTAGAATATGTCACTGCCTTGCCCGTCATCAGCTCCAGGGCCCGAACAATAGAAGGATTTTTAAACGTCCCGCCCTGCAACACAATATGATCCCCCATTTCTGAATTGGCTTGAAGGTTTAAGACTTTAAACAGACAGTTTTTGATCACAGAGTAGGACAACCCTGCGCTGATATCTTCCACTGCTGCATTTTCCCGTAAAGACTGCTTAATCTTTGAATTCATGAATACCGTACACCGGGTACCCAGATCACAGGGTTCCTTTGCGTGGCAGGCAAGGCGTGCGAACTCCTCAATACGATAATTTAAAGAATTGGCAAGGGTTTCCAAAAAAGATCCGCATCCGGAAGAACAGGCCTCGTTCACCTCGATCCGGTTGATGACCCCATGGTCAATAAAAATAGCTTTCATATCCTGCCCGCCGATATCCAGGATAAATGAAACCTTGGGATCGATAAACTGTGCCGCCGTATAATGGGCAATGGTTTCAACAATCCCTTTATCAATATTAAATGCTGCCCTGATTAAATCCTCACCATATCCTGCCACAGCACTTTTGACAATTTTCACCTCAGGGTTGAGTTCAAAAACCTGTTTTCTGAATTCAACCAGGCCTTTAATTACTGCCTTGATCGGGTTTCCACCATTATTTGCATACCAGGAAAATAATATCTCCTTATTTTCCCCGATGATAACGATCTTTGTGGTGGTTGATCCCGAATCAATACCGAGGAAACAGTCTTTTCCCCCATAGGTTTCAATGGTGCAGGTTTGAAGGGGGATCGTTTTAGACTGTTCTTTCCAGTGCAGAAAATGGTGTTGACTCTTAAACAGGGGATCGATTCGATCCTTGACCGGCTCCGGATTTTCAAGTTCTTTTTTCAGATCTTTGATTACCTGGCTGACAGATATGGAAAGGGGCGGGTACTTGTCAAACACGGCTGCACCGATTGCCGGTATAAGTTCTGATCTTTCGGGCATCACCATATCAGAATCAGAAAAGTTCAAAATCCTCAAAAACATGTTCACAAGCTCGGGAAGGAACGTGAACACACCGCCGCATAAAAGTATTTTGGGTTTTATATCCTTTCCCCGTGCAAGGGAATTGATACATTGAACCGCCACTGCATGGAATATGGATGCGGCTATATCCTTGTGGGAGATATTACGGCTGAGCATATTCTGAACATCGGTTTTGGCAAACACACCGCACCGGGATGCCACAGGATAGATATGATGATGGGATCCGGCCAGAGCATTTAATTGAAAAGGGGTGATATCCAGCAGGGTGGCCATTTGATCAATAAAACTGCCTGTCCCGCCTGCACAGCTTCCATTCATCCTTATATCAGGCAGCTTGCCCTTATTTAAAAAAATGATTTTTGAATCTTCCCCGCCGATATCCACGGCAGTTCTGACATCAGGATATTTTTTATTTATTGCAGCATTGGTTGCGATCACTTCCTGAACAAAAGGAAAATCAAGTTTTTTTGAAGCCCCCAAGGCTGCGGACCCGGTTAACTTCAGATCCAGAAAGCAATCGCCCTTTTGATCAAGAATATCATGAAAAAATAATATCGCCGTCTCATAAATTTTTGCGTGGTGCCGCTGATAGTCTGAAAAAACAAGGGTATTGTTTTGATCCAGCAGAACAATTTTCGCAGTTGTGGAGCCGATATCCAAGCCTGCTTTATACACTTTTGCCTGGTCCATTTAGGCGCCCCCTGACGTCTAATCTTTCATCTTTATCAGTTTTATTAAAAATTCAACTTTTTTTAAAAAAAAAAAGAACTGAGATCATGATCACGTCAATCCTTCCTGTTAAGCGTGTGGGTCAGTGCTTTAGCCAAGGTTTTATTGATTCCCGGAACGAGTGCAATCTCTTTAATTGATGCTGCTTTCATTTTAGCAATGCCTTTAAAATGTTTCAATAAGACTTTCTTTTTCTTTGGCCCTATACCGGGAATGGAATCCAGAATTGAAAGTCCGGCCCGTTTTTCACGACGGTTTCTTTGAAATGTAATAGCAACCCTGTGGGCCTCATCCCTGACCCGCTGTAACAGGTACAATGCTTTTTTAGCCTGACCGGTGTTTAACGGGTTGGATCGCCCTGAAATATAAATTTTATCAAAGTTCTCGCCTTTTGTCTCATTCTTTTTTGCAAGGCCTGCCACGTAAAACCTGTTTTCAATATTCAGCTCTTTTATGACGGCCTTAGCCATTGAAAGCTGTCCTTTTCCACCGTCAACCACCAGAAGATCCGGGTATTCCATTTCCGAAGGGTCTTTTGAAAAACGCCGGCTAAGCACCTGGACCATATAGGCATAGTCATCCTGGAAATCGAGATCGCGGATAATAAACTTCCGATAATCATTTTTATAAGGCCTTCCGTCTTTAAACACCACTATGGAAGATACCGGGTCCTGTCCCGAAAGGTTGGAGTTATCAAAACATTCGATCCTTAACGGCAGTCTTTCCATTCCCAACAGCTCTTTCAACATCAGGATGGATGCCCGTTCTTCTTCTTCCTTAAGCAACCTTTTTTCAAGCTCTCTTGACGCATTTATGCGGGCCATTTCAACAAGCTGTCTTTTTTCACCGCGGACCGGAACATGAATGCTCACCTTTTTTCCTTTTTTTTCAGTAAAAAGGTGTTCCAGAAATTCTGTATTTTCAATCTCCTGGTTTAACAGAATAGTAGACGGCAAAAATTTTGTATTCTTATAATATTGTTCTATAAATGCAGATAAAACTTCATTGGGTTCCTTAAATCCCAGGTCGAGGGGATAATGTGCCGTATCAATCAGATAACCGGATCGAACGGCCATTACTATCATCACCACCCTGCCCTTTTTTGCAGCAAAGGCAATGATATCCCTGTCTTTCATGTCCGGGCTGACCACCACCTGTTTTTCCATAATATTTTCAATAGCAAATATAGTATCCCGAATCTCAGCTGCTTTCTCATATTCCCGGGATAAAGAATGATCCATCATCTGGGCTTTGAGCTTTTTTACGACCTGTTTTGATCTTCCTTTTAAAAAAAGAATAGCATCCTGAACCTGTTTTTTATATTCCACCGGAGAGACATCATTGCAGCAAAGACCTAAGCAGGCCTTAATCTGAAAATTAAGACAGGGCCTTGACCGATTTTTAAACTGGGTATTTTTGCATCTGCGCAGCTTAAATATTTTTTGAATCTGCTTTAAGGTTTTATTGACGCTGTGACTGGATGAATAGGGGCCGAAATAATGGGCCTTGTCATTTTTTATTTTTCTGACCCTTTGAATAGCAGGATAGGTCTCATTCATATCGATTCTGAGCAAGGGATAATTTTTCCCGTCTTTAAGAATCACATTGTATTTGGGGTTATATTCTTTGATCAGGTTGGATTCAAGAATAAAGGCTTCATGACCTGAAGAAGTGATAATGATTTCAAAATCCTTGATCATTTCAAGGAGAGCGGCTGTTTTTGCATCATGATTGCTTTTTTGTACAAAATAAGACGACAGCCTCTTTTTCAGATCTTGGGCCTTACCCACATAAATGGTTCTGCCTTTGGCATCCTTCATCAGGTAAACACCCGGACTGCTGGGAGATTGCCGGTATTTTTCTAGTATCGGACGGGTCATGATCCTTAAAACCGTTGAATATCCATTAATTCTTTAATTTTATCCCTGTATTCCGCCGCTTTTTCAAATTCAAGATTTTCAGCCGCCTTTTTCATTTTATATTCCAGATCTTTGACAATATCCTCCAGGTTCAGTTCGTGGCCTTCATAGGCCTGTATGTCTTCATCCACTGACCCTTCAAGAACGGACTTACTGTCCCGGGCTGAATAATCAAACAAATTAATATTTTTTTGGATGGTGGTCGGCACAATATGATGTTTTTCATTATATGCCCTTTGAATTTTTTGCCGCCTTTTTGTCTCAAAAATCGCTTTTTTCATGGATGCAGTCTCTTTTTCCGCATACATTATCACCCTGCCAAACACATTTCTGGAAGCCCGCCCAAAAATCTGTATAAAGGACCTGAAAGATCTTAAAAATCCCTCTTTGTCCGCATCCAGAATGGCCACAAGAGAGACTTCAGGAATATCAAGACCTTCCCGCAGAAGATTGATGCCGATGAGCGCATCAAACAACCCCCTTCGAAGGTCCTGGATAATATCTATTCTTTCCATTGTAGGAACATCTGAGTGAAGATATTTAACCTTTACCCCCAGATCTGAATAGTAGTCCGTCAGATCTTCTGCCATGCGCTTGGTCAGGGTGGTTACAAGAACCCTTTCACCTGCCTCAACCCTTTTCATGATTTCTTCATAAAGATCATCTACCTGGGCTTTTGCATCTCTAATCTCAATTTCAGGATCGATCAGTCCTGTGGGCCGGACGATCTGCTCTGCTACCTTATCTTTGGCCCTTTCCAATTCATAGTCTGCCGGGGTAGCAGAAACATAGACAACCTGGGGGACTTTTTGTTTAAACTCTTCAAATTGAAGGGGGCGGTTGTCCACGGCTGATGGCAACCTGAATCCATGCTCAACCAAAGTGGTTTTTCTGGATCGATCTGCCTTGTACATGGCCCCTAACTGGGAAACAGAGATATGGCTTTCATCAAAAAAAAGAAGGAAATCATCATCCATATAATCCAGAAGAGTTGGCGGTGGTTCTCCCTGCCTGCGCCCGGTCAGATGCCTTGAATAATTTTCAATTCCGTTGCAATAACCGATTTCATTGAGCATTTCCAAATCATACCGGGTTCTTTCTTCAAGACGCTGGGCTTCCACAAGCTTGTTTTGGTTTCGAAGAACTTCCAGCCGCTGTTTCAACTCTTCTACAATCCTTTTCATGGCCCGTTTTCGGGTCTGGGTCTTGGTGACATAATGGGAAGCCGGATAAATCACCGCCTGATCAAATTTTTTCAGCACATCCCCCTTTAAAGGATCAAATTCTGAAATTCCTTCAATGGTATCTCCGAAAAAATCAATTCGAACTGCTTTGTCTTCTTCATAGGCCGGAAAAATCTCGACCCTGTCCCCCCGAACCCTGAATACCCCGCGGTGGAAATCCGTATCATTGCGAGTATACTGGATATTAACAAATTTTTCTATCATCTTTTCCCGGGAAATTTCCATATCAACAGCCAGCGTCACCCTTAGATCGAGATAATCTTCAGGTGCACCCAGACCATAAATACAGGACACACTGGCCACTACAATCACATCCCTTCTGGCAAGAACGGATCGGGTGGCTGAATGCCGCATCTTGTCAATGACCTCATTAATGGATGAATCCTTTTGAATATAGGTATCACTGGAGGGAACATAGGCTTCGGGCTGATAATAGTCATAATAAGAAACAAAATATTCCACACAATTATCTGGAAAGAGCGCCTTGAATTCATTATAAAGCTGAGCTGCCAGAGTTTTGTTCGGGGCAATAATCAGGCTTGGTTTTTCAACCCCTGCAATAATATTGGCCATGGTAAACGTCTTGCCGGAACCGGTTACCCCTAAAAGAACCTGGTGCTTTTCACTATTCAACACACCCTTTGAAAGATATTCAATGGCTTTGGGCTGATCTCCTGTGGGAGAAAAATCTGAAACTAAATTAAATAACCCCATGATATATCGTTGTCACCTTGGAATTTAATCATAATCATTCATACTGCTTTTCAATTTAAGATCGAATTTTTATGTTATCAAGTTGAAAGACCGGAAACAATATGTAATGATCACTTCCATTAAAATCCTTGAGGAAAAAGACAAATGACAAGACTCAACAGTGACCTTAAGATAAAAACCATGTCCGTCAGAAACAGGCTTGTACTGCCCCCGATTACCACAAACTACGGGACTTCCAAAGGTCTGGTTACAGAAGATATCCTTTGTTTTTACACCGAACGGTCCAGAGATGTGGGGCTTGTCATTGTTGAAGCAACAGCGGTTCAATCCAGTGGGGGCATTGTTCCGGGCAGTCTCGGACTCTGGAATGATTCCCATATTCCGGGCATGACCCGGCTGGCAAAAACCATACAGCAACAGGGCGCTCTGGCGGCTGTACAATTAAACCATGCAGGACCGAGGTGTACACCGTATGAAAACAAAAGACACGGTTTTTCACCGTCCGGTGTGGCCTTCCGGCCGGATGTCGAGCCAATTGTCATGGATATCCGGGACATTGAACAATTGATTGATGATTTTTCCAAAGCAGCGATTCGAGCTGCAACTGCCGGATTTGACGGTGTTGAGATTCACGGAGCCCATCTCTATTTATTGAGCCAGTTTTTATCTCCATTGACCAATAAAAGAGAGGACCGCTATGGTGGTGATGCCAAAGGCCGGGCCACACTGGCACTGGAAATAGTAAGAAAGGTCCGCAAAAAACTGGGGCAAGCGTACCCGATTTTTTTCCGGATAAATGCCGAAGAAAGAATTGACGGGGGACAAACCCTTGAGGATACACTTGTCATCGGCAAATTACTGGCAGATGAAGGTGTGGATGTTTTTGATATTACCTTGATTACCCAGGGTGGCTGGAAAGAGATTGATGATAAAAAAATCCTCGTGGGATCTTCGGTTTTACCCAAGGATCACCCTTCAGGCGCAAATATTGCCCTTACGGAAAAATTCAGAGAAGAAATCAAGCGTCCCGTGATAGCGGTGGGCAAGTTCGGTATTGGCCGGGCAGCTGCTAACGCGATGGAAAATGGAAAAATTGAACTGGTGGCTATTGGCCGGCAGATGATCTGTGATCCAAAATCCGCTCAAAAAATGCTTGAGGGAAATGATCATGATATGATTCCATGCGATGAATGCTTAAAATGTTTTGCCACCATTGGAAAGGGTGTTCCCATGGCTTGCAAGGTCAATAAAAATCTGCCTTTTTAAAAAAATAAATTGAGTTGATCCCAGGGTGGATTTTAGGGTAAAGAAGATTTGGGGTTTTAGGACATTGGTTTAAATTTAAAATTTCGGATATCTATGAATTACAACACTATCGCAAATGTCCTGGGAAAATTATTGATCGTTACCGGCTGTTCTATGGTATTTCCATTGATCTGCTCGCTTTATTACCAAGAAAACGACCTGAATGCAATTGGCATTACCGCGATCATCACTATTGGTCTGGGATATCCGTTATGGCGGTTCTTTCGCAGGTATAACGATTTAAACATAAAGGACGGCTTTTTCATTGCTTTTTTTGGATGGATTCTGATTTCTGCAGTTTCCGGTCTGCCGTTTATGATCCATGGATCGATTCCTTCTTTCACCGACGCCTTTTTCGAAATGATGTCCGGCTATACCACCAGTGGGGCGACCATACTGACAGATATCGAAGTGGTTCCGCACGGATTACTATTTTGGCGCAGCCAAACCCATTTACTCGGTGGAATGGGTTTTTTAACATTGACCATAATATTTTTGCCCCATGGAATGGGGGGGGTGCGTATATTCCGGGCAGAGTCGAGTCCCGGTCAGGTCATTACCAAGGAAAAATTCATACCTCGCAACCGGGACACAATGATCTGGCTCTGGGGAATCTATATAACCCTGAACATACTGGAAACCCTTTTGTTGTGTCTGGGCGGCATGTCGATTTTCGATTCACTGTGTCATTCCTTCGGAACGGTGTCAACTTCCGGCTACTCGCCGTGGAACGCCAGCATCGGGCATTACGACAATGCTTACTTTGACTGGGTAATCATACTTTTCATGTTCCTGGGGGGCATGACCTTTATGCTCTTTTACCACATGGCGCAGGGGAACTGGGGCATCGTAAAAATCAATACCGAATTCCGCTGGTATGTAGGGGTTATGCTCTTTTTCTGCGCAATGGTGTCATGGATCTTGTGGAAGGAAAACACATATGGCCTGATAGATTCAATCCGTTACGGAACCTTCCAGGTCACCTCTATCCTGACAACCACGGGATTTACCACGGCTGATTATGAGCAATGGCCCCAGGCAGCACAAATGTTCCTCTATGCAGTGTGCTTTGTCGGCGCCTGCGCCGGATCGACCACCAGCGGGATCAAAATCGTTCATTATGTCCTGATATGCAAATTCGGGATCGCAGCCATCAAGCGCATCTTCTTCCGACCGATGGCTGTGGTATCGATCCGTTTGAACCAGCGTCCGGTCGACCCCCAAATCATCTATCTGTCTGTCTGTTATTTTATCGTTAACATTTTTCTGGTTCTGGGTGGGGGGTGTTTCATGACTTTGGTGGATCAAATGGACTATACTACTGCCATGAGTTCGGTGGTCTCAACATTGATGAACATCGGCCCGGGATTCGGTGGGGTGGGTCCGTCCAAAAATTACGCCTTTATTTCGGATGCAGGCAAATGGTTTTTATCCTGGAACATGCTCGTAGGCAGGCTGGAAATGTTTTCGGCGCTGGTCATATTCTACCCCTCTTTCTGGAGAAAATAAACAGGTTCAGGTCAAAAATAATTTCTGGACATCTTTCAAGTGCTGTGACATACACACCACGATCGCCCGTTCATTGTTTTGAATGTGTGTGTCCCCGATGGCAACCTGCCACACGCCGTCTCTATGGATGCTCCCTATCATCATTTTTCCATTATAATAAGAACCTATTTTGGAAAGGGGCTTGCGGGTAATCGGCGAATCTGGGGCGGCAACAATTTCTACCATTTCAGCATCAAACCCATGCAGGTGCGCCACAGAAAGCAGTTCACCCCGGCGAATAAATTTTAAAATCTTGTTGCCGGCCAGTATTTTTTTGTTCAAAGCAAGATCCGATCCCATTGTCGTAGCCAGCACCACATAATCTTCTTTGTTAACCAGTGCAATACATTTGCTGTGTTTGCTGTGTTGTTTGCCGCGTTTGTGAGTACTTCTTGAAGTCATCAGGTGTTTGGCCAGTACGCAGCCCATTATATTTGTTTCATTTTCACCGGTAGCGGTGATAAAGGTGTCCATCTCCAGCAGTCCCGCTGAAACCAGCACATCTGAATCCGATCCATCACCATATAACACTTCTGCGTTCTTCAGTGCAAAGGAAAGCTCCTGGGCTGTGGGTTCATCTTTCTCGATCATTCTGACCTTGACTGTTTTGCCTAACAGCTCAGCCAGACGGGATCCCACAAGTCCTCCTCCTATAATCATCACCCGGTGGCGTTTTTGCTGTTCGACACCTGTCAGACCCATTAATCGGGTCAAGTTCTCGTTACTGGCCATAAAAAAGGCTTGATCCTGCGGCAATAATTCATCCTCACCGCCGGGAATCAGCGTGGTGATCCCCCGTGCAATTGCAACCACCCGAAATGGAAATTCATTATACTCTTGAGAGATATCTTTCAATTTCCTGAAAGCCAGCGGTGATTTCTCATGAATGCGGGTGGCCATGGCCTGTATCTGCCCTTTTGCTACAGCAATAATATCGTTTCCGGCCCGAAGCTTAATCAGTCTGAAAATTTCCTGGGCAACCAACTCTTCCGGATGGATGATCAGATCGACTTTAAGATCCCCGGCATTCAGAATGGAATTTTCATTCCCGAACTCTCTGGAGCGCACCCTGGCTATTTTCCGCGGAATGCCAAAACGATCCCCAATCAAACAGGTCATCATATTCACGGCATCATTGTTGGTAACAGAGATAAGATAATCCATCTTTTCAGCACCGGCTTCCCGCCAGCATTCGATACTCATGGCATTGCCCTGAATCAGGCGGGCGTCTATATTCCCGTCAGCATGTCGAATCGATCCACTGTCCTGCTCAATAACGGTGATTGCATAACCCTCATGAACAAGGCGCTTGGCCAGATAATAGCCTACACCCCCCAGGCCAAGAATCAAGATGTTGGTCAATTTTGCCGGTTTGTTTCCATTCATAATATCAAACGTTTCCAACTATTCATCATTTAAAAGGTCAGTTGGTAACCAAATACTAAACACAATGATTTTTGTCAACTTTGGGGATTAGTGTTTGCCTGATAAATCCAATATGTGATAAATAAAACATTTATATTTAATAATAACAACAAGGATACAAAGATAAATGGAAACAGACATTACAAAAGGGCATTTTATCGAATCAATTATCAAAGAAGATATAAAGAACAATAAAAATGATGGTAGTGTTGTCACCCGTTTTCCTCCTGAGCCAAATGGTTATCTTCATATCGGGCATGCAAAATCCATTTGTCTGAATTTCAACATGGCAAATAAATTTAATGGCAAATGCAATTTAAGATTTGATGATTCCAACCCGGCAAAAGAAAAACAAGTCTATATTGATTCCATTAAATCAACAGTCAACTGGCTGGGATTTGAGTTTGGAACCGCGCTTTTTGCATCCGACTATTTTGATCAACTCCATGACTTTGCCGTTGAACTGATTAAAAAAGGAAAAGCCTATGTGTGCAGTCTTAATGCCGACGAAATCAGGGAATATCGTGGCACCTTGACTGAACCTGGAAAAGACAGTCCTTACAGGGAAAGGTCAGTTGAGGAAAATCTGGATCTTTTTACACGGATGAAAAATGGAGAGTTTGATGAGGGTGAGCATATTCTCCGGGCAAAAATAGATATGAAATCACCCAACATTAACCTTCGTGATCCCATCATTTACAGGGTAAAAAAGGCCTCCCATCCTAGAACCGGCAACCAGTGGTGCATCTATCCCATGTATGATTTTACCCATTGTCTTTCAGATTCTCTGGAAGGGATTACCCATTCCCTGTGCAGCCTTGAATTTGAAGATCACAGACCCTTGTACGACTGGACCCTGGATGCGCTTGAAACCCCCTGCCATCCCCAGCAGATTGAATTTGCCCGAATGAATATCAATTATACGGTTTTAAGTAAAAGAAAGCTGCAGCGACTTGTGGAAGAAAACCATGTACAGGGGTGGGATGACCCAAGGCTTCCTACCCTGGAAGGCATGAAAAGAAGAGGATATACCCCTGAGTCCATTAGAAATTTCTGCAATATTATCGGTGTTTCCAAAAAAGACAGCCGCATTGACATGGGGCTTTTAGAAAGCTGCCTGAGAAATGACCTCAATGAAAAAGCCCCCAGGGTCATGGGGGTCCTAAAGCCCTTAAAAGTGACCATTGAAAATTATCCCGATGATCTGAAAGAGGAGCTTGTTGCCAGAAATCATCCCCAGAAGGAAGAGATGGGAACAAGAACCATCACCTTTTCCAAAGAGATCTATGTGGAACAGGATGATTTTATGGAAAATCCACCGAAAAAATTCTTCCGCCTGGGTCCTGGGCGGGAAGTAAGGCTGCGATATGCGTATCTTATTACCTGCAAGGATATCATCAAGGATGAATCCGGCAATGTGACAGAACTTGTCTGCACCTATGATCCGGCAACAAGAGGCGGTAATGCCCCGGACGGCAGGAAAGTCAAGGGTACCATTCACTGGGTTAATGCCAATGATTGCATTGATGCAAAAGTAAGGCTCTATGACCGGTTGTTTAAAGATGAGAACCCGGAACAGGACAAACAGGATCTTATTGAAAATTTAAATCCCGGCTCCCTGGAAGAACTTGAGTTCTGCAAACTGGAAAAAAGTCTCACCAATGCTGAACCGGAAAACGTTATCCAGTTTGAAAGGCTTGGATACTTTTGCCTGGATTCTAAAAATCGGGATTCTAAAGATGCCGCCAAGGGCAATCCGATTTTTAACAGGACAGTGACGATGAGGGATGCCTGGGCAAAACTTAAAAAAAAATAAAGCGGGCTTTATTCAAATCTCCAGGTCGTCCCTTCCGGGCCATCCTCAAGGATGATATTCCTGGCTTTAAGATGGTCTCTGATCTCATCTGATTTTGAAAAATCTTTGTTTTTCCGGGCTTCTGTCCTTTGTAGGATGAGATCTTTAATTTCATCAGGATCAATGGCCATATCTGCCACGCCCTTGTCTTTTTTAGCCTTAAAATAGGATTGCGGGTCCAGCAAAAACATGCCAAGAATATTGGAGGTGGCCTTAATATCGTTATAGAAAGGACTCAATATTTTAAGAGTACCTTCATCAGGGGCGTCGTTTGTATCGTCCAGAAGCTTGTTCCCTTTTTTAACCACTTCAAAAATAGATGCCAATGCCTTTGCAGAATTAAAATCATCATTCATGGCTTTGGAAAAATCATTCCACAGCTCTCCTTTTTTAGACCCGTCAACTTTTATACCTGCCTTTTCCAGTCTTTCAAGAAAGGCATAAATCCTGTCCAGTCCCAGAGAAACTTCTCTCATGGAGTCTTCAGTGTAATCAATGGGACTTCTGTAATGTTTTGACAGAAGAAACATGCGGATCACCTCAGAGGAATATGTCGCAAGGACTTCCTTGATCATGGTGAAATTATCCAGGGATTTTGACATTTTTTCATTGTTAATGTCCACAAACCCGTTGTGAATCCAATATTTTACAAATTGACGGCCAAATGCCGCCTCGCTCTGGGCGATCTCGTTTTCATGGTGTGGAAATATCAGATCTTTTCCACCACCATGGATATCAAACCCTTGTCCAAGGTATTCATAGCTCATGGCTGAACATTCAATGTGCCAGCCGGGTCTTCCGTTACCCCATGGACTTTCCCAGAAAGGTTCACCCGGTTTGGCAGGCTTCCACAGGACAAAATCAAAAGGATTCTTCTTTTTCTCGTCCACTGCAATCCTCGCCCCAGCCTTCATGTCTTCAAGATTCCTGCCGGAAAGTTTTCCGTAATCCTTAAAGGAATCAATGGAAAAATAGACATCCCCTCCCTCAACATGATAGGCTTTGCCTTTTCCAATAAGCATCTGAATAAAATCAATAATGTGTTGGATATGTTCGGTGGCTTTGGGTTCAACACTCGGTCTTAACACATTGAGTGCATCCATTTCATTGTGAAATTCATCAATATATTTCTCTGTAATGACGATGCAGTCTTCCCCGGTTTCATTGGATTTTTTAATGATCTTGTCATCCACATCCGTAAAGTTTCTGATATACCTGACTTCATACTTAAGCTCCATGAGCCATCTGAAAATCGTGTCAAAGACGACAACGGAACGGGCATGACCGATATGACTGGTATCATAGACGGTGGGTCCGCATACGTACATCCCGACCTTGCCTTCATTCAGGGGTACAAACTCTTCTTTTTTACCATGTAATGTATTATAAACTTTTAAACCCATTATATTTTTCCCTGGTTATATTTACCCAATTATAATTTTTGGGGAATGGCTTTTATTAATAGTGTACACTGGGCTGCAATACCCTGCTCTTTTCCAATAAATCCCAATTTTTCAGTTGTGGTGGCTTTTACATTCACAAGATTTGAAGTCATATTCAAACTCCCGGCAATATTTTCTTCCATTTTTTTCTTATAAGGACTGATCTTTGGAACCTGAGCAAACACAATGCAATCCATATTGGATACTTCATATCCTTGTTCTCCCAACAGCGCCCCACATTTTTCAAGCAGGATCATACTTGAAATCCCTTTATATTCAGGATCAGTATCAGGAAAATGCTCTCCAATGTCCCCAAGGCCTGCTGCACCTAAAATTGCATCACAAACCGCATGGATCAACACATCAGCATCGGAATGGCCCGACAGTCCCCGGTCAAAATCAATATCCACCCCGCCGATAATCAGCTTTCTGCCTGACACAAGCCTGTGGACATCATATCCTGATCCTATTTTATAGTCTGCTCCTGTCATATGTTTAAATATTAATCCTTTATCCAATCATGCAAGATAAAAATTGAAAAATAATATATTCATTTTCCTTTGAAAAGTCAAAATTTTACTTTTTTAAAAAATTCATGATAGAAAAAGGAGAAAAATGAAGTATATCGGAGCACATGTCAGTATCAGCGGAGGCGCAGAAAAAGCCCCTCAAAATGCGGAAAGTATTGGAGCAAAGGCTTTTGCCATATTCACCAGGAACCAGAGACGGTGGATGTCAAAACCCCTGACTGACAAGAATATTACCCAATTCAAAGAGAACTGCAAGAGTGCCGGTTACGATCCCGGCCACATCCTCCCCCATGACAGCTATCTGATCAATCTTGGACACCCTGAAGAAGACAGCCTTGAAAAATCAAGGATTGCGTTCCTTGACGAGATGCAGCGTTGTGAACAACTGGGCCTTCGATACCTGAACTTTCATCCGGGAAGTCACCTGAACAGAATAGATCCTGACCACTGCCTGGAACGGATCGCTGAATCCATCAACCTGGCCCTGGGTCAGACAACCGGCATCACGGCGGTCATCGAAAACACCGCCGGCCAGGGAACTAATATGGGACATCGATTCAAACACCTGGCCCGGATCATTGGAAATGTCCGGGACAAAACCCGTATAGGAGTCTGCCTGGATACCTGTCATACATATTCTGCCGGATATGACATCAAAACAGCCAGGGCTTTTGAAAACACATTCCAGGAATTTGACAATGTAGTGGGGATCAGCTACCTGAAAGCCATGCACCTGAACGATTCGAAAAAACCTTTTGGAAGCCGGGTAGACCGACACGAGAGCATCGGAAAAGGATCACTGGGGCTTGAGCCTTTCAGATTCATCATGAACGACCCGCGCTTTAACCATATTCCCATGATTCTTGAAACACCGGATCAATCCATATGGAAAAAGGAAATCAAACTCCTATATAGCCTGGTTAAATAAAAGACAGGTTCCTTTCAGTTACCTCTTACATTAACAACCCATAATCCGGCATGTTCACCTTTAAGAGCACACAGTCTCCACCCTATTCCGTTTACCATTAAAACCATGAGCTTGCCCAGTTTGTTTGCCGGAAAAATAATAGAAATTGATTTTGACCCGGCCAAAAATGACGTTGAACCCTTTTTAAAAAATTCAGGGCAAAGAGAAGAGTTAAGTCTTTGGTCACATGCTTTTTTTTCTGATTATCCGGCTCAAGAAATTCGCGTTCTAACAAGTAATTGATTGGAATTCGTTCTTACGGAAAAATTTTGATAATATATTCTCTGTATCTTTTAAATTTAAGACCCGCATAAAATCTGAACAGGGATAATTATCCTTGAATGCAACCAGGTATAATTTTTATATATTAAAGAGTTGAATTTGGGGAAATAAGCTCGATTAAGATTATCAGAGAATAAAGCTTAACCAAGGTTCAGCAGCTGCGGCTTTTTGCGGTCTGCTGGGACCTTTTATTCGACATTCATGTGCTTGCATAGACTGTCACTATGGAATATAGTGCCCAGCTTGGCAAATGAAAGATTGTACGATTCATCACCTGCATCCAGCATGTTCTGCATTTGTTCCAAAAAATCCCACAATATCTTATGCCACCTAAAGGAGCTTTGGTTAATAGCTTCATTGAGAATCATAGTAGAAGCTAATATACTGTTCGATAAAACACTTATCTGAGATGGGAAATGAGGAGCTGGTTCAAGCCCTGTAATGGCATAAAACTCTTGTTGACCATCGTCTGACATTGGATGAACAGACTTAGAAGCATAATCGTACCCGTACTTATATAAAAAAGACATTCCCATGTCTTTCGCTACTGATTCTGCATTAGGACGCCGCCATACCGGCTTGTTTTTGGAGAGCAATTCCATACGTGCTTTTTGCTCGTCGCTTAATTCATACACCCATCCGACGGCTTGATGCTTGAAGGCATTGTCGCTTTTAACCCTATTTTGAGCCTTATACTGTTGGTATACTGACCAATCATCAAATATATCATACTCTCCATTTTTTCCGATAGAGTGCAGATGAAACAGTCTATCCAATACTGTACGGTGAATTACCCATGCGCTCTGATAATCACTTAGTTCCCACAGAGCGAATATGCTTTTGAGTGAGACTGCTGATTTTGCAACAAAATTCCTTAGTATACGATCTTTAGTTGAATACTCATTTTTCCCGAATCCAAAGAGCACCATTCCAGAAACTCCATACAGAGCCTCACTTGCTTTCACATATACATCCACGGGGAGGTTGGGCTTAGGACTTTTATTCATTTAGTTGTCCTTTTTTTGGTGTTGGTTTAAAAGGGCTTCAATTGCTTTTTCAGAAAATTCAATTTCTTTTTTATTTGATCTTAATTTCATAGGTCTATTTTTCAGCTTATCATAAATCCAGGCGGCTACTATTCCCGTTAAAATTTGATCGCCATGTTCAATAACAATTTCAATTATGGCTGGGAAATCTTATGCTCGTTTCTCAAACATTCCTTTGTATATGAGCTTCGCATTCCCTGGAATATCAACAGCATGTCCTGTTTTAAAAGATTTTGGATTATTTAAAAGATCGAATAATAACCTTACATCTCTTGTTTCAATTTCTAAAAGTATCATAATTGCCTCATGATGGATTAAAGCCTATCTATCTTGTATTTTAGCAGAATCTTCTTTGGCTTTTTTCTTCAAATATCGAGCGGATCGCTGAAGCAAAGCAACTTCAAGCCCAACATTAAGATTTTCATTTGTTGGAAGAAATGCTGATTTTGGACTGATATTTATCTCAACACCAGTATATCTATTGGCAATTTCATCTGGCAGATAACCAATATGTTTTGTGACTAATTCATCATCAACTGTGGCGGATACCATAACTTTTCTGGCATTTTTATTGACAGGGTTCGCTGGGTCATCTTCCAAGTATATTTTAAAACCGTCTGATTGTGCTAATTGTACAAAATCAATAGCCCTATCTCCATGAGATATGCCTGCAACTTTTGCACTGCTTTCGCTGGCATATTTCCAATTGGAGCCCCAATTACCTCTGTACTTAACAAAATTTTTATTTTTTGCAGTATCTTTTTGGAACCATTTATTGATTGGAACCTTTTCACCTGCCTCTAATATAAGAAAAGGAAACCAGATTTTTTGATGCATATCTTTTGATTTTTTACCGAACAACCAATCGAAAATTCCCATTTTTACTTAATCCCCCAAATACAATACATTTTAAACCCGTCTGATTGTGCTAATTCAAAAAAATCAACAGATCTGTTGTTTCTACTGTTTTGGGCAAATTTTTTTTGTCAGCGCTAAGATATCTTCATACTCCGCAACAGAACTCCATTTGCCATCGACCATTAACCCATTATCATATCCAAATCCAGAACTCCAATATGCGGCTATTGTAAATGTTAAGGCTACGCAATTGATATGTAGAGTCTGACGATATTTAGTTGTACCTTCTGGGCTAGTAACCGTTGAATATGTTTTAACTTGGAGAAGATTCGGAACCTTCGGGTTAACTCTTTTAACACTCTCTTTAATATAATAATCGTTTGAAACCTGCGGTCCTGCTATTTTTGATCGGTGATAAAGGATTTTTGTTTCTTCAGCATTCACAGATGCTGGAATTATCAATGCAAACAATATTAAGAACCATAGTCTTCTCATATTTTATCCTTTTCCCTGCCTGGGATACCTGATTGAAATGGCGATTTTCTTAATTATTTAAAGAAGAGCCGAACCACATTTCATACAATTATAATCTTCGTATCTATTATTTGTTCCGCACTGCATACATTTTTTAACTTTTTTTCCAGATTTTGTGAATTCTATATTTGAATCGTTTTTATTACTGCCCCCTAGGATTTTAACAAGTTCAGTCATTTTTTGATTCATTGAAATAATTTCATTTCGAATTCTAAAAATGAAGAATGGCATTAAAAAAGCTAAAACAGCAGCTATTAGAATAACAATAGTAACAATTCCGGAAAATGCCCCCAAGCCCTCCATATCCCTCCTCTCTTCTTTTTTTATAAGCATAACCAGTTAATTACTGATCAGCATATTACTAATTTTGAATGATATCCGGCCAGATAAATAAAAAAATCTGGATAAGAATTTCATATCACCATCCCCGATAACCTGTAAAGGCATTTCAAAAATTCAACTATGGTGAAAATATAATTTATTCAGAAAGGGTCTACCAAAATGTTCTTTATTGGAGAAAAAAACATTCATTCAATTCAATGGGCATTTGCAATTTTTTAATCCCGTAAAAAAGACTAAATTGATTGAAGATTAACACACGGGCTTAAAAACTAAGAATTTTGTCCAGGCATTGTCTTTATTTTTCAAAAAAAAAGTGTACACTATGATAATACCAATTGAAAAAAATTGAGATGCCTCTTAAGGATATTCAAAATGGAACGATGCGGCTGGGTAACAAATGATCCGATTTATATAAAATACCATGATGAGGAATGGGGAGTACCGGTTCATGATGATAAAAAACTCTTTGAATTTATCATATTGGAGGGTGCCCAGGCAGGGCTCTCCTGGCTGACGATTCTTAAAAGAAGGCCGGGATATAAAAAAGCATTTGCCAATTTTGATGTTGAAAAAGTGGCAAGATTCACTCCTGAAAAAATTGAAAGACTGCTTTTGGACCCGGGCATTATCCGTAACAGGCTCAAGGTCAATGCTGCTGTGTCAAATGCCACGGTCTTTATTAAAATCCAGGAAGAATTCGGATCTTTTGACAAATACTCATGGCGTTTTGTTGACGGGAAACAGAAAGTAAACGAATTTAAAACCCTTGACCAGGTGCCGGCTACAACCAGGGAATCTGATGCCTTTTCAAAAGATCTCAAGCAGCGTGGATTTAAGTTTGTGGGATCTACCATTATCTATGCCCATATGCAGGCAGTGGGCATGGTCAATGACCATCTTGTCTCCTGTTTCAGATATAAAGAAGTGATGGTGGAATAATGTGCAAAAAAAACGGTTCTGAATGGTCCGGCGATTTTAATTATCCTGACACCAAAGGTCTATTGAATTTAAATGACCGTTTCTTTTCTTTTGAACGATTCAAAGAAAAACGCTGGTGTTATATGGGTATCATTCACCCGGATATTATTTTCGGGTGTGCAGTGGTGCATCTTGGATATATTTCAAGTGCGTTTGCCTTTGGCTTTGACCGACAGCGACAAAAAATGATGAACCACTCTCTTGTATTTCCCCCTTTAGGACAGGTTCGATATGATCGAAACCCCGAAAACGGCATCTGCAGCTACAAAAGTCTCCGGGGCAGATTGATCCTCACCCATGATAAAAAACATGACAAAAGATCAATTGATGTCTCTTTTTCTCTGCCGGGCAAATCTCTGACAGCCGATATTGAGATCATTGAACCGGATGGCAGCATATCACCCATGCACTTTTTGATGCCAATGGGAAACAGCAGGCCTGCATTTACGACTAAAACCGCCGGGTTGAAAGCCAGAGGGAAAATCATTGTCAATAAAAAGATCTTTGACCTTACATCTGAAAATACGTTTGCCGTGTTTGACTGGACCAATGGATTTTACCCCAGACAAACATTCTGGAACTGGGCATGTGGTGCAGGCTTTGCAGATGATGGGACTCAAATCGGGCTTAATTTTTCATCCGGTGTCTATGAAAACGGTTTGCTGGAAAATACGGTCTGGATTAACGGGACACCCATAAAACAGGGGGAGATCATATTTACCTATGACACAAAAAACCCTGAACATCCGTGGCAGATCAAAAGCAAAGATAATCTTATCAATCTTAGGTTCAAGCCTGAAGGCATCCGAAAAGCAAATGACAACCTTGGCATTATTAAGAGTAAATTCATACAGCCCTGTGGGTCATTTGAGGGTTCAATAAAAACTTGCGACAATCTTTGCTTTCATCTTTCTTGTGTCGGCGGTGTGGTTGAAGAGCATTTCGCCAAATGGTAAAATGTCTTGAAATCCAGGCTGATCTCATTTATAAAAACGATTTAAGGGAGGAATAACATGTTTCTTGTCACGGCTGGTCAAATGCAGGATATGGATAGAAAGACCATAGAATCTTTTGGTATCCCCGGACTCGTTTTAATGGAAAACGCCGGAAGGGGTGCAGTTAAAATACTTCTTAAAAAATTTAAAGGTATTAAAACAAAAAAAATTGCCGTGATAGCCGGTAGGGGCAACAATGGCGGTGATGGATTTGTTATTGCACGGTATTTGATGGAAAAAGGGATGGTTGTTAACACCTTTTTATTATCTTCAAAAGAAAAAGTACAAGGCGATGCAAAAGTCAATATGGAGCTTGCCCAGAAATTATGCGATCGATCCCGCACCTGTTCCATTATTGAAATCCCGGATGCAGATATATTTAAAAAGCAAAAAACCCGTATTCTCCACCATGACCTCTTTATTGATGCCATTTTGGGAACCGGTCTTAATTCAGATGTCAGGGGATTTTTCAAGAATGCCATTGAATTGATAAATTCTTCCCAACGACCTGTTTTTTCAGTTGATATCCCTTCAGGGCTTCACTCGGATACGGGACAGCCACTGGGAATCGCTGTAAAAGCGGATGCTACAGCCACCTTTGCATTTGCCAAGGCCGGTCAACTTCTCTATCCGGGAAATAGTTACACCGGCGATCTTGAAGTCATTGATATTGGCATTCCAAAATTTATTGCCCGTGAAAAAAACATTAAACTCTCCCTGGTTGAAAAAAATGAAATCTCTGCCTGTTTCAGTCCCAGGGAATTCCAAAGCCATAAAGGCAGCTTCGGACATTTACTGGTTATTGCAGGTTCAGCCGGAAAGACAGGGGCTGCTGCCCTTTGCGCCAATGCAGCCATGCGGTGCGGCACAGGTCTTGTGACATTAGGAGTTGCCAAAAGCCTCAATAAAAGCATTGAACCCCAGGTCATTGAACCCATGACCCATCCTTTACCTGAAAAAGAAAAAGGATTTTTATCAGACAATTGTTTTGATGAAATTCAAACACTTTTAAAAGGAAAACAGGCCCTTGCTTTGGGTCCGGGTATCGGCACTCAAAAAGACACAAAAAAACTTGTTGAAAAACTCATTGAAAAAAGTGATGTGCCGCTCATTATTGATGCGGATGCAATCAATTGTATTGCTCAAAACCCCGAAATTCTAAAAAAAAACTCTCCTGCCATATTAACCCCCCATCCCGGTGAAATGGCAAGGCTTTGTAATATGACAACCCGGGATATCCAGGCAGACAGGTTAGGCATTGCCTCACAATTTGCAAAAACCTATGATATCATTCTGGTCCTGAAAGGTGCCCAGACCGTTATCAGCTTCCCGGACGGAAGATCCGCTATTTGTCCCACCGGCAATCCCGGTATGGCTTCCGGCGGCATGGGGGATGTGCTCACCGGCATGATTGCAGGCTTTTGTGCCCAGGGATTTTCCACTGAAAAGGCAAGTCTTGCAGGCGTTTATATTCATGGTATGTGTGCTGATATCCTTGCCAAAGATATCGGTGCGTTTGGGTTTGTTGCTACAGACATGATTCAGATGATTCCGAAAACCATTCATCACTACCTGTTATGAAAATCATAGAATCAAAGAGTTCAAAACAGACCTTTAAATTGGGGGAAGCTGTAGGCAAAGAGATTACCCAGAGGATCTGTGTTGCCCTCAAAGGTGAACTGGGCGCAGGAAAGACAACCTTTGCCCAAGGGCTTGCCAAAGGACTTGGAGTGTCTGAAAAATATTATATCACAAGCCCGACATACACCATCATCAATGAGTACCCGGCTGGCTTATTTACCCTTTATCATCTTGATCTTTACAGACTTGAGTCTGCGGACGAACTTGAAGGTATCGGGTTTGATGATCTTGTTAATGACAACCATATTATTGTTGTTGAATGGCCTGAAATTCTTAAGCGTATTTCTTTTAAATTTGATATTGAAATAAATTTTAAATTTGATGCGCAGTATAACAGAATAATATCTGTTATTGCCTCTGGACAACCAGGATCAAATTTGTTAAGCAACTTATTTTTATAAATTATAATATTTACCAATACCGGAGTTAGTATGGCTTTAAGAGTACAAAAATATGGGGGAACCTCTGTTGCAGACATTGAACATATCAACCATGTTGCAGACAGGGTCCAGAAAGCACACGATAAAGGAGACAAGCTTGTCGTTGTACTCTCTGCCATGTCAGGCGTAACCGACAGTCTTATTTCTCTTGCCAAACAGGCCTCAAAAAGGCCTGACAAAAGGGAGCTTGACGCACTTCTTGCCACGGGTGAACAGACAACTGCAGCCCTTCTTGCCATGATCCTCAAATCAAGAGGATACAAGGCAAAATCGTTTCTTGGTTTTCAGGCAGGAATTCATACGGATAAAACATCCGGCAAGGCAAGAATACTTGATATTAACGGTCAAAATATACAATCGGCCCTTAAAGAAGGAAATATTGCCGTAGTTGCAGGATTTCAGGGTGCGGATGAAGATGGTACCATCACTACTCTCGGCCGGGGAGGGTCCGACACATCAGCCGTTGCCATTGCATCGTCCCTGAAAGCCGATGTCTGTGAAATCTTCACAGATGTGGATGGCGTATATACTACAGACCCAAGAATTTGCAGCAATGCGAGAAAAATTAACAAAATATCCTATGAAGAAATGCTTGAAATGGCCATACTGGGTGCCAAGGTTCTTCAGATCCGTTCGGTTGAATTTGCAAAAAAATATAATGTGCCCATACATGTAAGGTCATCATTCAGTGAGGAGGAAGGAACAATGGTCGTCAACGAGAGTTCTGATATGGAAAGTGTCGTTGTATCAGGTATTACCTGTGATATGAACGAAGCAAGAATAACCTTAAAGAAGGTTCCTGACCAGCCCGGTGTTTCGGCAAAAATATTCACCCCCCTTGCCGAAGCGGAAATATGCGTGGACATGATTATTCAGAATACCCGCTCCGGTGGTGAGACAGACCTGACCTTTACTGTGCCCAAGGATGACTTTGAACAGGCAAAAGAAATTTCCCACAAAGTTGCCAAGAACTTGGGTGCTGTTGAAATTCTCACAGCTGAAGAAATTGCCAAGGTTTCAGTTATTGGACTGGGAATGAAAAGTCATTCCGGTGTGGCAGCCACCATGTTCCAGGCCCTGGCATCTGAAAATATCAATATCCGGCTGATCAGTACTTCCGAGATCAGGATTTCCTGCATCATCCTGGCAAAATATGCGGAACTTGCGGTAAGAACGCTTCACACGGCATTCGGGCTTGATCCGGAAAAATAAACTCTAGATATTATCTGACGGGTTCAGAGCTGCTTCGATCTCTTTAATTACTTTTTGTGCAGCCGCAGCAGGATCATCGGCATTCCTTATGGGCCGGCCGATGACAATCAGATCACTGCCAAGGGTAACTGCCTTGCCGGGCGTAGTTACCCTTTTTTGATCATCATTTTCAAGAAGCGTCCATGCCGGTCTGATCCCCGGTGTTACGGCAAGGAAAGATTTCCCAAAACTTTTCTTTATCTCTTGAACTTCCTGGCCTGAGCAGACCACCCCTTTGCACCCGGCATCATATGCCATCTTTGCCCGAAGCATGACAAGATGCTGGGGGTTTCCCACAAATTCATCTTTAAACCCTGAAGCTTTAACCGCTTCTGCATCATTATCTGTTAAAAGGGTAACACCCAGTACCCCTGTTTTCCCCTGTCCGCCCTGCACAGCCTTTTCAAGCATATTTTTTGATGATGAGCAATGGACGGTTACAAGATCAACTCCTAAATTTGCAATCCTTCCCATGGCTCTTAAAACAGTAGCTGAAATATCATGAAGCTTAAGATCAAGAAATATTTTTGCGCCGCTCATCTCTTTGACCATTTGAACTACGGACGGTCCCTGATCAATAAACAGTTCCAGCCCGATTTTAAACATTCCCACCTTTGCATCAAGGAGTTTTACATACTCTTTTGCTTCCTTTACAGAAGCAAAATCCAATGGAAATACAATATAATCCTTGCCAGTTTTTTGCATAACCAAATCCTTATCAAATATTTATTTTTCCTGTTTCTCTATCAAAGATGCCTCTTTCTGAATCACAAATATAGCAATACTGATTTTTAAAAAAATCCATTATCTTACAGGGTTGCTATATATTATCTGCATAAACAACGCTGTCTCGTCCCGTTTTCTTGGCATGGTATAAGGCCGTATCTGCTGTTGCCAGCAAGACGTCAGAATTTTCAACACCCGTATATCGGGCCACCCCGATACTGACAGTAATGGGGACACTCCCTTTTTCAGTGGAGATTTCACTGCTACGAACGTACTCACAGATCCGTTCAAACATGACGTCTTGTTTTAACCCTTTAGATCCAGAAGCCACAATCAGAAATTCTTCACCCCCAATCCGGCCCACATGGTCATTTAACCGCAACTTGTCCGTGACCAATCGAGTAAAAGCAATTAATACCTCATCACCAATTTGATGGCCATAGGTATCATTCACCTTTTTAAAATGATCAAGATCACACAACCCAACGCACAGACCGGTTTTTTCCCGTTTTCCCCTTGCGATTTCTTTTTCCAGCAGTTCCATAATTGCTCGACGGTTGTAAATATTCGTCAAAAGATCATGCATGGCTTCATATTTCAATTTTTTATATGCATCGGAAAGGTTGAATTGGAGCTTTACCATCCGTTTGCCAACATTGATTCTGGCTCGCAGCTCTTGAGCATCATAGGGTTTTGAAATAAAATCGTTTGCACCAGCTTCAAGGGCCTTGACGATATCCTTTTTCTCATCTTTTGACGTCAGGACAATCAGGTAGGGTGGATTGGAGGTGCCGATTTCACGTATCCTTTGACAAACCTCAATCCCGTTCATTTCAGGCATTTGCCAGTCAAGGATGGCAAGCTTAGGCGCATCTTTAGATTGCATGATATCCCATGCTTCTTTCCCATTGCATGCCAAAACCAGGGTAAATCCCCATTTTTTTAAAACTGACTCCAACATGATCCGGGAAGTTTTGTCATCTTCGGCAATCAATATTTTCATCGGATCATTTCCTCCATTATCACTTTCAATTGATCAAATGCTTCTTCCAATTGGGGCACAAGAAGGATAAGCATATCTAAATCCCCGACTTTCCCGGCTGTCTCGATGTCATACGCAATTTTTCTGAGGGTATCTGCCCCTACATTGCCGGCTGCGCCTTTGATTAGATGTCCCTGTTTTCCTGCATCCCCTGTATTTTTTTGATCGATAAACTTTATGAGCGCACCCATCTGCCTGGGTATGTCATCCAGAAAACTTAAGATGACCGTTTCGGCCAGTTTCGTGTCCCCCATCACCCGTTCCATCAGGGCATCTTTATCAAATACCCTCAGATTGATTCCCCCGTTTGTTTCCGGGTTCAGTGTGTTGCCAGGCTCTGAAGCCAAAGGATCCGATGCCGCCTTCTCCATAGGTAACCAGCGTTCTATGGCTTCCAAAAAAAGTTTTGCATCTACCGGTTTAGAGACATAGTCATCCATACCGACTGAAATGCATTTATCTCGATCTTTTTTCATGGCGTGAGCGGTCATTGCGATAATGGGTATTCTTTTTTTACCGGATTCAAATTCTTTTTTTCGAATTTGACGTGTGGCTTCAAAACCGTCCATTTCCGGCATCTGCACATCCATTAAAACAAGATTATAAAAAGAGTCTTCAAGTGCTTTTACTGCATGGACACCATTTAATACCGTCTTTACACCAATAAAACCAAACTTTTTTAAGAGGCCTGTGGCGACCTGCTGATTTGTAATGTTATCTTCGGCCAGGAGGATACGAATATTCTTTCTTTGCATTTCCCGAACCGTGTGTCGGGTGATAATGGCACTTTCCTGTAGGGGTTTGGAATCACCGGATATAATAGTTGACAGGCAGTCAAACAGCTCTGAATGACCCACCGGTTTCATTAAATAAGCTGCAAATCCTGCTTTTTCAAATAATTTGGCATCACCCACCTGCCCCATTGAGGTCATCATGATCAGGTGAACTGATTTGAGGTTATCATCTGCTTTAATGACCTTACCTAATGACAGACCGTCCATTCCAGGCATCTGCATATCTAAAATAGCAACTTGAAAGGGATCTTTTTCAATGTCTGCCTGATAGAATTTACGCAGGGCGTCAGACCCATCCACTGCATCTTTTACCCTGCACCCCCAGGAACCTAACTGGCCCTGAAGTATGTCACGGTTGGTCTCATTGTCATCCACCACCAGGATGTGGCATCCCTTCATGTCAGGTATATGCACCGGCATGACAGGATGTTCGGGTTCTTCCTGTTTCTTAAAACACGCTGTAAACCAAAATTCAGATCCTTTGTCAACTTCACTGTTTATGCCAATTTTGCCCCCCATCATTTCACACAGTTTTTTGGAGATGGTCAGGCCCAGACCCGTGCCCCCGAATTTCCGGGTAGTAGAAGCATCTGCCTGTCTAAAACTTTGAAAGAGCAAGTCCTGCTTTTCTTCAGGGATCCCGATACCGGTATCTTTTACGGAGAATAAAAGTTTAACCTCTTTTGGGGTCTCTTTTTCCAGGTACGACCGAACTGAAATTTCTCCTTTAGCAGTAAATTTGACAGCATTGCCCACAAGGTTGGTAAGAATCTGCCGAAGCCGTCCGGGGTCACCCCGGATCAGGGCAGGCATGTCCGGGGATGCGGCGCAAATAAATTCCAGGTTCTTTTTCTGAATCCGAAAAGACATCATGGACGCAAAATCATCAAGCAGGGAACGCAGGTCAAAATCGATGACTTCCATCTCAAGCTTGCCGGCTTCTATTTTTGAAAAATCAAGGATATCGTTAACCACGGTTAAGAGGGATTCTCCACTGTTCTGCACAATGTTGGCATAATGCCGCTGGTCATTGGTAAGAACTGTATCCAGTAAAAGACCGGCCATCCCAAGGACGCCGTTTAAAGGGGTGCGGATTTCATGGCTCATGTTGGCAAGAAATTCACTTTTGGCAGCGTTGGCAATTTCAGCTCTTTGCGCCATCATGTTTGCCTGTTCAATTGCTTTTTCAAGCTCCTGGTTCATCTGGTTTAATTCATCCTGTGCTCGTTTTTCCCGGGTGATGTCCTGAAAATTAACCACAATGCCGTCGGGCTTGTCATGGATATCCAGAAGCCGTGCTGCACCGATCCGGACGGCAATCGTACGGCCGCTTCTGGTTTTCCGCTCTGTCTCAAATCCGGACAGGCCCTTCCCTTTTAGAACCTCGGCTACGACTTTTTTCGCTACTGAATTTTCTTTATCCGGAACAAAGTCGATCCGGTGACCCACAAGCTCGTCCGAACTCCATCCAAACACACGGGTAAAAGCAGGATTAAGGTATGACACCTTCCCTTTTACATCATATACCAGCACCGGGTCTACAATGGTTTCCATCAAAGTCCGAAGCCTTTCTTCGCTTTCTCTCAGTGCTTCCTCGATTTTCCTGCGTTGTGTAACATCTGTCAGCACAGAAATTTTTCGATCCTTTAAAAAAGTAGATCTGAATTCTATATATTTTGACTGACCATCTTTACACCTGATCTTGAATTCTCGATGCTTTCCCCGATATGAATGATTGTTGTCATTGGTCCATACTTCAGAAACCTTCTTTCGATACTTTTTATCTGGATACGCTTTCTTGAACCAGTCTTCTTTGGTGGCAATATCTTCAAGCGTATATCCTGTAATTTTTGTAAAAAAAGGATTTACATAGCGATATTTACCATGGCTGCCAATCAATGCAATTCCATGGGGCGTGCTTTCAAGAATTGTCGAAAGGGTTTCTTTCTCTTTTTGTCGGGCTTTTTCTTCCTTTCTGCGATGGGTGATATCCCGCCAGATAGTATGAATTTTCCGGTTGCCTTCCTGGTTGGAGATTGTCGTTAGAAGAACCTCTACAGGAAAAACTTCTCCATTTGCTCTGGTGTGATCCCATTCAAACAAGTGGCTGCCATTTTTCAACGCAAGATCCAGCATTCTTTTTGCTTTTACGAAAGAGTTTTCACCATCCGGCTGATTGTCCGGGGAAAGTTCCGAAGGATGGGTTTTAAGAAATTCTGTTTTGTTTTTATACCCCAGCATATCCACTGCTGACTGGTTGCAGTCAACAAATTTTTCATTTTCGATTATCAAAATAGCATCTTTGGATTTTTCAAACAGGATACGATATTTTTCCTCACTTTCGACAAGCGCCTGTTCGGTCTGTTTTTGCTCAGTGATGTCATTTCCTGAACTTAAAGATCCAACAATATCACCATTTGAATTTTTAAAGATAGCGTTGTGCCAGGCAATAATACGCTTTGTTCCATTTTTTCTTAACACTGTATTTTCATAATACTCAATCGGTTCGATAGCACCTGCCATCAATTGATGATAAACCGTTAGAACTTCTTTTTGAAACCGTTCCGGCACACAGGTTTTAACCCAGTTTTTACCCACAAGTTCTTCTCTCTGATAACCCAGAATTTCCAAGCCGTATTCATTAATGAGCGTGATATTCCCTTCTTTATCAAGGGCAACAAATAAGACCCTGGCAATAGAAAGATATTTTCGGGCCTGGTAGTCACTGCTATGCCTGAAAACCTGCTGTTCTAATTCTTTTACCCTGCGCTCCAGTGCTTCGTAACTTAATTTTTTTTTCATACAAGAATACCCTGCATTAAAAAGTGAAAAATGACGTATTCTCTCCTATAGTCTGGTGAGAGGGTTTAGTCAACAATCTCGTCAGTTTATTCTTAGCTTTACAAATCCGGCAATCATTGATACTGATTCAAATTATGAATCAGGAAAAATACATACTTACCATGCTGGTAGAAAACGAACCCGGTGTAACCGCCAGAATTGCAGGACTTTTTGCCGGACGGGGCTATAATATTGAAACCATCTGCGGTGCCCCTACAGCCAATCCAAAAATGTCCAGAATCACCATTACAACGAAAGCCACTCCACTCCAGCTCGAACAATGCAAAAAACAGATTAAGCGCCTTGTGAATGTCATTAAACTCAGAAACATGACAGGAGAAAAAGCTGTAAAACGTGAAATGGCCCTTGTCTGTATTAAATTAACGCCTGAAACCCGGGAAAAAATAAAGAAGATTATCACAGACTACGACGGTCGCATAATGGATGAGGGGCAGCACTATTATATTTTCGAAGCAACCGGCAATGAAGACACGATTGATGACCTTCTTGCCCTGCTTGAACCGTTTGGCATCAAGAAACTTGCAAGATCAGGAGTACTGGCTCTTTATAAAGAATCCAAGGGGGAGAAATGACCCGTTCGGATAAGCATGAAAGCCTCAAGAATTTGCCAGGTGTTGATCATATTCTGGAACTTGTAAAAAAGGATGATCGCTTCCTTGATATCCCCCGAAGTGTGATTCTTGATTCCGTAAGATCCGCCCTGGAAAATATAAGAAAAAATATTCTGGCAGATATTGAAACACCCATAACCGATGACACCATCCTTATGAAGATGCAACTCATTGCAAAAGAGAAGATCCGACCCAGACTTGTTAGTGTCATCAATGCCACCGGCGTAGTTCTCCACACCAATCTCGGCCGGGCTCTTTTATGTGACGATGCATTGAAAAATATAACAAGTGTTGCCCAATCCTATTCCAACCTTGAGCTGAAAATTAAAACCGGAAAAAGAGGAATTCGATATGAAGCAGTGGATGAACTGATCTGTGAATTGACCGGTGCCCAAAGTGCCATTGCAGTAAACAATAATGCCGGTGCTGTTTTACTGGCGTTAAACACCATTGCAGAAGACACACAAGTTGTTGTATCCAGAGGCGAGCTTGTTGAAATCGGCGGATCTTTCAGAGTACCGGATGTGATGTCAAAAAGCGGGTGCATCTTAAAGGAAGTGGGTACCACAAACCGGACGCATCTCAAGGATTATGAAAATGCCATATCGGATAACACAGGGCTTTTTTTAAAAGTTCATGCCAGTAATTATAAAATTGAAGGCTTTACAGCCAGTGTTGCCTTAAAAGACCTGGTATTACTTGGAAAAAATACAAACATCCCGGTTATGGAAGACCTTGGATCCGGAACCTTAATTGATTTCTCAAAATACGGTCTTCCCCCGGAACCCACAGTTGCAGATTCTGTTCGTTCCGGCGCAGATGTTGTAACATTCAGCGGAGACAAACTTTTGGGGGGTCCTCAAACCGGAATCATTGTCGGACGAAAAGAAACCATTGATCAAATCAAAAAAAATCCTTTAACCCGGGCCCTGAGAGTTGACAAGCTGACCCTTGCAGCCCTTGAATCCACATTAAAACTTTACAGAGATGAGGAAAAAGCCGTCCGGGAAATACCCACCTTAAAAATGCTGACCCTGTCCTTTAAAGATATTTGTGAAAAAGCCACCCTGTTATTCAAAACTATTAAGGGTGATATCGGATCTCTGGCTGATTTTGATTTTGCGGACCTGAATTCAAGACCGGGAGGCGGATCATTTCCCGATCTGAATCTTCCGACCCGGTGTATCACTATTCAGCCTAAAAACATGTCGGTATCCAAACTTGAAATCAACATGCGCCTGGCAACACCGGCCATCATCGGCAGGATAGAAAATAATAAATATATTTTGGATCCCAGAACAATTCAAAACGGCCAGGAAGCAATCATCTCTTCAACCTTAGCCAAAGTACTGGTAAAAAAATGACAAGTAAATTCTCTTCAAAAGAAATTCATTTTCTAAAAACCGATTCTGCCGATTCCAACTTCAACCCGCCTGAAACCTATTTTAGTGATCTTCTTTGGACAAAAACGGTCCAGATTAAAGCCTTTGAGAAAAGACTTTCAGAAACAAAAATCCCTGGAGAAAAATTTTTTATTGCCGTGATCCAGATTTCATCGGATGTATCAGACTCCATTCAAAAAAAAGCAACCAATACGTTTGAAGCCACCTTTAACTCATTTCTGAATAATAAAAGAGGACTCTGGGAAAACTTAGACAAAACTTCCTTTGTCCTGGCATTCTGGGACTATGATAGTGAAAAAAAAGCCTCTCAGCTGATTGTTGCACTAAAAAATAAAATATCAACTGCCCTTAAAGCAGATATTCTTATGGGTGTGGCAAAATTCCCCTGTCATGACTTTTCAAAATCTCAAACCTTTTCCAACGCCCTCAAAGCCATAGATCATGCTGCCTTTTTCACACCAGCCACTCTGACCCATTTTAATGCCACATCATTAAATATCAGCGGAGATCGACTTTATCAGCTGAATAAATCTGATATGGCAATCATAGAATATGAAAAAGGCCTTGAAATAGACTCCAATGATATTAACCTGATCAACAGCCTCGGGGTCTGTTTCGGTGTCATGGGGAACCTTGATAAGGCAAAACTTGAATTCAAAAAAGCCATGGCGATTAACCCCAATGAACTTTTGGTAATTTATAATATCGGCCTTCTTTATCAAATTGAAGGTGATCTTGACAAAGCGATCATCTATTTACGAAAAGCCCACGGCATTGATCCTTGTCTTTTTGAAGTTGAACTTCTCCTTGGGCATTTGCTCATAAAAAAAGAACTTCTGGACCAGGCCATGCCGCATCTGGAAACGGCCGGCCGGATAAATCCGAAATCAGGCCTGGCGTTCAGAATGAAAGGTGAAATTTATCTTGATAAAAATCTTCCTGAAAAAGCAGGGAAGGAATTTAACAAGGCCATTAAGCTTAATCCTTCTGATGCAGTTTCTTTGTCAGGATATGCAAAATCTCTGGAGCTTCAGGAAAAAAATCTGAATATCGCTCTTACCTTTGCGAAAAACAGTATTACCTTTGAACCGGACAATAAACTGTTCAAGGAAAGATTAAAAATTATCCAGGGAAAAATTGAAGGCACAACTTCTCACAAAGAAAAAAATAAAATAGCATAATTAACCTATTCAAAAGAATAAATAATCATGAAAAAACTGATTCAACAATCTGTTGAAGAGAGTATCAAAGCAAAAAAAGAATTTTTCGCCGGGAATATTGAAAAAATAGAAGCCTGTGCATCCATGATGGCCCTCACACTAAAAAAAGGCAGGAAAATACTCTTATTCGGAAATGGCGGCAGTGCAGCAGACTGCCAGCATATTGCCGCTGAATTTGTCAACAGATTCCAGATGGAAAGAAGACCGCTGCCGGCTCTTGCGCTTACCACGGACACATCCATTATCACCAGTATAGGTAATGATTATTCCTATGATGATATCTTTTTCAAACAACTCCAGGCTTTCGGGAAAAAAGGAGATATTGCCCTTGGCATCTCAACTTCAGGTAATTCTCCAAATATCATAAAAGCGGTTCGGGAAGCAAAACAACTGGGGCTTTCCATTATTGGTTTCTCAGGAAACAAGGGCAAATTAAAGGAATTGAGCGATTTCCCCTTTTGTGTTGATTCGAGTACCACAGCAAGAATACAGGAAGTTCATATTCTTCTGGCTCACATTTTGTGTGACCTTACAGAAAGGATTCTTTTCAATGAGTGATCCATTTAAACCCTTAGATTACAGCAAGCTTAAAACCTATTCCATCAAGGACAGACACAGCAAAGTTGATATAAAGGATTTTTCAACACCATGGGAAAAAGGAAGTTGCCTTTCAGCATTTCTTGATACCCTGCCATCCATCCTGGCCGGCAATGATCTTCGCTGTGTCATAAAGGCTATCAGCCTTGCTGCCAAAAACAAAAACCAGGTCTGTTTTGCCATGGGCGGCCATGTCATAAAAACAGGCATGTCTCCCATTGTAATTGATCTGATGGAAAAAAATGTTTTCACCCTGGTCTCCATGAACGGGGCCGGCATTATCCATGACCTTGAAATTGCCATGACGGGAAGAACATCGGAAGATGTGGCACAATCCCTTGGCAATGGCAGCTTTGGCATGGCAAAAGAGACATCAGCTTTTCTCAATCAGGCCATCAAAAATGCTAAAAAACAATCCATTGGACTGGGAAAAGCAGTGGGAGACATGATTCTCAAAGAAAACCTCAAATACAAACATCTGAGCCTGACAGCAAAAGGGTGCGCCCTTGATATCCCGGTCACCGTTCATGTAGCCATTGGTACGGATATCATCCACATGCATCCTGATTTTGATGCAGGGGCCTGTGGAGAAGCGTCCCATTATGATTTCAAGTTGTTTGCCTCAAAAATCACTGATCTGGAAAAAGGGGTGTTTATCAATGCCGGCTCTGCTGTCATCCTGCCGGAAATATTTTTAAAGGCTGTCACCCTGGTCAGAAATCTCGGGCATCCGCTGGATGATTTTACAACGGTTAATCTTGATTTTATCCGCCATTACAGGCCCATGACCAATGTGGTGAACCGCCCTACCCTTGGAAAAGGAAAAGGTTACAGCATTGTCGGGCATCATGAAATCCTGATTCCTTTGATTGCCGCCGGCGTGATTGAATCCCTGTAAAAAAACATGGTGAAAAAATTCGGCGTGCCTGTTAGAAAGATGAATCTTTCCTTGCGCTCATTTTGTAAACACGTTAAGAATGCCAAAGAATCCTGATAAAAACGGTCAGGATTCTTTTTTTTAAATTTAAGAATGGAGACATACTATGAAGAGTACCGGCGGACAACCTGTCAGCTTGAATTTTACCGTGGACAAAAACAACCTCTATCGTGAAGAATCTATCACAGACCTCAAGATCGCCAACATACAGCGGCTGGTACCTGTACATCTTGACGAATCAGAAGACAGCAGCAGAGAAACCATTTTTCTGGGAAGAACCCAGCTTAGCACTCCCCAGGGCCCTGTGCCCATACAGGCAAAACTTGCGGCCAAAACACTTGAAGAGGCCATGGACATATTCCCGAAAGCTATGGAAGCTGAAACCCAGAAGGTAGTGGAGAGTTTTAGACAGATGCAGGAACAGCAGAAAAAGGAAAAAGAATCAAGAATTATTATGCCGGGAATGAATAATTGATCTTTATAATTTCCAGCAATATAAGCTGGGTTATAAATTGATAGTAAAACCTTTTTTCAATTTACAAGAGATCCCCCTGAAGGCATAAAAATACTGACTTGAAAATCCTCAATTAAATCCTTATATTGGTTTGTTTAAATAAATCAGAAAAAAGATAGGGTTAAAAAAATGCCAATCTATGAATATAAATGCAACCATTGTGGAGAAAACTTTGAGGCCCTTGTTATGGGGGGCTCAACACCTGAATGTCCGTCATGTGACAGCCAGGACCTATCCCGGCTGATGTCTGCCTGCGGATTTATTTCAAAATCATCCGGGCCTTCCGGTGAAACTCAAGTCAAATCATCAGCGGGTTCCTCAGCATGCGGCAGCTGCTCATCTACCAACTGTTCTTCCTGCGGGGTTGGATAAGCTTCCATGAAAAAAAAAATACGTATTGGTACCAGGGGAAGTAAGCTTGCTTTGTGGCAGGCCAATTTTATCAAATCAGAAATCGAACGTCTTTTCCCTGTCCTTGATGTTGAATTGAATATCATTAAAACAACCGGTGACAGGATCACGGACCGACCCCTTGCCCTGGTGGGGGGGAAAGGCCTGTTTGTCAAGGAGATCGAGAATGCGCTCTTAAACAGCGATATCGATCTTGCTGTTCACAGTATGAAGGACATGCCGGGTGAACTTCCTGAAGGCCTTGTGATAGGCGCTATCCCTGAAAGAGAAAACCCGTTTGATGTTCTCATTTCAAAAGACAATTATTTGTTGGCTGATTATAAAAAGGGGGCTAAAATCGGCACTTCAAGTCTCAGGCGTGCCTCCCAGATTAAACATATCAGGCCGGATGTCACCATTGAATCCATCCGGGGTAATTTAGACACCCGGATCAAAAAACTGAAATCCGGTGACTATGATGCCATTGTGCTGGCGGCAGCGGGTCTTCGGCGTCTGGGACAGAAAAACGAGATCACCGAATACCTGGATGAAACGATTATGCTGCCGGCTGTGGGACAGGGAGCGCTTTGTATCGAAACCAGAGAAAATGATGATGATATTGCCCCTATAATGAAAAAACTCGACCATTCTGACACCCGGATCTGTGTGACAGGAGAACGGGCATTTTTAAAACAGATAGAAGGCTCCTGCCATATCCCGGTGGCCTGTTTCGGCAAAATTACAGGCAATGAAGTGGTACTGACTGCGGTTGTCGCCTCGGTCGACGGTAAAGCGTTAATTAAAGAACAAATTGTTTCCCCGATGGATAAAGTGGAAAGCCATGGTCAGGCGCTAGCCGACCAGGTCCTTGAAAAAGGCGGGAAAAGAATACTGGAGAGTTTGAATTCAAATGAAGGATAAGACGGGCACGGTATATCTGATTGGGGCCGGTCCGGGTGATCCGGGCCTTTTAACCATTAAGGCAAAAGACTGTATCGAACATGCAGACGTTGTGGTCTATGATTATCTTGCATCTCCTTTTTTACTGGATTATGCCAAAAGCGATGCCCAGATTATTTATGTGGGTAAAAAAGGCGGGGACCACACCCTTTCCCAGAATAAAATCAACCTGTTGCTGGTGGACAAGGCCAAACAGGGGTTTGATGTGGCCAGGCTGAAAGGCGGTGATCCATTCGTATTCGGCCGGGGTGGTGAAGAGGCCCAGATGCTTTTGAGCCACGGGGTGCCCTATGAAGTGATCCCAGGTGTTACCTCGGCTATTGCCGCCCCTGCCTATGCAGGAATTCCGGTGACCCACAGGGATCATACCTCTTTTGTATCCTTTATTACCGGGCATGAAGATCCCACAAAAAAAGATACCTCCATGCAATGGGACGTATATGCCAAATCCAATGCCACCCTTGTGTTTTTAATGGGGGTTAAAAACCTTGAAAATATTGTAAAAAATCTGATTAAACATGGCAAACCTTCAGACACACCGGTTGCCCTGGTCAGATGGGGCACTACTGCCAGGCAGCAGACCGTCACAGGAACCCTTGAAAATATTGCTGAGCGTGTTAAACAGGCAAATCTTAAATCACCGGCTATTATTGTTATCGG
Source organism: Desulfobacula sp. (assembly GCF_014237455.1). Lineage (GTDB taxonomy): Bacteria > Desulfobacterota > Desulfobacteria > Desulfobacterales > Desulfobacteraceae > Desulfobacula. Next base: position 21,169 of record NZ_JABZFL010000068.1, on the reverse strand, counting down.
TCATGTGGTCTCGTTAAGGGATGAGCTTTCATGGTTCGATAAAAGGCCCTTATTTGGGAAACGAATTGTGATTACCAGAGCCCGCGCCCAGTCAAGCGGCCTTGTGTCAACGCTTTCAAAACTTGGAGCCCTGTGCATTGAAATTCCAACCATTCAAATTGCTCCGCCTGAAGATACAGCCCCTTTAAAAGAATCCATTAAAAATATAAAAAATTATGACTGGCTTATCTTTACCAGTGTCAATGGTGTTAAATACTTTTTTGATACCTTATTTGATATGGGCAAAGATGTGAGAGCATTGGGACACCTTAAATTTGCATGTATCGGCCCTGTGACAAAGGAACGGTTAAAAGATTACGGCATTATCAGTGATATCCTGCCTGAAACCTACAGGGCTGAAAGTGTGATTGATGCCTTTTCAACCCTTGGAATAAAGGATAAAAAGGTATTGCTGCCAAGGGCAAAACTAGCCAGAACCATCCTGCCTGAAGAATTGACAAAAATGGGGGCGCGCCTTGATGAAGTTACCGCCTATGAAACCCGGCTCAATGCTGATGGAAAAGAAGAGTTGATCTCACTTTTGGAAAACAATGAAATTGACGCCATAACCTTCACAAGTTCTTCCACGGTATCCAATTTTATATCACTGCTTGAATTAAAAGAGGCCAAAAAACTTCTAAAAAATGTGGTGACGGCCTCTATCGGGCCTATCACGTCCGACACGGCAAGATCCTTTGATATTGAACCTGACATTGAAGCTAAAGAGTATACCATTCAAGGTCTTGTGGATTCTTTGTTGACTTACTATGAAAGCAGAAAATAAAAATGATTGCCAGTAACCGCACCATTAATTATCTCCGCATCTCAGTTACTGACCGGTGTAACTTCAGGTGTCTATATTGTGTACCCTCTTCCCCGTTCTCAGTGATTGAACATAAAAAAATTGCCCGGTACGAGGAAATTTTGCGAATCACAAAACTTGCCTGCGAACTTGGCATAACAAAAGTCAGAATTACCGGAGGAGAACCTTTTGTAAGAAAGGATATCTTTTCATTCCTGAATCGGTTGTGTGCCATTGAAAACCTCAAGGACATTTCCATTACTACCAATGGGGCATTGTTGACCCGGAAAAAAATAGAACAGCTGACCTCTTTTGGTATCAAACGGCTCAATTTCAGCCTGGATACCCTGGACCCTGTTAAATTTTCTCAGATCACAGGCAGGGATAGGTTCAAACAGGTTTGGGAATCCATTTTTGCTTCCCATGAACTGGGAATATCCCCTGTAAAAATCAATGCTGTCATTTTAAGGGGGATTAATGATGATGAAATTGAAAATCTTACCGCCTTGACATTAAAATATCCATTTCATATCCGGTTCATCGAATACATGCCCATGGGCAATTCTGCAGTCGAAAAACAACAGCAGATATTAACCCAGGAAATTAGAGAAAAAATCGAATCCAGATTTGGAAAACTTGTGCCTGTAGAAAGAACTTTCAATGATGGCCCTGCAAAAAAATTCCAAATTTCAGGCGCCAGGGGAATTGTGGGTTTTATTACTCCGATCAGTTCTCATTTCTGTAGTGAGTGCAATAGGTTAAGACTGACATCAAGGGGGACACTACGCCCCTGCCTCTTAAATAACTATGAAAAAAATATTTTAAATCCGCTTCGGAATGGTGCGTCTGATGATGAGTTAAAAAAAATTATCCTTTCTGCACTGACAAAGAAACCAGCCTTTCACGGGTTAACTGATCAGTCCTCCGAAAACATACCCATCAGTCATATGACATCTATTGGCGGATAATTATTGATTTTTTGCCCGAAGCAGTCTGGAAGCCTCCTTGTTTGACCCCAATAAGACAGACAGCCATTTTGTGGATTCCCTCCCACCCAGAGCAATTTTGACGCCCATGGTCAAGGGAACGGAAAGCAGCATACCCACCGGTCCCAGCACCCATCCCCAAAAAGCCAGAGATAAAAATACCACCAGGGCGGAAAGTCCGGTCCCCTGCCCCATGACCTTGGGTTCAATCACACTTCCCACCAGTATGTTTACAATTAAAAAACCCAAGGAAGCAATGCCGGCAGCCAATGGCCCCAACTGGATGAGGGTAAGGAGAACAGCCGGAACAGCAGCAATGATAGAACCGATATTGGGAATATAATTTAATAAAAATGCAAACACACCCCACATGACGGGAAAATCGACTCCCTGAACAGCCAGCCAGATAAAAATCACAATTCCTGTAGCAAGACTGGTGAGAGTTTTTATTCCCAAATACTTGTTCACGCCGGCTGTAATTTCAGCATATTTTTTAAGATCTGTATTTTTATCATTTAAAATAGCCCGCAATTTATTGGGAAATCCGGCAGCCTCTGAAAGAATAAAAATAAAAGTTAAAAAAATAAAAAATGTATTGGTCAGAACACCTCCCATCCCATTCAGTGTGTTTGCAACAAGTTTAAGAATATGGCTTGGATTAAATATTTCGGTCAGTTTTTCTATTTCAAGTTCAACACCATACCTTGACAAAAATTGCAAACTTTCAAAGGTCAAAATTTTTAACCGCTCCTGATAAAAAGGAATATTGCGTGAAAAATCTGCTATTGATGAAGAAACAAGTGTCACTAAAAGCATTTGTATGGCTATCACACCCAGCATCAGGATAAGGATGCCGACAAGGCTTGGAATACCTTTTTTTTGCATCCAGAACAATGGGGGCACACAAATAATGGATAAAAATACAGCCAATAAAAGGGGGACAACAAGCACTGCAGCAGTTTTCATTCCGGCAACGACAATAACAAATGCAGCAAACTTAATCAGGGGACTATTGCGATAAGGCATTACTTCCATAATGATGATACCTTTTATTATCTTTGATTTTAACCACTTGTATTCAAACTCAATTGCAAAGTCAAGAAAATGAATGCGAAAATATATATTTAAATGTTTAAACGACACTATCTAAATGATATGGTTTTATATCAAGGTTGAAAGACACTTTACAAGTTATGATTTTTAAATATCCGGGGGCAAAATTATGCCAAAATATGTCGGTTCGATAGACCTTGGGACAACCAGCATCAGATTCATTCTCTTTGATAAAAAAGGGAATATTTTTGCTTCAGCACAAAAGGAGCACCAACAAATTTTCCCAAAACCAGGCTGGGTTGAACATGACCCTGTTGAGATCTGGAAAAACACTTGTTCCGTCATTGAAGAAGTGATGGCTAAAACCAAAATTTCAGTCCAATCGATTGATTCGATTGGAATAACCAATCAAAGAGAAACCTGTGTCGTCTGGAACCAGAAAACAGGAAAGCCATATTATAATGCGATTGTATGGCAATGTACAAGAACAGATGATATCTGTAAAAATCTTGCAACAGAGACCGGAGAGGCATTCTTCACTGAAAAAACAGGCCTGCCCGTAGCAACCTATTTTTCAGGCCCAAAAGCAAAATGGGTATTTGACAATATACCAGATGCAAAAAAAGATATCTTATCAGACGATGTTCTGTTCGGAACAATCGAAACCTGGATTATCTGGTGGCTGACCGGAGGCCCGGAAAAAGGATCACACATTACAGATGTTTCCAATGCCAGCCGGACCATGATGATGAATATCAACTCCCTTGAATGGGATAAAGAGCTTTTAGATGCGCTGGGTATCCCCATATCCATACTACCGGATATAAAGCCTTCCATAGACTCTAATACCTGGGGAAGAACACTAAAGGACGGTCCTTTCAAAGGTGAAACACCTGTTTGCGGTGCGCTGGGTGATCAGCAGGCAGCACTTTTCGGTCAAACCTGTTTTTCCAAAGGGGAAGCTAAAAACACCTATGGGACGGGTTGTTTCTTGTTGATGAATACAGGGAATACACCCATCATCTCTCAGCACGGTCTTTTGACCACTGTCGGATATCAGATCAACAATGAAAAAGTCGTGTACTGCCTGGAAGGCTCCATTGCCATTGCCGGCGCTCTGGTACAGTGGATGCGGGATAACTTAGGTATTATCAAGTCTGCTTCACAAATTGAAGACCTGGCAAAAACAGTGGAGGATAATGGCGATATTTATTTTGTACCTGCATTTTCCGGACTGTTTGCCCCCTACTGGCGATCCGACGCAAGGGGCGTTATTACCGGGATAACAAGATTTGCTAATAAAGGGCATCTGGCAAGAGCAGTTCTTGAGGCAAACGCCTATCAGACACGTGATATCACCACTGCAATGAAAAAAGATTCAGGAGTAGATCTTAGCCTGCTCAAAGTTGACGGGGGAATGGTTCTAAACGAATTGCTCATGCAGTTTCAGTCTGATATTCTCAACGTACCGATTATACGGCCGACGGTAATCGAAACAACTGCATTGGGGGCAGCATATGCTGCCGGGCTTGCCACAGGATTCTGGAATAGTACTCAGGATTTGAAAGCAAACTGGTCAGAGGATAAAAGATGGCTTCCCTCCATGTCCCAAAAAAAATGCGACGATCTGTATTCCAAATGGAAAAAAGCCATTGAAAAATCTTTTAACTGGGTGTAATTTTTATGGTTACAACCCATAAATTAGGATAAATATATCAGATGTTTGATTAAAAATCACATTATAATATGCTGGGATTTAAAATGGTTCCATAATCGTATTGCACTTTCTTTAAAAATGAGTCTCTCCATTCTATACACTGCCCCGACGGAAGGATTTTAGTGATGCAGTTAAGGCCAGGGCAACAATACATAGGGCTGCCAGAATCAAAAAAACGATTTTGTAGCTACAGGTTACATCGAATATGTATCCGGCCACAACCGGACCGATAGCTCCGCCAATGGTGCTGCAAAAAATGACAATCCCGAAAAGAAGACCGTGAGATCTTGTCCCGAACAGCCTTGCAATCAACGGTGAAGCTAAAGAAAAAAAACCGCCATGGGCAAACCCATATAAGATTGCGAATAAATAAAACATCCATAAAGTTTTAACTGCCTGTAGCCAGCATAGTGCTGTTAACAGGAACAAAAGACAGATGAACAGCGCCGATTTTTCACCGATTCTGTCCCCGGCCCCACCCATCAAAAATCTGCCCAAGATACTCACTCCGCCAATAGTCGCTAAAAGTCCTGCTGCAACTGCCACTGGAATGCCAAGATCAATGGCATGTTGAACAATATGTATCAAGATGGTGTAAACACAGATGAGGATAATGAAATAGATGGCACAAATCGTCCATAATTGTCTGGTATGGAGCGCTTTCTGAAAAGTCAATCCCTCTTCAGTTTTATTTAAATTATCCGTTGTATGGCTGTTTTTATTATCAATAAATTGTGCTTTCTGGATTGGATCTCTCACCAGAAACTGGGCAACAAATATTACAGAGACCATGATAATAACTGCTAACACTGCAAATGAAGTGCGCCATCCATAACTTTTCAAAAGCCACGTAATGAAAAAAGGCATGATGAACATTCCAACTCCGGTACCGACTTTGATGATGCCGCTCATCATTCCTCGTTTCTTTTTAAACCATCTTGCCACAGTTGACAGAGGTATAACATCTATACCACCGAGCCCAATACCGGCAATCAGCCCATAGAATAGATACAGCTGCCAGACAGAATTGACGTTTGCCATCAACAGAAAGCCCAGCCCAAGGAAGAAACCACAGGCACTCATGATGAGTCTGGGTCCGAACCTGTCGTTTAGATTTCCCAAGAGAATACTGGCTAAACCATGCACCAGGAAACATAAAGAGGCCGCACCTGAAATAGTTGCTCTCGACCATCCGAATTCACTTATTAATGGAACAAAAAATATACCAAAACTGTTGCTGGTACCCCAGACAATGGCCTGGATAAAAAAGGAGGCTACGATGATCGTGTAGCCATAAAAAAGGGATGGTTTTTTAATTTTTGTCAATGCTGATGTCTCGTTTTCATTCAGGATCTCCTAAACAATGCGAAGCTAATATGTCACAAAGAAGGACTTGTTTTCAAGTGCAAAACAAAAAATAATTCCATTATGTCAATTGTTGCAGGTTTATTTACAATTTAAAAAAATCTACCTGCCATTACCTTGCTCAAAATCACGATTCATATTGACTTTCTCTGTTATGCGACTTAAAGAAAAGACATGACAATTCCACATTCAGTTTTAGAACGACTCAAAAATAACGAAATTACTGCCAGAAAATTTCATGAAATTGAAATCAGTATTTTGACCATTTTAAATTTTCAGGATTTTATTAAAAAATTGTTGTTTGAAATCAGTTCAAAATTTTCTGTTCCTTATACATGGCTCTCCATTATTGAAGAAAGCAGTATTTCCAGATATCTTCAAAATATTCAAAATTCAAAATTCTTAAAGACATCAACGGCATTTTTACCCGAAAAAAATTTTTCAAGTATAACCCGAAACCAGCTGAAACCCTTACTGGCCAATAAAAATCTAACCGAATTCCATCCATTGATCCCTGAGGCATCAGAATATAAACTCGGTTCCATTGCTATTGCACCCATCACTCTGGACGGCGAAATTGTAGGAAGCATTAATCAGGCCGATAAAAATATTCACAGGTTTGAACCGGGTATTGACACATCTTTATTGGAACAACTGGCACTTAAAGTGTCTTTATGTCTCTCCAATGTAACGGCACATGAACAGCTAAAGTTTCTTGCATTCCATGATCCATTGACAGGTCTTTTAAACCGGGGGGTAATGGAAAGAGCTCTTGAAAGGGAATTTCAACGGTCCAAACGGTATCACATTGATCTGACAGTTCTCTTCCTGGATCTGGATGATCTTAAATCCATCAACGATACTTTTGGCCATGATAACGGGGATATGGCATTATGTCATACTGCAAATTGTCTGAAAAGCCATGGGCGGGATTCTGATATTGTGGCTCGATTTGCAGGCGATGAATTTGTGGTCATTCTGCCTTCCACAAATAAAAATCAAGCGGCAAACTATATCAACAGAGTAAAACAAAAACTTGCAAGTGACCCTTTATCTGCCAACAACACCACTTTTTATGTCAAATTAAGCCATGGCCTTTCTTCTGTGTTTGAAAAAGGAATGAATTCATCGGCAATTCTTTTAAAAGCGGCGGACAAAAGACTTTACCAAGCCAAACAGAACAAATGATTTTCACTCAGGCTTTCTATCATGTCATAGTTGAAAATTGGAAAAATAAACGCAAAAATCCCTGGCAGCTTTTGCCTGCCAGGGATTTTAATGTTTTTTTAACTTTTGAGCTGAGGGGTATCAGTCAAAAATCAATTCAATCTGTACCATTGGGGCAACATCCCCTTTTCTGGGGCCTAGTTTGATAATCCTAGTATACCCACCCTGTCTTGAACTAAACTTCTCTGAAACTTCATTAAAAAGGGTATGAACAACATCTTTTTCCCGAATCACTGCGAGAGCCTGTCGTCTTGCATGCAAATTCCCTCTTTTGGCAAGCGTTACCATTTTATCTGCAATCTGTCTTAACCCTTTTGCTTTTGCTTCAGTCGTTTTAATTTTATCATGTTTGAACAGAGAAGTTACCATGTTCCTGAACATAGCCTTTCTATGGCTTGAGGTCCTGTTTAATTTTAATACTGATTTTCTATGTTTCATGGATATATTCTCCTTCCTGATTGTTCTCATCTTCTGGTGGTTCAAAACCTTCGAGATCCATACCGAGTGAAAGATCCATGGAAGCAAGGACTTCCTTTATTTCATTTAAGGATTTTCTACCAAAGTTTTTAGTTTTCAGCATTTCACTGTCTGTTTTTTGTACCAATTGATAAATAGTATGGATTCTGGCATTTTTCAAACAATTGGAACTCCTGACAGATAATTCAAGCTCATCCACAGGTCTGTAAATATTCTCGTTAAGGCCAAGATCTGACTCATTTAAATTTTCATCGACATAATCGGGTTCCATATCTTCATCAAAATTGATAAATGGATTCATTTGCTCTTTGAGAATTTTAGCCGCATATGCAATCGAATTGTCCGGGGTTACGGAACCATCCGTCCATACTTCAAGGGTGAGCTTATCATAATCAGTTTTATGTCCGACTCTAGTTGTTCCTACCACATATTTCACACGCTTAATGGGAGAAAACACACTATCAACAGGGATAGTCCCAATGGGAGAATCCTCATCCTTGTTAGCCGAAGAAAGCGCATAGCCTTTTCCGGTTTTTGCAACCAGGGTCATGTTTAATACACCCTTTTTGGAAATGGTGGCAATATGCTGCTCAGGGTTAAGGATTTCAACCTTACCGTCCGGGCTTACAATGTCAGCACCCGTAACTTCGCATTCACCCTTGGCACTCAATGTTAATATTTTGTCTTCCATGTCTTCAACCCTGAGTTTCAGCTCTTTCAGGTTTAAAATGATTTCGGAAACATCTTCTCTAATATCTGATATCACACTATATTCATGAAGAGCATCATCAAATTTAACCGATACAATGGCTGGGCCATATATGGATGAAAGAATAATACGTCGCAGAGAGTTCCCGATAGTGATACCATATCCTCTTTCAAGGGGTTCACATACAAATTTACCATATGTTGAAGTTGTGGTAACGTCAAGCTTCTCCGGCTTGATCATCTCTCGCCAGTTCACATACGCAAGTTTTTCAGATGACATCTATATCTCCTGAATAAATATTTGAATAAACCATATCAATGGTTTGCCTATTTTGAGTAAAGCTCTACAATTAATTGTTCCTGAATAGGAAGAGTAATATCTTCACGTACAGGAACGCCAAGAACTTCGCCTTTAAACTTCTCTTTGTTGATTTCAAGCCATTGGGGGATACCGCGTCTTACAATGGCATCCAGAGAATCTGAAATCGTCTGAATTTTTTTGCTTTTTTCCCGAAGTTCGATCACATCACCTTTTTTAACCTGGTAAGATGGAATATTTACTTTTTTACCATTTACTATAAAATGATTGTGTCTTACAAAATGTCTGCCCTGAGTTCTGGAATTCACAAATCCCATTCTAAAAACAGTATTATCAAGACGTGTTTCCAAAAGGCTTAAAAGGTTAGTACCAGTAATTCCTTTTTGTCTATCCGCCTTTTTAAACGAAATTCTGAACTGTTTTTCCGATATCCCGTAAAGCCTTCTGACTTTCTGTTTTTCTCTGAGCTGAATTCCGTAATCTGATAATTTGCTCCTTCTCTGTCCATGCTGTCCAGGGGGATATCCTCTTCTATCAAAACTGCATTTATCTGAAAAGCATCTATCGCCTTTCAAAAAAAGTTTTATGTTTTCGCGTCTGCATTGTCGGCAAACAGAACCTCTATAACGTGACAATGTTTTTCTCCTTTATCAAACCGGTAAACTTATACTCTTCTTCTTTTTGGCGGACGGCATCCATTATGGGGAACCGGGGTAACATCTTTGATCATGGATATATTGAATCCGAGCGCATGCAGTGCCCTTAAAGCTGATTCTCGACCAGGCCCGGGTCCTTTAACATATACACCAATATTTTTCATGCCGTGTTCCATCGCTTTTGCACCGGCATCTTCTGCAACCAGTTTAGCCGCAAAAGGCGTACTTTTTCGGGAACCTTTAAATCCCTGCACACCCGCACTGGACCATGAAATGGTATTTCCGTTTTCATCGGCAATTGTGACGATTGTATTATTAAAAGTAGATTGAATATGTACAATGCCTGTGGAAATATTCTTTCTTACCCGTTTTTTGGATACATTTTTTTTGGACTTTTTTGCCATAATTCACAGTACCTTTTTAGATTATCCTAATTTTTCTTTTTAACCGCAGTCCTTTTGGGACCTTTTCTTGTTCTAGCGTTTGTACTGGTTCTTTGACCATGACAGGGAAGGCCTTTACGATGACGTAATCCTCTGTAACAACCCAGATCCATGAACCTTTTAATATTCATGGAAACTTCACTTCTGAGTTCACCTTCAACCTTATACTCCGCGTCAATGACTTTTCTGATGTCGTTAACCTGTTCTTCGGTCAGGTTATTTGCTTTTGTAGTAGGATCAATGCCTGTTTTTTCAAGTATTAGCTTTGATCTACTTGCCCCTATTCCGTAGATATAGGTTAAAGCTATCCATGCATGCTTATCTCTTGGTAAATCTACTCCTGCGATACGTGCCAAATTTCTTTCCCCCTATCCCTGACGCTGTTTATGGCGTTTATTAATACAAATAACTCTTATGACACCACGTCTTTTTATTATTTTACAATCTCTACAGATTTTTTTTACAGATGCCCTGACTTTCATCCATTAACTCCTAACCTAATATCTATTATATTATATAAAATCAAATATTTATTTATATCTATATGTAATTCTGCCTCGGCTTAAATCATAAGGTGAAATTTCTACAGTCACCCTGTCCCCTGGTAAGATCTTAATAAAATGCATTCTCATTTTGCCTGAAATATGAGCTAACAATACATGCTTGTTTTCGAGCTCAACTTTAAACATGGCATTGGGTAGTGTTTCAAGTACTTTCCCGTCAACTTTAATGGGTTCTTCTTTTGCCATAGATTTATTAATCTCCTATAGTTTTAAACCGTTAAATCAGGATCTGCCTTTTATTCTTTTACTGCCGGATCTTCCCAAAAAGCCTTCATAATTACCTGTAATCAGATGGGACTCTATTTGGGAAATAGTATCAATGGACACCCCCACAACAATCAAAAGCGCAGTGCCGCCAAAATAAAACGGAACATTAAACTTACTCATCAAAAAGGTGGGCAGAACACAAACAGCAGACACATATAAAGCACCGCCAACAGTTATTCTTGTCAACACTTTATCAATGTATTCTGACGTTCTTTTACCCGGTCTGATTCCAGGGATATATCCCCCATTCTTTTTCATGTTCTCGGCAACATCTTCAGGATTAAACTGTACGGCTGTGTAGAAAAAACAAAAGAAAATAATAAACCCTACATAGAGAAGATAGTACCAGATTGTTCCCGGGCTGAACATGGCTGCCACTGTTTTCATAACCGGTATATCCATAAATTGTGCCAGAGTAGTCGGGAACATAATGATAGAGGATGCAAAAATAGGTGGTATAACACCAGCAGTGTTTATTTTTAGTGGAAGATGCGAGGTTTGCCCCCCATACATTTTTCGACCCACTACACGCTTGGCATAATGTACCGGTATCCTTCGCTGTGCCTGTTCCATATAGATAATAGCAGCAATAACGGCTATCATGAGAACCGTAAGGATAATAATGATAAAAATCCCCATTTCTCCGGTCGTCATTAGCTGCAAGGTGTTTCCCAGTGCAGATGGCATACTTGCAACAATACCTGCAAAAATGATGAGAGAAATACCGTTTCCTATTCCTCTTTCAGTAATCTGTTCTCCCAGCCACATGATAAATGAAGTACCTGCAGTAAGCGTAATAATGGTGACAAGTCTGAAACCCCATCCGGCATAGGGAACAATCGCCACTCCGGCTGGTGAAGTCATGGATTCAAGCCCGACACTGATACCCAATCCCTGGATAACACTCAAGATAACTGTCCCATATCTGGTATACTGAGTTTTCTTTTTACGACCTGCGTCACCCTCTTTTTTAAGCTGTTCAAGGTGCGGTACAACCACTGTCATCAGCTCTAAAATAATCGAAGCACTGATATAAGGCATAATTCCTAATGCGAATATGGAAAATCTTTCCAATGCGCCACCTGAAAACATATTGAACATGGAAAATAAGGTTCCCTCAGCTGCGGCAAAAAAAGAGGATAGTGCTGCACCATTAACCCCGGGTGTGGGGACATGAATCCCGATACGGTAAACAAACAGCAACGCGAGTGTAATGAAAATCTTTCTTTTAAGCTCAGGAAGTTTAAATAAATTCTGGTAGCTGTTCTGGATCATTTATTGGTTCCTTACATCCTTTTCTTAATCGTTATTCTATACTTCCGCCGGCAGATTCGACTTTTTCTTTGGCCGTCTTGGAAACAAGAATATTTTTTAAGGAAAATTTCTTGGTTGTTTCACCCAGACCGAGAATTTTAACGCCATCAACACGCCCTTTTACCAGTCCGGCTTCTCTTAAGGCATCAATATCAATCGTTGCACCATCTTCAAATCTGTCCAGATCTTTTACATTTAAGACAGCATTGTTTGTTTTAAATATATTGAAAAAACCTCTTTTGGGAAGTCTCCTGTAAATCGGCATCTGACCGCCTTCAAACCCTGGTCTTACATTACCGCCGGATCTTGCTTTCAGACCTTTGTGGCCGCGGGTACTGGTTTTACCCATTCCTGACCCCGGACCCCTACCGACTTTTTTCCTTTTTTTTCTGGAGCCCTGCGCAGGTGCTAAATCATGAAGCTGCATATTACACATCCTCTACTTTAATGAGATGAGACACTTTTTTAACCTGTCCCAGGATAACCGGGTCAGCATTATGCTCAACTGTATGATTCATTTTTCTCAATCCAAGGGAACGAATAATCCGACCATGTTTGGCAGGTCTTCCTATTGTGCTTTTAACTTGTGTGATTCTAATTCTATCAGCCATTTTTCACAACCTCTTATATCTCTTCAGGTCTAAGACCACGACGTTTTGCTACTTCTTCTTTTGTACAAAGTGATTGAAGGCCTGCCATCGTTGCCCGGACAATATTTTGGGTGTTATGTGTTCCGATACATTTTGTCAGGATATCGGTTACTCCGACTGCCTCAAGGACTGCACGAATCCCGCCGCCGGCAATCAGACCGGTACCCGGCGAAGCCGGTTTCAGCAATACTCGACCGGCGCCTGATTTTCCGATAACTTCAAACGGGATAGTCCCCTTAAGTAAAGAAATTTTAACCATATTTCTTTTTGCCTTTTCCATACCTTTTTTAATGGCTTCAGGGACTTCTTTTGCTTTTCCAAGACCGTAACCAACTTGACCTTCACCGTCACCCACAACAACGAGTGCACTAAAGCTGAAGTTTCTACCGCCTTTTACAACTTTTGCAACACGATTGATCCTGACGACCTTATCAATTAATCCATTATCTTCCATCTGCTGTCTTGCCAAGGGTGTTCCTCCTTAATTAAAAATTCAATCCGGCTTCACGGGCTCCGTCTGAAAGCGCTTTAATGCGCCCATGATATAAAAATCCGTTCCTGTCCAGGACTACTTTTTTAATTCCTTTATCAAGAGCTCTCTTGCCGACGAGGTTTCCAACTGCCTTTGCAATTTCTGCCTTTTTGCCCTCTGCCTTGTTTTCCCTGAACTCCTTATCAAGGGTAGAGGCAGACACAAGTGTGCTGGCGCAGGTATCATCAATAATTTGAGCGTAGATATGCTTTGAACTTCTGAACACACTTAATCTCGGACGATCCTGATTACCAAAAATATTTTTTCTGATTCTCTTCTTTCTTTTAAGCCTTGCTTTAAGCCTTGGTGCTGTATTTCCCATAATCTTTATATTCCCGTCTTTTACGTGTGACCTTCAGGTTATTCCTTGCCTGCAGTCTTACCAGCTTTTCTCATAATTCTTTCATCGGCATACATTATGCCTTTGCCTTTATAAGGTTCAGGTGGTCTGATTTTTCGTATGTTTGCCGCAGTCTGGCCAAGCGTTTCCTTATCAATTCCTGATAAGAAAATCTGTGTATTTTTTTCAACATTAACAGAAATCCCTTCAGGAAGTGTAAATTCAACCGGGTTGGAATATCCAACATTGAGTATAAGACTCTTGTCTTTTACTTCTGCACGATAACCAATACCGGAAAGCAGAAGTTTTTTCTCATATCCGACAGTAACACCGGTCACCATATTGGAAATAAGGGATCTGAATAATCCTTGCAAGGCCACTTTTTTCTTGTTGCTGGTATCTGTTTTAACGGTTACAATATCGTCATTTATACTTATTTCGATAGCCGGGTGCAGTTGACGTTCGAGATTACCTTTGGGTCCTTTGACTGAAATCATATCACCCTTCAGGGCAAATTGGACCTTATCTGGAAGCTGAACCGGCTTTTTTCCTATTCTAGACATATATTACTCCTGACCTACCATACGTTACAAAGAATTTCACCACCGACGTTCGCTTCGATAGCCTGTTTATCTGTCATCAATCCTTTGGAGGTTGAGACGATAGATATGCCCAGGCCATTTAAAACCGGCTTAATCTGTTTTGATTTATTGTAAACCCTGCAAGATGGTTTACTCACTCTTTCAATACCAAAAATTGTGGACTGTCCCTCGGATACATATTTTAAATAGACACGAAGCACTCCTTGTGTCTCATTCTCCAGGAATTTAAAATCCTTGATGTAACCTTGTTCCTTAAGCACCCGAACCATTTCCAACTTAATTTTTGACCCGGGGATATCCACTTTAACAAACTCTGCTTTACCACCATTTCTAATAATTGTCAGCATGTCTGCAATTGGATCACTAATTGCCATTTGAAATCTCCTTAAAATCCGCTGATATATATTTTTTTTAAAATCTGTCAATTACCAACTTGATTTGGTAACCCCTGGAAGCTTGCCTTCTGATGCAAGTTTCCTAAAACAAATTCTGCAAATACCAGCTTTTCTAATAAATGCTCTTGGTCTACCGCATAAAGGGCATCTGTTATATGCACGCACTGAAAACTTAGGTTTTCTTTGCGCCTTTGCAATTAAAGCTTTTTTAGCCAAGCCTTCCTCCTTAAGATCCTTAATTTTTGAAAGGCATTCCCAACATTTTCAAGAATACTTTGCCTTCCTCATCCGTTTTAGCTGTTGTCACAATAGTAATATTAAGACCTTTGATACTGTCGGTCTTATCATAATCTATTTCAGGGAATATAATGTGCTCTGTGATACCAAGGGTGTAATTGCCCCTGCCGTCAAAAGCCTTTGGCGATATTCCCCGAAAGTCCCTGACACGTGGTAAAGCAATATTCACAAGTCTGTCAAAAAAATCATACATTTTTTCACTGCGCAGGGTAACCTTGCACCCGATGGGTAGGTCAGCGCGGAGTTTAAAATTTGCAATCGGTTTTTTGGCTCTTGTAATTACTGCTTTCTGACCGGCGATCAACGCCAGTTCTGAGGCTGCCGGATCAACGATCTTGGGATTTCTGACCGCTTCTCCAAGTCCCATGTTTAACACGATTTTCTCTAACTTAGGCACCTGTAATTCATTTATATAATTAAAGGTTCCCTTAAGCTGGGGAACAACCTCGTTATTGTATTTTTCCTTAAGGGTTGACATGTATTCTCTCCGCCTTTGGTCTTAAGAATCTATCTGCTGATTGCATTTTTTGCAGATTCTTACCCGTTTTCCATCTTCCAATTGTTTCATTCCAATTCTTGTCGGTTTTACACACGCATTACACATAACCATAAGATTAGAAATTTGAATCGGCATGGTTTTTTCCACGATACCACCTTGTGGATTTGCCTGTGTTGGTTTCTGATGAACCTTAACAACATTAATATTTTCAACAATGACACGGTTGGTCTTTCTAACGACTTTCAACACTTTACCGATTTTACCTTTATCTTTTCCGGTCAGTATTTTAACCTTATCATCTTTTTTCATTCTGATTTTCATTGTTCCCATAAGAATTTTTCTCCAAAATCCAAATAATTAAAGAACATCAGGAGCCAGAGAGACGATTTTCATAAATCTTTTGGCCCTTAACTCTCTTGCCACCGGACCAAAGATACGCGTTCCAACCGGTTCATTTGATTTAGTTAAAATAACAGCTGAGTTATCGTCAAATCTAATCATTGAGCCATCAAGTCTGGATATTTCCTTTTTGGTTCTGACAATCACCGCCTGAACAATATCACCCTTCCTTACTTTTGCATTGGGGATTGCTTCCTTAACAGAGCAAGTGATGATATCACCTATGCTGGCATATCGTCTTCTGGATCCGCCAAGTACCTTGATGCAGTACAGTTCCTTTGCCCCGGAGTTGTCTGCGACAGTTAATCTTGTTTCACTCTGAATCATTTCTCAATTCCTTTAATCAAACAGCTTTTTTAACGATTTCACTGACTCTGAAACGCTTAAGCTTGCTCAAGGGTCTTGTCTCGATGATTTTAACTATATCACCGATCCTGCATTCATTTTTCTCATCATGAGCATGGTATTTTTTATACTGTTTCATGAATTTTTTATAAATCTTGTGCTGAACAAATCTTTCGATCTGAACGACTACCGATTTATTCATTTTATCTGATATGATAAGGCCTATCAGCTCTTTTTTATTTTTTTGAATATTTTCCATAGTAGTATCTTCGCAAATTAGCTTATGTTTACGTTCATTTCCTTAGATATTGTGTAAAGTTTTGCAATATCTTTTTTGACGTTTGAAAGTGTCGATGTGTTCTCAAGCTGTCCAACATCGTTCTGAAAGCGAAGATTAAAAAGCTCTTTTTTTAATTCTACAAGCTTTTCTTTCATCTGGTCTGCTCCCATCTCTCTAATTTCACCTGCTTTTATTTTACTGGCTTTCATATTTACTTAGCTCCTTTCCACAAAACGGGTTTTCACGGAAAGTTTTGCAGCTGCAAGTTTCATGGCCTCTTTGGCAACCTCTTTTGGGATACCTTCCATCTCATAAAGAATCTTACCCGGTTTCACTCTGGCAACCCAAGCATCTGTAGCACCCTTACCCTTACCCATTCTGACTTCTGCCGGTTTTTTCGTAACTGGGTGATCCGGAAAAAATCTAATCCAACTTTTACCTGCTCTTTTTGCATGGCGGGTTAGCGCCACCCTTGCTGCTTCAATCTGTCTTGCACTTACATATCCGCATTCGATTGCCTGAAGGCCGAAGTCACCAAAGCTTAATGTGTTACCTCTGCCTGGAGATCCCTTTGTTCTGCCACGAAACTGTTTCCGGAATTTTACATTTTTTGGACTAAGCATTTCTTAATTTCTCCTAATCGCCTCTATTTAGCCAGCGCTTGTTCACCAGGATTTAATACTTCACCCTTGAAAATAAAAGTTTTAATTCCAATGGTTCCGTATGTAGTTCTTGCTTCGGTAAAGCCGTAATCAACATCAGCTCTTAAGGTATGAAGAGGGATACGGCCTTCTTTGTACCACTCCGTTCTTGCCATTTCAGCACCCCCCAGTCGACCGGAACAAATAATTTTAATTCCTTTTGCTCCAAACCGCATGGCAGAAGACACACTGCGTTTCATCGCTCTTCTGAAAGCAATTCTTCTTTCCAGCTGAAGCGCAATATTCTCCGCAACCAACTGAGCATCAATTTCAGGACGTCTGACTTCTTTGATATCGATCAGCACCGCAGGATCGAGCATTTTTTCAAGTTCCTGTTTAAGCAATGCAATCTCTGATCCTTTTTTCCCGATAATAATACCAGGCCTTGCTGCAAACACTCTCAGTCGAATCTGTTTAGAAAACCGTTCTATTTCTATTTTTGAAATACCCGCGTGAAAGAGTTTCTTTTTCAAAAATTTCCTGACTTTGAAATCTTCTTCAACAAAAGAGGCATATTCTTTATCCGCATACCATCTGGAATCCCAAGTCCTGACGATACCTAATCTAAATCCGGTTGGATGTACTTTCTGACCCAAGCTTATCTCCTCCTATTTGTCAGTTTCTTCAACAATTATAGTTAAATGACTGCTTCTTTTCAAAATCCTGCTTGCTCTTCCCCTGGCCCTTGGTCTGAACCGTTTCATGGTAGGGCCATGATCAACAATTATATTTTTGACAATCAGCTTATCCACATCAAGCTCATTGTTATGCTCAGCATTAGCGATAGCTGACTGCAAGGTTTTATAAATAACCCCTGCAGCTTTGAGCGGCATAAATTTTAAAAGCGTCAGGGCCTGCCCGGCATTTTTGCCTTTTACTTCATTAATGGGCAACCGGAGCTTAAATGGTGAAATCCTTGTATATCTTGTAGTTGCTTTAACTTCCATATCAATATCCTTTAATCAGACAAGAGATTACCTCTTGGATCTTTTATCTCCGGCATGGCCCCAAAATGTTCTAGTAGGTGAAAACTCACCAAGCTTATGACCAACCATATTCTCTGTAACAAAAACAGGTATGAATTTTTTACCGTTATGTACAGCAAATGTGATGCCGACCATTTCAGGAAATATAGTGGATCTACGCGACCAGGTTTTGATAACTTTGTTGCTTTTGGATTTAGTTGCTCCCAAAACTTTCTTTAAAAGTTGCGGTGCAATGTAGGGTCCTTTTTTTAATGATCTTGGCATAATTCAACCTATTTATTTTCTCTTGGTATTTATTTTCACTTAGCTCTTCTTTTAACAATATACCGATCGGTTCTGCTGCTCTTTCTGGTTCTCTTGCCTTTTGTCGGCACGCCCCAGGGTGTACAAGGCTGCCTGCCGCCTGAAGATCTTCCCTCACCACCACCCATAGGATGATCAACCGGGTTCATAGCAACACCACGGACAGACGGACGTCTTCCCATCCATCGAGACCGACCGGCTTTACCGATCTTTACATCACCATGTTTTTCATTACCCACTCTACCGATAGTTGCTTTGCATTTCAGATGAATCATTCTGACCTCACCTGAAGGCAGAAGAACCTGAGCATAACTGCCTTCCTTTGCCATAAGCCGTGCATAGCCACCGGCGCTTCTAACGATCTGGCCACCCTTGTTCTGCTTCAATTCAATATTATGAATCCTTGTACCCGTAGGGATATTTTCAAGGGGCATGCAGTTACCCGGTTTAATATCAGCTCCCGGGCCAGTTTCCAGAATATCACCGACTTTTATATCCAACGGTGCCAGAATATATCTTTTTTCACCGTCAGCATAAACCAGAAGAGCAATCCTGGCGCTCCTGTTGGGGTCATATTCAATGGCCGATACCTTTGCCGGAATACCTTCTTTATCTCTTCTAAAATCAATGATGCGATATTTCTTTTTTGCTCCGCCACCTCTATGTCTTACAGTAATTCTTCCGTAGGAATTACGACCGGAATGTTTATTTAACTTTTTTGTCAGTCGTCTCTCAGGACTGGTTTTGGTAATTTCTTCAAAAGAAAGGTATTCCTGAGACCGTCTTCCGGGAGATGTCGGCTTTGTCTTAATTATTGTTGACATATATATACCTCTTTAAACACCTTCAAAAAAATCAATTCTTTGTCCTGGCATCAATGTAATTATCGCTTTTTTCCAGTCTTTTCTTTTCCCGATAATTCTGCCGCGCTGTTTTGCTTTTCCTTTTACCTGTACAGTTCGGACCTGTTTTACCTTGGTATTGAAATTTTTCTCAACAGCATCTTTGATTTCAACCCGGTTAGCTCTTTTATCAACTTTAAATGTCACCTGGTTGTTCAATTCTTTTTGAAGAGTTGTTTTTTCAGTAACCAAAGGGCCTCTGATAATATCATATCGTTCCATCTTAGCTTAACCTCCCCTTGATATTATTAATGCTAGATTCTACTAGAAGAAGGTTTTTAAACTTTAAGATATCAACCACATTGAGTCCCTCTGTCTTTATCACCTTGATATCCGGAATATTTCTGGAGGAAAGCAGAAGATTTGTATCATCTGCATCAGAAACAATCAACAGATCTGAAAGCTCTAAAATTTTAAGGACATTGGCAAATTCTCTAGTCTTAACGGCTTCAAGATTGAAATCATCAATTACATAAATAGTATTATTTTCCATCTTAGAGCTTAACGCCATTTTCAATGCTAGCTTTCTTACCTTTTTGGGCACCTTTATCGCATAGGACCTTTGAGACGGCCCAAAAATCACCCCACCACCCTTTCTTAAAGGGGATTTCACACTACCGGCACGTGCATTACCGGTTCCTTTCTGCCTGAAAAGCTTTTTGGTACTGCCTTTCACCATACTCCTGGTTTTACACGCAGCCGTCCCTTCCCGTTTTGAAACGAGCTGGGAGCGAACGACCTGGTGAAGAACACTTGTTCTAACGGGTATGTTGAAAATCTCTTCAGGAAGCTGAGTTTCAGACACTTTTTTACCTGCACTGTTTAATACATCTACAGCAGCCATATTCTTCCTCATAAATTTTGATCAGCTATGCATCACTGCGAAAATATTGCAATACCCATAGCCGCATTTTAGTCTTATACTTTATGCACTTCCAATATTCCTGTTTTAAAACCCGGCACTGCGCCTTTCACCAACAGGAGATTATCTTCATGCTTAATGTCTACAATTGTGAGATTCTTTACGGTCTCTCTGTTTGTGCCCATGTGGCCGGGAAGTTTCTTTCCCTTAAAAACTTTTCCAGGCCAGGCACTATTTCCAATAGACCCTGGTTTTCTGTGATTTCTGCTACCATGTGTTTCAGGACCACGGCTAAAACCGTGTCTTTTAATCGTACCTTGAAAACCGCGTCCTTTAGAAATTCCAGATATATTTACTTTATCACCTACGGCAAATACATCAATTCCTATGGTAGCACCGGCTTCAACATCTTCAAGGTCATCGGTTCTAAATTCCCGTAAAACGCGGAATCCTTTATCACCAGCTTTTTTCAAGTGCCCTGCCATGGGTTTGTTCAGTTTTTCAACCGGTTTTTCATCAAATCCAAGCTGAAGAGCATTATATCCATCAGTCTCTTTGGTTTTGAGCTGAGTAACAACACATGGTCCGACCTGCACAACAGTAACAGGAACAAGCTTCCCATCTGAGGAAAACACATTGGTCATTCCGATTTTTTTTCCAAGTAATGCGCTCATAATTGGTTCCTGTTATTGAACTATAATTTAATTTCCACATCCACACCCGGCGAAAGATCAAGTTTCATTAACGCGTCAACTGTCTGCTGGGTGGGTTCCAGAATATCCATCATCCTTTTATGCGTTCTAATTTCAAATTGTTCACGTGATTTTTTGTTCACGTGGGGAGAACGCAATACAGTAAATTTGTTTATCCGAGTCGGAAGCGGCACCGGTCCAACAATTTTGGCGCCGGTCTTCCTTGCGGTATCAACAATATCTACTGAAGACTGATCAATGAGTTTATGATCGTATGCTCTGAGCCTGATCCTAATTTTAGTTTTCAACATGATAGATCATTCTTCCTAACTTACTCTACAATTTCACCGATAACACCGGCACCAACAGTACGGCCACCTTCTCTGATGGCAAACCTGAGCTCTTTTTCCATTGCGATGGGGTTAATCAGCTCCACGTTAATGGTCGC
>NZ_JABZFL010000105.1 GCF_014237455.1 Desulfobacula sp. | reverse complement strand
AAATGTCGAACTGCCGGATGTGTTTAAAAAACATGCCCGCATAACAAAGGAACCCGCATTTTTGGAACCCCAGTTAATTGACACCAAAAGAGATGTCTGGATCAGGGAATGGACAGAAGAAGTACTCCAGTAAAAAAGAGAATACATATCCATCCGTATGCTCTTGCCGGGCTGGTTCCGATCTGTTTTTTTCTTGTTTTTTATTTTTATCCCTTGTCCGGGATTTTTATAAAGAGTTTTTTTCAGAAAGGAAAAATAGATCTCTTTTTTCTGGATCAGGTATTTGCCTCACCAAGAATGCTAAAAATCATTTGGTTTACCTTCTGGCAGGCAGGGCTTTCAACTTTGTTAACCCTTATTTGCGCACTGCCCTGCGCCTTTGTTCTGTCCCATTATGCATTTAAAGGAAAAAAAATAATTAAAATTCTGGCGTCAATTCCATTTGTCCTTCCTGCGATTGTTGTGGCGGTAGCACTTCAGGCCTGCTTTGGAAAAAATGGATTTTTTTTTGGATTAAAGCTTGAACATCCGCTGGCATTAATCCTTCTGGCCCATGTCTTTTATAATTTTTCGGTGATGCTAAGGATCATTACAGGGTTCTGGTCTTCTCTCCAGGGTCGAATCAGGGAGGCCGCCATAGTGCTGGGAGCCAATCCCTGGCAGGTATTCCTGACGATCACCCTTCCCTTACTGAAACCTGCCATATTTGCAGCATCAACTCTGGTGTTTATTTTCTGCTTCTCCAGCTTTGGGATTATTCTGATTCTCGGGGGGCCTGGATTCTCTACGATTGAAGCAGAAATATACAGACAGGCTGCCCATTTGTTTAACCTTCCCCTGGCATCTTTTCTGTCGTTAATTCAAATCGGGTTTACTTTTGCCTTGATGTGGATCTATACCTCGTTCACAAAAAGAGCTGCCAGATTTTCTCCTGATGCTGAACAGGCGAATCTTAGAAAACCGGTTCTTCTGTGGGAAAAAATGATGATCGCAAGTGTTATCATCTTTATCATCGGGTTATGTGTTGTCCCGTTACTGGCCCTTGTGATGCAGTCATTGACCCATAACAATCAATTATCATTTATTTTTTATAAAGCACTTTTTGAGAATCCTTCAGACTCCATATTCTATATCCCGCCGGTTCATGCCATCAAATATTCTTTTCTGTTTGCAGGATCAGCCCTGGTGATTGCTGTTATAACAGGCGTGTGTGCGGCTTTTTTCATCCGGTTCTGTGACCGGAAGATAGACAATAAATTGACATCATTTTTTGATCCTATTTTTATGCTGCCCTTATCTACTTCGGCTGTGACGTTAGGGTTTGGGATTATTATAACCCTTGATAAGCCGCCATTAAATTTAAGAACCTCTATTTTTTTAATTCCCATTGTCCATGCCCTGGTCGGGTTCCCCTTTGTCTTAAGATCAATCCTGCCGGCGTTAAGATCAATTCCTGAACAGCTTACCGATGCCGCATCCATGCTGGGAGCCTCTCCTTTAAAAATATTTAAGGCCATTGATCTGCCGCTTATTTCAAAGGCGCTTGTGGCTGGAGCCATCTTTGCCTTTACCATCAGCCTGGGGGAGTTCGGGGCGACCATTTTTACGGCAAGGCCTGAAACACCCACCATCCCTGTTGCCATTTACAGATTTTTAGGTCAGCCGGGAGCCATGAATTATGGACAGGCCATGGCCATTTCAACCCTGTTAATGATAGTGACGGCAATCGGTTTTATTTTGATTGAAAATTTTAGAATAGGAAATTCAGAAGGATTCTAATGGAAAACGAGCTTGTCCTTGAAGATATCAATAAAAAATTTGATGATGGAAGTCTTATCTTAAAAGACATTAATTTAAGGCTGCAGCCGGGTGCAAAACTGTCTGTCCTTGGTCCTTCCGGAAGCGGGAAAACCACACTATTGAGACTCATCGCCGGGCTGGAAAATCCGGATTCAGGCACTATTCTGTTTAACGGGAAGTCGATGAATGACTGCCCTGCCCATAAAAGAAATTTTGGTATGATGTTCCAGGAATTTGCCCTGTTTCCTCATCTGAATGTGTTTAATAATATTGCGTTTGGCCTGAAAATGAAAGGCATGGATAAAGCAGCAATAGCATCACGGGTCAAAGAGATGCTTTTGCTGACAGGCCTTGAAGGTTTTGGAATTCGACATGTTGATGATCTTTCCGGCGGTGAACGCCAGAGGGTTGCCCTAGCCAGAACACTGGCCCCCCAGCCCAGCCTGCTGATGCTGGACGAACCGTTAAGCTCCCTTGACAGAATATTAAGAAAACGTCTTTTAAAAGAACTGACCGACATTATTTCAATGCTCAACATCCCGACGATTTTTGTCACCCATGACCATGAAGAAGCTTTTGCGGCAGGCGATATGATTATTATCATGAAGCAAGGGAAAATTGAGCAGAAAGGCACACCGGATGAACTTGTCCAAACCCCCAAAAATGAATGGGTTAAAGAATTTTTAGGACTTTAGGATCGGAAATTATTATGCCAAATCGGCAATATTCATGTTTTTGGAAGAATCAAAGCGAATATTTACTTTTTGTCCAACCCTGTTTTTTAATGTGAGCTGTTTAAAGATATCCGGATGACTTTGTGTTCTGGCTATAAATCTGAAATTGTCCCGGGTTTTTCCATAAAGCACAGCATACAAAGGTTTTTGGTCCAATGAGTAGATAATAGTATAGGTCTCAATGGTTCCCGGACCGTTGACCTGACGTTTGATTATTATTGGATCATCTCCGGCAAAACAATCTTTCTGATCTGTTATATCATGATTTTTGAGTTCGCCCTTTGAAGGCTCAGACCCATAGACGCCGGCCGCATGTTTATGCATAAACCAGCCAAGAGCCGTGACAAGGCCGTTTGATTTTTCTCCAATGGAAATCTTTTCAGCAAGAGTTGCCACCCCGTGGAGACTGTAATTATTACCAGGGCCTCCAAAAAAGCCAAGTCCCCCGGTCAGGGTGAGTGATCTGGGGTCATCCTCTTTTATCCCGATCATTTTTTTTGCTATGGAAACAGCACAGGGAAAGCATGAATAAAGATCAAAACAATCCAGACTTTCCAAGGGCATGCAGGATCTTGCCAATGCTTTTTCAACAGCGATTTTTAAAGGCGGGCTTGATGTGAAGTCAGATTTTTCAATCATAAATCGCTGCCGGTCTTCAGCATACCCTCCGCCAAGGAAATAGACGATTTGCCGCTCCTTTTGTGAATATTTTTTAGCTGTCTCTTCCGACATCAATATTATTGCCGCACCCTGATCAACCGTAACAAATGAATTCATGAACTTGGTATAGGGGAAGGCAACGGGCCTGTTGGTCGGGCCGGGTGTGATGATTTCCCCGGGGGTTTTCATGGATTTCGTCCAGGCATAAGGATGATCCACAGCCGCCTTGCTGAATTCAGACCACATCTTTCCGATTTTCATCAGGTAAGGTTGCAGATCCATGCCGGATGCGGCCCATAGTGCAGTCTCAAAAAGCGGAAACCCCTGTATGGGATGTTCAATACCATGTTGATTTTCCAAAGGGGTAGAACCGATAAAATCATCTCCGGCGTAATCTTCTGGTATGCCTCTGAACAAGGCGATTTCAAGTCTTTTTGAATTTTTATTTCTTTGAACGTAGGCTTCAGCACCCGCAACAAGAACAGAATCCAGTTCATTGCGGGCAATCATGCCGGCAGCAATGTTGATCATCGTCTGGGGAGAGTTACCGCCAATCCCGGAAACATGGGTGAATTTTGGTGTGGCGCCCAATCTTTGGGCAAGCTGTCTGGCAGGCGATGTGTAGTAGCGGCTTAATGTCCGGACGACCATGATCCCATCCAGATTCATCAGAACCTTCCCTGAGTCCATCCTTTCAGCGGCTCTTTGGGATGCTTTGCTCATCAATCCCATGGGACCCTGCGGTGTGCTGTTCAATTCTTTCGGCTGAGTGATCTGGCCCCATCCCGCAACAACAACTCTTCGTTCCATAGCAAAAGAAATCCTTATTCAAAATCAGGTTTTCGCAAGTGTTGCGTAAAATATAGGATTTGTCAACTTTAATGGGTATCACCATTCTTTTCGTTGTGATGATCCCCCTTTTTTGGTATTTTTCCTGATATAAGTAATGTCAACCCGTTTTGTTGACTAATAATTGTTATACAAAAATAAAAATTCAAACCAAAGAAGGAAACAGGGAATATGGGAAAACCGGTATTGTTTGAAACTAAAGAAGGCATAGCCACGATTACTTTGAATCGACCAGAGAAACGTAACGCCATTAACCGGGAACTTCTAATACATCTTTATAATTATCTTGATGAGGTCTCAACCAATGATAAGATCCGGGTCGCTATTATCACCGGAAACGGCAAATCATTTTGTGCGGGGATTGATCTGTCTGTGATTAAAACAGAGAATCTTTTTGATCCCCGAGGCGATGGGAAAGACTTTCCGGATATCATTGAAGAGTGTAAAAAGCCCATAATCGGGGCTATCAATGGTCATGCCATTACAGGCGGTTTTGAGATAGCGTTGAACTGTGATTTTCTTATTGCTTCGGAACGGGCTTCTTTTGCTGATACCCATGCAAAAGTGGGGATTCATCCGGGTTGGGGCATGACCCAGCTTCTACAGCAGGCAGTGGGTCAGCGAATGGCCAGACAACTGTCTTTTACCTGTCAATTTATTTCTGCCGAAAAAGCCATGCACTGCGGTCTTGTAAATGAGGTAGTCCCTCATGAGGAACTCATACCCCGCGCTAAACAGATATCAACAGAAATTTGCGCTGTAAATCAGGAGATGCTGGGCGTTGTAAAAGACTTGATCAAGTATAAAAACCATGTCACCCTGCAGGAAGCGTTTGCCTACGAACGGAAAGGATTCAGGAATTTTGTGAGAAAGTTTTTAAAGCATAGCAAAGAAATATAGATTAATAATTGTGGAGAAACTGAAAATACGTTTCAATCTATCAATCAGACACACAAAAAGAATTAAAGGGATCATTTATGAAAATCGCAATGGTTATCTGTCAAGATATTCCTGAAATAATATGGAATGCTTTTAGATTAGCCAATATAATGCTTGAAGGAATGGAAGATGTCACTATCTTTCTTAATGGACCATCCGTTAAATATGAAGAACTGGACTCCAGCCAATTCCCACTTATAGAGTTATCCAAAATATTTACCCTTTCCGAAGGGGAGTTATTGGCGTGAGGCAAATTAATGGACCTTCACGGTGTGAAGGAAGGATATCATAAAAGCGGAACCCAGAACAATCTTTATGATTTAATTAAAGAAAGCGATAAAATTATTACTTTTTAAATTTCGGAGACCATCTTTTGAATACAAAACACGGACATGGTCTTCCGTTAGATTGTTCCCACTCGCTATTTCACCTGTGAGTCGGACATGGATGTCAGGTGAGGTTTAGGCCTTTGTCCCTGACAATTCTTTGGAATTTGAAAATCCGCTCAAAGTTTCAGGAAGTGATGGCAAAATGTCTGTCTGAATAGTTTAAGTTGTTTTCAGGGTCATAGGTTCGTTCCGTGATTTCGATATGGCCATCTTTATCCATCAGCATCACAGTGGAGGATCTTGTGCCGTAAATGTCACTTTGGATAAACAAGGGTGATAGAATTCTTTCCCATTCAAGTTCCACCCCGGTATCAGGAAGCAGGCTGTCATCAGGGATGGATTGATCCGTGAGTATGGAAAAAAGGGACTCAGATGAGATATTTTCATTGATGACCTGTTCCAATGCTTTTTCCCCGGATGCCACCTTGGGCCAGGGGGTATCTAAAAACCGGTTGGAAAGGCCATGGATGCCTGGATTTATTTTCTCAATCGTATTTTTCAGGTTGGAAAACCAGAAGAGCTCCTCTTTGCTGCCAAAAATCAGATTAAACCCATTGTATAAACCTGCCTTTTTTTTAACCGCATTAAAATAGGTTTCAGAAGGTTTTTTGGATTCAAGAAAATCAATAATAATTTCACCCCTTGAAGGAGCGTTTTGTTTGATTGCGGCAGGGTCCCGGTAATTTGTAAGGGCGGAAAATCTGCCATTTTTATGAATCCCGAACCAGGTGCCGCCCTGTTCAAGATCTTTTCCGGCAAGGATGGTGGGGGTATCTTTCCAGAAGTGCATGGGGGCGGTGGGCCTTGCGTAGAATTCATCCCTGTTGGCAGCAAGAATTAAAGGATATTTCCTTGAAATTTTATATCCAAAGAGGATTAAACACATGCATAATTCCTTGTTTTTTGTTGGTCTCTTTGTTATTGATCCTACTGGTTTAGCTAAAATGTAATAGTTAATGATGAAAAAATCAATATTGATGGAGGCTTTAAATGAAAGATGTTGTTATTGTCAGTGGTGTCAGAACGCCTGTAGGATCTTTTGGCGGTTCCTTGAAAAGTGTGCCTGTGGTTGACTTAGGTACAATAGTAATGAAAGATGTTCTTAAAAGAGTCGGATTAAAACCTGCTGTGGATGCATCCCAGAATGAATTTTCTCCGGAGACGTTAAAAGATCAGGGCATGATTGATCTTGAAAAAAAGGGATATGATTATGATGATTCCCTGGCCCCTGTATTTATTGATGAAGTGATTATGGGCAATGTCCTTCAGGCAGGGCAGGGACAGAATACAGCCCGACAGGCCATGATTGCTGCGGGTATCTCAAGGCAGAGCCCTGCCTTTACCATAAATAAAATATGCGGTTCCGGCCTTAAAGCCATTGCCCTTGGTGCCCAGGCCATTATGGCAGGCCAGGCAGAGGTGATCCTTGCCGGCGGCCAGGAAAGCATGAGCAATGCTCCCATGGCATTGAACAAAGCCAGATGGGGACATCGAATGGAATTGACCGGTATCGGGCCGGTCCATGACTTGATGGTATTTGACGGATTATATGAGATTTTTTATGGATACCATATGGGGCTTACTGCTGAAAATATTGTAGAAAAATATGGTATCTCAAGGGAAGAGCAGGATCAACTGGCCTTATTGAGCCATAATAGGGCATTGGGGGCTGTGAATGACGGTACATTTGCCCAGGAAATCGTGCCCGTGGTAATCAAATCCTGGAAGGGTGATACCATTGTTGATAAAGATGAACGTCCCATGGAAACCAGCATGGAAAAAATGGCAAAACTTCGTCCGGCATTTAAGAAAGATGGAAGCGTGACAGCAGGAAACGCATCCGGAATCAATGATGCTGCTGCGGCTGTTCTTCTGATGTCCGAAGAAAAGGCAGATGAACTTGGTCTTGAAAAACTGGCAAAAATTAAAAGTTTTTCAGCCGGCGGGCTTGATCCTGCATATATGGGTCTGGGCCCTGTACCGGCGGTTAAAAAAGTGCTGAAACAAACCGGTATGAGCATTGATGATATTGACTTGATTGAACTGAATGAAGCATTTGCTGCCCAGGCTATCGGGTGCATGAGAGAGCTTAATATTGATGTGGAGAGACCCAATGAGCTGGGATCAGGGGTTTCACTGGGTCATCCCATTGGATGCACAGGGGCAAGACAGATGGTTACGGCCATTAACCAGATGAAAAGAAAATCCTATTCCACAGGTCTGATCTCCATGTGTATCGGTGGTGGTATGGGTATGGCAATGATAATAGAAAGATAAGTTTGTCCTTTACTTGGATTCATTAAAATGGTAAAAAACTTCAGAGTTTTATTGGGTTGTAAACTGTTTAGGATGAAAGGCATAAAGGGGTGTTTTTATTATGGATATTCCTAGAAGATTGGGCATATTAATTTTTACGGCGGTACCGGCCATTGTTGGTGGCGGTATTGTATATCATTTTTTTGGAAGTTTTGTTCAAGTTATTATATTTGAGATACTTCTTGTTCTGGCAGCGCTTGGTATTATCAGCAGTTAAAACCAAAAGAAACTAGAACAAGATGATTATTTGATTTATGTAAAGCCGCAGTTGTGCAAGTTACTTTGCATATTGCGGCTTTACATGGTTTTTTACCCTTTCCTTTCCTTTAAAATTTAACAGGTTTGGTGAAACGTTGGAGCAAAATCTTTCTCAAAGAGCGGTGTTTGTCTTTTTTATTGCTTTGTTCTGCATTGCAATTTTGCTTGCCGGCAAGTTGATGGCGCCTTTTTTTGCCGTCATCATATTAGGGGTTGTATCCACAGGGGTTTTTAACCCGGTTTTCAAGTTTTTTTCAAAAAAACTGACACCGAAACCGGCATCCATTCTTACCTGTATGCTTATTTTTTTTGTTGTATTTATTCCGGTTGTCTTTTTTTTCGGGGTACTTTCCAAGGAGGCATTTAATCTTTATGCCATGGCCAGGGATGCAGTTTTTTCAAACCAGTTAAAGGATCTGCTTGAAAGCACACAGGTACTTGAACGGTTCAATGAGTTGCTGGTAAAGGCAGGGATTGAAAAAGCCGTGACCTGGGATGAGCTGATCAGTCCCATCTCAGAGCTTGGAAAGTTTGTGGGATTCTCATTATTTGAACAGGCCAAGTTTATCACATCCAATGTGTTTAATATTGTGCTGTATTTCTGTTTAATGCTGATCGTGGTATTTTATATGCTCATTGATGGGGATAAATTTATAAAATACATAGTTGATCTGTCACCTTTGCCGGATGAGCACGATGAAAAACTTTTTGGAAAATTTAAGGATATGGCAGGTGCAGTTCTTATTGGAAATGGTCTTGGCGGATTGATTCAGGGGGTTGCAGGCGGAGTGCTTTTCCTGTTTTTAGGATGGAATTCTCCATTTATATGGGGGGTTATCATGGGTTTTTTGGCCTTTTTGCCCATTTTGGGAATCGGGATTATACTGATTCCTGCTGCGGCAATTTTGATGCT
The DNA here is from genome assembly GCF_014237455.1 of Desulfobacula sp. Taxonomy (GTDB): domain Bacteria; phylum Desulfobacterota; class Desulfobacteria; order Desulfobacterales; family Desulfobacteraceae; genus Desulfobacula. The sequence continues at coordinate 10,752 of NZ_JABZFL010000105.1, read as the reverse complement.
TAAATCGAATTTTGTAGCAGGTATTTCTGTCCTTGTCTTTTATGCCGTGCTTTCCTGGGGAGTCGAGTATATTTTTAAACCCAAAGTGGTGGGCGACAGGGTGAAAATGCATCCGTTAATTGTGTTTTTTGCAATTATCGGAGGACTTAAGACATATGGGTTGCTGGGTATTATTTATGGGCCGTTGATTGCCACCCTGTTTTTAACCCTTTCAGATATATATTTTTCAAGTTTTCAGTTTATGGTTGAACCCGGAAAGGTTCATAAAGAGAAATAATTGGAGTTATAACGTTGATTATTAATAAAAATACTAGTGTGACCAGCATTGAGAAGGAGATGAAACAATCCTATCTCGAATATGCAATGAGTGTTATTATCGGAAGGGCTCTGCCCGATGTTCGTGACGGTCTGAAACCGGTTCATAGGCGTGCGTTGTATGCCATGCAGCAACTGCGAAACGACTGGAACAAATCCTATAAGAAATCTGCCCGTATTGTCGGTGATGTGATTGGTAAGTATCATCCCCATGGTGATTCTGCCGTATATGACACCATTGTCCGGATGGCACAGGACTTTTCCTTGAGATATACTCTGGTTGACGGTCAGGGCAACTTCGGGTCTGTGGATGGTGATTCACCGGCTGCAATGCGGTATACGGAAATCAGAATGCGCAAGATTGCCCACCAGATGCTGGCCGATCTTGAAAAAGAAACCGTTGATTTTATCCCCAATTATGATGAAACTCTTGAAGAACCGTCAGTTTTACCGACTAAATTTCCTGCATTGCTGGTCAATGGTTCCACGGGTATTGCCGTTGGAATGACAACCAATATCCCGCCGCATAACATCAAAGAGGTTATTGCAGCACTAAAGGGATTGATTGATAATCCTTTAATGGATACCGATGAATTGATGGAATACATTCCCGGGCCTGACTTTCCCACCTATGGACATATTTATGGTACCAAAGGAATCCATGAAGCCTATAGCACAGGGCGGGGGATTATTACTTTGCGTGCCAAGCTTGAGGTTGAGGAAAATAAAAAGAACGGTCAGGAAACTATTATTGTGACAGAGCTTCCCTACCAGGTTAATAAGGCAAAAGTAGTTGAAAAAATAGCGGAGCTCATGCGGGACAAGGTTATCACCGGTGCATCCTTTGTTCGGGATGAGTCTGACCGGGACGGTATGAGGATGGCCATAGGGCTGAAAAGGGATCAGATTGCCGAAGTTGTGATGAATCAGCTGTATAAGCACACCAATATGCAGGCCAGTTTTGGAATTATTTTTCTTGCCGTTGTCAATAACAGACCACAGCTTCTGACCTTAAAAGAGATCCTGAATCATTTTATCAAGCATCGGACAATCGTCATTATCCGGAGAACAAGATTTGATTTAAGAAAGGCAGAAGAAAGGGCTCACATTTTAGAAGGCCTGAAGATTGCTCTGGATCATCTGGATGAGGCGGTGACGCTGATCCGTGCCTCGCGTTCTCCTGAAGAGGCTAGGAACGGATTGAAGTCCAAATTTAATCTCACGGTCATCCAGGCCCAGGCAATACTTGATATGCGGCTGCAAAGGCTCACAGGGCTTGAAAGGGAAAAAATCATCAGCGAATATGATGCTCTTTTAAAGGACATTGCCTGGTATAATGAGATCCTTTCAAGCGATGAAGTGGTCAAGGGCCTGATTAAGGATGAATTAACCGAGCTCGATGAGGAATTTGGTGACCAAAGACGGACTAAAATAGTTGAAAGCACAGCCGAAATCAGCATTGAAGATTTGATTGCCCAGGAAGACATGGTGGTAACCGTGACCAGAAGCGGGTATATCAAGCGAAACCCCATTACCCTGTATACAAATCAGCACAGGGGAGGAAAAGGCAAAACCGCCATGGGAACAAAATCTGATGATTTTGTTGAACATCTTTTTGTTGCATCCACCCACGACACCTTTTTGTTTATTACCAATTTTGGAAAGGTTTACCAGTCAAAAGTTTATGAACTGCCCATGGCAGGACGCTCAAGCCTTGGAAAGGCCATTGTAAACCTGTTAAATTTTGATGAAGGTGAAAAGCTTGCCACTGTGTTAACCGTTGATAAGTTTGTTGAGAATAAATATGTTGTCATGGCCACTAAAAAGGGAAGGGTGAAGAAAACTCTTTTGATGGCTTATTCAAGACGAAGATCCGGCGGCCTGATCGGGATCAGGCTTGCAGAGGGAGATGAGTTGATCTCAGCCAGGATAACCGATGGGGATATGAATATTTTCCTTGGATCAGAAGGCGGTAAGGTAATCCGCTTCCATGAAGGTGATGTCCGTGCTACAGCCAGGGGCTCCATGGGTGTCCGGGGAATGAGAATTGATCAGGACTCAAGAGTTGTGGGAATGGAAGTCCTGGAATCTGAAGATACCCTTCTTACGGTGACTGAAAACGGATATGGGAAACGGTCTTTCATCGAAGACTACAGGATCCAGGGCCGTGGCGGGAAAGGCGTTTTTTCAATTAAGACCTCAAAGCGTAATGGTAAAATGGTCTCGTTGCTCCTTGTGGATGATAATGATGAACTCATGATGGTGACAGATAAAGGAAAGCTGATTCGAACATCCAATAAAAGCATCAATGTGATCAGCAGAAATACCCAGGGTGTTAGACTGATTAACCTGTCATCCGGTGAAAAATTAATCGGTATCGCACGGCTTCCTGAAGAGGAGGAAGATGATCAGGAGGATATAAACCTGGAAGACCTTCCCGTGGATAAGGAAAATGGAGACGAAGAAGTCATCGACTCATAAGGGAGAAGGACACAGAAAAAGGCTGCGGGACAAGTTTTTGGAAAGCGGCCTTCAAGGATTTCATGATTATGAGGTCATAGAGTTGCTGCTTTCTCTGAATACACCTCGAAAAGACTGCAAACAGAGTGCAAAATTGCTTTTAAAACGGTTTAAGACGTTTCAGGCAGTTCTTGCAGCAAGTCACGAATCCCTATGTGAAATCCAGGGAGTGGGTCCGGCAAACAGTCTGGGCATCCGATTGATCAAAGAAGTGGCCGACAGATACCTTGAAGCCAGGATCATATCAAAGGATGTGGTTCAAAATCCCAATGACCTGATGGAATACCTGAATCACACCATCGGACATAAAACAAAAGAAGTATTTGCCGGTATTTTTCTTGATGCCAAAAACAGAGTCCTGACGTCTAAGATCCTTTTTACCGGAACATTGACAACAAGTTCGGTTTACCCGAGGGAAGTCATCATAAGCGCATTGCAGCATAATGCCGCAGCCGTAATTTTTGCTCACAATCATCCTTCCGGAGATGTCGAGCCTTCCGAAAGTGATATTCAGATCACAAGAAAGCTCTTTTTTGCATTAAAATATGTGGGAATTATTTTGCATGAGCATATAATCATTGGAAATGAAGGGTTTTACAGTTTTGCGGCTCAGGGCCTGATATCAAAATTTAATAAAGAATTTGATGAATTTAAATGAATAAAGACAATGAAAAGCGAGAATGTTTTGGTGTTCTTGAAAAAGTATTCCCCATGACCGATAAGGGGTTAAGGCAGACCCCGGATGACTGCTTTTATCATTGTTCGGTTAAAACAAAATGCCTTCAGCAGGCCATGGCCACAAAAGAGGGTGGTAAAGTGGAAGAAGAGATTATTGAAAGGGGAACTCAATCAGGTGTTATAAATTTTTTTGAACGCTGGTCCCGCAAAAAACAGACACACAGAAAAATAAAAAAATAAGTATGAAGGAACCCATGAAATCCGTAAGAGATGTTGATGTGACATCAAAGGCAGTATTTGTCAGGGTTGATTATAATGTACCGGTTGATGAAAAATTGAATATTACAGATGATAACAGGATATTGGCAACCCTGGATCTTATCTATTACCTGTTGGAAAGAAATGCAAAAATTATTCTGGCCTCTCACATGGGCAGGCCCAATGGCAAGAGGGACCCAAAATTCAGCCTGGCGCAGGTAGCTAAAAGAGTGTCACGAATTTTAGAAATCCCGGTTTTGTTTGCAGATGATTGTATTGGCAAGACCGTCTCAAAAATGGTCAGTCAACTGGATAATGGTCAGATTCTGATGTTAGAGAATTTAAGATTTTATAACGAAGAAAAAGAGAATAATGAAGCATTTGCAAAGAAGCTTGCCTCTCTTTGTGATGTATATGTGAATAATGCCTTTGCTGTTTCCCACCGGGATCAGGCATCTGTTACGGGTATGCCCAAATTCGCACCTGAATCTGTGGCGGGTTTTTTACTTGAAAAAGAAGTTCAATCGTATTACGATTCAGTTGAAAATCCTAAAAGACCCTTGGTGGCAGTAATTGGTGGCGCAAAAGTGTCCGGCAAGCTTGCAGCCTTGGAGAACATGCTAAAATTTGTTGATAAACTGATCATTGGCGGGGCAATGGCCAATACATTCTTAAAAAGCCAGGGATTTGATACTAAGGGATCAATGGTTGAAGAAGATCTTTTGCAGACAGCGGTGGGTATCGTTAAAAAGGCAAAAGAAAAAGGAGTAGACTTTCTGCTTCCTATAGATCTTATTTGTGCGGATAAGTTTGACAAAGATGCCCGGGTAAAAGAAGTCCTGGTAGATCAGATCCCGGATCAATGGATGGCGCTGGATATTGGCCCAAAGACGGCGCTAAGATATGCCAAAGCCATCCAGAATGCAGAAACCATTGTATGGAATGGCCCCATGGGGGTTTTTGAAATGGAAAAATTTATATCAGGAACTCGGGTTGTCGCGGATGCCATTGCAGATTCTTCAGCATTTTCGATTGTTGGAGGGGGAGATACCGGGCTTGCCGCAAAAAAATGTAATGTTGCAGATAAAGTCAGTTATGTTTCAACAGGCGGCGGTGCTTTTTTACATTTAATGGAGGGCAAAAAACTCCCGGGAGTGGTTGCCCTGGAATAAAATTTCAGAATAGACAATAAAAGGGAAATGGTGTGATGTTCTGCAAGCACAGAGATTGTTTAAGCCGGGAAGAAAGACTTAGAAGGTCTTACTATGAAGTATTGCGCGATGAACTGGACCAATTTGTTTTAGGATACTCCCTTGTGGGATCGTATAATAATTTTCTTCGATTGCGGGCACCCTATCCGTTTGTTGAATTAAGAGAACTTAAACCACGGGCAATAATTCCTTCGGTTGAGTTTGATGCACAAAATTCATTTTTAATCATTTTTTCCGAAGATTTTATCGATAAAAAACATAAAAAATATATTCGATACTTTGACGTCAATAAGACGACAAAGGATAATCTATTAAAACATAAATATTTCCCAAATGTGGAGAATTTTAACCGGGATCTTAAGTTTTTTGAGACCGGTGATTTTTTTTCATTGTTAAGATCATTGCTTCCCATCGATTATGCCTTGTTGATTCAAAGAAACCAGCGGACAAAGGTAAGATATGCCTTGACCCATTTTCATGTAAGGATAGACTGGCCCATAGCAGAAGCGTCTGAGGATCTTGCCAGGGAGTTAAGGTATATTTCAAAAGATCTTTATGAAAAAGGAGATAAATATGCTGAAGATTTCCAAAAAAAATTGTTTGAATACTATGGTGTTCCAGTTATGTCCGGAGGGAGAAGAACCGCAGCCATAGTAGCCGCCCAATACTTCAGACAGTTTCCTGGAATTACAACGATTTATGTTTCTTCCAGTGAATCAAGAAATCTTTTACGGATTGATGAAAGAGGGGTATGCAAATCCGTCCTGGTTAAACTGCCGGACAGTGAGATAAAAAAATTGGCCGGCACTGCAGGTATTACCCAAAACAGGTTTACCAAAAATTATGTTATTGCACGGCAGGGTAAAATTTTTATCTGTATCTTAAATGTAAAATACGATTATACCAGTCATGCATTGCCCTCAGAGGGCGGAAGACTTCGGGAGTTAAACCCTGATACGAACTGGCTGACGGTATCCCAGGAGCATATATTACCCAAACCATCCACATTAATTCATCCTCCTATTCCCTACAAAATGGTGTATTTATAATTTTTTAAGCAGGGCAATTTCATCACAATTGGGGAAGCTGACACAACCGATACAATCTGCCCAGATTTTAATGGGAAGCACATTCTTATCAATGGTTGAAAATCCGAACCGTTCAAAAAAAATCGGTCGGTAGGTGAGGGTGAAAAGGTCTTTAATTTTAAAATAAAACGCTTCCTGGATAGCTCTTTCTGTGAGCGTGGAGCCAATTCCCCGACCGGTGAAATCAGGGTCAACTGCAAGGGATCGGATTTCTGCCAGATCTTCCCAGCAAAATTGCAGTGCACAGCATCCGACTACTTTTTTTTGCTTGGGATCTTCAAATACCCAGAAGTCTCTTAAGTGGTCGTATAGTTTGCTAAGCGGCCTGGCTAAAAGCTCTCCTTTTTTACTATAGAGTTGAAGTAAGGCATGGATGGTATTTACGTCATCAAGTATTGCTTTTCTAATCATTTCAGATCCTTTCTCTTATATTTTGCGCACAATATCATTGGGTTGACATTGAATTTCAAGCGTAAGGACAGCAAGTGTGTTTGGATGGACACTATCAACCGAATTTTTATTCATATCAAGCATCTCTATAATTTTTGTTCGTTTGGAGCGCCCTTTTGGCGACAGGACTTCAATTATATCACTTCTACAGAGTTTGTTTCTAATGCCCACCGTATAACTTTGATTTTCTGTGCTGCCGATTATTTTTCCAATAAAGCTGTGGATTTTTCCCTGGTGAATGTTGTTGTAATTGGGCAGCTGTTCATCTGGTTGATTAAAATAAAAACCCGTACAATATTCCCTGTGAAAAACCTGGTAAAGCTCGGCAAGCCAATCCGGATTCATTTCAAATGTATCCGGGTCGTCACCGTAGGAGTCAATTGCATTTCTATATGTTTTAACCACGGAAGCAAGATAGTTAATCCCCTTCATTCGGCCTTCTATCTTTAATGATGTTATGTTGGCATCAATAAGATCAGGGATGTTTTCGATCATACACAAATCTTTGGAGTTAAAGATATATGAGCCTCTGTCATCTTCCATGAGCGAATGATAAACGTTTGGGCGAAGTTTTTCCACTACTGAGTATTCCCATCGGCAGGGATGGCTGCAAAGGCCTCTGTTGCTATCTCTGCCGCTTAAAAAATTACTGAGCAGGCATCGTCCGGAATATGATATACACATGGCACCGTGAATGAAGGTTTCTGTTTCTATTTTTGATCCTGTAGCGATTTCTTTTATCTCGTCCAGGGATAATTCTCTTGCAAGGTTGACCCTTTTTACCCCCATGCCGTGCCAGAACCTGGCCGCATTCAGATTGGTTGTATTGGCCTGGGTGCTTAAGTGAATGTCAATATCCGGGATAATTTTTTTTGCCAGCATAACGATGCCCGGATCGGATATAATAATTGCATCCGGACCGAGTCGGCCGGTTTGGGTTAAAAAGGTTTTAAGTTCCTTTTGTTCATGGTTTCTTGAGTAGATATTGCAGGCAAGGTAGACTTTTACCTTATGTCGGTGGGCAAAGGTAACGGCATCAAATAGTTCTGTCTGTGTAAAATTGCCGGAGAAATTTCTCAGGCTGAAATCTTTGCCTGCAAGGTAGACCGCATCGGCACCATAGTGGATGGCAATTTCAAGCTTTTCAAAATTTCCGGCAGGTGCCAGAAGCTCAGGTTTAAAGGAATGTTTTTTCATATAGTCTGCATAGTTGTGGTGCCCCCGGCAGGAATCGAACCTGCGCTCAAGGATTAGGAATCCTATGCTCTATCCACTGAGCTACGGGGGCAGGGTTTATTCAACGATTAATTTTTGTCCGGGAAAAATTTTACTTCTTTTAGTCAAACGATTCAAGACAAGGAGTCGATTTAAACTCATATTATATTTTTTTGCAATTGTAAAAGGGCTGTCTCCTGATCGAACTCTATAAGTAGAAGTTCCTTTTTTTGCAATTTTTAATTGTTCCCTTGTCAATCGCTTTTTGGATGTAATATGAAGGGTTTGACCAATGCTCAATGCGGTGCTGGATAACCTGTTTGAAGCCATGATGTTTTTTGTTGTAGTGCCAAATTTTCTGGCAATATTCCAAAGATTATCTCCGCGCCGGACAGTGTATGTGAGACTCTGCCCCGGTGACAGCCGCTGAGATGCAAGTGCATTGATCTTTGCTCTGCCGGCTTTGCTGGGTATTTTTAACACCTTGCCGGCAATGATTCTGTGTGATCTATTGATATGGTTGGCATTTGATATGGCACGGACGGAGGTTTTATACTTTTTAGCGAGCCCGGACAAGGTATCTCCTCTTCTCACGCGATGGAATACAACCATTGGTGGGGGAGAATACGTTGTCTGAATTTTATCAATTTTTGAAAGAAAAATTTGGGCTTTATTTTCAGGGATTTTTAATAGATAAGTTTCCGGTGGTAGCAGGGCATATCTCAGTTCCGGATTTAAGTCTTTTAATACAGTTTCCTTTACCCCGATTTCTTTTGCAATATCTTTGAGCCTGACCTGTTTTTTGATTTCATATGTTTTAAAAGCAATGGGCAATAAGGGGGTGTTAATTTTGATATTATATTGGTCAAGATTGTTTATGATATGGATTGTTGCTAAAAATCTGGGAACATATCGTGCGGTTTCCCTGGGCAGATTCTGGTAAAGATCCCAGAAATTATCAAGATAGTTTATACTTTGTTTTCGGATGGTTCTTAATACTCTATTTTCTCCGCAATTATATGCAGCAAGGGCTGTTGTCCAGTCTCCGAAAAGGTTGTGAAGCTCTTTTAGATAACTAATAGCGGCCATGGTCGCCTTGTGAGGATCAAGACGTTCATCAATATAATAGTTGCGGCTTAACCCGAATTTGTACCCGGTAGAAGGGATAAACTGCCATAAACCCAGAGCTCTGGCTGGGGACAAGGCTCTGATTTTAAAGCCGCTTTCAATTAATGGGAGCCAGGAGATCTCTTCGGGCAGGCCGGCTTTTTTTAATTCAGAAAGTATAAATGGCCTGAACCTTTCAGATCGTTCAAGGGATTGTATAAAGAATTTACGTTCAGGTCCGGTAAGCTTTTTTATTTCTCTTTGTACATGTTCATTCAGAGTGATGGGGATTTCATTGTGTTGTCCGTTTACCACTATCTGGCGGGATGCGTAAATTTCAAGAATTCGTTTTGATATCAGGTATCGGATGTCTTCTTTTTGCTGATTGAATTCAGGATAACTCTCCGAATCGATTTCGAGTATGGAATAGTAAGCAGAGTCAAGGTTGGTCAGTGCTTCCTCTAATTTGCCTTTTTCCCACATCTGCTGGGCATAATTACAAAGTTCCAAAGCCTGGTCAATTTTTTCCCGGGCAGTGAGCTCCGATTCTTTTTCAAGGTCTGATGTTAACGAGTCTGTTTGAGCGGAATTTTGCAGAGAAGAACTTGAAATGGGGATGGACTCTGTGGTGTCATCTCGTTCTTCACGGCTGTTGATAATCAATCCTTTTTTATTTGAATCAGGGGCATCAGAATGGGTGTCGGTTTTCAGAACGCTTGAAGAAATGGTTTGCTTTTTAACATATTGATCGGATGTGGTTTTATTGTATGAGTGTTGACAACCTGTTGTGACCCAAAAAAGCATTAAGATTATAGCAAGTTTGGTTTTAAACATTTTATTCCTTGGTTGTTACGTTAACGGTTGGTGGATTAATTATAAAATTAAGAAAAACTTGTCAAGTGTCAAGTGTCAAGTCAAGAATATATATATGTCTTTTAATCCTCCTCATCAGGTTTGTGCTTTTTCATGGGCGTGGGGCGTGCTTAAAAACTTCTTGTAATTTTTGTTTTATTTGTGTATATTAAGAAGTTATTGAATATTGAATATTGGCGCTCTGATTTTATAAATATTTTTTCAGCCAATATATTATTTTAAATGTTAAATTGGGCTTATTTCAAAGAAAAGACAAGGAAATCAGAGTAAAAGAAGATTTTTGGAACCCTGATTCAAATATTTAAAGTTGGTGGTTAGGAATTGGTAAAATTTGGAGTTGATTATCTTGTTTCGCTCTGATATTATCTTTCGGTCTTTTTATCGTGACAAAATGTTACGGATATTAAGATGGGCCGATATAGCTCAGTTGGTAGAGCATCTCACTTGTAATGAGAATGTCCTCCGTTCGATTCGGGGTATCGGCTCCAAAATAAATCGGTGGGGTTCCCGAGTGGTCAAAGGGATCAGACTGTAAATCTGACGGCTCAGCCTTCGGAGGTTCAAATCCTCCCCCCACCACCAGTGTGTTGTGTAGGAGATCTTAAAGTGTTGTTATGGGGGATCGTTACTACATAGTTAATGGGTTAATTAGCTATTTTAGTTTCTCCCCTATGCGGGAGTAGCTCAGTTGGTAGAGCTTCAGCCTTCCAAGCTGAATGTCGCGAGTTCGAATCTCGTCTCCCGCTCCACTTTTTTTGATCTCTACTGGAATAATGGTTTGAGTTAAATTTGAGTTAATTTGAATCGTATTTTTGGGCCCATGTAGCTCAGTCGGTAGAGCGCTTCCTTGGTAAGGAAGAGGTTCATCGGTTCAATTCCGATTATGGGCTCCAAAACAACGGCAGGAGGAATAAAGAAGATGGCCAAGGAGAAATTTGAGCGGACAAAGCCGCATGTGAACATAGGAACAATCGGTCATATTGACCATGGTAAGACTACGCTTACAGCAGCAATCACCAAGCATGCCGGGATGAAGG
>NZ_JABZFL010000110.1 GCF_014237455.1 Desulfobacula sp. | reverse complement strand
TAAACGAGTTCTAAAGTCTAATGGCTCACTTTGGATATCAGGAACTTATCATTCCATATATGCTTGTGGTTTTGCTCTTCAGAAGCAAGGTTGGCACACAATCAATGATATTTGTTGGTTTAAACCCAATGCAGCGCCTAACCTTTCATGCAGAATGTTTACAGCAAGTCATGAAACGCTAATCTGGGCAAGAAAGGATAAGAAATCAAAACATACGTTTAATTATGATGTGATGAAAAATGGTAACTGGAGTGAAGATTTTATAAAAAAACCAGGAAAGCAGATGAGAAGTGTTTGGGCAATCAATACTCCCAAAAATGGAGAAAAGAAATATGGAAAACATCCGACCCAAAAACCAGAAGCGCTTTTAGAGCGTATTATTTTATCCAGTAGCAATGAAGGCGATATTGTGCTTGATCCTTTTTGTGGAAGCGCAACAACAGGAGTCGCAGCGCTAAGATATAATCGTAGATTTGTTGGAATAGATTTGGAACAAGAATATTTGGACAAATTTGCAATTCCAAGGATTAAAGACGAACTTGAACAGAGAGAGTTGCCGTTATTTTATGCTGAGACACAAGTTAGGGAAGAACAAGTTGAATATGGATTGCTGCCATAGTGTAGGAGATGTTGAGAATGGAAAGAAAGGAAGCGATTGAAAAATTACAGCGGCTTATCGGCAAAGAACTTCATGAATTAGCCAATGAGTTTGGAGTTACCATATATCGAGATGGAAAAGTAAATAAAGGATGGGCCGGACATGTTTTTGAAAGATATTTAGAACTACCAATCAATTCAGCTCAATCACCAAATTTTGGTTCTTGGGAATTGAAATCAATTCCTCTGAAATATAAAAAGAATGGGGAGCTTACTTTCAAAGAAACAATGGCTATTACTATGATTGATCCTGTAAATGTATGTCAAAAAGAGTTTGAGGATAGCCATTTGCTGGCAAAGCTTAAGAAAGCCATAGTCGTTGCCAGAATAGTTGGAGATACTGTAGACGATCCCAGCTATATTCATTCTATTGTTGAGTTTAATTTGCAGGGTGGATTATATGATGCTGTAAAAGCTGACTATGACCTTGTCAGAAATACATTACTTGATCCAAGTAAAGGATTTAAAACATTAACTGGGTATATGGGATATTATATTCAGCCACGAACCAAAGGCGCAGGCCATGGTTCAATATCAAGAGCCTTTTATGCAAGACCTCGATTTTTAAAAAAGTTCATCAAAATATGATTCTAACGAATAAGGATAGATTGTGTGAGGAACGAACCACAATCTATCCTGTGGTTGGACAAGCCCGGTGTGTCTGCATATTCTGTATATAAGAAAATATCTTTTTTTGAACAAGGGGTAGGAAGCGCGTTTTCAAGAAGCGCATTTTTTTCAAGGCGAGGGGGTGCCTTAACCTGCAATAGGCTTCAAAAAATTAACTATTTCATAAAAGTTTTTTTCCTCCTGTTTTGAATGAATTACAAGCCCTTGCCATCAAAAAGAACTATCCTGATCCCCAAATAGCTTGACGAAACCCCAGAACAACCATGGGCGTCTTACAGAGAGGACATTTAAAAACAGGCCTTGGACGGAGTTCAATCCCTTTAATAACAACATGCAAAATCAATTGTATCAGAAACAGCAATTTTTTTGCATTACCATGAAGAAACCCATAGTCTCTGACCCTACGAAACCCTTTGGGTAGAACATGCTGCATGATCAGATGCAAAAAATCCTCACCTTTGAGGGTGCGATATAGTGTATTGCCGGTCTTGCTTTCAATATACTTAAAAGTTACCTGACCATTTTGATTGGATACAATATTTTTTTCACTGATAACACCACGGTATAAATATTTGGATAAGTATTTCAGGGCGGTTATTCCTTTTCCAACATGCTTGCAATCAACTACCCATTTTGGGGGAACGTTTTTGGGGATGGAAAGTCCGGCTTCATTTAAAGCCGTCAGAAAACGGGCGCGAAAGACCTTTGCCATAGCAAATTCATTAAATAAATATTTTCCCTTTATCTTTTTCCATTGACGTCTGCGTTTGTCAACACCGCCGCCTGGCACTATTACATGTATATGAGGATGAAAATCCCGTCTTCTGTTATGAGTGTGCAATACCATGGTCATACCTATTTCCGCCCCAAGATTTTTTGGATTCAAACCAAAATCCTTCAGGGTGCCGGCAACACAAAGGAAAAAAATAGAAAACACTATTTTCTGATAATACCTTCCTTAAATCGACATGAAGGCTGTTAATCATTTCATTAATGGTGATCATACTGTCTTTTTCAGTGACATCAGTCAGATGAGCATAACGTGCAGTTGTCGTAGGACTGGCATGGCCGAGCAGGGCTTGAATATGACGAAGGCTTAAGCCGCGTTCAAGGAGATGGGTAGCAAATGAGTGGCGAAGGGAGTGTATATGGACTTTTTTTTAATGCCACATTCTGTGACCACCATTTTCATGGCTTTTTGTGCACCGCCTTTGTCCATATGAGTTGTTGCCTGTTGAATTGTTTTAAGAGAGCCGTTGGCATTAGGAAATATCAAATTTGGATGACGATGCTTACTCCAGAGTGTACGCAATGCCAGCAACGTGAGATCAGGTAATGGTACCAGCCGATCTTTATGTCCTTTGCCACGGCGGATATGAACCCGTTTGAGCCCGGCATCAATATCACCGACTTGAAGAGATAAGGCTTCTTCTAAACGAAGTCCCATTGAATAGGTAGTTAATAAAAAAACACGATAGCGCAGTTTTCGTGTTTTCCCAATGAGTTGCTCTATTTCATTAGGGGTAAGAATATCAGGTATCGTATGGATTTTTGGAGGCTTTATAATATTAACCCATTGCCAATCAAGTTTGAGCACATACCGCCAATAGAATTGCAGGCCATTTCGATCTATTTTGACTGTGCTCCATGAGTGGCTTTCAACCAGCTCTCCAAAATAGATTTCTAATTGTTCCGTGGTCAATTGATCGGGGCAGCAATCAAAATGTTCACTGACTCGACGTACAGCCCGAGAGTATGCATCAATGGTTTTCTGA
>NZ_JABZFL010000074.1 GCF_014237455.1 Desulfobacula sp. | reverse complement strand
TACAGAATATTTTTGGCATGAAAAGTTAAATTCTGTTAAAATCGACCCCTGATTTTAAAAAAATCCCCCCGATTTTAGCTTGGAGCAGTATAAAAAAATTTAGGCGGTGGATTTGGGCCCAATCCCTTTATTGACTTCAAGCCCAGACAAAGATAAAGTGTGTTTTTTTATGATAAAAAATTTTTCAAGCGGATAAAATGAAAAATAATCAATCTATCAAACAGATAGCACTGACTGATCCGAAAACTGTCGTGGAAATAAAAAAACATCCCTCCATGGGATTTGTTTTTCTCAAAGCATTTTTGATTTCCCCCTTTCGCTCCAATACGATTAAAGATGACGCCATTGTCAATAAAACACAGATTATTTTAAAAAACTATTTACCGGATAAAAAACTGATTAAAAATTACAGAGCCGTCTGCGGCTTTTCAAAAGACCGGCCCGGCATCATTCCCATATCCTATTTGCAAACACTCTTTATTGGCCTTCTAGGCAGATTTATTACATCTTCTTTTTTCCCCATAAACCCCTTGGGACTGATCCAGATATTTCAGTCTTTTGAGCAGAAACGGTCTGTGAAAACCGATGAAACACTTGATCTTGCCTGCACACTTGACAGCATTAAAAAAACCGAGAAAGGGATTGAAACCGATTTTACTCTGGAGGTCATATCCGAAGGCAAACTTGTCTGGCAGGGGATCTCTACCTTTTTTACCCGAAGCCAGGTAAAAAAGGAAAAGACATCAAAAAAAAAAGACGACATATTTCTGGAAAAAAAAAAGACTATCCTTGTACCACCTGATACGGGCAGAAAATATGCAAGCGTGTCCGGTGATTATAACCCTCATCATCTTTACACGGTTCTGGCAAAGCTTTTCGGATTCAAAAGATCCATTGCCCACGGTATGTGGAGCCTTGCAAGGGTTATTGGAACCCTTGACAAGAAATTTGACCTTTACGATTCAGCCTTTATTGAAGCCTCTTTTAAACTGCCGATTTTCATGCCTGCCACAACGACGCTGGGGTATGAATGCCAAAATGATACAGAAAACCAACAGACCATTGTCATTTTTGAACTTCGTGATAAACAAAAAGAGTTTCCCCATCTAAAGGGAAGGGTTTTGAACAACCATCAAGGGTAATCACTATGCTGGGTTCCGTATTATCACTTTTGTCGGCCTTTTTCTGGGCCAGTGCTGTGATCCTGTTCAAAAAAAGCGGTGAAGTCTTTTCTCCTATTTCTCTGAATATCTATAAAAGTTTTGTGGCATTGATCCTGGTCTCCCTGACCATGGTAATTTTAAATATCCCGTTTTTCCCGGACAAGCCCATCAACGACTGGCTGCTGCTGGCAGCATCAGGGTTTATCGGGATTACGCTGGCAGATCTTTTCTTTTTCATCGCTTTAAACAGGCTGGGTGCAGGCCTTGTTGCCATTGTGGAATGCCTCTATCTTCCCAGTGTAATCTTTTTTTCTTTTATCCTGCTGGGAGAAAATTTAAGTGTCGGTGCCATTATCGGCGGTCTCCTGGTACTTACAGCCGTTTTTGTGGGCTCAATAAAAAGAAAAAAGGATCTGGATAAAACCTTGAAACAAAGACGGGAAAACAAAAATCCTTTGCCCGGCATTATTATTGGCTGCCTTTCCATGATTTTCCTGGCTGCCGGTATTGTGATGATAAAAAACTTGCTGGAACGAACCGATGTCTTCTGGGCAACCCTTGTCAGAGTAACGGCAGCAACAGTATCCCTGTTGGTCCTTATCTTATTCCACCCCAAACGGAAACAATACTTCAGGGAGCTCAAATTTTCAAAGGGCTGGCTTATTGCCCTTCCCGCCTCTTTTACGGGAAATTATCTGGCACTGCTCTGCTGGGTGGCAGGAATGAAATATACAACAGCATCCCGGGCCGCTATTTTGAACCAGATGTCCACCATATTTATCTTTATCCTGGCCGCTATTTTCCTGAAAGAAAAAATAACCGTGAACAAAAGCATTGCCATACTTCTGGCATTGACTGGCGCCTGTCTTGCAATTTTCATCTGACAGTTTCTATTATAATTGACAAAATAAAATTCCAAGAAATATAACCTCTTTTCAGGCATAACGTCATAAGAACATTAACCGGGTCTGTCAGTGTCCATCCTCACCAGGTTGAAATCCGACAGGATGGTATAAAGACAGGGTACCACCACCAGAACCAGCAGGGTGGACATCATCAGCCCAAACACAATGGAGCAGGCCAGGGGAATCAGGACCTGGGCCTGCATGGATTTTTCTGCCAGAAGGGGCAAAAGGCCTGCGATAGTGGTTACCGTGGTCAGCAGAACTGCCCGAAACCGCTCCCTTGAAGCCAGTTTTCCGGCATCGTCCACGGCCATACCCATTGCCGTGTGCTGCCTGACAAAACCGACCAGAAGAATGGAGTCATTCACCACAATGCCGGCCAGGGAAACAAATCCCAGGATACTGGGCATGGAGAGGTCAAGTCCCATAAGCAGATGACCCCAGACAACACCGATGAGTGCAAAGGGAATGGTCACCATAATCACAAAGGGTTCCCGATAGGCTCTAAACTGAAAACTCAAAAGACAGAACACACCAAAAATACCTATGCCAAGGGCCTTTAGCATACCCCCCATGGAAGTCTTCGTTTCTTTGGCCTGACCTTCCAGTCCGATGGAAATATCGGGAAATTGTTTTTTCAATTCCGGCATAAACCTGACTTTTATATCGGTGATAATATCCGCTGCATTGGCAACCCGGGTATCCACATCCCCGGTAACCGTGACGGTCCGTTGACCATCCACCCGTCTGATTCCGGTATATCCCCTGCTGTAGGTGATGGATGCCACGGTATTCAAAGGAATCCGCCCTCCTTTGCCGTTCATGAGATAAAAATTTTCAAGATCAAAAATGCTGCGCCTGTCAGAAGCAGCCATCCTGAGATTCACCTCATAGGATTCATCCCTGACAATTATCTCGCTGGCAGTACTGCCATAAAAGGCGGCTCTCAGCTGTTTTGAAACACTTCCGGCATCAAATCCCCTAGCTGTTGCCCCTTTTTTAAGTTTGACCAGAATTTCCGGCTTGCCCGGCCGCAAATCATCATAAAGGTCTGCCACTCCCTCATAGGTGTATAGCCAGTTGATCAGCTTTGTGGAGGCTGATTTTAAATCATCAAGGTTTTTCCCCTTAAGCCGGATTTCAATGGGAAGCCCGCCCGGGCCCATGGTGGGCTCTTTATAGGCAATGGCATCAGGGATATTCCCCTGCCAGGGATCTCCATTTATTGATGATATCATCCATGGACCCGGATCTGTTTTCAGCGTTTAAAAGGTCCAGGGAAACCGTGGCCACATGGGGACCGCTTTCTCCGGCATCTGCATTGGTGTTGTAAAGCACACTGATATGTTCCACCAGGTTCGCTTTACCCGGCTGTAAAGGAGATAAGGCAGTATTCATTTTGTCTGCCGCCTTTACAATTTTGTCCACGTAGTCTTCGGTTCTTTCCAGGGGAGTTCCCTGGGGGAATAGAATCCGGGCCTGGAGCACTTCTCCTTCCGTTTCAGGGAAAGCCCGAATTTTCAAATACCCACCGGCGATCATGGAGATGGAGGCAATAAAGGCAAAGATAACCAGCCCGACAAATAAATACCTGAAATTGACAGCCGCATCCACAAACCGGCCAAGGATCTGTTCCCGCATCCAGGCAAGGCCTGCCTCAGTTTTCTGGCGGAACCTGCCCTTACGTCTGCCTGAGGAATGCCCGGCCAGAGAATGGGACAGATGATTGGGAAGAATGAAAAAGGCTTCCACCAGACTCACGGAAAGGGTCAGGATCAGAATCACGGGAATCACGTAAAGTACTTTTCCGATATCCCCTTTCATGCTCAAGGCCAGTGCCCCAAAAATAAAAAAAGTGGTTAGAAATGAAGAAAACACGCCCGCTGCTACTTCGGATATGCCGTCTACAACAGCCTTGAAAGAATCTTTTCCCTTTTCAAGGTGGGCGGCAATATTTTCGGCAATCACAATGGCATCATCCATGAGCAGGCCAAGCCCGATCAAAAGACCGACCATGGACAGCATGTTCAGAGACAATCCCAGATGTTTCATAAAGAAAAAAGTCAGTAGAAAAGTAACCGGCAGGCCCATGGCCACCCAGAAGGAAAAGGAAAAAGGGAAAAACAGCAGCATGGCAAAAAACACCAGGACCAGCCCCTGTATCCCGTTCACGGCCAGCATTTGAAGCCGGTCCCGAACCACCTTGGACACATTCTGGGTAATGGTAAAGGAGATGCCTGAAGGGGCTCTTGTCTGCTCCTCTGCCAGAAAGGCTGTCACCGCATCCAGAACTCTCAAGGCATCCTCGGACTTGGTTTTACTGATCTGGAGCAGCCCGGCCCGTTTTCCGTCAAACAGGATTTTGTCTTCATCCTCCGTGAATCGGTCCGAAATTTTGGCAATATCCCCCAGCTGGATTTCTGCGCCCGTTTCCCCGGATATCACAATGAGGTCCTCCAAGGCATATAGGGTTTTTCTTTCTTCGGAAAACCGGATCAGAATGTCCGAATCCCTTGTTTCCAGGCTTCCGACTGGCAAATCCAGATTTTGAACCCCCACTGCCCCTTCGATATCAGACACGGAAAGGCCCAGGCGCATCATAGTGTAAAACGGAATCTCAATTAAAAATTCATGATCGGAAAACCCCAATATTTCCACTTGGGAAACCATACCCAGAGCCTTGAGCCTGTCTTTGAGATCCTCGCAGTAAAACTTTAAATGCACTGGACTCATGGGTCCTGTTACTGCTACAGACACTACCGGGTCGGTCCTGTTGATCCGTTTGACGATCACATCCTCCACCTGGGCCGGGAAATCATTAATGGCTTCCACCTCGGTTTTGATGTCATTGAAAAACTCGATGATATTACCTTCATCCACCATTTCCACTACAACCAAAGCCCTGTTTTCCATGGCCGTACTCCGGACCTCGGCGATATTGGTCACACTGTCAATGACGTCTTCGATACGCCGACACACAGATGATTCTATATCTTCGGCAGTGGCCCCAGGATACGTCACCGTGACTTCAACGGCATTGACAGAAAAATCGGGAAAGGTTTCCCGTTTCAGGCCGGTAACCGAAATCAGACCCAGGGTGATAAACAGTAGCATGAGAAGATTTGCAGCCGTGGGATGGGCACACATGAACGAAATCATCTTTTTAAATGAATTCATGCTACAATGCCTCCCCAGTGGCCTGACGCTTCAGTTGTTCTGCAATGTCGCTGTCCTGAAAGGGTTTCAGCAGCATCCCCTCCACGGCCGGCACAAGATCGGTTAACACCAGAGTCTCACCTTGTTCAAGCCCTGTGGATAGCACGGCCAAATTTTCCACCTGGAATTCAACTTTTACCGGCTTAATTACAAGCCGGTTTTCCGGGGAACAGATATAAATTTTTTCTTCATGCACGGAACTTCTGGGGATTACAAACCGATCCGGAACCGCTTTCCCCCGCAGTTCCACCTCCACATACATATTGGTAAGCAGAGGTGGCCGCTTTCCAGGAAGCATATTTATCCACTGTGATATAGATTGTAATAGCCCCTGTCTTAAGATCCATGGACTCACTGGTCCGGGAAAACCGACCATCCCATTCAATTTGATTCACCTCATCTAAGGGAAGTATCACCTTGGCAGTAATTCCAATTGCCTGGCGAAGAATCTCCATATTTGGTACTTCCGGAATCATGGGACCATCTTCCCTGGGCATGAGATTTAAAAAATTTTTGGGTGCCAACTGTATCGAAATCTCGGCACTCTCAATGCTTTCTGCTTTAACCAGCACGCTTCCGGCAGTCGCATACTGGTGAAGTTCAATATTCACTACAGACAGCCGGCAGTTAAAGGGGGCATAGATTTCTGTTTTGGCCACATCCAGGCGCCGTTCAGTCACTGTGGATTCCCCTGATTTTTTCTGAGCCAAAAGGGCTTTTTTCTGTGACGGGATCAGGGCTAAGGTATTTTGAAGATTATTCACTGTGGTCTGATGGGTCAAAAAAATTCTTTCTTCTCTTTCCAGATCGGAAGCAGAGATATAGCCTTTGTCAAACAATTCCCGCTTGCGCTTAAGCTCCTGAGCGGCACTGGTCAGGGATTTTTTTTCAATGGACAGGACACGCTGGGTATTTTTTTGGGACTGGGCAAGCTCCTTGAGCCGGGCATCAACATTCATAAGCTCTGCCACTCCCCGGGTTTCGGCAAGCCCGTATGGAGTGGTATCAATTTTGAACAAAAGCTCACCTTTGCGAATAAAATACCCTTTTCTCAAATTTTTATTCATGTAAACGATTTTACCACTGACCTCGGAAATAGCTTCCCAGGTACGTTCTGCCTCAACATATCCATAGCTGATGGCCCTGGGCACAACCCGGGTTTTTTCCAGAGAAATCACCCGGACGGTCTGAACCCGCTCTTTGTGGTCAAGACGGGCGGGCGGCTGTTTGGTGCTTTTCATCCAAACGAAGAGAACAATCCCGCAGATGACAGGAATAATGATCAATAATTTTTTTAAACTTTTCATATGCTTTCCTTCGGTTCCTTTCACACTGCTCTTTGCCATTATTTTGTCCCTCCGATGGTGATCATAAAATAAACCATTACCCTGGAACTATCCCCCAGGAAAAGAGTTCTTCCCTGGCAAGAATGCCGGAAGTCCTGGCTGCCCTTACGGTCTCATGGTTCAATATATCCAGCAGGGCATAATCCAGACCTGCCGCTGCCAGCATGGCAAGATAGCTTTGCTCCACAAGCCTCTTTTTGACTTTATCCCCTGCCCCTGTGGTCAAATTGGAAAGCCCTGCAATGGTCCTCACGGGAGAACCCAATAAATCCGGCAACGTCCTTATAACATCCAAAACCGCCCTTGCCTGGACAATCCCGTCTTCCCATGCCAGCGGTGGAACAACCGGATCAATAATGATCCGCTCTTTGGCAACACCCATCGCTTCAGCCTGTTCAAATAACTCAAGGGCAATCTCAAATCTTTCAGCCTTATCCTTTGGAATCCGACTGTCAGGATACAGCAGAAACCCGACAATATCCGCATCATACACTTCTGCAAGGGGTAAAATCTGCTCAAGCTTACGGGGTTCAAGGGAAAATCCGTTAATTATAGCCTTGTTATTTGCAGCTTCAAGCCCTGCCTTCATAGCAACGGGATTGGAGGTATCAATGAGTAATGGCAGGTCTGTCACACTCTGTATCGCCTCAATAAAAAATGCCATGCCCTTTTCAGAAGACCTGGTCAACGGCCCGGTATTTACATCAATGGCCCATGCCCCTTTTTCCACACACTGCTTCACAAGCTCCTGTATGGGTTTGGGGTCACAGGCCTTAAGCGCATTCTGAATATTTTTTTTTGTAATTCGAAGATTATCAGCGATCAGTTTCATATGAGTCAATGCTTGCCTTGTCTTCCGATGCCGACCGGATATGCACATCTCGCTGGGGGAATGGTATTTCAATGCCGTCCTGCCCAAAGCGTTTATAAACAGCAGTGTTAAGCAAATGCAGTAGTTTGCCTCGCAATACCGGTTTGTTTACCCAGCATAATAATTCATGATCAAGGCTTGAGTCTCCAAAGGTGCGAAATCGTATGCGCGGCTCAGGATTTTTACAGACATCCGGGAAGTTTGTTGCCACGTCAAGCAAAGCTTTATGAACCTTATCAATATCCGATCCATAAGCGACTCCCACCTTGACACGAATGCGAAATTTTTCATGCCTGCCGCCGGCTTCATTGGTAATCTTGGTATTTCCCATGATTGAATTGGGCACAGTAATTTCCACATCATCACGGGTTAAAAGACGTGTGCTGCGAATACCGATGTTCGTCACCGCTCCCCGCTCGCCTGAATCAAGAACAATGAAATCCCCGAGTTTATAGGGTGCGTCCGCCATGATAAATACACCTGAAAACAAATTGGCCAACGTGTCTTTTGCGGCAAAGGAAATTGCAAGACCTATTATCCCGGCAGAGGCTACCCAGGCTGTCAGATCAATATTCCAGACCAGAAAAATAATATAAATTGACAGGCCTGTTACCAGAATAATCAACAGATTGTTGAACAACGGCAGGGTCTGGTCCTGTATTAACTTGAACCGACTTTTGTCATGACTCACCAGTTTGATTAGAAGCTTAAGGAATCGTGCTGCAGCAGCTGCCCACAAAAATATGGCCACGGTTTTCAGCCCGCCCAGGGTTATGAAGTTTATGGTCTCTTTAAACTCCAGTCTTTCCGTAGCCAGGGCAAGACCAAAGAGTATGATGCTGAGAAAGACGGGCTTGTGAAAAATGTCAAGTACCTGATCGTCTATTTTGAGTCGGGTCTTTTCTATCCATCTTTTAATTACACGGGTGGTGATCACATCCATGAGCTTTGCCAGGCCAAAAAACAAAAGGACAATCAACACCGCCTGAAGATAACGGTTGGGCGCGATTTGCGCCAGCAACTCCAGTAATTGTTCTTTATTAATATTCATTCCGTTTCCTGTTGTAAATCACATTTGTATTTCTATTCTTAACTCTATAGTCTGGTACAAAGCTGTAGTCAACAAGTATCGAACCCAATCTGATCCGAAAAGGACCTCATCAAAGCCATTTTTTGTTGACTATTTCAATGTTTTTCTTCATTAATAAGCCATGACATTTAAAACCAATTGGAATTTAAAAAAATAAAGGAGACCCAATGTCAAAAGGAAAAGTTGTTCTTGCCTATTCAGGAGGACTTGATACCTCTGTTATCTTGAAATGGCTTTTGGAACAGGGGTATGAAGTATTCGCCTATATGGCCAATATCGGCCAGAAAGAAGACTTTCAGGCGGCAGAACAAAAGGCATTAAAAATCGGTGCGTCCAAAGTATTTATCGAAGACATGAAAAAAGAATTTGTCACCGATTATATCTTTCCCGTGTATAAGGCCAACACAATATATGAAGGGCGATACCTTTTAGGAACAGCCATTGCCCGCCCCATCATTGCAAAAAAACAGATAGAAATTGCAAGACAGCTTGGTGCCGAGTATGTCTCCCATGGTGCAACAGGCAAAGGCAACGATCAGGTCCGGTTTGAATTGTCATACTATGCCCTGAATCCCAAAATCAAAGTCATCGCACCCTGGAAAAACGCTGATTTTTTAAGCACCTTCAAGGGGAGAACAGATCTTCTTGAGTATGCTGAAAAACACGGTATCCCAACCAAACAGTCTGCATCCAAACCCTATAGTGAAGATGATAACCTTCTGCATATTTCCCATGAAGCCGGCATCCTTGAAGACCCTGCTCATGAATGTGAAGACAGCATTTATTCCCATACCGTGTCCCCGGAAGATGCACCGGACAAGCCCACAAAGATTAAAGTTGAATTCAAGGACGGCATCCCGGTTAAAGTCACCCATCTTGAAAATAATATAATTAAAACTGACCCGCTTGAACTGTTTGAATACCTCAATGAGCTGGGCAGAGAAAATGGGATTGGCCGGCTTGACATGGTTGAAAACCGGTTTGTGGGAATCAAATCAAGGGGTGTGTATGAAACCCCGGGCGGCACCATTCTCCACGAAGCCCACAAAGATATTGAAGGTGTGGCCATGGACCGGGAAGTGATGCGGCTCAGAGACATGCTGTCTGCCAAGTTTGCAGAACTGGTTTACAATGGATTCTGGTTCAGTCCTGAAATGGAATTTCTCATGGTGGCCATTGATAAGAGCCAGGAAGTCATTGACGGTGAAGTCACCTTAAAGCTCTATAAAGGCACAGCTTATCCCGTTGCCCGGACAAGTCCTTCTTCCCTTTATGATCAGGATTTGTCTTCCATGGATATTGAAGGCGGGTACAATCAGGAAGATGCTGAAGGTTTTATTAAAATCAATGCCATCCGGCTGATGGCCCACAGAAATATCATCAATAAAAAAAAATGATCAAATCGTCTGCCCGGGAGGTTGGTTTAGACTCCCGGCAGATTCTATTTAGTTCCCGGCAATAGGTTCAACAAATTGAGACTCTGAATCCCATGGAAAAAGAATTCAGGTGTCCTGGCTGACTTCCGTCACATAGGCATCCACCAGAGGTTTGCCGGCGGGTTTGGCATATACCGTTGCAAAATAGGCGTTCGGCAGCATTTTCCTGACAACCCTGGCTGTTGAGCCCGTGTCCACAAGATCATCAATAATCAAAAATCCTTCCCCTGAATCATCAATATTTTTCAGGACCTTTGCCTCTCCTTGATTCTTCCAGTCATAGGCGGTGATGCAGACCGTATCAATATAGTGTATCCCAAGTTCCCGCGCAATAACTGCGGCAGGAACCATGCCGCCCCGCGTGATTGCAACAATCCCTTTCCATGGTCTTTCTATGTCATGAAGTCTCCATGACAGGGCTTTTGCATCCCGGTGAAGCTGGTCCCAGGAAATAGGATAGCTTCGTTTGTATCTCTCCATATTTCTACCCATATATTCAAGACTCCTGTTTTCTGGTACTTATTATTTTTGACTTTTATTATATTTGGCAGTATTTTATCTGCAGAATATTAAAAAATAAAGGATAAAAATTTTGAACACCATAAAAGGAAACTGTTTAAACTGCGGCGGAAAGCTTTACATTAAACGAACCTGAAAAAAAGTCTATCTTTGCTGCAGGGCCTGCACAACAAATTACCCCGAAGATAAATATAAAATTCTCATGGATGAATACCTTGAGGAAAAACTGGCCAATGTTCCTGTAAACAGGTTGTGATGGATTAAATCCTTTTAAAACGGTGTTTCACCTGGATGAACCAGCTGTCTGGGGCCTCCGGCACCACCGGGTGCCCAGTTTTTTGTTTCACTTATCTTTTCATAATTATCAAGTTTACCCAGTTCTTTGAGACGTTCTACAATTAAATGCCATGCACAGTCAACATCCCGGCCCAAAGAAATACTGATCTCGCATTTCCCCTTTGATGACCCGCCGCAGGGACCGTTGAGAAGCCGTTTGGCACATCTGGCAATGGGGCATATGCCGCCGGTCAATCCCAGAAGACAATCACCACATCCCACACATTTTTCATTGAGAACACCAGGCTCATCCAATGCACCGACAAAAGTTGTATTCAACCCTGGTAAAACAGGAATGCCTTTAAATACATCCGCCATGGTTTGAACCCCGGCACCACATGCAAGGGACAAGATGGCCTCCACTCCTTCGGGAAGATCAAAAAACGGTTCAATCCAATCTTTTTCGCATTGTCTTTCTATCATACTGTTTTCAAAAAGATGAAGGGTTTTACTATCTTTAAACGCATGTGTTAGCGCTTCCGTCATCGATCTTGCAGCCCTGTCACCACCGGTCAAGCTTACTGCCACACAGGTTTGACACCCTACTACCAGAACATTATTATATTCTTTTATTGATTCAATAATCTCTTCAATTGGTTTATGTTCGCCGACTATCATACATTATCTCCTATTGGGAAGCTCTTTTGGAGGCAAGTTTTTTCCATACATTTATAGGTTCTGACCCTTTATGATCAGGGCACAGGGGCTCAATCGTCTGAGTATTATTTGAAACCGTATCACCAAGGCTTGCAGTGTAAATGGGTTCTCCACAAACCTTGCAATGAACCAGATCCAAGGTTGTTACCAGGTCAAATCTGCCCGTAAGCAAAACCTTGAATTCAATGGCATCCTGTGGGCAGATCCTCCAGCAGTGGCCACACCTGGCACAAAGAGACATATTATGCAGTATTTTCCGGCTGTCTTCCTGATCAAAATAATTCAATGCGCCTGCCGGGCAATTCTGTACACAGGCCAGACATCCATTGCAGTTCTCATTTACTTTAAAAAAGGACATGTTAATATCTCCTTGATTTCTTCTTCAATCACTTTAAGGTTTTGCCAGGCGTGCCAGCTTTCCTGCCACATGAACCATATTGGGTATTTTAAGCATTTCAAACGTCTGATATTCAATGGCCATTGGCTCACAGACTTTCACACATTCGGGATCACCGCCGCACAGATCACATTTATAGGATTTAGCCTTTAGTTTATCCAGTTTCATTGCACCAAAGGGGCAGGCAGATACACACATGCCGCATCCCACACATTTTCGACGGTCAATCAAGACCAGGGCAAGTTCATCATCACGACAAATCGCCTCTTTGGGACAGGTTGCCATGCAGGGCGGATTTTCACACTGCTTGCAGGCGATGGGGAAAAAGAAATCTTCATTGTCTTTCAGGATTCGAATACAGGACAGGCCGGGGCTACTTAAACTTGTACGGATATTAATGCATGCTGTTTCACAGTCCCCGCAATTATTGCATTTCTCCGGATGGATTATGAGCGTTTTAACATCCATTGCTAAAGATCTCCATTCTTATCATCTCCACCTTTTCCTAAAGTATTGAATCAATTTGCATTTAAAGCACAGCCGTTCAGCATCATGAACACAATGGTAGTTATGATACACGATGTAGCCAAACGGGTCAACTTCTTTTTACGGGCCAATAAATTATAGGTTAATCATGCCTGTCGGGGGTTTCGTCTAATCAAAAAAATAGTATATCATTAATACAATTTGTTCATCATGATGAACTGTAACTTAATTATTATCAGATCCTTCCTGCATACTTTTTCTTAATACCCCGAAACTGATCATAGGAAAGCCCAAGTCTTTTAGCTGCTTTTTTCTGGTTAAATTGACACTCTTTTAAAGCCCTTGATAACAGATACCACTCCAACTCACCCACCGCCTCCTTGAACGATTTTTTCAAAATCCCATCCATGATATCAACAGAGTCACCGGCTTTTGATTCATCTGGAATCAGCGAACCTGTATGGACTTTAACCGCCCTGTTTTCCAGAGTATTTCCATAGGGATTATTAAACGGGTTAAAGGAAACCTCTTTAATTTTACCGAACGAAGATTTATAGACCGCCCGTTCAACGACATTTTTTAATTCCCTGATATTTCCCGGCCAGGGATACGCCTCAAGCGACTTTAATGCCTGAGAAGAAATCCTGGGTATTTCATCCCAGCCAAGCTCAAACGCCATCCTCCCTGCAAAATGGTTTGATAGGACCAGGATATCCCCTTTTCTCTCTCTTAACGGCGGCACATAAATCACTTCGAACGAAAGCCGATCAAGAAGATCCTGCTTAAACTCACCGGACTGCGCCATCAAAGAAAGATCCACATTTGTTGCCGCCACAATCCGCACATCAACATGGATGGACTCGGAGGAACCGACCCGTTCAAAATTACCATACTCCACTACCCTTAAAATTTTTTCCTGAACCTCTGTGGGGATTGTTCCAACTTCATCTAGGAGAAGTGTGCCCTCGGACGCTTTCTCAAATCGGCCTGGCCGCCGGAAGCCGGCACCAGTGAACGCTCCTTTTTCATACCCGAACAACTCAGACCCTATCAGGGTTGGTGTCAGTGCCGAACAATTCAATGTCACCAAAGGCTTTTGCCACCGTTTTGATAAAAAATGAATCCTTGACGCTGCAAGCTCTTTACCCGTTCCGCGTTCCCCGAGAATAAGAACCGGGCGCTCAATGGATGCCACCTTTGATATTTGCTCCTGAAACTCAAGAAAAGTCTCTGACTGACCCAAAGCTTCCGGTATTGAAAAGTGCTTGCTGCTCCCTTGGCTCTGACCGGATAAAACCATCCCTCCCCCTTTCCCCCTGAAACAATCGGCGTGTATGGCAAAATAATTCTATTATTAGTCTATATTACCATTTATTGGTAAATATTACCACACATAATACATAATAGTCAATAACCATAACTCACTAAAATTAAAGCGTATTTAAAATAAAAACCTAGCCTGGCACGCAAAATGCTATTTGTATCTATGAATTTTAGAAAAAATAATTTTTACATACAAGGAGAAAACAAAATGGGAATTTTTACACGGTTTAAAGACATTGTCGCATCAAACATGAGTGCCATGCTGGATAAAGCAGAAGATCCGGAAAAATTAATCAAGCTGATGATCAGAGAAATGGAAGACACATTGATTGAAATCAAATCTTCCTGCGCGAATGCCATTGCAAATCAAAAAAAAGTTCAAAGATTTCTGGACAACATTCAGGAAAAAGAAGATTTCTGGGCTCATAAAGCTGAACTTGCCGTGAATAAAGAAAAAGATTCGCTGGCCAGACAGGCACTTCAGGAAAAAAGGCGGTATACACAGAAATCCGAGGCTGTTGAGGTAGAATTAATCGAGCTGAGTGTGATCATTGAACAATATCGCGATGACATCCAGGAACTTGAAAACAAACTCAAATCTGCCAGGGAAAAGCAACGAATGCTGGTACAAAGACACATCCGGGCAAAACGCAAAAAAAGAGCCCAGGAAGAAATCCGGCGTGCGGACAGTGCCGATGTAATGCTAAAATTTGAAGAACTTGAAAATCACATCGAAAGAATGGAAGCAGAGGCAGACCTTGTCAACTATGGCAGGCCTGCAACACTTGAAGAGGAGTTCGATGCCCTGGAGGCAGATGACGACATTGAAGCAGAACTCGATAAATTAAAATCCTCCCAATCTTCAAAAAATAATGATACGAATAATGCATAAACCTTCAGACACTAATCAAATCGGAGTAATAGTATGATGACTGGCGCACTTATCGTAGGACTCTGCATTGGCGGTGCAATACTCTTAATCGCCACCCTTGGATTGCTTATTATCGGCATCATCAGGGCCGCCAAAACAGGGGGGCTGTCCAAAAAAGAAAAACAAGCCCATGCTGAAGAGACTAAAATGATCCAGGATATTTATCATGGACTGTCAAAAATGGAAGAACGGGTTGAAGCGCTTGAAACCATACTGATTGAGCGCCAAAGAAAGGATTTTCACAAATGAGGCGACACTATGGACATAGACGAAACCATAAATTTAAACAATACAAAAGGCATTATAATGGTCTCAGAGACAGGCTTGAAGCTCTGACCTCGAGCCAGGGGATCTATCGATCCAGAAAAGGCATCTTCATGGGCGTCTGCCGGGGACTTGCCGAACACTTTAATCTCAGTGTTTTCTGGCTGAGGATAATTACCCTGGTCTTATTTCTTTTTACCGGCTTCTGGCCGATCGGCGTCATGTATATCGTTGCAGGCCTGCTGCTGAAAATGGAACCGGTTTCCCCTTTGCGTGATGAAAAAGACGAAGAATTCTATGACACCTATACCCGTTCAAGGCAATCGGCCATCCAGAGAATCAAAAGAAAATTTAAAAATATTGAACGCCGCATTCAGAGGATGGAACATACAGTCACTTCAAGGGAATTTGACTGGGAATAGACCTTCATCTTTTTTTCATTACGAACAACAATGGCTGCACAAATTATTATTGCAGCCGTTGTTGCTTCTATGGTTATAATATTCCCAGAAGACTGAACCCATCCTTAAAAAGAAAGACAGCAAGGGTGCACAAGGCAAAACCTAAAAATTTCATAGTATAAATATAGACACGGCCCTTTAAAAAAGCTTTGGACTCTCCAACCAGAATCGCCAGCACTATTTTTGTTCCGACCAATAACACATAAAAGCTGATGACAAACGCTGCTGCGGCAAAAACATGCTTATCATTTGCCCTGGTCATTGTGGGTGCTCCCACACTCAGCCAGAAAAGATAAGGATGAGGGCTTAACATATTGACCAGTATTCCTTTTGTCAGTGATCTTGGACTAGCCTTTTGAATATCAATTTCTACGCCTTTAGCTTTCATGCCCTGAATCCCCATAACCAGTACCAACATACCACCAACAAGGGAAATCACTCCCAATATGCCATGAAAGCCTGATAACCTGGACAGGATAAATACCGTCAACACAATAATGGGTAAATCTGTAACCAGAGGGGCCAGGGCTACTTTGATACCGGCCCTGATATCATGCAAAATGGTTTCTGAAATCACCAGCGCCAATAATGGTCCTGGTGCCAACCCGGCAGATAATCCCAAAATAGTTCCAATGGTTAAATAATGAATCACTTCACCCACTCTTCCAATATATTCATAGTGCGCAAAGGCCACCATACATTATTTAAACCCTCCTGACATCATGAATTTTACCATTAATGAATTTATTGTAATAATTGTATGAATACCCTATAAAGGGTCGGTTTTATGCTTTTTTTTAAAAACAGGAGAAAATTATTGGACACGACACCGGGATATTCTGTTATAGGCCACGGGCCTGTCGCTGTTTTACTTCACAGTTCAATGAGTTCAAAGGAACAGTGGAACCCATTAATCCAACTATTACGCCACAAGTTCAAAACCATTGCCATTGATTTGGCAGGCTATGGAGACAATGAACTGCCTCTTAGTCCTCAAACCTTCTCAACAGAGGATGAAATCAATCTCATCGAAGGTATTTTGGCAAAAGAAACAGAAACCAATGAACAATTTCATCTGATTGGCCACTCGTATGGAGGTGCGATAGCCTTGAAACTATTGCTTAAAATACTTAGCAGGGTCAAAACTCTGACCGTGTTTGAACCCGTTGCCTTTCACCTGCTGCCGACTGATGGAAGCGCCCGAAATGAGATTACAGCCATTGTCGACCAATTAACATCTGCACTTAAAAAAAACAGGACCTACGCCACACAATTATTTATTAATTACTGGTCCGGGAAAGGGACATTTGAAAAACTGGCACCAAATAATCAAACCATATTTATTCAATACATTGACAAGGTACTACTTGACTTTCAGGCCCTGTTTAACGAATCATTGACCCTTGAAGACTATTCAAAAATCAATATTCCCATTTGCATGATTAAAGGAGAACAAAGCCCTTTATCATCGCTTCAAATCTTCCAGATCCTGGCACAGACCATTCCAGACCGTTCCATTCATTCTGTTCCAGGCGGGCATATGTCTCCCATTACGCACTTTAAAAA
This sequence comes from Desulfobacula sp., assembly GCF_014237455.1. Taxonomy (GTDB): domain Bacteria; phylum Desulfobacterota; class Desulfobacteria; order Desulfobacterales; family Desulfobacteraceae; genus Desulfobacula. The sequence continues at coordinate 84,755 of NZ_JABZFL010000074.1, read as the reverse complement.
AGTGAATAAAATCATAGAAAAAATTTTGACGCCGCAGGTTTTTGAATAAGGTGTTATAAAAAAAATCCTGCAAAAGTAATGACATGTTTTAAGAAATGTTAACAAATTTCCTTGATTTACCAGATAAAAGAATATCGGTCTTTAGAAAATTTATAAACGTTTTTTCCGTCAAGCTGGGCACCTTATCCTGAAGCTGGACCAGTGATATCTTATTGATCACATTCTTTTTGTCTGTTTTTATGGGGATGATTTTGCCCCTTTTAATGTCCCTGCTGACAATATGTGAAGCAATCACTCCCATACCCAATTGAGTTTTTATCCCGGTAATAACCGCTTGATGACTGTTAACCGTCAGAACCCGGTTTAATCCGGCTGAAAATTTATTAAAATGGTGTTTAAACCAATTTTTCAGAGTCAAGGAAGATTTCTGGTATGAAATAAACTCTTTTGAAACCAGGTTTTCAAAGGAATGATCTCCTTTTATTTCTTTTTCATAATACTTTTTTGAGCAGGCCATGATCACTTCTTCATCTATCAAAGGCTCAATACTGTAAACTCCGAAATCCTCAAACACCTGATCCCGGGTTAAAAAAATATCCACTAGACCAAAGTCAAGCTCACCGGCTTTAACCATTGGAAAAATTTCGGCAGGACCACCCAGTTTCATCGTAAATACAACTTTTGGATATTTTTTCCTGAAGGATGCAAACAGTCCCGGAAAATACGATTTACCAAATTCAATGGGAGAACCAATTCTGATCATACCCGAGGGAACCTGTTTTGCCTGCCTCATCTGTTTGATACCGGCTTCAAGATCACGGATAAAGGGTTTAAGGATTTCAAATAATTGATCCCCAGCAAAAGTTGGGACAAGTTTTTTGTGAAGTCGTGTGAACAAAGGAACGTTTATCTCGCACTCAAGTTTATTCAGGGCCTGGCTTACAGCGGAAGGCGTAACATTCAATTCCCTGGCTGCACCGGCCACACTCTTTTGTACAAAAATATAATAAAAAACTTTCAGTCTGTTAAAATCCGGAAGCATTAGCAATACTTAACCTAAGATTAAATTGTTTTAATTTTACTTAATAACAAAACCGTTTTATATTTTCAACATAAATAAAACATTTTGGGAACAGGCAATCGTCGTTACAATAAAATAACCAAAGGAGTGACACATGAAAGCATTACTCAAAAAAATTATGGGAGTGATAATATATTTTTTTACCCCTGAAGATTCTGCAACCCCAATTCATAACGGAATCATTTCTTTTAAAATTGAATCCGACATGGTGGGTATCGGGTCTGCAAAGGCATTATTCTGGGTCATGAATTCCATGATCTTCGTGTACCTGATTTCTTTTCTTTAATCTGATTTTTTAAATAAAGATAAAGAAATTTCATACTCCATCGAAAATTTTCTGGAACAAGTCAAATTATTTTGACTTTAATAGTAAACATTGTTATTAGACAGAAATGATTCGTTGAAGTGATCATTGTTATTCTTTGTTTAACACAATTTTCAAAGGGGGAGAAATGAAAAAAATAGGGATTTTTTTAACATTATTTATGTTTTTATTTTCCGGTTCGGTTCTTGCTGCTCCAAAAGCAGGCGGAACCTTTGTTTTCGGCCGTGGCGGTGACAGCGTAGGGCTTGATCCTGCATATGAAACCGACGGCAATTCGTTTATGGTCTGTGATAATATCTTTGAAGCACTGGTTTCATACAAGGACGAATCAACCGCTCTGGAACCCGGCCTGGCTGAATCCTGGGATATTGCTGCGGATGGTCTGACATATACATTCCATTTGAGGAAAGGTGTCAAATTTCATGACGGCACACCGTTTAATGCGAATGCAGTTGTTTTCTCCATCGGCAGGATGATGAAGGAGAAAAATGTCAAATTCGTTGGAAAAGGTTTTGATATTCCTAAACAGGATAGGACGCCTGAGTATTGGGTATCCATGGAAATGGACACCACCATCGGTTCCATTGAAGCAACCGGCGAATACACAGTCGTATTCAAGCTGAAAAGAGTAGAGGCACCTTTCCTTGCCAACATGGGAATGGATTTCGCCGATATTATCAGCCCGACAGCCTTTCTTTCCAACCCAAAAGAATTTTTAAGACAGCCGGTTGGTACCGGACCTTTTAAATTTGTCTCCTGGGTAAAGGATGATAAGATTGTCCTTGAAAAATTTAAAGAGTACTGGGATAAAACCGGTGGCCCTTATTTTGACAAAGTCATTTTCAGGGCAATTCCTGAAAACTCCGTAAGATTCCTTGAACTTAAAACCGGTTCCATCAATGTCTGCCAGTTCCCAAATCCGGCAGATATCCCTCTTGCCAAAAAAGATAAAAATCTCCAGCTTATTGCTCAGCCGGGCATGAACGTTGGTTACCTGTCTTTCAACCATACCAAGGAACCCTGGAAGAGCAATTTGCATTTAAGAAAAGCCATTGCACATGCTCTCAACAGGCAAGCCATTGTTGATAATATCTATCAGGGTATGGGCCAGATTGCAAAGAACCCGATTCCGCCAACCATGTGGGGATATAATAAAAGCATCCCGGGCTATGCCTTTGATGTGGAACTTGCCAAACAAGAACTTGAAAAAGCCGGATTTAAAGATGGAAAAGGCCTGGGCGAAATTACGCTTTGGTCAATGCCGGTTCCACGTCCCTACAACCCTGAAGGTCTTAAGGTCGGTGTAGCCATGATTTCAAACCTTGCAAAGATCGGTATCAAGGCAAGAATTGTCAGCTATGACTGGGGCACTTATCTTAAAAAACAACGTGAGCAGCCTGATGACATGGATCTATTCCAGCTTGGATGGACAGGTGACAATGGTGATCCTGATAATTTCCTTGCGGTTCTTTTTGACGGCCTTGCTTCCCCCTCCATCAGGACCCAGTGGCACAACCAGGAATATCATAATCTGATAGTCAAGGGCAAAACCACAATTGATCAGGCGGAACGTACTAAAATCTATGAAAAAGCCCTCCAGGTGATTTTTGATCAAGTGGGTACTATTCCCATTGCCCATTCAACTGTTATCTGGCCTACCACCAAAAATGTCATGAATTTCAAACTTCATCCAACCGGAAGTGTGAGATTGAAAAACGTGTCGTTTAAATAAACACCTAAAAAAAGGAAAAGAGCTTGAAAGAGCTCTTTTTCTTTTCAAACACATTATCATAACATTATGTTAGCTTATATTATTAGACGTATTTTTATTCTTGTTCCAACACTTTTAGGCGTGTCATTGATCGTCTTTTTTATGCTTCGTCTGACCCCGGGAGATCCAGCCGAACTTATGCTGGGGGAGAGGGCAACAGAAGAATCCCTTCATCAAGTCAGGGAACACTTAGGCTTAAATGAACCGCTTCATGTCCAGTACGGCATGTTCATGAAACGCCTGATGAAAGGAGATCTTGGCGAAACCATATTTACAAGGCAAAAGGTCTGGACTGAGATCAAACACAGATTTCCTGCAACCTTGGAATTGTCTGTGTGTGCCTTGTTTATTTCATGTTTTGTGGGGATCATATTGGGGATTATTTCCGCCACAAAGCAGTATTCCGTGTTTGACTACCTGAGCATGTTAGGTGCCTTGACAGGGGTCAGTATGCCCATATTCTGGCTGGGCCTTGTGCTGATGCTGATATTTTCCGTCAATCTCGGGTGGCTGCCCATTTCCGGCCGTTTGAGCGTTTTGATCGACCTGGAAGTCGTGACAAATTTTTATGTGCTTGATTCCATTATCACTAAAAACTGGGTGGCACTCAAAGATTCAATCTGGCATCTGATCATGCCTGCTGTGACTTTAAGTACTATTCCCACGGCAATTATTGCCAGAATGACCCGATCCAGCATGCTTGAGGTCTTAAAACAGGACTACATTAAAACCGCAATGGCCAAAGGGCTTTCCAAATTCAAAGTTGTTTACAAACATGCATTGAGGAATGCATTGATTCCGGTTGTCACGACCATAGGCCTTCAGTTCGGCGTACTTTTGTGCGGTGCTATCCTGACCGAGACCATTTTCGCCTGGCCCGGAGTCGGCAAATGGATGTATGATGCGGTCATGCAGAGGGACTACATGGTTATCCAGGGCGGGACATTGATTATTGCCACTATCTTTATCATGATTAACCTGTTTGTTGATCTTCTCTATGCAGTAATAAATCCTAAAATCAGTATCAAATAACCCAAAAGTAAAGTTTATGAGCAAGAAAAATACTAACAAAAAAACCCTGGACCGGCATCCCATGCTGGAACAGCTCAGTCAGTTGTGGCGGAATAAAACAGCCGTTGCAGGACTGATTATTATTGTCATTTTCATCATGGTTGCTATATTTGCCCCCTATATCAGTCCCCATGATCCGATCGAGACATCCCTATACGACCAACTCAAGCCCCCTGTCTGGTACGAAGGCGGCACTACCAAGAATCTGCTCGGTACGGATGACCTGGGGCGGGACATACTTTCCAGATTGATATACGGCGCCAGAATCTCACTGTTGGTATCTGTCATCAGCGTGAGTCTTGCATTCTTTTTCGGCACCCTGATCGGTGCTGTTTCAGGATACAAGAAAGGATGGATAGATAATATCACCATGAGAATTATGGATATTATTCTTTCTTTTCCCTATATTCTTCTGGCCATCGTGATTGTTGCCTATCTTGGACCCAGTCTGAAAAATGCCATGATTGCCATCGGAATAACCTATATTCCCAGATTTGCAAGAATTGTCCGGGGAAGTGTTCTTGAAGAATGTGAGAAAGACTATGTGACAGCTGCCAGGGCCATCGGGGCAAATGAATTCAGAATTATTTTTATTGCCATTCTTCCCAATTGCCTGGGCCCCCTCATTGTCCAGACAACATTAAATTTTGCCAGTGCCATTCTTGATGCGGCCGCCTTAAGCTTTCTGGGCCTGGGTGCTCAGCCACCCACACCCGAATGGGGTGCAATGATTGCCCAGAGCAGATCATTGATTTTAAGGGCTTCATGGGTTATGACCCTGCCGGGACTTGCTATTTTATTTGCTGTTTTAGGATTCAACCTGCTGGGTGATGGATTAAGGGATGCTCTTGATCCGCGAATGAGGGATTAAAATGGATAACGACAATCTACTTGATATAATAGAACTTAGAACACATTTTTTCGTCAGGGACTGGATTGCCAAGGCTGTTGATAATGTCAGCATCACCATCGCACCTGGCCAGACCTTAGGACTAGTGGGAGAATCTGGATGCGGAAAAAGTGTGACTGCACATTCCATCATGAGGCTGATTCCGGAGCCTCCCGGAAAAATTGTGAGCGGAAAAATCCTATTTGACGGAAAGGATCTGGTAAAAGCCACCGAGAAGCAGATGAGAAAAGTCAGGGGCAACAAGATCAGTATGATCTTTCAGGAACCCATGACTTCTTTGAACCCGGTTTTCACTGTGGGAGATCAGGTTTCGGAAGTCATTGAACTTCATAAGAATCTATCCAAAAAAGAATTGAAAAACCGGGTAATTGAAATGTTCAAACTGGTTGGAATTCCGGACCAGCAGACAAGGATTGACGAATATCCCCATCAAATGAGCGGGGGTATGCGCCAGAGAGTCATGATTGCCATGGCACTGGCATGCAACCCCAGACTGATGATTGCCGATGAACCCACCACAGCTTTGGATGTAACCATTCAAGCCCAGATCCTTGATCTGATGAACCGCTTGAAATCTGAAACAGGGGCCGCAATTTTATTTATCACCCATGACCTTGGGGTGATTGCGGAAATGGCCCAGATGGTGGCCGTCATGTATGCAGGGAAAATCGTTGAATACGCCGACGTCAAAACCCTGTTTGCCAACCCCAAGCATCCCTATACCATCGGATTGATGGAGTCCATACCTGTTCTGGGCAAAAATATGGACATGAACAGGCTGCAGACTATAAAAGGTTCGGTCCCGTCATTATTCGATCTTCCCCAAGGATGCTATTTTTCAAATCGTTGTCCGGATGTGTTCAAGGACTGCATGACCACAAGTCCTCAGATCTGTAATATAAGTAAAAATCATATGGTACGGTGTTTAAAATATGCTTAATCATTCCAAAACATTACTCAGAGTAGAAAACCTGGTTAAGTATTATCCCATCAAGGGTGGTATTTTAATGAAGGAGATTGCCTCGGTCAAAGCAGTAGATAACGTCAGCCTCACTATTCAACAAGGCGAGACCCTGGGGCTTGTAGGAGAATCCGGATGTGGTAAATCAACACTTGGAAGAACAATTTTAAGACTGGAAGAGCCTACCTCGGGCAAGGTGTTTTTCCAGGATCAGGGAATCGGAAATCTGGAACCTGAAGCAATGCGCCAGTTGAGAAAAAGAATGCAGATCATTTTCCAGGATCCTTTTTCCTCTCTTAACCCGAGAAAATCAATTTCCCAGATCATAGGAGAACCTCTCCTGGTCCATGGGATGCGCAGCAGGTCACAAAGGGACAGGGAAGTAGCTGAGATACTTGAAACAGTAGGACTTGGAAAAGAATACATGCGAAGGTATCCCCACCAGTTTTCCGGTGGACAGCGACAGAGAATCGGTATTGCCAGAGCGATTGCTCTGAAACCTGAATTCATTGTCTGTGATGAAGCCGTCTCAGCCCTTGATGTCTCCATCCAGGCCCAGGTGATCAACCTGTTGAAAGACCTTCAGGAAAAGTTCAATCTGACATACCTGTTTATTTCCCATGACCTGCATGTAGTGGAATATATTTCAGACAGAGTCGCTGTCATGTACCTTGGAAAAATCGTTGAATTTGCCGAATCAGGAGAGTTATATAAAAATTCTTTGCACCCTTATACCAAAGCCCTTTTATCGTCTTCACCCATGCCTGACCCCAATTACCAGAGGAAATCACTGCCATTGATGGGAGATGTGCCCAGCCCGATAAACCCACCGCCCGGTTGCAGGTTTCATACCCGATGTCCTAAACGGCAGGATATCTGTTCCCAAAAGGAACCTGAATTTATCGAACATGAAAAAGGGCATTTTGCAGCCTGCTTTTTTATTTAATAGAACAATCCCTGTTATCAGGATATTACCCTGTTTTCCTCCACTGCATGGCAGGCGACGCACGTGCCATTATCTAATGTCAATAATTCAGGAATCTGATTGACACATCTTTCATTTGCGTGGACACACCTGTCATGAAAAACACATCCCGACGGGAGATGAATCGGAGTGGGAACCTCACCTTTAAGCTTGATATGCTTTTCTGATGTTTCACCAATTTTGGGGATAGCACTTAAAAGCGCTTTTGTATAAGGATGACGGGGGTTTTCAAAAAGCGTTCCTGAGTCAGCGAGTTCACATAAGTTCCCCAGATACATAACGGCAACATTGGTGCTGATGTGCTGTACAACGGATAAGTCATGGGTAATAAAAAGATAGGTTAACCTTCGTTTTTTACCGGTTTCCATCAGCAGGTTCAAAATTTGAGCCTGTATGGATACATCCAGTGCTGAGACAGGTTCGTCTGCAACGATTAACTCAGGATCAAGTATTAACCCCCGTGCGATACTTATTCTCTGTCTCTGACCCCCTGAGAACTCATGGGGGAATCTTTTCGCCCATGCAGGGTCAACCCCGACCTGCTCCATGATCTCTTCAATTTTATCGTAAATTTTTTTTGAAGACATTTTAGGGTTATGGAATCTTAAAGGCTCTTCTAATGTCCTTTGTACTGTTTTTCTGGGGTTTAAGGAAGCATAAGGATCCTGAAAGATCATCTGCATTTTTTTTCTAAAGGGCAGCATCTCTTTATGGCTGAGGTTGTCAATTCTTTTGCCGCTATAAAGGATCTGTCCTGAATTTGGCGCATAGAGCCCCATAACAACCCTTGCAAGGGTTGATTTTCCACACCCGCTTTCTCCAACAACACTTAAGGTTTCTCCTTGGTTAATAGAAAGCGATACATTGTTGACCGCTTTAACCGTTGTCTTTTCCAGTTTGAATTTTCCATTTTTAAATCGGATTTGATCAAGAAATCCGCCTGTAATGTCAAAATGTTTAACAACGTTATCAATGGTCAGAATGGGGGTAGACATTTTTTTTAGTTTCCTTATATCAGATGACATGACGCCATCGTTCCAACATCGGTTTTTTTAGGCTCAGGAATATTGGTTTCGCAAATTCCTATTTTTTCTAAGCATCTTGGATTAAATGCACACCCGGGTGGAATTTTTGAAAGTGTCGGCATCATACCGGGAATCTGCTGAAGTTTTTCTCCAGGTTTTATTGATCCTGGGATGGAATTAATCAGTCCTTTGGTATAAGGATGTCGGGGATTGGATATGACTTCATTGGTGGCACCTGATTCAATAATCTTTCCAGCATACATTACAGCTATTTCTTCAGTAACCTGGGAAACAACGGCAAGGTCATGGGTAATTAAGATCAGGGACATATGATCTGTTTCACACAGCTCTTGTAAAAGATCCATGATTTCAGCCTGGATTGTGACGTCCAGGGCAGTTGTGGGTTCGTCTGCAATAATGATTTGAGGATCCGTAAGCAGTGCAATCGCTATAATGATTCTTTGACGCATGCCGCCTGATAATTCATGAGGATACTGGTCAAGCCGTGTTTCAGGTGACGGGATTTGTACTTTTTGAAGTTTTTCAAGCGCAATCTTTGTGGCTTCCGATTTTGAAATATTTTTATGGGCAAGCAGGGTTTCAATCATTTGGGTGCCAATGGTAAAAACTGGATTCAAGGTCATCATTGGATCCTGAAAAATCATACTTATTTTATTTCCCCTGATTTCACGCATCTTTTCATCGGAAAATGAACTTATCACTTCTCCATCAAAAATAATTTTGCCTTTTGAGATATATCCGGGCTTGCTGATAAGATTTATGATTGAGAACCCTGTAACAGATTTACCGGCGCCGCTTTCTCCAACCAATCCTAAAGTTTCCCCTTTGTCCAGAGTCAAATCCACACCATCAATGGCTATAATATCGCCTGTTCTCAATGCAAATTTTACTTCAAGATCATGAAGTTCTAATAGGTGAGACATTAAAAAAAATCCTATCCTTTATAAAGTTTCGGGTTAAGTACATCCCTTAGCCAGTCACCCAGCAGGTTAATCGAAAGTACAAATAAAATAAGCAGAACGCCGGGGAAAACCGTAATCCACCATGATCCTGAGAAAATATAGTCAAACCCGGACCTGATAAGAGAACCCAGGGAAGGCATTGTAACCGGCATGCCCAGGCCCAGAAAAGACAGGGCTGCTTCACTCATAACTGCATTTGCAATCTGTATGGTTGAAATAACCATCAGGGAGGTAAGGGAGTTGGGCAGGACATGTCTGACCATTATGACTGACTTTGATAACCCGATGACTTTTGCAGCTTCAACATATTCTTTATTTTTTTCTCTCATGACAGAAGCACGAATGGTTCTTGCGTACATTGGCCATTCCGCAAAACCAATGATCAGTATTAGAAGAGGGACTGCCAGTTGTTCGTATCGGCCGATGCCAAAAATAATCTGGAAAATTGCACCCACCAGTATTGCCAGCATAAGATACGGAAATGAAAATTGAATATCTGCTATCCGCATCAGTATGGCATCGGTTTTCCCCCCAAGATATCCTGCCGACAATCCCATGAAAATACCGATGAATGCCTGAAGTGACACAGCGCCTATGCCGATCATTATGGATGTTCTAAGACCATATAACATTGTGGAAAGCATATCTCTTCCCATGTTATCCGTGCCCAAAGGAAAACTTTTTTCCCCTCCTTCATTCCAGCTTGGAGGGATTTCAGAGTTCATAATATCGATATTGTTGGCATCATAGGGATCCATTGGCGCAATCCATGGCGCTGTGATTGCGAGGATGATAAATATGACAATTGCAATAAAGCTTGCCATGGCAACTTTATCCTGTTTGAAGCTGTATAGAAAATATGACTCTTTAAATTTTTGTAATGAACTTTTCATTTTGTTCCTGATATTCTGACTGTGGGATTAATAAATCCATAAAATATATCAACCACAGTATTGACTAAAACAAATACACTTGCCACGATAACCAGATATGCAATTAAAAGAGAAATATCAGCCCGTTCTATTGCTTCTAAAAACATAAACCCCATGCCCTGCCATTGAAAAACGGTTTCAGTAAGGATTGTAAAAGCAAACATAATACCAATTTGTAAACCAAAAACAGTGACAACGGGAAGCAACGTGTTTTTAAAGGCGTGAACAAGCCAGATGCGCATGGGCGCAAGGCCTTTTGCCCAGGCATATTTAATATATTCTGTTTCAAGAACCTCCATCATTTCAGACCGGATGAGGCGGATATATAAGGGCAGCATAATCGATGCAAGAGAGACACAGGGGAGAACCAGATGTTGCAATCCATCCAGGGTTAAAAAGCCAGAATTCCAGTAGCCATTATTAAAAATATCAACCGTTTCACCCCTGCCATAGGATGGCAGCCAGCCCAGAATCACAGAAAAGAGATAAATAAACATAATAGCGGTTAAAAAGACAGGGATTGAAACGCCTAATGTAGAAAACCCCATGAGAAACCGGGAAAACAGATGTTTGGGTTTTAAAGCTGCAAACACCCCCAATGGTAAAGAAATTAAAATAATGATTAAGGCGGCACCTAGAACAAGTTCAATGGTTGCAGGTGCATGTTTTAATATGACCTCAAGACAGGGTTTCCGATAGATTAAAGATGTTCCAAAGTCACCATGACAAACATTTTTTACAAATCGTGTATACTGTTTGAGAAAAGGATCATTTAGACCCAGTTGATCAGCGATTGCCGCTCTTTCTGCCGGTGTAACCCTTTCACCCACAAGGTCTCTGACCGGATCACCAATATTGCTTTTTATTGAAAATCCAATCAAACTGATGACCAGCATGACCATGATTGCCTGGAAAGCTCTTCTTATAATGAATGCAAACATAAATTTATCTTGTGTTGTGTTGATTTAGATGACCAGGGGTCTGTAAACAGACCCCTGGTGAATAGTAAGATAATTTAAAATTATCTAATCTTTTTATTCTACTACAAGGTCACTAAAATAAGGAAAGTTCAGTGCATTAACAATGGGTTCGATCTTAAAGTTTTTCTTTGCAGCATAGGAATGATTTTGCCAGTGAAATGGTAAAAAGGCAGCCTCATCAAAAAGAATCTGTTCCACTTCCTTAAGCATTGCCGCTCTTTTAGCCATATCCGTCTCTGACTGAGCACCAAGAACAAGTTCATCAATTTTTTTGTTGCAGTAAGCACCACTGTTATACTGGCCATATCCTGTGTCGGCATTGGTACACATGGTTAAAAATTCAGAGAAATTACCGGAATCTTCAGTATCTGAATGCCATCCAATCATCATCATATCAGCGGCTCTTTTATCAAATTCATCCCAGTACTGCGCCTTTGGCATGGTTTTAAGATTCACTTTAATACCAATTTTACCCAGCATCTGAGCGGTTGCTTCTGCAATTTTTGCATCATTAACATACCGATCATTTGGCGCCATCATCGTAATTTCAAACCCTTGAGCATAGCCTGCTTCTTTCATGAGGGCTTTGGCTTTATCAAGATCAAATCTTGGTTTAAGGCTTTCTTTGTATCCAACATAACCCACAGGGCTTTGCTGTGCAGCAACTGATGCCGTTCCCTTCATTATTTTTTCCACGATACCCGTATTGTTAACTGCATAACAGATGGCATTTCGAACTCTGGCATCTTTAAAGGCTGCAACTCTATCCTGATTCATCTGAAACGTAATGATACGTCCGCCGTTCAGTGTAACCAGATCAACTTTGGAATCGGAATTAATCCGTTTAAAATCTGTGGGAGGAACCGGAGAAATAAAATCAACATCACCGGATAAAAGCGCTGCAACCCGTGTTGCATTATTTTTAATGGGCGTCAGGACGACTTTGTCAACATTACCAGGAGATTTTGTATCCCAGTAGTCTTTAAACCGTTCCATTTCAAGCACAACACCCTGTTCAAATTTTTTAACAACAAAGGCACCCGTTCCGGATTCATTTCCATTTGCAAAGGTATGTGTAAATTTCACACAGGCATCTTTGGGTTGTCCGGTTGCATCGGTTCCTGTGTAAAATACACTATCCATTGGGAAAATATAGGTTGCCATGTTCAAAAGAAGGGGATAGGCTTTTTTTGTTTTTATATCCACTGTGTAATCATCAACAATGGTAACGCTTTCAAAGGGTTCAAAAAGACCTTTAAAGTCAACACTTTTCTGCAGACGTGCAAAAGACCATTTGACATCTTTTGCTGTAAATGGGTTGCCACTGTGAAATTTTACGCCTTTTAAAAGATAAAAACGAACGGTCAATTCATCCAGTCTTTCCCACTTTGAAGCAAGACGGGGGACAATCTGATGATCCTTATTCCACCTTACAAGCGGATCAAATACCCAGTGTGAGAGCTGAAGCATCCCACCTGAAAGCTGTACCTGAGGGTCAAGGGACACGGGGTCGGCATCAAGACCCACTTTTAAGGTCTTGGCACTGGCAGTACAGGTAAAAGATAAAACCATAAATAAACTTAAACCAATTAAAATTAATTTTTTCATCCTATCCTCCATTATAAAATTAAAACATATACCAAAATATATTTTTCAGGCATATTTTGGTGATAAAAAAAAATAGCTGTCACGAATAAATTTCACCTATCAAAAAATAGCCAAGGGGTCAAGGAATTTACAGCAATTCTCGATATCAAAATTTTGAAAAACACCGACACCTTAAAAATTGGTATGGGCTGTTCTAAGTATAATCTCTTCCTGCAAAGCCAAAGTAAGATCCACAAAATAATCGGAATATCCCGCCACTCTGACGATCAGATCTTGATGGTTTTCCGGATGCTTCTGGGCATCCCTTAACGTCTCTTCTGCCACCACGTTAAACTGTACATGGTGGCCATCCATTTTAAAATAGGAGCGGATTAAATGCACCAGAGCCTGAAGTTCCTTTTTCTCTTTAAAAAGATCGGGCAAAAATTTTTGATTTAAGAGTGTCCCACCTGTCTTTAAATGATCGATTTTGGCTACAGATTTCAATACGGCTGTGGGGCCACACCGGTCAGCCCCCTGTACCGGAGATATTCCTTCGGAAACCGGCACACCCTTTTTCCTCCCATCGGGCAACGCACCGGTGATTTCACCAAAGTAAACATGACAGGTAGTGGATAAAAGATTAATCCGAAAAACCCCTCCCTTAGCATTGGGTCTTTTGGTTACCAATCCATGGAAAACCTTAAACACTGTCTTTAATATCTCATCTGCATAATCATCATCATTGCCATACTTGGGCGTTTGATCCAGCCTGTGAATAAGGATATCGTTTCCCTCAAAGTCTTTTTCCAGCGCCTCCATCATGGTTTTCATGGAGATATGCTGCTTATCATATACATTATATTTCAGTGATGAAAAACAATCTGTAATAGTTCCCATGCCCACACCCTGGATATAGGAGGTATTGTATCTGGCACCCCCCTGGTTATAATCTTTTGCATTTTTTATACAATCTTCGGTAACAAGGGAAAGTAAGGGAACAGGCATGTACCTTGCGTTAATCTGTTCAATTATATTGTTACCCCTGATTTTGATATTAACAAAATGCTCCAATTGCTTTTTATAGGCATCAAAAAAATTGTCAAATATTTCAAAACTTATGGGGTCTCCTGTTTTAAGACCGATCTGCTTTTCTGTCCTTGGATCCCAGCCATTGTAAAGGGTGATTTCAAAAATTTTGGGAAGATTAAAATAGCCTGTCAGAATATAGCATTCCTTTCCAAAGACCCCTGCTTCTACGCAGCCCGAGGCACCAGCTTTTCTCGCATCTTCCACAGATTTGCCATGAAGAATCATCTCCTGGATAATAGCATCGGTATTAAACACTGATGGTTGACCAAATCCCGTGGCAATAATTTTCAAGGCCCGCCTGATAAACCGATCCGGATTTTTCCGTGATACCTGGATCATGGAGCTTGGCTGCAGGAGTCTCATCTCTTCAATCACATCAAGGGTGAGGTAGGTCAATTCATTAACGCCATCCTGATTATCCTTTGTGACTCCGCCAAGGTTGATCAGACAAAAATCCACATAAGTATTACTTTCCCTGGCAGTTACGCCCACCTTTGGAGGGGCCGGATGGTTATGAAATTTTATCCAGAAACAACAAAGCATTTCCTTTGCTTCTTCCCTTGTCAATATCCCGCTCTCAATATCCTTTTTATAAAAAGGATAAAGGTTCTGATCAAATCTTCCCGGGTTGTAGGCATCCCAGGGATTGAGTTCCGTGATGACCCCGACATGAAGGAACCAGTAATACTGCAAGGCCTCGTGAAAAGTTTCAGGTTTTCTGGCAGGCACTCTCCGGCAGACACAGGCCATATTCTCAAGCTCTGCTTTTCGTTTGGAATCTGTTTCATCTTTTGCCATGTGTTCCAGTTCATCTGCATGCCGTTCGGCAAAGGCGATCAGGGCATCTGCTGCAATATCAAAAGATTTTAAGATTTCCTGCTTTTCAAGGGCCTCTTTATCTTCAAAAAAATTAATGTTCCCAAGACAGTGCCCAATATCTGTTTTCAGATCATTGAATCCTTTTTGATAAATCAACTCACCGCCGGCAGTATGCCCCGGAGACCGCTGCTCCTGAAACTCGGTAAAAATTCCGGCATTAAAAGAATCAATCCACTGATCCTCCATGGCAGCAAAAATCTTTTCCCTTATGGTCTTACCTTTCCAGAACGGGATAATCTTTTCTTTATAGATTGCTTTTGTTTCCTCTGAAACCTTATAGGGCACCTTGGGTCTTGAGTTTAAAATCTCAAGATCTTCCAAAGAATGCAGGCAGATTTCAGGATATGTCGGAACCGCTTTGGGTTCGGGTCCCCGTTCTCCGACAATCAGTTCATTGTCATCGATAAATATTTTTTTATTTTCAAGCACATGTTTCAGACACAATGCTCTTTGAACCGGAATAGATTCATCCATACTGACATAGGTCTTGAAAAAAGCGGTAACAAGCTCAGCCCTTTCATGGGAGACGGTCACCTCTTTTTGTCTTGTTTTTTTTCTTAAGCTTTTTATTCTTGAATTCATTTTTATCCCCCGATTGCCACACCGAATCCCCTGGATTCAAATTGTTCTTTTACGTTTAAAACCCTTTCTTTGGATGGCGGTTGTATGTCTTCCATATGATTTTTCATATTCAAAAAATTATATTTCGCCTCACCTGCCTTATGAAGCGGCAGGATATGAATATCCCGGTAAATTGTATTTTCTTTTAAAAAAACCATAATCCTGCCAATGTTTTCGTCTGTATCCGTCATCTGCGGGATGAGGGGAAACCGTAACCTGATATTGGCCCTTTGGTTTGATAATTGTTTTAAATTATCCAGTACAAGGCAGCCGCTTTCCCCGGTATATTCTTGATGCGCCGTCTCATCTATCAATTTAATATCATAAAGAATCAAATCCACTTTTTCTGCCGCCTTCAAAAGAATCTTAACGTCAGTATATCCTGAAGTGTCGAGGCAGGTATGAATCTCTTTCTTTCGGCACAGATCCAATAGTTTGAATAATAATTTCGGTTGACACAACGGCTCCCCGCCTGAAAAAGTTACCCCGCCACCTGACTCATCATAGAAAATAAGATCTCTTTCAATTTCTTCCATTAAATCGGCAGCGACCCTGTCCATATCTTCTGCATCTGTTTGCAAGGACTTTTTCTGGCTTTCGGGGTTATGGCACCAGTGACAGGACAAAGGGCAGCCTTGAAAAAAAAGCGTGGTTCTTATTCCAGGGCCATCATGAATGGAATATCTCTGGATTTTAAAAACATATGGATTTTCAAGCATTCAAATTTTTCTCCATCAAATCAGTGTTAACGCAACACGACCTGAATCGGTTGTTCAATGGTCTAAAGACCGGCCAGGGGGTTTTCCCTGAGGGGATGGCCGAAACTCGCCCTTACAGCCTGTCATAATGGCATGTTTTCGGGTAAATGGATACTGTTGGCAGACCTCTGGTTTTATATCCTGAATCAGACAGCAAAAACTTTGTTCTTGCGGCTTTGGCTTCAGCCAGGGGCATGTCCGGGCAATGACACCAGTATCCTGATCCAGCCAGATCCTGTACTGAGTGTCTTTACCTTTTTCTTGAATAATCATAACCCGTTCCATAATATCCCTGCGGCCAAGGGCCTGCCACCTGAGGTAATCTTCTTTTGTGCAATCATTGCTATACCCGAGACTTCTGCAACAGTGCCCACACCGACAGCAGGTAAACCCATTCATATGGTTTTCAATCCAGAGACCATACTTGTCCTTTTCTACCGCCATTCCAGGGCAAACCCGGGTCTGAAAGACAATGGCGCAGATGCGGGCTATAATTTTCAACGGGTATTTTGTTGTCTCCAATATATGAGAAAAATAAAAGCCCAGATCTTTGTCATCAATCTTTTGTAGCGGATACTCCCGGCCGTGTTGAATCCATAGGCTGGTATCTTTTCCTTGTTGTACAATCCTGTACCGATTTTTCAGGATCAAAGGGGCGAGTTCCCTGAAAATCAGGGGCTGGGGGCCATATTGCTGGAAATCAATTGCAATGGCATCCAGAGCTTCATCTCTTGTCAAAAAAATCCAATTATTTTTCTCCATATTTTCCATGTTTCTTATTGAACCGGAATGAATTCTAAAAATAAGATTGCCCCCACCTTATTGGACAAGTCAAGACCGTTGAAATAAGGATGCCGGACGGACTTTCTTACAAATCCGACAACTCGGCGTGCCATGTCTTTGACGGGTTACTTTTTTACTATAAAAAACTTTATCGTTTATACCGGGTGTTGGCAAGATCAAAAATGGAAAATATTTTAGGTAGTGAGCCAATATGTCCCCTGAGATTAAATAAAATCCCAAATTAACACCTTTCAAAATCGACAAGGCAATTGGCAGATCCAGACGGCCAGTTGACGCATATATTGCTAATTTAAAGGCTTATCTATAATCTCGCGGTATCTGATCCAGTTCATTTTCTGAAAAAACCTTGATTCCGCTTTGTTTCAAAATCGCAGTGGTAACGCCAAAGCCTAGTATAAGATTAGAGTCAAAATGACCGTCATAGATATGGTGCACGCCGCAAGAAGGACTTTTTTCCTTTAATATTGCAATCTGAATATCATATTTTTCTGCAACACTGAGCGCATATTCAGCCCCTCTGATAAAAGGAAGTGTTACATCATTGCCCTCAATATCCACCACCTTTGCCTTCCCTTCTAAAACGTCCAGGCCGTTTCCATTCACGATTTGAGCTGGAAGCCTCGGGATTTTCAATCCACCCAAAACTTCAGGACAGACGCTTACAACCAATCCTTTCCGGCTCCATTTGCGCAACGATTCATCCGTTAAAGGCACATGTTTGCCGTCATATCTGACCAGATCTCCTACAAGGCAACCACTTATTAAAATTTTTCCCATACCAAAGCATATAAGATTATTCTAAATTTGTAAAAATAATCATTGACACATTTAAAATTAAATGCAATGAATTGGCATTCATTTTTTAATGGCAGGTGCTCAAGCGGAGTATTTTAAAATTCATGGCACATAATAAATTTTATAACTTTCTATTTTTATTAAGCAAAACATTTAATAAATACAATGCTTCCAATTATTTCGGAATAAATATTATCGGGTTCATTTCAGTGAGCATCAATTCATTATTTAGCAAACAAAATTTAAAATTTGTAACATAAAATAGCCGGAGGTGTTTAAAATGACACAAGTAATTACCGATCGCAGGGATATTGAATTTGTAATCCATGAACAACTTGAAGCTGAAAATCTTTCCCAACTTCATGAAAATTTTGCTGATTTTAATAAAAAAACCATCGACCTTGTCATCTCAGAAGCAAAAAACTTTGCGGTCAAAGAATTGCTTCCGACCAACAAGGAAGGGGACGAGCAGGGCTGCAAACTTGAGAACGGCAAGGTAACCACCCCGGATTCTTTTAAAAGACTCTATAAAATATTTAATGAAGGAGAATGGCTGGCAATAACCGAAGACCCGGAATGGGGCGGTCAGGGGATGCCAAAAACAGTTGCCTCTGGTGTTGCTGAATATTTCAATGGTGCAAATTATCCTTTCATGATGTATCCGGGATTGACCCAGGGGGCCGGCCACCTGTTGGAAAAATTCGGCACCCAAGAACAAAAAGACACCTATCTTAAAAATATGTTTACCGGCAAATGGACCGGCACCATGCTCCTGACCGAACCCGGTGCAGGCTCTGATGTCGGGGCTTTGACAACCAAAGCCGTCAAAAATGATGACGGTACTTTTTCAATCACCGGCGAAAAAATATTTATTTCAGGCGGTGATCATGATCTGGCAGAAAACATCATCCATCCTGTTCTTGCAAGGATAGAAGGCGCACCTGAGGGCACAAAAGGAATTTCTCTTTTTCTCGTCCCCAAGTATCTTGTAAACAAAGATGGGACACTGGGTGAATTTAATGATGTAATCTGTACAGGAATAGAACATAAAATGGGTATCCATGGCAACAGTACCTGTTCCCTTTCTCTTGGTTCCAAGGGTAATTGTATCGGGACCCTTCTGGGTGAAGAAAACAAAGGGATGAAAGCCATGTTCCTGATGATGAATGAAGCAAGATGTCTTGTTGGATTCCAGGGATTTGCGTGTGCTACAGCCGCTTATATGTATGCCCTTGATTATGCAAAAAACAGGATACAGGGAAAAGATCTGCTTGAATTCATGAACCCGGATGCCAAATCCGTCTCCATCATGAGACACCCGGATGTTAGAAGGCAGTTAATGATAATGAAGGTAATGGTCGAAGGCATGCGATCCCTGCTTTATTTTGTTATGTATTCTTCTGACATGGCCCATCACGCACCAACCCAGGAAGAAAAAGACAGATACCAGGGATTTGTTGAAGTATTGACCCCGATTGCGAAAGGATATGTAACCGACCGATCTTTTGAGATTTGCAGCCAGAGTATGCAGGTATATGGCGGATACGGTTTCATCGAAGAATATCCCGTAGCGCAGCTTCTCAGAGATTGCAGGATCACACTGATTTATGAAGGGACAAACGGTATTCAAGCCATGGATCTTCTGGGAAGAAAACTGGGCTTAAACAAGGGCAAGCCTATTATGGATCTGTTTGGTGAAATGCAGAAAGCTGTTGCTGCTGCCAAAGCCCTTCCCGAGCTTGAAAAACAGGCTGTCAAAGTCGAAGAAGCCATGAATAAATTTGCAGAGGTTGCCATCCATATGGGCCAGACAGCCATGTCTGAAAAAGCCTTGAATGCCTTTGCCAATGCCCATCCTTTTCAGGATGCAGCAGGAGATGTCACCATGGCGTGGATGCTGCTCTGGAGAGCCACCATTGCCGTCCAAAAACTTGAAAAAGCCAAAAAGAAAGATAAATCTTTTTATGAAGGAATAATCAAATCCCTGCAGTTTTACGTGGAAACTCAGATTCCTGTAACTCTTGGCAGATTCAATGCACTGATGAACACCAGCAGTGCTGCAGTAGATATTGATGATAACATGTTCCCCAAATAGACAACTATAAATTTAAGTTATCCGCCTACATAAAACGGATTGCCTCAGCTTTTAAGGCAATCCGTTTGCTATTCTCATTCATTTTCAAAGATGCTATAATCATTCATCCCATGTAATTAATGCCGGGATTTAAAACAACTTTGGATGGAAAATGAAAAATGAAAAATTTTAAGGCCAATGGACTGCCCCTGTTGATCGGAAGCCTTCCCATGGACAGTCATGAAGAAGCAACAAAACTGGTTCTTGATTACACACCTGACATTCCGCTCTGGGTACAGCTGCCTCTTTATAAAGAAGAAGGCATGATCAGCCAGTTTCTTCCCGGACTTCCCGGATTTACCGATGAGACCGACAAAAGCGTTATTGATACATCAAAGCCTGAATTTAATGAAGAATTTATTGCCTTTTTTGAGGAATATCTATCCGTAACTGAATCTGGTTCAGATGTCGGGGCTTCAAGATTTGCCCTGTCAGGCACAAGAGGAAAAGGCTTTTTTGAATTTTTAAACCAGGTGGATAAAAGAGACGCGCCATTTACTGCCCTGAAAGGTCAGGTGACAGGTCCCATCACTTTTGGGACTGCGGTAAAAGATGAAAATGATAAAGATATTTTTTACAATGACCAGTTAAAAGATGCGGCTATAAAAAAACTTGCCATGAATGCCAGGTGGCAGGCCAAAGAGTTCTCAAAAAGAGGGGCAGTTCCCATAATTTTTCTTGATGAACCGGCATTGGCCGGGTTTGGAACCTCCGCGTATATTACTATTACCAAAGAGGATGTCATTCAAAGCATTGAAGAAATCGTTCAGGAAATCCATGCTGAAAACGGTCTGGCAGGTGTCCATGTCTGTGCCAACACAGAATGGGATATGCTTTTAGACTCAAATATTGATATTATCAGCTTTGATGCCTATTCCTTTTTTGATAGATTTATCCTTTATCCTGAAATGATTAAAGCTTACTTAGGCCAAGGGAAATTTCTTGCCTGGGGGATTGTCCCAACCCACAAAGCAGAAGTAATTGAGGCACAAACCACCCAGGGTCTTGTTCAACTGCTCCATGACCAGATGGATGAATTGTCGAAAAAAATCCAGATGGATAAAGAGACTATCCTATCACAATCCTTTATTACACCCAGCTGCGGCACAGGCTCTCTTGATCTTGGGTCTGCCAAAAAGGTATTAAGACTGACCAAAGAGGTGTCAGCGGCATTCAGACGAGACTAATGCCATCAAAAATACTATTGATTCTCTTTTAGGGCTTCAGTTGAAAAATCCTTGGAGCGCCTTTCGAGATCTTCAAAATAAACAGGGTAGCATTTCATCATTTCAGCAAGCGCTTTATCCCATGGAAGATCTGCAAATGTCCCATGATCTTTAACGTATTCCATATGTTTGTTCCCTGATTTATCAAAAGGATGGAATATGGAATCCTTTGTTCCGCCAAACTCCAAAGGTTTTACATTAAAATTATTACAAAGTGTCAGGTTGAACGCAGGCGTTGCCTTCACCCATTTGTTAGTTAAAAACAATTCTGTGTATCCATGATAAACAAAAACATCTGTCCCCATCAATTCCTCTAACCGTTTGGTGTTCAGATGATTTTTAACATCAGCAAATCCAAGTCTTGCGGGAATTTTCTGACTCCTGGCACAGGCGGCCAGCAGCACCGCTTTGGCCACGCAATATCCATGTCCTTTATTCAAAACGGAACTTGCCTTCATGGATTCTTTTAAAGGCTCTATGCTGTATGGGTTGTATCTGATGCCATCCCTGACGGCATAATAAAGGCAAACCGCCTTTTGGATCTCAGTTTCACCGGATTTACTATTCCGGTTTGCAAACTCAATCACTGCTGGATGATCACTGTCAATAAAATACGTTGGTTGTAAATATTCTTCCATAATTTAGACCTGATCCTAATTCTTATTATAAGCAAGTGTCTTTTGTATAGCACCTTATTAAAAAAAGGAAGGTTTTATTGTATCTCGAAACAAAAATGTCCCATAATTTGAGACACAACCCCTACCGATTGTCTGCAACAGCCCTGAAATGTCTTCGCATCAACCGGTCTTCCAATATCTGGCATACTTTATGCTTTTTACTCTTAATAAGTTTTTAAGTAAGTTATTAAACTTTAAATAAAAAAAGGTGTCGCGTGGCAAAACCCTATGGAAGAAAAACAAAAAAAAAGGTGGGGAAAATTCTTCTGGAACCCCATCGGGAAACTGCCATGAAAATGTTAAGGCAAATTCCTGATGAGCAGCTGGTTGGGCATTTTTTTTCTCATTTTTATCATAAAAATGAACTGATAAAATTCCGGAGTATCGCAGCAATGGGAGCCCTTGGATCACGAATGGGACGAAAAAATATGGAAAAAGCCAGGATTGTTCTACGGCGAATCATGTGGAACCTGAATGACGAATCCGGCGGAATCGGATGGGGGTCGCCTGAAGCTATGGGAGAAATTCTTTCCCAAAGTCCGGAACTCGCCCTGGAATTTAAATCCATTCTTTTCTCATACCTTGATCCGGATGGCAATTATCTTGAACATGAAGCGCTTCAAAGGGGTGTTTTATGGGGAATCGGGACATATCTCGAATCAAATAATCCCCACGAGCTGAATGAAAAGACAAAAGGACTCCTTTGGGGATATTTATATTCTTTAGATCCTGTCAAACGAGGATATGCCGTAAGGGCCTTGATTAACAACAACTGTTTTAATTGCAGCCTTGTACCTGAAAACATTATGGCAGACACTCATCGGATTGATCTATTTAACGGCTGGGATTTTATAGCAACACGTATTTCAGATATGGCCCTGTCCTGTGAAAGTCAGGAAATATTTGCATAAATTATTTTGTGGCATGCTTATTGAATTAACCCTTAAAAACGAAGTTAGCCGGATATGTGTGAAACAAATAATAATAATGATGGACTTATGCTTAAAAAAAAATGTGACATAAATATTGCTCAAACCATTGACCTTGCGCAACAAATGATCAAACTTGCGCAAACGGGTTATGAGCAGCGGGAAGACCCGGGATGCGGCATCCTTTATGGAATTCTTCTGGATTCCGGGTACCGGCTTCTCGATCTGGCACAAAAAGAAAAGCACGCGCATGTCCAAAAAGGCTGGTGGGACAATTCAATAAAAAAGGAGACGATTTAATGAAGACGTATGTTTGTTCAGTATGCGGTTATTCCCATAAGGGTGACCAGGCCCCTGAAAAATGCCCTCAATGCGGCGCAGCAAAAGAAAAATTTTCCGTACAGGAAGGAGAACTGGTCTGGGCCGATGCCCATGTGATTGGTGTGGCAAAAGATGTTGATGCTGAAATCCTTCAGGGATTAAGGAACAATTTTATGGGCGAATGCACGGAAGTGGGCATGTACCTTGCCATGAGCCGCCAGGCAGACCGTGAAGGATACCCCGAAGTGGCAGAAGCCTATAAAAGAATCGCATTTGAAGAAGCTGACCATGCATCAAAATTTGCAGAACTTTTAGGTGAAGTGGTTGAAGCTGATACAAAGGCAAACCTGACAGCCAGGGTGCTTGCAGAATATGGTGCCTGTGCCGGGAAAAAAGAAATTGCTGTAAAAGCAAAAGAACTTGGGTATGATGCTATCCATGATACCGTACATGAAATGTGCAAGGATGAGGCCCGTCACGGTCTGGCATTTCAAGGACTGTTAAACCGGTTTTTCAAATAAACCAATTTTATAAATCATGGAAACATTGTTATCTATGAAAACACCTGTTGTTGAGTTGAGTAGCTGTATCCTCTGCGAAATCTGTGTTGAGCTGGCTCCCCACGCATTTGCCATCAATGATGCAGGCTTTGTTGAAGTACTTTACCTTGACGACTACTCAGACGAAGATATCCATGAAGCCATAAAAAATTGTCCCAAAGACTGTATCACCTGGGAATAAATTTTTAACCCGAAGATTTTTTAAATCTTCGGGTTTGGTTTCATCTCACCCGAACACACCCCTTTTTTACTCAAATTCTATGAGTATTTTATAAATCAATAAAAAAAACATTGCGCCTGATACACAAATGTGTCATTTACCAACCAAGCGACCCTAATAAATAATTATTTTTTTATATCTGGGAAATAACACAATGACCGACTTGATACAGCCCATACTTGACCATGACAATCTCAATCTTGTTCTGGACAGCTTAAAATTAGGAATTATTGTCCATACTCCTGAAAGAATTATTACGGTTTTTAATAAAGAAGCGGAAAAAATTACCGGATATCTAAAAAAAGAGGTTATTGGGAAAGATTGTCATACGGTTTTCCAGGCACCTTTCTGTGGAGAAAAATGTTCTTTTTGCGACGGTATACCGGATTTTTCTTTTGGTTCAAAAGAATATCCATTGAACATTGTTACAAAAGACGGTTCCGCCCGTCAGCTTGAAATGACTGTCTCCGCCATTATCAGCCACGATAATATATTTAAGGGAGTGCTTGCATCCTTCAGAGATATGACTGAATCCTTTAACCTGTCTTTAAAAGCTGAAACCCTTTCAAATTTTGCAGACATTATTGGCAAACACGAATCCATGCAGGATGTTTTCAGACAAATCAGGGATGTTGCCCTGTACAATTATCCGGTCAATGTATCCGGTGCCACCGGCACGGGAAAAGAGCGGGTGGCCTATGCCATTCATGATATCAGTTCCTATGGTAGCGGTGCTTTTGTGCCTGTAAATTGCGGTGCCCTTCCTGAAGGAATTGTGGAAAGTGAATTATTTGGTCATGTCAAAGGGGCCTTTTCAGGCGCTATCAAAGAGAGGAAAGGAAGGTTTGAACTGGCCCACAAGGGAACCCTCTTTCTGGATGAAGTGGCTGAACTGCCCTTAAAAACCCAGGTGAAATTGTTAAGATTTTTACAGGAAGGTTCTTTTGAAAAAGTCGGTGGTGAAAAAAAAATCTCTGTGGAGGTCAGGATCATCAGTGCCACCAATAAAAATCTTAAAGAAGAAGTCATGGCCGGCAGATTCAGAGAAGACCTTTTTTACAGGCTTAATGTGATTCCCATCCATCTACCGCCTTTAAGACAGCGCAAAAGTGATATCCCCCTTTTGGCTGCCCTTTTTTTAAAACAGGCTGAACAGGAAAGCCCAAATGCTGTTCCGCAACTTGCCGGTGAGACGCTTGATATGATGCTCGATTACCATTGGCCGGGAAATGTCAGGGAATTAAAAAATGTGATCCAGTTTTCCGTGGTGCGATCCCGGGGGGGCAAAATACTGCCATCGGATCTACCCATGGAAATCATCCGGGACAAAGATGTTAGCTTTCGGTTCTCAGACAGACCTGAGCCACAGGATATCATTCCTGCCAGGGGAAAACTTGACATTGAATCGGTTAAGGCTGCCATCAAAAAAACCGGCGGTAACAAATCCAAGGCTGCGAGACTCTTAGGTGTAGGAAGAGCAACGCTTTACAGATTCCTTACCCGGAATGAAGAAATAAAAAATTATGTGGATCAATTTTAGCCGTGTAATTTCAAACTTTTTCCATTTTCATCAAAACTGAACTCGATGATCTCATCCTGGCTGAATTCTCCTTTAAGGATCACCATAGACAAGGGATTTTCGATCTCCTGCTGAATAAGTCGTTTTAAAGGGCGTGCGCCAAAGGTCGGATCATATCCTTTTTTTGCCAGGTGCTCCATTGCAGAATCATCCAAATGGATCTTCAGGTTGCGGGATTTCAGCCGTTGATTAAGCTTTTCAATCTGAATGGCGGCAATCTGTTTTATATCCTCCATTGTCAAAGTATGAAACGTAATGATTTCATCAATCCGGTTTAAGAATTCCAGCCTGAACGCCTCTTTCAATGCATGGGCAATCCCCTGCTGAATATCGGCATCCTCAAGTCTGCTGTTTATCCCTGCCTCCTGCAAAAACCGGGAACCCACATTGGATGTCATAATGATAATGGTGTTTCGAAAATCCACAGTCCTGCCGTGCCCGTCTGTCATCCTTCCGTCATCCAGGACCTGTAGAAGAACATTGAATACATCCTGATGCGCTTTCTCAATCTCATCAAACAGAATCACCGAGTAAGGACGTCTTCTCACGGCCTCTGTCAAAAACCCTCCTTCATCATATCCCACATATCCCGGGGGTGCGCCAATGAGCCGGGCCACAGAATGCTTTTCCATATATTCTGACATGTCCACCCGGATCATATTCTCATCACTGTCAAAGATAAATTGGGCAAGGGATTTAGCAAGTTCAGTCTTCCCAACCCCTGTCGGCCCCATGAAAATAAAGGTGCCGATGGGGCGGTCTTCCGGCGCAAGTCCTGATCTGGCACGTCTTACTGCATTGGATACAGCATCAATGGCTTTTTGCTGACCAATCACCCTTTTTTTAATTGCATCTTCCATCCGGATCAGTTTTTCCTGCTCCCCCTTGAGCATTTTAGACACTGGAATCCCTGTCCAGGCTGAAACAACTTCTGCCACATCAGATGCTTCCACATCTTCTTTAAGCATTCTTTTGTCCTGCTGAAGATCATTTAAGGTCTGTTTTTTGACTTCAAGGTCTTTTTGTAATTGTTCGATAGTTCCGTATCTGATCTGGGCCACCCTTTCAAGATCTCCATTGCGCTCTGCCACATGAGCCTCCGTCTGAAATCGGTCAATATCCTCTCTGATACCACTGATCACCTGAATAAGCTGTTTTTCACTGTCCCAATGAAATTTTAACGGCTCAACCTCCTCTTTCATAGCCGCGATATCCATTTCAAGTTTTCCAAGCCGCTCTTTAGATGCCTTGTCTTTTTCCTTGAGCAGGGCCTGTTGTTCGATCTGGGCCTGGGTGATTTTTCTTAAGATCTCATCAATTGCCCTTGGCATGGAGTCAATCTCTATCCTCAGCCGGGACGCACATTCGTCAATCAGATCCACCGCCTTATCCGGGAGAAACCGGTCTGCAATATATCGGTTTGACAGGGTGGCAGCCGCTACAAGGGCAGAGTCTTTTATCCTTATCCCATGGTGAACCGCATATTTTTCTTTCAACCCTCTTAATATAGAGATGGTATCTTCTACAGTGGGCTCTTTTGCAAAAACCTGCTGAAAGCGCCTTTCAAGAGCAGCGTCCTTTTCAATATATTTTCGATATTCGTTCAGTGTGGTAGCGCCAACACATCTCAGGGTTCCACGGGCTAAGGCAGGCTTTAACATATTGGAGGCATCCACAGACCCCTCTGCTGCCCCGGCACCGACCACGGTATGCAGCTCATCGATAAAAAGCACCACTTCACCCTGGGCTGCTTCCACCTCTTTTAATACAGTTTTGAGCCGTTCTTCAAACTCACCCCGGAACTTGGCTCCGGCAAGCAGCGCCCCCATATCAAGGGCTATCACCCGCCTGTTTTTTAAGGTTTCAGATACGTCTCCTTCAACAATTCTCTGGGCCAGGCCTTCTACAATAGCAGTTTTCCCGACGCCGGGTTCACCTATGAGTACGGGATTGTTTTTCCGTCTTCTTGACAGGACCTGTACAATTCGCCGGATTTCTTCGTCCCTTCCAATGACCGGATCAAGCTTGCCTTCCCGGGCAAGCATCGTTAAATCTCGTCCGAATTTTTCAAGGGCCTGGTATTTTTCTTCGGGATTCTGGTCTGTCACGCTCTGGTTTCCCCGGATATCCTTTAACACGGTCAGAATTGCTTCCCGAGTGACACCATTTTGTTTCAGTATATTAAAGGCCTCTCCTTTCATTGTGGTAAGGGACAAAATGATATGCTCAAGGCTCACGTACTGATCCTTCATTTTTCCAGCTTCCAAAAACGAATGATCCAACACTTTTTTACTGTCCTGCGAGAGATAAATACTGGCGGTCCCCGACACCTTGACGAGTTTCTCAATAGATGTCTGGATATTTTTTTTCAGAACACCAACCTGGACACCGATCTTTTTTAATATGGACAGGACAATTCCCTGATCATCCTCTATCATGGCCTTTAAAAAATGGGTCGGCTCAATGGCCTGGTTGCCATTTTTCCGGGCCGTATCATGGGCTGCCTGCAAGAGCTCCTGGGATTTAAGCGTTAATTTATCGAGTTCCATAAAACACCTTTCATTATTTTTTATAATTTATTACATAAAGTAATGCAAAAAAAGATGGCGTCAAGCAACCGCCTCTCAATTATTTTTGTATCTGTCTATCCTTTGGATGCACGGTTTTCTCATTGACAACCCCCACTCTGTGGTATATGTTTAGAAAAATAAGTCAAGATGACAAATAACCCTTTAACTTAAAAAAGTGCACTAATGAAAAGCAATAAATTCAAAGACATCCGAGCCAAACTGAATAAAACACAAAAAGAGCTGGCACAGCTTCTTGGAGTCTCTATCAAGGCAATTCACAGTTATGAACAAGGCTGGCGCAAAATACCTCATCATGTTGAACGGCAATTACTTTTCCTGCTTTCCCGGGTAATCCTGGACAATGGCAAACCTTCGGATAAATGCTGGGATCTACGGAAATGTCCTGATAAAAGGCTTAAAAAATGCCCGGCCTGGGAATTTAAATCCGGCGATCTGTGCTGGTTTATCAACGGAACCAAATGCAGTGGAGAAGCCCACAAGTCATGGGAGGACAAAATGGAAGAATGCCGAGCCTGCAAAGTGTTTATACATTTTTTTGAAGCAAAAAAAGGAATTTAAAACCAATGGATGATTTTATTATAAATAACGCCTGCCGAACCGAAAGAGACAATGCTTCTGAGTATCGCAAAGAATTACCACATGCTATCAATGCTATTCTTGCATCTATGGATGATAAGAGGTGCTTTGCCCATATAGGAGATGAACCGATTCATTTTTCAACAAGCGTAAAAGAAATGATTGATAAATTCAGAGAAATTCTTTTTCCCGGCTACTTTTCCCGTGAGAAAATTGACGGGGCAAACCTTGTTTACAATATGGGCCAGGCAGTTTCATTATTGTATGATATCCTGTCAGAACAGATCATTCATGTGCTGAGACATGACTGTCTGCGATATGGTCAGGCATGCGCTGAATGTGAAAAAAGCGGGAATTCCATTGCTTTGGAAATCATCCAGTCCATTCCGGATATTCGCATTTCTCTGGCCAAAGATGTAAAAGCCGCCTACGATGGTGATCCTGCTGCAAAAAGTCATGATGAAGTCATTTTTTCCTATCCCGGATTATATGCCATCACGGTTTACAGAATCTCTCATATTCTTTCCAATCTGGGGGTTCCCCAACTGCCAAGAATTATGACGGAACATGCCCACAGCCTGACCGGGATCGACATTCATCCGGGTGCAAAAATAGGAGAAAGATTTGTCATTGATCACGGAACAGGTGTTGTTGTGGGTGAAACCAGTATCATCGGCAATAATGTCAGAATCTATCAAAATGTTACCATTGGTGCATTGTCTCTGCCCCCGGACGCAGGAGAAAAACTTCGGGGGGCCAAACGCCATCCCACCATTGAAGATGATGTCATCATCTATTCCGGTGCCACCATCCTGGGAGGAGAAACCACCATTGGTGCCCGGTCCGTTGTGGGCGGCAATGTCTGGCTGACCAATTCTATTCCGCCGGACACCAAAGTCTTTATTGACTCTCCGCACCTTATTTACAAATACCAGAAAACCCGGAAAGATTTGAGCCATGCACAAGCCTGACATTACAAAGGCCTGCGGCAACACCCCTTTGGTCTACCTGAAAACCGCCAGCAGGGAAACAGGAACAAAACTATATGGAAAACCTGAATTTTTTAACCCGGCCTCCAGTGTAAAAGACCGGATCGGTCTTGCCATGATTGAGGATGCCCTTGAAACAAAAAAAATCAATTTGGAATCCACCATTGTTGAACCGACCAGTGGCAATACCGGCATTGCCCTTGCCTTTGTGACCCGGGTCAAAGGATTGAAACTGATTTTAACCATGCCGGAAACCATGAGCATTGAAAGACGGCAGCTTTTAGAACACCTGGGAGCAACCCTTGTTCTGACCAAAGGGTCAAAGGGGATGAAAGGTGCCATTGAAGCGGCAAAGAAAATTGTTAAAGAAACGCCCAATTCCTTTATGCCCGACCAGTTTTCCAATCCAGCCAATCCTGAAATCCATCGAAAAACCACTGCATTGGAAATCTGGAATGATACCCATGGAAAGGTTGATATCTTTGTAGCAGGCGTGGGCACCGGCGGCACCATCACAGGGGTTTCTGAAGTTTTAAAAGAAAAAAATCCTGATCTCAAATCCGTGGCAGTAGAGCCTGCCGCTTCACCCGTCATTTCCGGCGGAACTCCGGGTCCCCACAAAATTCAGGGCATTGGTGCAGGCTTCATTCCCAAAAATCTTAACGTGGATATCCTCGATGAAGTCATTACCATTGAAAACGAAGAGGCCCTTAAGGGAGCAAGGGATCTTGCCAAACAGGAAGGAATCCTATGCGGTATTTCATCGGGTGCAGCATTTCATGCCGCAAAAACCATTGCATCTCGTCCAGAGAATAAAGGCAAAACAATTGTGTTTATCATCCCGGATACAGGGGAAAGATATCTGAGTACAGATCTGTTTAAAACATCCTGAATAGAGGGATGATTCAGATTTCCCGACTCGGGTATTTGGCGGAAATGCCAAGGCTGTCAAAATGGCTGAATAACAATTTTTTGTCAAAAATTCATTCAGGGAATAGTCCGGGGTACTTTTTGAATTTTGAAAAGCCAGAACTATAGCCAGAATTGCTCACTTAAATTTTTTATAAAGAACACTGCAAGGATATAAAATTAATGGAATTTGTCTGGAAATATAGTTGAATCAAAGTTTGAGTTCGAAATTGTCCCAAATACCGGACTTTGCGAGGGATAACTATTCTATATCATCAGATATTAGATCATAAGCAAGGCAGCCACCACAACAATGGCCATGCTTGAAAAGATTACAACTCAAACAAGATGAAATGCGTTTTCGTTTCTTCAATTCTATATCTTTCCTAAAAAAAGTTTTTGGGGAAAGATTGTCAAGGGTTTTGATATCTGCTCTTATATCAAGCTCCGGGCACGGTTGTATAGTTCGTCCATCTGGATGTATATAAAGAGAATTCGATGGTAAACTACAATGTCCCTTCAATCTGCTTGTTTTTACCAGAATTTTTATTTGTTCCGAATTAAAGATGCAGAGTGGTGTCGCTCTAGATATTCGAGTCGTGATTGATTTTGATGCCAATTTTGTTACTAGTTCATATATAATATTGCCAATATTGGGCATTGGTTTAGCAGGGAACCGGCACGATAGTGACACTGAATTTGCATACTTGCATGCTAACGACACAGCATCCTCAATGTTAAGCTTTGTAAATTCTTCTCCAATATTAAAACGAAGGACTATCCTAGATTTGTGCTTATATTTTTGAAGATTTTTTAGAAAAATTGATTGTAGTGTATCACTCCAGAACGAACTAGCGTTTATAAATAAGCTGTTAGGAAAAGCTCCCAACGGTGTTATACCATTGGTGAAAACTGATACATACTTATTTTTATTCTTCAATACTAAGATGGCCTCATTGATAAACTTCCATTGAGTAGGCTCTCCACCAATAATGCAAAATCTATTATATCTCCACATCAGAGACTTGCAAACACCAATGAAGTTTGGCCAGTCTAAATCATAGGGGAACTCTGAAGCATACTTGGCGGAGTAGCATTGCTCACATTTCAAGTTGCATCTATATGTTGGCGCAATGTACGCAGGCAAGTAACACTCTCCATGTAGAATTCAAAATTTTCATTATTATTTTGGGCAATCATCTGGGCAATCATCTGGGCAATCATCATCTGGGCAATCATCATCTGGGCAATCATCATCTGGGCAATCATCATATGGATAATCATCATTTGGGCAATCATCATATGGATAATCATCATTTGGGTAGCTTAAGCGCAGCCTTTTATCGGGTAGAGATACTTCTTCTATCGCAAACTTAAATATTAGTTCTTCGTATTCAGTTATATTTAAGCCACAGTAGTGGCAAGCCAGTTCTTCAAGGATCAATCTACTTTTTGTGATTATGAACTCAACACCCCGTTCCCTTTGCCGTTGTACTTTTCTCTTTAGTATGGCTTTTTGTTGGCATGATGGGCAGGCCACAATTTTATCTATACTTCTTACAATATAATCTTCGGTGTTTTTCTTCTGGTCTCGCTCTTGAGGTGTAAGATCTTCGAAATAGTGATTTTTTGCAATCTCGACTTTCTCGTAAAAACTACTTTTTGTTTGGCTGTCTATCGACTCTTTGAACCTGCTTAATGAGGCTACAATTCCTGCCTTGAGAAACAAATCGATTTCGAGACCCATCTCTTTTATCAGTACACTTATATATTCAAAAATATGAACAATCAGTAAGATCTTTAACTTTCTGTGGCTAATCTGGTATTCGAAATGAACGCACTTATTCCTAAAATGGTTTAGCTTCTTTAGATGTACTGAATATTGTTCAGGTAATTTGGAAAAATTAGACAGTCTAGTTTGGCATTCTGCATAGTTTATAGTGTTTGAATCTATGGTAATTTTATTCACTGTATCAGTTCTGTCAATTAAAAGAGATGTGTAATTTATTTTTTGGTATATCAATGCTCTGTTTTTTTCCATTAGATATATTTTCATAAGCAACTCAACTCCATTATGCACTGATACTATCGAATTCCTGTAGTCGATTGTTGTCTTTGCTCGAATTAAACTTCCATAACCAAAATTCAAGCAAAGCATTGCATTTGTGCGTATATCAATGGGGTTAGACATCTTTTTATATCTCCAGGTTCTCTGTCTTTACTCCACAACAAACAATGCAGAGTGAGCAAGGCTGGGTTATAGGAACTGCATTTATATCCCCAATCCTTTTAATTGGGTTGACTATAGTTTAGGAATGAAGAAGTTGTCAATAATATCATCAAATTGGAATCTCGGTGCACATCCCCGCATATTCTATAAATTCGAATGACCATACAAATTCAAAACATGGTTTAAGTATTCCGTATCAACATTTTTAATGACCTTCGAAGCATTTCAGCAAATCAACTTTTGTGAAAATATAATTTATTGCGGAAAAAATGTCAAAATAACCTTTATTGGAGAAAAAATATACCGATACTCATTCTGAAATGGTGTTGACTTTGTCTATACATCCGTTGTTTTTTTTAATAATTTATTGATCCAGATTTTAGCCAGTAGTCAACGCTTAACGATTTCATCACTCATTCACATTTTGCCCCGGTGTGAAAATGGGAGATCCGAAAATCTCCCATTTGTCAGATTAAATTTCTATACAATAGAAGCACCTTTCCCAGCTATGTCAGCTATCTTATCAAGGACATCAGTAATTTTGTCTATTTTTCGAACGATGTCATCTATATCATCCGACTTTTCTTTGGCCTTTTTAATGACCGATTTTAGTTTTTTTGAAGATCTTTCAATATTCTCAACTTTCTTTTCCAACTCGCTGAATGTCAGGTCATCTTCGAGGTCGTCGAGGATAATGTAAACATCTTCCAACTCTTTTTTTGCAGGGTGGTCGGCATTGGCTTTCCGAATCTGAACCTTTTTTTTCAAAGACCTTATATCATCCAAAACCGTTTTAATTTCTTTATTTACCATTATAATACCCTCCTATCAGGAATTCTTTTTATCAAGTTTTTCTTTAAAATTTTTGGCAGCCTCAACTTCCTCAACCAAGGTTTCAATAATCTCAATGGTATCTTTTAAATCCGTCTTTTTTTCTATCTTTGTTATCAAAATCTTATGGGCTTTTTGCAGATTTACAGCCGCATTTTTCGATTTTTCAACTAAAATTAGGACGGATTCAATTCTTTCAAGTTCTTCAGCCACCCATATGGCCGTGGACAAAGGCTGTTTATATCCTGAAGTTTCGTACCACGTCTGCAAATCGTCTTTTTCCGCTTGTATAATGTCCAGGCTATTTTCACCGGCATACATTTCCAGAAGCTCTGTTATGGCGTTCATGATTTCTTCAATCGCAGGGTCAGCTTCTGTAACTGCCATTTTAATCGCCTTGTGCTGTCTGTTTTTAATGTATATCGAACTAACACCTCTCAGAGTGGCTGCAATCAAACTACCAAAAGTTGTCAATGAAGATTTCGAAATTTCATTGTATTCTTGGATTGAATGATCCAGCTGCGATCCCAATTTTTCCAAACTCGCCTGTGTATCTGCTGTGTAGGTGTCTGAAGAAAGTTTATCAAGGATAGCTGAATAGGAGCGCAATATTCCGCATGCATTGTCTGTTCTTTTTTCCAACCCTGTAAGCCTTTTGTGTTTTTCAATACCTTTTTCAATGAAGCCAAAGGCATTTTTCCCATCCACTGAACTGGATGCGTTTGTAAGCTGGTTATGAAAACTCAGATCTGCATGAGAATTAATAACTGCTCCTGGATAATCACTGTATGAGTTTGAAGCGGAAGAGAATTTTTTAATTTCTGTTACTTGAGACTCAGTCAGAAGCCCAACACATCCAGATAAACAAAATGTTAGAAGAAGGAGAATGATGAGCAGTGATTTAAATTTAATACCGTTTTTCAATTCATTTACTGTTACAAAGTCAATCATTTTTTACCTCATAATAAAGAATTAATAGAAGTGGTCTCTGTTCTGTTCCATGCCGAGACCAAAACATGGTGCCGTAGGCACTGATTCAGGTTAACTATGCCTTTTCATAGATTGGAATTTTCCAAGCTTTGAGGCCATAGTCTTTAGCCCAGATTTGAGTTCCATCCTTGGTATATCTCCAAGCTCGGAAGATGAACCCAATAATCCGACGGCCTTTAGATTTATGATCCATAATCTAAATTCCTTATCGAGGATTTTTTATTGACAAATTGGTCTCAGAGTGTAAATAATGACTTTACGGACATTGTAATTTAAATACACAATGGGCAGCAAACCATTTTCAACTGAATCGTTGAAAATTATTTTTGATATTTCCAGTCCTCACGCCGGATAATATTAAAGCTGCAAATATAAAAAAAGAGCATGGCCAAATGCTCTTTTTTTATTTAAGCTCAATTTTTAATGCCCTGGCTCTCGTCTGAACAAAAGCAGGATTGACTTCAAATATATTTGCCATTTCTCTTGCACTAACACCATCATTAACAAGTTTTTTAAAAGTAATAGCAGGCATTAGCAGTGCACCTGCATATCTCCATGCCTGCCATTCCGGATTTTTAAATAAAGGAATATCGCTTTGTCTATACATTTTCAAAGAAGCGTGATCATCATCGTGTATAGATCTCAATATAGCTTTCTTTAATCTGAATTCTGGGACATGTATTATTGCATGACCTATTTCATGTGCCATTGTTGATCTCGCGAAGTATATATCTGGCTTGGAATTTCCCTCCATAAGTTTTGCTGAAATAACACATTCTTTTTTATCTGAATCTGTAAATCCATGAATTCCTACTGGCAACTCGCGATAATCGGGATCTATTCCCGTAAGCTTTTTTAAATCCAGATCAAAAAATGATTCAATATCAAAAGAAGATGGTCTCTTTAGAGCATCTGGTTGAATCCTCATGATTAGCATTTGAGCATCCAAATCAATTCCAGCTCCGCTTTTAGGTTTAGCAATAGGAACCATGTTTCCCAAATTATTGTCTCCTTTTTCGCTCAAGTTGTTTTACAAAATTCATAAATTCATCAACCTGATCAGCATCGATATCTTCATCAACTCTTAACAAAGCACCTGATAGGTTGGGCTTTAGCATTATATTGCTCGATAGATCTTTTGGCATCTTTCTTTTAATTACCGATGCCAATCCTACAAGACTGCCATCCAGAATTCCTAAAAATTCTTCAATTTTCTGGACCAAATCAAGCTTTGGTGGATTTTTCCTGTTGTGTTCAATATCAGACAAATATCCCACCGACAGATCTACATGTTCTCCAAGTTTTCTAAGCGTGATCCTTTTGGCTTGCCTTGCTTTTTTTAATGACCTGCCAAAATCAATCATTAGAGCCTCCTTTTTGTTTTTATTTATTAATTTATACACATTAGCGTATATCATAAAATCAATATAGTTATTAAAATTAAGCTTGTCAAGGTTTTTACGCCAAAAAAAGAGAAGATAAATACTCCTATATTTGCGTAAATTTAATTTTGATCCTTCAGCTCTTAAATTTCTATAACTTCGTTTTCCTCTTTCCCTTTATAAATCAACCAATACAAAGATTAGAATGCCTACAAGCGCTGCTGTTATAATCGAAAATAGGCCCATTTCGGAGATATTAATCTTTCAGCTATAAGCTCTGATGATATTTTGGAATTTATGACCAAGGTTGAAATTATTTTCCTTCAATAAGTTGAATCTCTTCATCATCAAGGCCATAAAGTTGATAAACAAGCTGATCAATTTTGTTTTCCGCTGAAGTGGTATCTGCTCCCGGGTTGCCTTTTTTTGCTTCGATAATTCGATCAGCAAGATCGGTTATTCTTTCTCTCAATTCTTTTTGTTCATCAAGGATTTTCGGGATGGGAATCCGGCCGAAATATTGCCAGATAAGCTGATACCCGTTTTGAATGGCAGTGCAATATTGAGAAATAAGCCACCAGCCGATTTTAGAGTTCAAAATTGCCAAAAGGACTTTGTCGTCTTTTGGGATTATCCACATAGAATTGTTACAATATAATCCTTGATCGTCATAAATGAAGCATGGCTTGACCTGAAAAACTTGATACATAATTTTGTTTTTTTCAAATTCCCGCCAATACGCTATATTATCCTGGATTTCAAACCATTTGTTTCCTGTTTTTTTTCGACTCCCTTTTGAACCTGATTGTTCAAGTCTTTTTTCACCAAAAGTAAAAAAATAATCTTTTATGGCTGGATACTTATCAATATTGATATCTAAAACAGGAAAGGTGCCAATCAGCCAAAGATTATCCTGATTTGTGTACCATTTTTTTATTGTCCTGCCTCTCAATACCGGCTTTAATAAATCTAAGTTTTTGGGATCTGTTGACAACAGGTTTTCTTTTATGCCCTCTCCTATGATAAATGCCTCTGTTAATCCAGTTACAACACCTCTAAATGACTTTCCATCCACATAGTCAGCTAATGAAACACAGTAACTGTTTAACTTAGAAAGCAGTTTTTGATCCGGCCCTGAGCTGACAATCCATGTTGCATCGCTAAGTTCACAAATTTTCATTTGATTGTTTATCGATTTTACATAATTTTCAAATCCATCTTTAAATAAAAGAGTCTTTACAGGAGCGGAATCAAATGCCGCATCATCTCCACAGGGTTTGTTAATTGCCGACAGGATGCAGGGGTAGGTGGTTGCCTCTTCAAAAACCTGCAAATCACCGAAATCGATTATTTTTTCCAATCTGTTTTCAAGGAAAAAAGCTCTGAGAGGCTTCCCATATCCCGCCTGCATCCATTTATTCGGCATGATATAACAAAAACAACCTGTTTTTGTTAAAATCTGAAACCCCCGCTCAACAAAGAAAACGTACAAATCCGAAGTACCTGTGTAAGTGATGAAATTTGATTTGAGATAGGGTTTTTGATTCTTGATCGCTTCCTGTCTGATATATGGCGGGTTGCCAACGACCACATCAAACCCTTCAAATTCACCATTATCATTGAGAACTTCCGGAAATTCAAAACGCCATTCAAAGGCATTTTCGTATATCCGGTTGCTTTTGATTTCTTCTATGGTATTTTCAATCTGAGCGATTTCTTTTTCAAGTTTTTCAAGTTTCTTCTTTCTCTCCTTTTCTTCAGCTTTTGTTCTTTCAAACAATTCCAATTGCTTAACAAGGTCTATCTGCGCTCCTTTGAGTCTTGCGAGCCTTTTTACTCTGGGATCATTTTTTGTGATTTCGCTTTGAAAGTTGGATTTAATTTCTGCGATCAGGGCCTCCATTTCCCTTTTCTGATCTTTGCTTTCAGCGTTTTGGTAGGTATGAACAGCCTTTTTGTATGCATTGATACTCAACTTGCTTTTTTTCAGAGCTTCCTTCAAATCCGAATCAAGGGGATATCTGCTGATAAGGGAATTACCGCATTTAATATTGATATCGATATTAGGGAGGGTTTCAAGTTCGGAAAACCTGCTTTCCGCAGTATAGTAAGCGCTTTTTAACAGTTCGATCCAGAGTCGCAGCCGACAGATCTTGACAGAGTTGGAATTTATATCCACTCCAAAAAGGCAATTTTCTATTAATCCCTGCTTTTCATGAAAAAGGGTTTCCTGGATACACTGAGATTCCTTGTTTGACGGTCTGTATTCAAAAAACAGGTTTTCATCATCACTGTCTCTTGTAACAATGAGTTCATCATTCACAACCGTAACGGAATATTCAGTGATTTTTTTTCCATCTCTGTCCTGAAAAATCC
Source organism: Desulfobacula sp. (assembly GCF_014237455.1). Lineage (GTDB taxonomy): Bacteria > Desulfobacterota > Desulfobacteria > Desulfobacterales > Desulfobacteraceae > Desulfobacula. The sequence goes on along the minus strand of NZ_JABZFL010000074.1, from coordinate 46,675 downwards.
CCAGGTCATATTTGATGGCGATCAGTTCATTTAAGGCAGAAACAAGAAAGTGGCCGGAGCCGACAGCCGGGTCGCAGATCTTTATGCTGTTGATAATTTCATTTGCCTCTTTCCTTGGCGTTTTCCTGCCTTCAGGGTGGATTTTTATATACTCATGCAAATCTTCTCTAAGATCTTCAAATGACGAACAATTCCAATTTTTGACACGATTAAATTTTTGAATAACGGCCTTTCTCAGCGTGTCTTTGCACATATACATGGTGATAAAACCAGGGGTAAAAAAAGATCCGTCCTTGTAACCATTTATTTTCTCAAAGATAAGCCCCAGAACAGAGGCATTGATAAGAGCCTTATTGTCTTCCTGGATTTTCTCAGCTCCTTCGCTGCTGAAATCATAAGCGTCCAGAAATTGGAAAAGATATTCAATTGCTGTTATTTCGCCTTTTTTCTTTTTCCCTTTTCGGTCTTTTAATATCGTAGAAGAAACAATTGATAATTTTTTATCATCCCTTAGATTGCTGATTGAAATCGTTCTCTGCTCTAACTCAGTCGGCTCAAAAAGGGAGCTGTTAAGATAAGGGACTTTTCCAAATTGATTCTTTACATCCTCATTTCTTTCGTTTGGCCTTCTGGCTAGCACACTGAAAAACAGGGTATTGAGATCATCATAATCCTTAATTTTTTCAATGGTCATAAAGGCGTATTCTTTGTTGCCGTTATGATAATTTATTATCTGGGCTTCAAGCAATTTAAGGAAAAGGACTCTGTTGATCCATGTGATGGACAGTTCAAGTGCGACATTAAAAAGTTTTTCCTGAAAAGACTCGCCATATTTATAAGGCGTTTGTAATCTGTAAATTTTCCCCATTGTATCTAATTGTACAATGGCACTTTCAATTAATGCTCCTTGACTGCGGTTTGATTGCTCTTCCCTCTGTATCAGTTTTTTGCCGGTTTTTTTTATTTCAGTGAGTCCGATAATATGAAGCAGTTCTGAATAAAAAGACCGGTCAAGGCTGTTATTGTCGTTTTTGAAAGGAAGTTTTAATAAATGCTGAGGAGAAAAAAGTTTAAAAAGTGCAATGAACTTATTATCATCTTTTTTGTCACTGTTTCTAAGCGCTTTTTCATACTCCTTTAAGTTAAAATAAGTAAAGCTGATTTGATTTTGGACGGAATCGATAAACGGCTTTGCTATCTCGGAATAAAAAAAATCAGTGGTCCTGCCTGAAAGGCTGCCTCCATCAAATGACTTGAATTTTTTTAACAGCCCCTTGTCCGCTGAAATAAGCTTTTCAAAAATATTGGCATCAAAGATAAACCATTCATAAACATTGGTTATGATAAGGTGCTTTATTTCGATGTTCTTTTCCTTAAACCTCTCCTGTAGATAATAAAAAATAAGTTCCTGAAGTGCTTTGGTGTTAAGCTTGCCTTTCTGGGCCATCTCTTGCCTGTTGGATGGATTCTTTGCCTCGATTATAACCCCGGCACTGGCTCTGGCATCTTTCCCGTTATGAATTACAAGGTCTTTTCTGTCCTTGGTATTGATAAAAAAATCGGGGTGGTAATAGGTGATTTTAAGAAAATCAGAAATAAGATTTTTATGAAATTCTTCCGACTCGCTCTCATGGACTTGATCCAGCAGGATCTTAACATTTGTTTTAAATTTTTCAATATCGCTTCTAAGAGGCTTTATTTTTAAAAAGGCTTTGTTAAGAGCTTGTTTTGGTCCAAGAATATCAACTGCCATATTTCACCTCAATTAAGTCAGGAGAGTTCTTTGGAAAAGGGATAATTACAAACCTTCCATGACTATGTTTTTTCACAACCGATAGCAGTAAACTATCTCATAATTTATCAAACTACAAGACTGATCATCCATTATTTGGGAGAGGACATCATCAAATCAATCAAGATTCTATTCAATTTTAATTGGAGACAAAAAGTAAGGAATATCCATTCTGATATGGTGCGGACTTTGTCTATTATGGTTTTCCAACGTCTCTGAATTTAAAAGCCAGGACTAATAGAAGTCCCGGGCTTTCTGAATCAGAACCAGACCACAATATCTGTTGCTAACACAAGCCTGACATCAGAATTAAAATAGAGTAGCGTTAGATAATCTGATATTCCAATCAAATGCTGCCACTTTCAATAAATACTTTTATACTTTCAGGTATTGATTTAAAAAGACAAGGTTGTTTTTAATATTTAAAAAGTTGGGGTTATTGAGGTTATCAGGAAATTAACAAACCTCTTTTTTTTAGAAGGGGGACAGGATCCACGATATGCCGCGGGAACCATTTTTTCTGGTCTTCGGCTCCCAAAGCCATTGAGAGCAATTCGGAAAAATGAAGGATCGGGATGGGATTTTCAAGCGAACACCGGATTTCAAGATTCAGGTGGCACATGGAACAGGCAGTTACCATACACTCCGCTCCTGCTTCCATTGCCCTGGATATAATTTCATTCACAACCTTCTGGGCAATCTGAGGTTTTGCAACAGACAGGTATGTGCCGCAGCACCGGGATCCATACCCGAAAGAGATGAGGTCAGCCCCAAGTGTTGCAAGGGTCTTTTCCATGATCCCGTAATAGCTTTTTTCAAATCTTAAATCCGGCGGCATGGAAAGCATGCAGCCATAATAGGGTGCAACCTTCAATTTTTTCAATTTTTCTTTAGGACGATCAATATAATCGTCAATGCGAACCCGATTAAGAATTTCAAAAAAATGGATGATTTCAAGATCTTCATCAAAGGGTTTCCCCCATAGATCTTCATATTCCTGTTTTAAAGTCTCATCCCCTTTAATTTTTAAATACATGGACTTGATACGGATAAGGCAGCTTGGGCAGGCGATCATTAACGGGATTCCCTTTGGAGCCAGGGAGATATTTCTCATGGGAAGCTTTTCTGCCACATCCCGGTCAACGCTGTGGGCAGATGATGATCCACAGCAATTCCAGTCTTCAAGCTCCTTCAGTTCAATATTCACGCTATCGCAAAACTTCAATAAGGACAGGGTATTCTCATGCCCGGATGCTTTGAGCGAACACCCCGGAAAGAAAGAAAACCTTAATCTGTCGGACTGACGGCTGTTTTCATTTGCCTTTGAAGATTTTTTCAATCGCTTTTTCATCCTGAACTTTTGACGGTGTTAAATCCAGTTTTCTTTTTTTCAACATTTTAAGGCCCACCCCCATATCACTGAAAAGATCCATCTTCTTGAGCTTATACCGCATCATGATCTCAAGTTTATGGGTTCTGCCGTATTTTTTTACCGTGTTCAATACTTCGTTATGAAAATTTAACACATCAGGTTCTGCAATTTTGATCCCTTTTTCAATGGCTTTATGTCGAAGTTCATCCATAACAGCAGATATGTCAATCGCCATGGGGCAATAACTGCTGCAGGTATTGCATCCCACACAGATCCAGATGGTGGAGCATTTTAAGGCTGTTTCTTCAAGGCCCAGCTGAATAAGGCGAAGCACAGCATTGGGGGCATAATCCATGCCCTCTAAAAACGGACATCCGTTTGCACAGGATTGACAGTGCAAACAGGCACTAAAATTAATCCCTGATCTTGTCTTTATTTCATCTGCAAACGCATCCTGTTCGTTGTCAAGGGTTATCATATAACTTTCCCGTCTTTCCAGAAGGGCGACATATCTCTCAGCGTTTGAATCACAGGCACGAGTGTTGTAATAATGATATCCATTTCTTCTTTAGTATTATAATGAGACAAAGAGAATCGAATAGATCCATGGGCTGATTTAAAGGGCACTTTCATAGCCATAAGCACATGAGAAGGTTCTAAAGAGCCTGATGTGCAGGCAGAGCCCGAAGATGCACAGATTCCATCACGGTCCAGCATCAACAGTATGGATTCTCCTTCCACGGCATCAAACCCGATAGATAAGGTGTTTGGAAGCCTCTGCTCAAGATCCCCGTTAACCGAAGACCCGGGTATTGCCTCAAGAATACCTTTTTGTAAATAATCCCGAAGTTCCCTGACTTTGGTATTCATAACGGACAGATTCTCACGGGCAAGCTCGCAGGCCTTTCCAAGCCCGATAATGGAAACGGTATTTTCCGTACCACCGCGTCGTCCTTTCTCCTGGTGTCCGCCGATCAGATAGGGTGAAAACTTAAATCCCTTTTTTATATAAAGGACACCAACCCCTTTAGGTGCATGAATTTTATGCCCGGAAAGTGACAACATGGTAACACCGCACTTTTTCACATCAATGGAAATTTTACCGGCGGCCTGAACCGCATCGGTATGGAACAAAATACCTTTTTCACCGGCTTTTTTTGCAATATCTTCTATGGGGAACATGACACCGGTTTCATTGTTTGCCCACATTAATGAAACAATGGCCGTGTTATCCGTCATGCTGTCATACAGCAGATCAAGATCTAAAAGTCCTTTCTCATCAACCGGAACAAATGTTACCTCATAGCCTTTTGTCTCCTGGAGATGCTGATAAAGCTTATTAATGGCAGGATGCTCCACTTTGGAAGTAATAATATGTTTTTTTTCAGGAAAGGCGTTAATGGCTGAAAAAATAGCTGAATTATCACTCTCTGTTCCGCAGGAAGTAAAAACAATCTCATCCGGATCAGCATTGATCAAATCGGCCACCCGCTGTCTTGCCTGTTTGAGTTTTTTGTCTACCTTATCTCCAAAGGTATGCATGGAAGACGGGTTGCCATATAGTTCCCCAAAATAGGGAAGCATTTCTTCTATGACTTCATCAGCGACTTTTGTTGTTGCATTATTATCTGTATAGACTATTTTCATTGTTTGAATTATCCTTTGGCTTTAACAGACTCAATTAATTCTTCAATCCTTTCAAGACAATTGCCGCATCCGCCACCGGCTTTCAGGTAGTCTGTCACATCTTCAGTAGTTTCAAGGCCGTTTGTTTTTACAGCATCTATGATCTCAAGATCAGTAACATCAAAGCATTCACAAACAATCTCGCCCGGTTTTTCCAGAATCTGGATGCCTCTGTAATCTGCAATAGCTTTTTTCAAAGCTGACTGTCCCATGACCGAACAATGCATTTTTGCTTTTGGCAGGCCCCCTAGATAATCTGAAATATCATCATTGGTTATTTTTGCCGCATCATCCAGGGTCATCCCCTTAATAATCTCAGTCAAGGCTGATGAAGACGCCACAGCACTTGCACATCCAAAGGTCATAAAAGTTGCATCAACAATTCTTTCGTTCTCATTGACTTTTAAATACAGTTTTAATGCATCACCGCAACTTAAAGAGCCGGACTCTCCAATCGCATTGGCTCCTTCCAACTCACCCACGTTCCTGGGTTTTAAAAAATGATCTTTAACTTTATCTGTATAATCCCACATAAACGCCTCCTTAATCAAATCTCCACAGGATTGAACTTTTTATTCAAATAACCAAGTCTAACATACTACAGAGTGGTAGGATGTCAATGAAACCGTATCTTTTTAATTGGCATCTTACCTGGCAATAGCAGGCCATCAATCCAGATCCACAGGCACGGTATTTCCCAACCTGATCATCTGCGTACTGATGACCGTATCCCTTACAATAACCTTAACACCATTTTTCACAACGTTCCTCAATTTTTCGGCATAGACTTTATCAATCATAGCCGCCGGTTTAAAGGCTTTTGCATCCATACGCTGAATCAGAAAAAAAATGACCCCCCTGTGACCGAGAGATACAAGGCGGTCCAGTTCGTCAAGATGCTTTTGCCCCCTTGTTGTCACTGCATCCGGAAACATGGCCGTTCCTTCTTCTGCCAGAGTGCAGTTTTTTATCTCCACATAGCACTTTTCTTCAACCTCATTTTCCAGTAACAGATCAAGCCTTGTATGGCTGCTTGTTTTCACCTCGGCTTTCACGCGCGTGTAGCCGGACAACTCTTTTATCAGACCATTTTCAATGGATTGTTTCACCAGTTTATTGGGCACCTGGGTATTGATACCGATCATTGTTCCCGGCACCTTAATCAATTCCCAGGTATATTTATACTTTCTTTTGGGGTTATCGCTCTCTGACAGCCAGACCTGTGATCCTGGCATTGCGCACCCTTTCATAGAACCTGAGTTTGGACAATGGGCTGTTACCTTTTCACCTGTTTCAAGCTCTATATCGGCAAGAAACCGTTTATACCGCTGAATCAATATTCCACTGATTAATGTCGGCAATTGAAATCCTTTGTATTTCACATCATCTTCCTTTTATTATACTTGTAAACCCGTCTCCATACACTCACACCTGAATTTATAACAATCATGCCACTTTTTATTTTAAAATAAATAAGCAATTATAGGGCCAGAAGGGATAATCACAATTAAATTTTTATACATTTCAAATAGCCTGCCGGAAAAAAAAGCAGCCTATTCCGATGCCGGTTTTGCTGGCGTTGGAGCTGGCACGTCAGGAACCGGTGGCGGATCATTGTCCAGGCAATTATTTATACAGTCATGTATGCATTCCTCATAGTCCTTGCCGGTAAGCCCTGAACAACTGCTTACACAGTCTGAACCACAGTCGGCTATTGCCTGGGAGGAGACGGCAACAATGAATACCAGCATCAGAAATACCGGGAATATAGTTCCTTTTCCTGGCTGTAAAGATCTTCCCCCACAAGTGGATTGCATAATGTCACTGGCGCAATAATAATAAGATCGATCCCACCGGAGCCCCCGAAGGTATTGGATGTTTTAAGCGGATAATAGAGTTTTTTACTCTTGAATCTGTAGACAATAGGTTCTACAAAATGTACTTCTAGTGTAACATCTACGAGATCAAATACAAAATACTTAATACCCCTTTCTACATAATCTGCAGCGATCTCAACTACTTGTTGGTAGCCTTTGCCAATTCTTCTTTAAGCATTTTGTATATTTTCACCGTGGCTTCCACCAGGTCTTTCTGTTTCATCCCTTGTCCGGGCGCTCTCATTGTCACGAGATTGGAGGCCGTCAAAAGAATTATTGATTCGCTGTCCGTTATGTTCATAAATTCCTCCTATAAAGTTTGTGGACCTATACCGAATAACAAGGCTGGCATGCTCATTAATGTAGTGTTTTCCTTGCAGAACATCAAACGCGAAGCCGTCCGTTTCAAATATAGACTTGACCCATTTTTTCTTGCTGGTTATGTTAAATTCTTGAATTAATAAATAATATATTGTCTTATTCACTATTCAAGCTTTGACCTCAATCGCCTGGATACCATTCGTGGCATCTTTATGCATTTTCTTTTTGTTACTCAAATCAATTCAATGAAAATCAACATACTTTATGTATGAAAACAATACAAATTAATTTTTATAATTGATCCTTGACCGACATGTTTCAAAGACCAAGCAGATCCTATTTGATATCAAATCAAAATTATTGTTTTGGGAGGCGTTTCCTGTCTCTAACCAATAGAGAATCGAATCATCTCGTAAATCCGAAAAACAGACAGCCCATTCATTTATTTGAAAATCATTATTTCCCAAAACATAAATGCATGACAGACTCTCGTCTGCCTCTGCTTTGAACTTAATCAGGAAGTCGTTGCCCACCCGATCTTTTCTGCCCTTCTCAACGACAAAGTGCCTTGGCGACTGATAACAGCGAATTTGGTTTGATTCCACAGATGATGTGCCGCGTTACAATAAACGCGGGCTGATCAGACCGATTGCCCTGCAGGGCCAGATAATTTGTCTTGACTATATTAATTTGAACGTCTTAATATAAATTCTTTATTTTAATCAATAATATTAAGGAGTACTATCAATATGCTGCAGGAGAAAAAGATAGGATTTATTGGAAGCGGAAATATGGGTGAAGCGTTGATCAGTGGTTTGGTTCTTTCCAAGGCGACAAAACCCGAAAATATTATCTGTTCAGATATTGCAGAAGATCTTTTAGAAGAAATTCAACATAAATACAGGGTCTCAACAACCACAGACAATATTGAAGTGGCAAAAAAATCTGAAATCATCGTCTATGCCACAAAACCCCAGATCTTAGGATCAGTCTTAAAAGAAACGGCAAGGGCCCTTGATCAATCAAAACTGATCATTTCAATTGCAGCGGGTGTTCCCCTGGCTGCCATCGCGTCAGGGCTTGGCAAGGAGCTTCGGCTGATCAGGGTTATGCCCAATATCTGCGCATTTGTAAAAGAGAGTGCTACAGCCATTGCAGCCGGTGAATACGCATCAAAGGATGATGTGGCGCTTGCAAGAGCTATTTTCGATTCTGTTGGAAAAACCGTTTTTATCCAGGAAAATATTCTCATGGATGCATTTACCGGATTAAGCGGCAGCGGGCCTGCCTATATCTTTATCATTGTTGAGGCCATGGCAGATGCCGGTGTTAAAATGGGGTTGTCAAGAAAAGACTCTCTGCTTTTATCCACCCAGACGGTTCTCGGGGCTGCAAAGCTCCTGCTTGAATCAAAAGAACACCCCGGGCAACTCAAAGACAGGGTGGCATCCCCTGGCGGGACAGCCATTGCCGGTATCCATACTCTGGAACAGGGAGGACTTCGAACCACCATGATCAATGCCATAGAATCGGCCACAAAACGCTCAAAAGAGCTGGGTGAAATGATGGTAAAAGATTTTATAGAAAATAATAAAAAAGGCAGTTAAAAAACAATCGGGGCAGAAATCACAGCATGGCGTTGTATTTCTGCCCCGAACGTTTGGCTACGGAACTTCAAGGCGGTGGTTAAGATTTAGACTTAAACTTCAAGTTCCTTTTTGAGCCAATCTCTGACGTCTCCTTCAACCGCATAGACTCCCTTGTATTGACCGATTCCCTTCATAAATTCTGTTTCAAGATTCTGTGGAAGTCTGAAATTTCCCAGCTCCTCGGAATCAAACCCTCTTCTTCTGACCAGGGTTAGAATGGGTGGTTTTTTCCATGTATTAATGACGAAATACACGGTTTCGTTATCATTATCTCTTGAATTATAATAGGCTTGTGATCTTAAGGGACCCCATTCAAGATGAAGTGCAATGGCTTCTTCCGGTGTCATTTCCCAGTCCACGGAATTCATCAGGTCAAAATTTTCTTTTATTTCACGAAGATTCATATGTTCCTCCGGTTATTTTTGTGTTGAATCAACTTTTAATGATAAATAAAGCAAATTGCGTGCCTGCATTGTCATCTTCACAGGAAACACTTTAAATAAAGGGATTCTCTTGGTTGGAAAAAAGGAGGGCAAAAAACTTATGGTACAAATATGAGGCATAACAAACGAGCCACAAGTGTATCATTTGTTATACCAAGTGCTTAGGATCGGAAATGAAATCCTTTGTAATTTCTGTTCAATCTATATAATTTCCGATCCTTATTACCAGTTTTTATAAAGCAACTCGAAAAATCCAGTCGGTTTCACACAGGCCGGGCACTTTTTTGGTGCTGCCTTTCCCTTATAAAGGTATCCGCAGCTCAGACAGCGCCAGACTTTTTCTTCCTCTTTTTGGAAGACCCTGTCCGTTGCAATATTTTCGGCCAGCTCAAGATAGAGTTTTTCATGGTGCTTTTCAGCTACAATAATATTGTTAAACGTATCTTCAGCTCTCTCAAACCCTTCTTCTTTAGCGACCTTTGCAAACAGGGCATACATGTCTTCACTGACATATTTTTCCAGTGCTGCCGCCGAAAGAAGATTGGCACGGGTATCCTTAATCACACCAGTGGGAAAAACCCATTTTATTTCAAGCTCTCCCCCGTTAAAAAATTTAAAAAACCGCAACGCATGTTCAAATTCCTGGCCCGCGGTCTCATCAAATATTTTTGCGATCTGAATATACCCGTCTTCCCGGGCTTTGTTTGCAAAAAAGTCATACCTGGTTCTGGCCTGGGTTTCGGCTGCAAAAGAGGTATGAAGATTAATGGCAGTCTGACTTTCCCTGAACTTAACCATATACACCTTCTTTTTTATTCTTCAATAATAATGGCATCTGCACCACATTCATTAGCTGCCCTGCGAACAATGTCTTTCAGATGTTCCGGAATCTCATCCATTTTAATGGTGGATTTTAACTGATCTTCATCATACTCAAAAATTTCCGGACAAAGTTCGTTGCAGTTCCTGTCGCCCATGCACTGTTTTGTAATAGTTACTTTCATTTGAATTCTTTCTCCTTTTTAATGGTTTATTTGTGTGTCTTACAACTTTGTTAGTTCCGCATCCAGGTGTGGTATTTTCTGATCCATGCAAGCAATCTCTTCGGTGCATGGCTTTTCTTCCATAACCCTGCTGCATACTTGTTGGCTTCAGCCATTGTCGGATAGATATGAATTGTTCCTAAAATCTTATTCAACCCTATTCCATGCTTCATTGCAAGGACAAATTCTGAAATCACATCTGCTGCATGATTTCCCACAATGGTGACACCTAATATTTTGTCCTTTCCCGGTACGGTCAAAACCTTTACAAACCCATGATCTTCAGAGTCTGCAATGGCCCGGTCAAGTTCATCAATCCCATATTTAACCATTTCATAATCAAGGCCGGCAAGTCTGGCATCTGTCTCATTAATGCCAACCCTGGCTACTTCAGGATCAGTGTAAGTTGCCCATGGAATGGTGCTGTAATCCACGCTGAATTTTTTAAATCTGCCAAACAGTGCGTTGACCGCAGAATACCAGGATTCATGGGCGGCTGTATGGGTGAACTGATACCGGCCATGGACATCTCCGCTGCAATAAATATTAGGAAAATTGGTCTGTAAAAATTCATTGGTTTCAATATGCTTATGCCCGGTAAGTTCAACACCCAGCTCTTCAAGGCCAAACCCTTTAACATTCGGGACTCTTCCAAGGGCGATTAAAATTTCATCAAATGTGATCCTGATGTGTTTTCCATCATGATCACAGATCAGTTGTTTTTCTTCCCCCAAGACTTCAATCTCTTTGGCTGAATGATTTAACAGGACATCAATGCCTTCTGTCTGAAACCTTTTTAAAATTATCTGGGCGGCATCAGAATCTTCTTTTTTCATTATCTGCGAGCCTCTCTGGACAAGGGTTACATTTGCCCCCAGCCTTGAAAACCCCTGTGCCAGCTCACACCCGATGGGGCCTGCACCCAATACTACCAGCTTTTTTGGTAACGTTCTTATATCCCATATGTTATCCGAGGTAAGATAGTCTATCTTTTCCAGCCCTGGCAGGGCGGGAATCAACGGGTTTGCGCCGGTGGCAACAATGATATTTTTTGTGGTTAAAATTCTATCATTCACCTTTACTTCAAAAGGGGACACAATCTTTGCCCTGCCCCGGATACAATCCACGCCTAATCCGGTATACCGTTCAATTGAATCATGGGGCTCCACTTTTTTAATAATAGATTGAACCCGCTCCATAACCGTTGCAAAATCAAAATCGATTGAAGCTTTATCAAACCCGAATTCTTTTGCTCTTTTAACATAAGAAAGTAGTTTGGCACTGGCAATCAGCGCCTTGCTGGGTACGCACCCGGTATTAAGACAGTCACCCCCCATCTTATGCTCTTCAATCAAAGCGACCTTTGCCTTGACAGCCGCTGCAATATAGGATGCCACAAGCCCGGCAGACCCTGCACCAATCACCACAAGATTGTAATCATAATTTTCCGGTTTTGAAAATTTTGAAAATACTTTCTGCCGTCTTACATCTGCTGTAAACCGTTTTGCGATAATCGGAAAAATACCCAACAAAACAAAGGAAAGAATAATATTTAATGATAAAATTCCGCTGGCTGTTTCTATTTTAGCCAGCTGAGTTCCTGCATTGATAAATACAATGGTTCCGGGCAGCATTCCCACCTGGGAAACAATATAAAAAACAAACGTTCGAAGGGTGGTCAGCCCCATGACAAGGTTAATCACAAAAAAGGGGAACACCGGCACAAGCCGTAGGGTAAACAGATAAAATCCGCCTTCCTTTTCTATTCCTTTATTAATAGCAGAAAGCTTTGAAGAAAATTTATGCTGGACCCAGTCTTTGAACATATAGCGGGAAAATAAAAAGGCTAAGGTTGCGCCTATGGTGCTGGCAAAGGAGACAAGAAGGGTCCCGTAAAAAATGCCGAATAATGCACCACCGGCCAGTGTCAGGATGACCGCCCCGGGCAGGGACAACGCAGCCATGAGAATATAGACGGCCATGTAAATCACCATGGTCAGGGCTTTATGCTGCCCATAATATTCTTTAAAGGCATCCAGCTCATCTTTAAGGTTGGCCAGCGAAAAATACTGATTCAGATCAAACAAAAAAAACATCCAGATTAAACCTGCGACAGCCAGCAACAGAATAATTTTAAATTCTGGACTTTTTTTCATTCTTATTTTCCTTATACCCCTACTCTTTTTCAATGGCCTGAAATTTCTTCATAAATTTACGATCAATATAGTCTTTAATCATGAATGCAATTTTCCCGCCAAACACCAGCCATTTTTTCTTGAATACACCATGCCCGCCGCCCACATTAAAAATTAGAAGATATTCAGGGCCCGGATCAAATATTTCAAGGTCACCACCTTCAAGGCTTGCCAAAAGGTTATGCAGCAAAACAGGATTTTCACGGACTGCATACACCCCGACCTTATCCAGAGGCCGATCCTTAAAATAAATACAGTCACCGCCGCCAAATATGTCTGGGTATTTTACAGACTGTAGATATCTATTCACTAAAAGTCCTTTATCCGGACCGACCGGCAGACCGGATTCTTCAAAGATAGTGGAAGGCTTGACACCCAGGGCCATAAAAATAAAATCCGTGGGAAATGTTTCACCCGATTCAAGACAGATTTCATCAGATTTAATCTGCCTTACATAACCTGTTTCAAGGATTTGAATACCCCTGTTCTGAAGGGATGCGAGAACCCTTGATCTGATACTTTCGGGAAATCTTGCCATAAACTTTTTACCGGCAAAAATCTGAATGTCAGGCATATACCTGTTTGTTTTTTTTGCCAGCTGCCACACATTTCCGGCCACTTCAGCCGATGAAGGGCCGCCCCCTACGATACTGACAACAATCTTTTTTTGTGAAAATAGTTTTTTTAATTTATCCGCCGCCTCCATCAGCTTTTCAATGGGCTTTACAGAATAAATAGTGTCCTGATCCTCCGGGCCCTCTGGAGCTGCCTGCATGGGAACATAGCTGCCCGCATTAAAGGAAACCAGGTCATAGGTAAATGTATGCCCTGTCTTGGTATAAATCTCTTTTTTATCCGGATCAATCCGGACAACTTTATCCTTTACAAAGATCCCACCCTGTTTTTGAACCACATCTCTTGTAGCGAACCGGATATCGTCAGAGTTGTATGTCCCGCCCAGCATCCCGGGGCCCATACCGGAATAATAGTGGTAAAAAGAAGGGCCAATTACAGTAACTTTAAACCCCTTTTCAACAAACCTGCCAATATTTTCAAGGGTCATCATATGAGCATGACCTCCCCCGACGAGTACAAGATGTTTTCTCATTTTACCCTCTCCTTTTATCTGTGATCTTTAGGTTAAAGGCTGTCCAGAAGTTTACCCAGGCTTGCCAGGTGTGCTTTTTCTTCATTGGCAATCTGATTGATAATATCCCTTGATTGCGGATTTTCTACTTTTGAGGAGAGTCTTTGATAAAGATCCAGGGCCTGTGCTTCTATTGACATGGCAAGAGAAATCACATCGATTTCAGAATTCAGATCAGGGCTGAAAAGATCAAGGTATTCTCTGGTAGAAAGACCGCCTTCCAATGCCTTTGTTTCAACCATTTTTTCAAACTCACCTTTTCTCAGTTCCTCATCGTTAATGTCATTGTAAGCAGTATAAATAGACATCTGATGTTTCACTTCAATCTCAGATAATTTTGAAAAGAGATCTTTCACTTTTTCATTTTTCGCTTCTTTTCCCATGGAAATATAAAATTCGTACAACCCCTGTTCAAGGGAATAGGCTACCTTTAACACATCCAGCGGCTCCTCCTTGCCGCTGAAAAGATCCATTCCAAGATCCTGCGGGCCAATAGCTGTTTTGGCACGCCATGCCTTTATCCCCCCTGCGACATTAAACACTTTTTTAAACCCTTTCCCTGCAAGCATTTGCGCGGCAACACGGCTGCGTCCGCCAATAGCTCAGTAGACCAGGGTGGATTTTTCAGGATCAAGCTCGTCGAGCCTGTCAGAAAGCTGGGGCAAAGGGATCAGGGTGGACCCGGGGATATGGCTCTCCTGGTATTCCGAGGGCTGTCTGACATCCAGGATCGTTATCTCTTCTCCCGAATGTTGTGAAATATAACTTTCCGTCTGATTAAAATCTATTGATTTGGCCGGTGTTAAAAACTGCCTCCATTTCATACCCACTCCTCTTTTTTGGTTTCATGCCTTAGTTAAAACTATTTATTCCCTAAAGGTTAATTTTAACCAAGCGGCTTAAATGCTTTGGTACTGGCTCCACAGACAGGGCACTTCCAGTCGTCGGGAAGATCCTCAAATTTCATTCCTTTTGCAATCTTTCCTTTTCTGTCTCCTTTATCAGGATTATAAATATAACCGCAATTAGTTGTCTGGCACTGATACATATCCTTGGGTTCAGCCATTTTTGCTTCCTTTTTCAATTCGTATTAAAAACAATCCTTTCTTTTTATCCTTATCCCTTGATCTGGGGATCATTTGGCTTCCCTTCACAATCAGGTGTATAGCAGGAATTATCAACAAAGGAACACTCACTCTTGCAAGACGGGCACTCTTCAGGAGGGGTATCAGCCTCAAGCGTATACCCGCATTTGTTACATATCCAGCTGATCATAATTTTTCTCCTTTTTTTAAATAATATAGTATTACCTGTTTCATATGATGGTCTTTCTATTCATATTTATCTAATTCAATATCCTATCAAAAACCATGCCATCTTTTGTGTATGGATATTTCGTCAAACTATTTTATGCTTTAAGGGCATTACAATTGGCAATCAAATACAGACTACTTCACCAGGATCATGATCCTACAGAATAAGGATAACCTTAATAATTACCATTTCAGGTGTTGGGTACAAATTCAACAGACATTAAACGCATTAAAGATTTATAACAATTTTATATCGCTCTTGTTTTTTCCCTGAGCCAGGATGCCACATCCTGATCCAGACTGGGGGACAACTTTTCATATACCCTGGCATGATAGGTATTGATCCAGTTTTTTTCATCTTTGGACAGCAGGGTTATATCTATCAAATTTCTTTCAAAATGGCAATTTGTCAGGGTCTCAAATTTCATGAATGCTCCAAACTCATTTTCAAACGCCGAATCTACAAGAATCATATTTTCCAGCCTTATGCCGTAAGCTCCCTCCCTGTAAACACCGGGCTCATTGGTCAGCACCATGCCTTTTTCAAGTTTAACATCAACAGGATGGGGGCTTATCCTTGCAGGGCCTTCATGAACACATAAAAAAAATCCCACACCATGTCCTGTACCATGCCCGAAATCCATTCCCTCATTCCATAAATACTGCCTTGAAAGCGTGTCAATCTGAAAGCCTTTGGTACCTTTGGGAAAAAGGGCTGTTGCCACAGCAATATGGCCTTTCAGCACCAGGGTATAATCTGTTATTTCCTGTTTTGACGGCTCACCCCGACAAATGGTCCGGGTAATATCTGTGGTACCGGTAAGATAATTACCACCTGAATCCGTCAAAAACATACCGGTATTACCAATGATCGCATCTGTTTCCCTGGTCGCCGAATAGTGACACATGGCTGAATGATCCTGATAGGCCATAATCGGATCAAAACTGTTATCAACAAATAACGCCTGAGCTTTTCGAAACGCATAAAGCTTATCAGCAACGAATTGTTCGGTAATCTGTGCATTTTCATTCTGATATTCAAGCCAAAAAAGGAAATTAACAACAGCCGCACCATCTTTTACAGCCGTTTGTTTCAAATGAGCGATTTCCGTATCATTCTTTATGGCTTTAAGTGCAATAGCCGGATTGGGTTTTTCAACAATTTTACATTTTTTGTTGATAGACTGATACAGCCTGTAATTGGTGTTTTCAGGATCAACCAGAATTACTTTGTTATCCTGGATTTGCGATAAAGCAGCGGTGATGTCTTCATATTCAGCAATCTCTATGCCATCCCTGTTCAACTCTTTGGCAAGCTCATTATCAATTTTTCCATCGCTTACAAACAAAGACACCTTTTGGGGGGCAACCAATACAAACGCAATATTAACAGGATTTGTATGAACGTCTTTTCCCCGAAGATTCAGTGTCCAGGCGATATCGTCAAGCGTTGCCATCAAATGATAGGATGCATCCAAATCATCCATCTGCTTGTGGATTTGCCTAATTTTATCCTTCCTGCTTTTGCCGGCATATTTCTCTGACAGAGAAAATGCCGCTGACTTTGGCCTGAGCGGCCTGTCTGCCCAGAGCCCCTTGATAAAATCGACATCTGTATCCAGCAAAAGCTCTTTGGCCTCAAATTCTGCTTTATACTTTTTCACATTGGCCTTGCTGACCACATTTCCATCTATACCGATGATGTCCCGGGGTTTCAAAGTATTGATCAGCCATTTTTGGAACGTCGGGACATCCGGCTCCCCCATTTTATACAACTCAAACCGGGAGCCTGAAATTTGTTTTTCAGCCTGGATATAGTATCTGAAATCCGTCCATAAAATGGCGTGTTCCAATGTGACAACAGCTATTCCGGCAGATCCCGAAAACCCGGTGAGCCACTTTCTTGCCTGCCAGTGTTCGGCAACATATTCGCTTTGGTGGGGATCATCGCTTGGAATAATAATTGCGGCAATATTGCCCTTTTCCATCAATTGCCTGATATGATCAATTTTCTCATTCATATTCATGACAAAACCTTATCACTTGTTTGTAAACAGGTAAAACCTTTTTTGGACTGTTCAGACATAGCCCAAGATTTAATTTAAAACAATCATTTTACAATACTGTGTTGGTTTTTTTGAGTCCCGGGAAGTATCCAGGCAATAATCATAAAAACAATGCCTATCCCACCCGCTATAACAATTTCAGGCATGGAGGCAAATAATGTAGTGAATTTTGCGTTACCGGTTGCGGCTAAAGTGGCTTTTCCTCCCAAATTACCAAACAAAAAAGTGGCTTTTAATAATCCATACAGCAAAGTAAAGACAAACGCCCCCAACAAACCGCCTAAGATAAAAAGCAAAGCATCTTTCCGGCCGGCACCTGCCGCTACTATACCCGTTCCAGGGCAGAAGCCCGCGATTGCCCAGCCTAATCCGAATATGATGCCGCCAATAATTACACCTGTATAGGATGTTTTTACACTAAGGTTAGCACTATCAATGATACCAATATTGAGCAGAACAAATAAGAACATGCTGCTAATACCTATACCAAAGAAAATAGTTTTCATTAAGTGAAAGTCTTTAAGACGTAACATATTGATGATATTTTGAGGATTTGCCGCACCAATTTTTTGCAATACAAAACCAAACAACAGCCCCAAAACAATTGATAGGATAATATTCATTTTATTTTTCTCCTTTGTACATAAGAATTGCAACAGGAACAGCCACCGCAAATGTTCCCAGGGTAAACAGATATCCGCTCAAAGAAGTCTGCATCATCCCGCTCATCATGTGTCCACTGGTACATCCACCAGCCAATCGCGAACCAAATAACACCAGAAAACCTCCCACAAATACAGCCAGATAGCGTTTAGCCTGCGAATCACCGAACCGGTCTGTCCAGACAAGCGGAGCAATCAGATTATCCTTACTCTCCCCGGCAGGTTGCAGTCTGCTGGCAATAAAGCCACCAGCAATCATCGCAAATACAAATATGAAGCTATAATTGATAGGGTTCGCAACATTTTTAGCATATTTGCCACCACTTTTATTCAGGTAGGCATTAGGGCTTGAATAACCACTTTTGGCAGTATTGTCCTCCACAACAATTTGATCAGAAAAAAAATCCCAGACCATACCATCGAGAATAACAAACTGGGTGGATACACCAATCGGTTTGACTAATGCTACAGTCAATATAAAGACTATACCAAGAGAGACACCGCTTAATAACCAACCCCATTGACTTTGATAAATAAAATTTTTCATAAATTCTCCTATTTTGATTTTTTTTAATAAAGATATCAGCAAATTTCATACCAGTGGGCGCATCTCCATTATTTTAAAGATATCTTATGTTTTTTTGACCTTTTATGTCTCATAAGACTGCAATAGTGTCACAAGATAAAAACATTTGAGACAAAATAATCAAACAAATTTCACCAAACCCGCACTGTACAAAATAAAAACAGGAAGGATAGCCGGACTGAGAAGAAATTGGACTAGAAGATTTATTTTGATTTTTTTCCCTCATGTTATTATTATAATTTTCTTTATATTTAGCATCATAATATTAGGAGCAAGAATCTATATGAAATATGATTTTGATGAAATAATTAACCGGACCGGCACCTCTTCGTTGAAATGGGGAAAATATGAAGGAAAGGATATCATCCCCATGTGGGTGGCGGATATGGATTTCAAAGCCCCGCCTGCCCTTTTGGATACCCTTCAACAAAATATTGAACATGGGATTTTAGGATATACGGTTATTCCTGACGACCTCAATGATACCGTTATTGAAAAATTAGACGCTCTCTATGACTGGAAAGTCGAAAAAGAATGGATCATGTGGGTTCCCGGAGTTGTCTGCGCCTTGAACGTTGCCTGCGCAACCTTTGGCGGGCCGCAAGACAAAATCGTCACCACAACCCCCATATATCCGCCGTTTTTTGCAGCACCCGAAAACTGCGAGAAAAAACTGGTTACTGTTCCCATGGTCGATATCAATCAGCGGGCAACCTTTGATTATGATGCCCTTGAAAAAGAACTAAAGGAAAACACCGGACTCTTTATGCTGTGCAGCCCTTACAATCCTTGTGGCACTGTTTTTACCAAAGAAGAAATCAACCGGATAGTAGAACTGTGTGCGGCTTATGATGTTGTCATCTGCTCAGATGAGATTCACAGCGATTTTGTTCTGGATAAAGATAAGCGCCATATTCCAACCGCATCGATATCGCAAACAGCAGCAAGGCACACCATCACTTTGATGGCACCTTCCAAAACCTATAATATCCCAGGCCTTGGATGTTCTTTTGTTATCATCCCGGATGAAGATTTACGACATAAATTTAATTCCAAATTAAAAGGCCTGATACCGAATGTAAATCTTCTGGGTCTTTTTGCCGCCAAAGCAGCCTATAAAGAATGTGATGAATGGCTTTTTCAATTAATTATCTACCTGAGAAAAAATCGGGACATTGTCCAGAACCGTGTTAATAAAATGCCGGGGTGTAAACTTAACCCCATTGAATCTACCTATCTTGCCTGGGTTGATGTCAGGAATACAGGCCTTAAAGATCCCGTTCTTTTCTTCGAACAGGCGGGTGTCGGACTTTCCGATGGCAATTTTTTCGGTCAAAAGGGATTTGTACGCCTGAATTTCGGATGCCCTGAACCTGTGCTTAAAAAGGGATTGGAGAGGATGGAGACCGCTTTGATAAAAATTAAATAAAACCAAGGGATCTTTTTACCATCATTTTAAAAACCGTGATGATTATTTTAAAAAACTTTAGAGGGTCAAAATGCGACGAATAAAAGCGAGTAGATTAATCCTGTATATACAAGATATAAGTGCGATTTTCCTGCTTTTTTGTTCTGATCAGATTTTTTTGCTTGACTATTGGGAAGCCTTGATTTTATAGTTGCAAAATCCATAATTGTAATTAAGCAGTACTAAACCAGTAATTTAAACTAGAAGGGGAGTAAAAAAATGAAATCTTTTTTTAAAACTTTAGCACTCGCACTATTGATCCTGGTAAGTTTTTGTGCGCCAGGCTTTGCCGCTGACACAATTAAAATTGGCTGTGGCGGTGTTATTTCCGGTGACTTGGCACCCTATGGAATTTCTGCTTTAAGAGGCGCTGAGCTTGCCATTGAAGACCTGAATGCCAAGGGCGGTATTCTGGGTAAAAAAATTGAATTATTAGTCGGTGATGATGTATGTAAACCTGAAGTCGCAGTCAACATGGCAACCAAACTGGTATCAGACGGTGCACAGATGATTGTTGGCCATGTTTGCTCCGGTGCCACCATTGCTGCAAATAAAATTTACAAAGATGCCGGACTTATCGTTATTTCCTCAGCATCCACAAATGATGACTTGACCCTTAAAGGCGAACATCCCAACTTCTTTCGAACTATTTCCTATGACGGCGCCCAGGCCGATCTGATGACCTCTTTTGTAAAAAATAATCTAAAGGTCAAAACAGTGGCCATGATCCACGACAAAGGCGATTATGGTAAAGGTCAGATGGAACTTGCCAGGCAATATTTTGAAAAACTCGGCGGGATTGAAGTTGTCCTTTTTGAAGGTATCACAACCGGTGCCGTTGATTATTCAGCTATTGTACAAAAAATAAAAAGAACCAAAGCTGAGCTCACCATGTTTGGTGGTTATCATTCAGATGCTTCCAAAGTTGTCGGACTTCTTAAAAAGAAAAGAGTTAAAACCATTTTCTTCGGCGCTGACGGTATCATTGGTGACAACTTTGTAAACCTGGCAGGCAAATATTCTGACGGTGTTTATGCAACAGGTCCGAATGATACTTCCAGCAACCCGCTTTATCAAGAAATTTCTGCCAAACATCAGAAAAAATACGGCGAAGATCCCGGAACATTTACCCACAATGGGTATGCATGTGTTCAGGCTCTTGCTGCTGCCGCAGAAAAAGCAGGATCACTGGATTATGACAAGATGAGAGCTGCCATGTTTGAAATTAAAATCGATTCTCCTTTAGGACCCATTGGTTTTGATAAAAATGGTGATGTTATCGGCGCAGGTTTCTCTGTATATCAAGTTCAGAATGGGAAATATACACAGGTTAATTAATATAAAGGCCTAAAATAAAAACAGGGGCATAATAAACAAATATTACGGCTCCTGTTTTTTTAATCAGGAATTTTACTTAAATTTAACAAAGTTTGGGAGAATTAATTTAATTAACATGCGTCTGTTTAATATTATATTGGGCGTGGCTGTTGTCGGGCCACTGGGATTTTTCGGTATCAAAGAGATAATTGCAGACCCTGTCTATTTTTTAGAATTATTCTTAGGCGGCCTTACAAGGGGCAGCATATATGCCTTGATCGCTCTCGGGTATACCATGGTTTACGGTATTATCCAGTTGATCAACTTTGCCCATGGTGAAATCTATATGATTGGTGCCATGACGGCCCTTATTGTTGCCAGTGTCTTAGGACTTTGGGGATGGAACTCTGCTGTTATTGTTATCCTTGCCATTGTTTTTGCCATTGTATATTCCTGTGCCTATGGATTTACCGTTGAAAAAATCGCCTACAAGCCCTTAAGAACAGCACCAAGGCTTTCTGCCCTCATTTCTGCCATTGGAATGAGTCTTTTTTTACAAAATTATGTCATGCTTGCCCAGACACCGGAATTTATGCCCTTTGAAAGTCTGATCCCTGATTTTCAATTCTGGGAACCCTTTGCCCACATTATTACTGCCGTTGAAATGACCATTATTGTAACCACTGTCATTACCATGATTCTCTTAGGAATGCTCATTAAATTCACTAAAATCGGCAAAGCCATGAGGGCCACTGCCCAAGATAAAATCATGGCATCGCTTGTCGGGATCAATGTGAACCGGGTTATTTCAACAACCTTTGTGGTGGGATCTGCCACGGCTGCCATCGGCGGTGTTTTAATTGCCTGCCATGTGGGCCAGGTAAACTTTTTTATCGGGTTTCTGGCAGGGCTTAAAGCCTTTATTGCAGCTGTTTTAGGCGGAATCGGAAGTATTCCAGGTGCTGTTTTGGGAAGCCTTGTACTGGGTATTTCTGAAAGTATGTTTACCGGTTATTTCTGGAGTGAGTATGAAGATGTCTTTGCATTTACCATTCTTGTGATTATTCTGATATTCAGGCCATCAGGCATACTTGGCAAAGATGAAATATCTAAAGTTTAACCCCCAAAATTTTGAAAGTTGATTATGGTTACAAAAAAAGAAATCAAACTGTCATTTGTTATTGCTTTATGGTTTATGGTGCTGACCTTCCCGATCATGGTCATAAAAGTCAACACCATAAAGCATATTGTAATCTTCAGATGGGAAAACCTTTTATGGACGGGTATAGTCTGCTTTTTTGCCTCCCTCATCTGGAATTATCTTTTACGGATCAAAGAGGAAAAAAAGAAATCAGATACTAAGGACGATATTCCCATTGTCCACAGGCTGCTTCAAAATGAAAAATTCAGGATTCCATTCCTGGCGGCAATTTGCTTGTTTGCCATAGCCTACCCCTTTGTATTTTCCATGTATCATACCAGTATCTTAATTTCGGCACTGATCTATGTGATGCTGGGACTGGGACTGAATATAGTTGTGGGGCTGGCAGGGCTTCTGGATCTTGGGTATGTCGCTTTTTATGCAGTTGGGGCGTATGCCTATGCCCTTTTAAACCTGCATTTCGGCATCAGTTTCTGGGTAGTCTTACCCATCAGTGCCCTTCTGGGTACTATATTCGGAACCCTTTTGGGATACCCTGTTTTAAGGCTCAGGGGAGATTATCTGGCCATTGTTACTCTGGGGTTTGGTGAAATCATCAGGATTATCCTGGAAAACTGGGATGAATTGGGCAATGGGCCTCGTGGAATTGGAAATATTCCTGCACCGTCTTTTTTTGGTCATCAATTTAATCAGCATAACTCCGTCATTTACATTTATTTTGTTGTTATTGCTTTGGTGCTGCTAACCATTTTCTTTGTTAACAGGCTTGAAAACTCAAGAATCGGACGGGCCTGGATCGCTTTGAGGGATGATGAGATCGCCTGTGAGGCCATGGGAATCGACAAATTCAAAACAAAGCTGACAGCGTTTGCTCTTGGTGCCACCTGGGCTGCTCTGGGGGGGGTCGTTTTTGCTGCTAAAACGTCTTTTATTAACCCCATGTCCTTTACGATCTGGGAGTCCATTACCATTCTGTGTGTTGTTGTTATCGGCGGGATGGGATCTGCCATTGGTGTTATTGCCGGTGCCCTCGTGCTGATACTGCTGCCTGAATACTTAAGAGCCGTTGCTGAATACAGGATGCTTGTATTTGGCGCACTCCAGGTCATCGTGATGGTATTCAAACCTGAAGGGCTTATTCGAAGTATCCGGAAAACATATAAATTTGAAAAAACAAAAGAATAAATTTATGGAACCTATACTCAATGTAAAGAACCTCACAATGAATTTTGGAGGTCTAAAAGCGCTGGACGACATAACCCTTGCTGTTGAAAAGGGGCAGATAGCAGCTCTTATCGGACCGAATGGTGCCGGAAAAACAACCTTTTTCAATTGTATTACCGGCATTTATGAGCCCACTGAGGGCAATGTAAAAATCACACCTCCGGGAAAACCAACCCAAAAATTACAGGGGCTGAAAACCAATCTTGTAACGGAGAAAGGCCTTGCAAGGACCTTTCAGAATATTAGGCTTTTTGAAGGGATGACCGTTCTTGAAAATGTCATGATCGGAAGACACTGCCGGTTGAAATCAGGAATTATCGGTGCCATGCTAAAACCTTCAAGCCAGAAGAAGGAAGAAAAACAAGCCGTTGTCGATAGCTATGAAATCCTTGAAAAAATCGGTCTTGCGCAATATGTTAACGAAATGGCCGTCAACCTGCCCTATGGTGCCCAGCGACGATTGGAGATTGCAAGAGCCCTTGCCACAGAACCGTTTTTGCTGCTTTTAGATGAACCGGCTGCCGGCATGAATCCACAGGAGACAAAAGAGCTTGATGACTTAATCATCTGGCTGAGGGATAATGAAGATTTATCTATCTTACTGATTGAACATGACATGAAGCTTGTCATGAGTCTGTCAGATAACATTCATGTTGTAGATTACGGCAGAAAAATTGCCGAAGGTACACCTGAAGAAATAAAGTCTAATCCTGACGTAATCAAAGCCTATCTTGGAGATGAGTCTGAAGATGCTTAAATTAAAAAACATACATACGTATTATGGAAATATCCAAGCACTCAAAGGGATTGACCTTGAAATTTCCGAAGGAGAAATTATTTCTCTGATCGGAGCCAATGGTGCCGGAAAATCAACCACCTTAATGACCACCTGTGGTATTGTTCCTGCCAAACAGGGAAGCGTCAAATTCAAAGGACAGGATATCACCCATATGCCCTCTGATGAGATCGTTAAATTAGGGATCTGCCAGGTACCCGAAGGTAGAAGAATTTTTCCGTATCTTACAGTTGCGGAAAATCTTGACATGGGTGCTTTCTTACGGAACGATAATGATAAAATAAAAAAAGATTTTGAATATGTTTACAGTCTCTTCCCTATTTTAGCAGAAAGAAAAAATCAGGCTGGTGGAACTCTCAGCGGCGGCGAACAACAAATGCTGGCAATTTCAAGGGCCCTGATGTCAAGACCGAAAGTACTGCTCCTTGATGAACCGTCCCTTGGACTTGCGCCCATCATTGTTAAACAGATTTTCAGTATTATTAAAAAAATCAATAAAGAACAAAAAACCACTATTTTCATTGTCGAGCAGAATGCAAACCTTGCTCTAAAAGCTGCTCACCGCGGATATGTAATGGAAACCGGTATGATTACGATGACAGATACCGGTGAAAACCTGCTGGCCAATGAAGATGTCAAAAAGGCATACCTGGGCATATAAACACCCACTTATTTACAATTAACAAAACCCTTGGAGAAGGTGTTCTTAAAGGGTTTTCGTGATGGTTAGGTTAAACTTTATTTATAGTTTCTTTTTAAGATTGATGAACTCGCTTCTTTCAAAACCGAGTTTTTTGAAAAAGGAAAGGACATCGGTGGAATCCCAGCGAACAGATGAGTATATATTTTTAATCCCTTTTTCTTTATAAATTTCACAGATTTTCCTGGCGAGTTTCAATCCAATGCCCTGTCCCATATAACCAGGATGAACGCCAATTGCCATAATCCATGCACTTCTTTTAATCCCAAACCCTGCAAAAAGACTTGTGCTGATCATATATCCAACCACGGTCCCATTAATTTGCGCTACCAGGCTTGAATTGTCCGTACCCTCAAATATCTGCCGTTGAATATTTTTTACAAAATTCACTTCAGCATCATCTTCTGAGATGGCCTTTCTTATATTTTGAATTGCCTCTGCATCGTTAAGAGTGATTTCTCTTATGTTGACTGTGTCTTCCACAAGATCCTCCATTGTTATTCTACTTTTATGATCTTCACAGTATGACCGACCCAGTTAGGCGGAAGATAAATTCTGCCGCTGTTACCACTGGATTTTACTTCTTTCTCAATCATCTCTTCACCATAAACTTCAAACTTTACCTTTGCCTGAGATATGGATTGTTTTTCTGTGCTTTTTTCTTTTTTCTCTTTATCTGCCATATAACATCCTAGTTTTTACAAAAAAAATGTTTGCTGCCGATTTTTTTATTCAAAGTCATTATTTTTTTGTGTAAAGCACCGTTTAATTACAAATAGCTTATTTTTATCTGTTATGTAGCTAAATTATATCTTTTTATAAATATTTTCAACACCAAAGTATTATTTCTTGAAAACATCTTAAAAATGAAAAAGAGCAGGGGGAAAACGATGGTCTTGCCTGCCCTTTTTTCTTAATCATTTATTTAAATCAACGGTGTATACACCGCACTTTTCATGATTACATACCGCATGGCCAGGTCTCCTGCAATGACAGATGCCAATCTTAAAAAAATCAAAAAGCCATTGGTATTACCACCCCACATGATCAGGGTCAGAATCAACGGAAGGACAATGCCAAGCCCCAGCACACCAATCAAGGAAATTTTTGAATATTCTCCTGTTATCAGTGATTTGATAGACTCTTTTCCAATTTCATTGCTGTGCCAGGTTCCCCAGACATAGAGCAGGATGCAAAGAAAATAAACAAAGAAAAACACCTCTGCCCATACTTCCATCCCTGATGCAAGAGCCGCAGAACCCGAAACGGCAAACATGAACTGTAAAATCTGATGACCGATCCATACCCCTGAAATAACGGACAATGGCAGAACCATTGTTGAACTCCAGGCAGGAAGCGCTCTGATGACATTCATTGTGGCAAATCCATGGGAAATAATTAAAAGGCACAAGATACCCATAATGCAGTTAAACACAATATTAAAACTGCCTGCCGTCACAATCTGTAAAAATCCCAAAGCGGCAAAAACCCCAATGATCCATATACCCCGGGACAACTCGGATGTATTGGGCTTCATGAGCATTCTCCAGGCCCTCAAAGGCATGCCAAGATAAAGCACATGAATAACACCGCCAAGGATCAGGGTAACGAGCCAGCCCAGAATAAGTCCTGCTTTGTATTCATAAAAAAGCGACACAAAATAAAGGCCTGCCCCGATTTCAGAGAAAAAAAAGGCCAGCCACAGAAATATGCCCTTGTCATCAATCCATTCCCGCTGACGGGTGGGCTGTATCATCCATTCATAGGGTTTAACCCCGCTGCCGTCAGAAGGGAACATAATTTCTTCAAGCTCATTTCTCTTTTCCATAATTGTTCAATCCTCCTTTTAGCCTTTATAAATTTTAACGGCAACAGACGTTTCAATATTTCCGGTGATGGGGTCATAGTGCCTCAAGTATGATGGAAGCAGCTTGCAGAAATTACTTCCCTTACCCTTGGCAATAGGTCTTTTGTCTGCCCATAAACCACCTTGTCCGCAAACGCCGAGAACCTTTGGATGTTGAGCTTCCATTGTTTTTACAATACCGTTTTCCTTAGTTCCATATTTATTTTCCATCCAGATAATATCGCCGTCTTTGAATCCTTTTTCATCTGCCAGACCTTTATTTAATGTAATTGTAAACGTATAAGGGCTCATCTGGCTGACTTCATCAATTAAGGGATTTTGAAATGTTGAGTTATTTGTGTGGAGAATATCACGATAAGAAAAAGCCAAAAGATCATATTCATCATCAAGTTCTTTGTGAGATGTCGGCCAGAACCAGTTAGCTAGAGGGCCATATTGATCCATATCCATTTCAATTTCAAACCCGGTATCTTTCATAATTTTTTCAGCAGCTCTTCTGTCATGGATCAAAAATTCCATATAAACAGGGCATCGTGTCTTCATATTCCATCGCCAATAGACATCTTCAATGGGTTTATGCCAGGTTGCAAATCCCTGTTCCTGAATTTTTTCTTTATCATCCCCATAAACCCATGTCAGGATTCTTTCACCGATTTCCTTCCAGGTCAGGACTTCGCCGGATTTAAGTTGAAGCTTTTCATCTGTAATACTGTAATAATCGTTAAGGAGTTCATGATATTTGTCAAGAACACCCACACGATTTGCAACATCCAGATAAACGTTCATGAAGTCTCGTGATTCACCAACAGGTTTTGCAACCGGTTTTTGCAAATGAACATACCAGTCTTCATAGGATGGACTTCCATTAAAGAAGAAACTGTCAATTTCTGAGGACCAGGTATCTTTTTCAAGATAAGAGGTATCAGGAAGGATGATATCACCTATGGCCTGGTCAGTTTCATTGACCCATATATCACTCAGCACAACAAAACAATCTTTAAAATTATCCAGCGCAACATCCCAGTCAGATTGACTGATAAGAAAGTTCACTGCGATTCCAAAAATCATCTCAGGCTGAACTTTTTCAACACCGAATTTTTCCTGAATATAATTTTTTTCTTTCACATAGGGTATATGAGAAAGAGTAGAATGTGACCAGAATTCAACACAACCAGAATTTGTGCATGGATAGCTGGGTGGATGAACAGGCCATGGATCATGTGAATAAAATACCGAAGGAACAATAACGCCGTCTTTACCGACTTTAGGCATACGTTCGTATTGACCACCAGGGTATCTGCGTCTGATAGACGGCCACCCCATTGTACCACCGGGTACATCTTCAGCACCAACAAGCTGACTGATAAGATCTATTGAAGCCACCTGATGTATACCATTTGAATGTCCCTGGGCACCACGGAAGGTTACAGAGGATACGGGTCGAAAAGGAAATGTCTGTCCTTCTATTGTAATGGTGGATCCAATCTGAGCATTATCCACCCATCCCTTTGCAACTTCAAGAATGGTTGCTACCGGAACCGTACTTATGTTAGATGCCCATTCCGGAGTGAATTGTTTTAAATGTTCTTTTAATGCCATAAAGCAGGGTCGGCATTTTTCGCCGTTATGCTCAAAGTCACCCTCAAGAGCAAAATCCTCAAACGCTATGGATTCATCATCAAAAAGTTTTATCTTTTTTGCTTTTTCATCAAATACAAACGGCTTGTCTGTTTCTTTATCACGGACAAAAGTACCGTCTTCGCGTATCAGGTAAACAAAGTTTGTTTTTGCTCTAAGATAAAGTTCGTCGATCTCTCCCCTGGTATTGAGGATGTAGTTGGCGATTGCAAGTCCGACGGCTGTGTCGGTTCCAGGAAGAAGAGGAACCCATTGTGTGGCCTTACCACCTGCAAAGTTACCCATTGGATCAAAAACGATCTCTTTTAGTCCGCGTCTCACACCGTCAGCTCTCAGTCTTGCATTGATCATGGCTGAATGTCCGGAACCGGTTCCTTTACTTGACCCCCATTTAAGGACATACTTTGTATATCGCCAGTCCGGTGCGATTGACCATGCACCATGGATTAGTCCCCCCAGCATATGAGCAGCATTACCGCAGTGCAGACTGCCGCCGCCAATG
Organism: Desulfobacula sp.; assembly: GCF_014237455.1. Classification (GTDB taxonomy): domain Bacteria; phylum Desulfobacterota; class Desulfobacteria; order Desulfobacterales; family Desulfobacteraceae; genus Desulfobacula. Next base: position 17,849 of record NZ_JABZFL010000074.1, on the reverse strand, counting down.
ATAAAGTTCCCATTGTTTGGTATGCCAAAAGCCTTTGCATAGAAATAAAGATGATTATGAGGACCATCGCTTGCACGCATGGTCTGGTTTGTGAAGAGGATTTTATTTGGATTATCCTCCATAATCTTTTTCATTCTGGTGGCGATCTCTTCAAGTGCCTCGTCCCATTCAATTTCTTTCCATTTAGGATCAACACCAAATCCTTTTTCAGGATTGGTTCGTCTCAATGGCTTTTTAATCCGGTTGGGATCATGGTAGTACATCAGCCCTGCGATGCCTTTACCGCAGAGACCACCTCTTGTCCCTCCCATGGTACTCTCTTCAATACCTTCAACTTTTACCGGCACACCATTCACCACCCTAACTCTGCAGGCACAGCCGCAGTAACATACGCCACAGGTGGTATTTACCCATTTGTCTTCCCAAATTTCATCTGTTTTATAGGTCATATTTCCCCCTGTTTATTAATCAATATAATAGACTGCCGGTTCAGTTCCAAATTCTTTCCGGAGCTGTTTGCCCTTTTTCTCCATGATCAGACGACTGATTTCACTGTCAGGGTCATTAAGGTCACCAAATACCCTTGCGCCGACCGGACAGGCATTGACGCAGGCGGGTGTGGCTTCCTCATCCTGGCCCGGAGTAAGTCCTTTTCTAAGGCCTTCATCAACTCTTTCCGAACAGAAATTGCACTTAATAACTGTTCCTACTTTAAGCGGATACAATTTTTCACCGAGTAATTCCATCTCGGTTTTACCCTGACCCGGAAAATACTCCCTGTCTTTTACTTTCTGGTCATAATACGTTCTCTGCTGATACGGGCAGGAAACAAGACAGGCCCTGCATCCGACACATTTATCATCATCAACTACGACAATTCCATCTTCCCTGATATAGGTTGCTCCGGTGGGACATGCTTCTACGCAAGCTGCATCAGTACAATGATTACAAAGAACCGGATAGATCAACTTGCTGGATGTCGGGAATTTCCCGGTTTCCCCAATGAGCACCCTGTTAAAGAATACTCCGGGAGGAAGAAAATGTTCTTCTTTACATGCGATGGTGCAGCCCCAGCAAGCGATACACCTTTTTACGTCTATTACCATTCCCCATCTTGGCATAACAGCTCCTTTATTAATAATTTTATAAAAGTAGTGAGAAATAAATTAGCGATTCTGCTTTTCATATCTCACATCTGTTTACAAATCAAACAATTCCACCTCTTCAAACCCTCTTTTTGCGCATACAATATTGGCCGAAAGCTTTTTACCTGAAAAATAATCCTGCAACGCATCGCAGCAGGGGTCTATTTCCAACAGGCCCGACATTTTCGCAAATGCTCCCACAATCACGGTATTGGGAATGGGAAGGCCGATTTCTTCCAAAGCAATTTTATTGGCATCAATAATACCCAGTTTTTTTAAATTGTCGTGTGAAACGTTTATTGTATTATCCGAATCATTGAGCAGCATCATACCGCCAGGCAATAATCCTTGAAAAACTGCCTCAGAACTTCTCTGGCTGGGGTCAAGCACCACTAGAATATCCGGATTATAAATCTGTGTTTTCTCTCTGACCGATTTATCTGAAAATCTGCCAAAAGCCGTAACAGGCGCGCCTCTTCTTTCAAATCCAAACATGGGAAAACTGGCACCGAATTGTCCGGTTCTGGCAAAAGCATTGGCAAGAATTTTAGATGTGGTCACAACACCTTGCCCTCCTCTACCATGGAATCTGACTTCACTCATTTGACGCTTCCTCCTTTAATCTTCTGTAGATACCGGAAGCTGACATTCTGCTTCCAATACGCTCAACCCGCCCAACATGCAGTATTCGTAATCCACATCATCCTGAAGGATCTGAAGATCTGCTTCATTCAAATGAGCGAATTTTTTTATTAACTCGGTATAGGTTGATACAGGTTTGGGTTTTTTAACGGTTTTGGTCATCCGGATTTTGCCGTTTTCTGCTTCCCATAGGGGAAAGTAGTTTGTTTTCACAGCCCTTCGACAGACCTCAATGGTATTTTCAGGTGCATAACCCCATCCGGTCGGGCAGGGAGCAAAAACATGGAGGAAAGCAAAGCCTCTTTCTTTGGCTTCTTTTGCCTTTAACAGTTTTTTGGCAAGATCGCCAAGGTCGCTCATCGTTGCAGTGGCAGTATAAGGGATCTTATGCATGGCCATTTTCAGGGCCAGGTTCATTCTTCTTAAATTCTTTCCTTTGGAAGCCGACCCAAAAGGAGTCGTGGTCGTGCTCGCTCCAAAGGGTGTGGTTGCGCTTTTCTGGATACCGGTATTCATATATCCTTCATTGTCATAGCAGATATAGATAAAAGGTTCGTTTCTTTCCGCCGCACCGGCCAGGTTTCCAAACCCGATATCTGCTGCTGTTCCATCCCCGTTGAAACAGATAACCGTATTGTCAATGCCTGCTTTCCTGTAATATCTGGCAAGGCCTGTGGCATTTGCCGCGGCTCCGGTCATCAGCGTTCCAAAATACGAAAGTGAATGCCAGGATTGATTATTCTGTCCAAGAAGTACCGGAGCAGAACAGGATGGGGTACCGGTAATGACGATATCATTCCCCAATACCTGGGGAATAAAGCGAATTAACAACTCCAGACTGCAACCAGGGCAAAATGCCACACCTTTTGAGAAGGGATCATCGTGCTTGAGGTAATCCAGTACTTTAGTCAGTTTGCCTTTCTTTTTTCCTGTCATGTTAACGCCCTCCCATTTTCTCGGAATCAGGTTCCTGAGCTTCAGGATATGAAACCCATGTGACTTCACGGACGTCTTTGCCCTCCGCCAGATCACAAGTTGCATCAATCATCTGCTCGACATTGGCTATTGTGATATCCGTATTTGCTATACCATCAATGAAACTGATCATTTTTGAACCGTCAAGCTGTGTTTCAAAGGCTTTTAATTCAGTATAAATGGGGCCGCCCTTAAATCCGAAACAAAGACTCCTGTCCACCACGCCAATGGCTTTCTTACCCTTAAGAGCCTTAACCATTACTTCACTGGGAAAGGGTCTGTACATTCTTATCTTTAAGAGACCGACCTTGACACCCGCATCTCTTTTCTTATCAATAACGGTTTTAATGGTTCCGCACATGGAGCCTGAGCCAACCAGGACTACATCTGCATCATCCATTCGATATTCTTCAATCAGACCGCCGTATCCGCGGCCAAAAATCTCTTGAAATTCTTTATCAGTCTGCTCAAATTTGGCCTTGGATCTTTCCATGGCAGAGACATGTTTATATCGAAGTTCAAGATATCCATCCAAAATTCCATGGGAGCCACAACCCAGTTTTCCACCGGGAATAAGTTTTGTTCTTTCGGGCTGATCCTTTAAAACAGCCAGAAATTTATCGACATCTTCCTGAACGGGTACATCCACAACTTCAGACAGATAAGACAGGTAAAACCCGTCATAATGAACCATGACCGGTACCTGGATATCATAATCCTCCGCCAGCCTGTATGCCTGAATGACCAGATCAATGATTTCCTGACAATTTTCCGCGATAAGGAAAATCCATCCGGCATCCCTTGTGGAAATCATATCCTGCTGCCCGGAAGATACGGCGATAATGCCCGGTGTCTCACGGTTAACATTGACCATGACCACGGGTGCTCTTGCCCCTGCTGTTGCAAGAACGGCATCATACATAAAAACAAGTCCCCATGAAGATGTGGCAGTAAATACCCTGCCACCAGCAAGAGAGGCCGCCATAACAGCGTTCATGGCAGAGTTTTCACCCTCAACCGTAATCAGCTCGCAATCCATTTCCCCGTCTGCATGAAATTTGGAAATCTGCTCAATTATTTCTGTCTGGGGCGTAATCGGATATGCTGCCACCACATCCGGGCGGGCAAGCTTTGCACCGATAGCCGCTGCGGCATTTCCGGTTATAACCTTAATCTGTGAGCCTGCCTTAGCTTTGGCCTTTATTTTTGTGTTCATTTTTGAAAATCCCCCTCCGCTATCATGGAAATTGCATTTTTAGGACATTCTTTGGCACAAATCCCGCACCCTTTACAAAATGCCAGGTCAGGAGAAAAATGTGAGTTTTCAACCATCTCCATTACCTGAATCGGACAGTAAATCGCACAAAACCCGCAGAATATGCATGTATCCTTGTCAACGACCGGTCTTTTAGTTCGCCAAGACCCGGTATCAGAACACATCAAGGAATCATTTGCATCTGACCACGGTCCTTCATGCTTAAAAAATTTGTTTAATGACATACAACCATCTCCTCCTTAGAAAATAAGATGACCCTTTATGAAATACAGTTCTGCAATCGTATCTATTTCATAGCTATTAGATAGCGATAGTGTAATTGCATTGTCAAGTAAAAAATTATTTTTTAATGAAAAGAAATATCGAAATTAAACAATAAGAAGTGATAGTTATAGGATTTATGCGGGTTTCAAAATCTTTCAAATAGTTGATCAGTCAACTATCTTTATAAAAAATATTCTTCCTATGATTTACTGGAATAATCCATCAACAAATTTTCGCAAATGTTTAATTCATTCTATAGCTTCAAGATAGGTTGAGATAAGCGGGGTTTTTGATTCTAAAATACTTTGATTTAAGTCTCATATCGATACCCCACGCCATGAACAGTGGTAATAAGGGATGGGTTGGAAGGATCAGTCTCTATTTTTTTCCGAAGCTGTGCAATATGTTGGTCAAGGGTCCGGGTTGTGCCAAAGTAATCAATCCCCCAGACGGCATTCAAAATATTATCCCGGCTTAAGACTTCTCCCGGGTGGTCATGAAAATGCCGGATCAGCGTAAGCTCTCTTTCCGAAAGATCAATGTTCCTGCCCTGGCCGGACAATTTAAAGGTTTTAGGGTTTACTTCAAATTTACCAAATATGAATGGGCTCTGGACAGGCTCTTTTTTTGCCTTTGCCTGCCTTTTTGACCTGCGAAGCACGGCAGATATCCTTGCAAGCAGTTCATGAACACCAAAGGGTTTAGTCATATAATCATCCGCTCCAAGCTGAAGCCCTACGACCTTATCGATTTCCTCACCTTTAGCCGTCAGCATAATAATGGGAACATCTTCATTTATTGCCCTGATCTCCCGGCAGACATCATATCCGCTTTTTTCAGGCATCATAATATCGAGAAGAACCAGATCAAAAAAATCGGTTTTAAACAATTCCAAAGCCGCTTTACCATCTTTGGCTTCAACTACCCGATAATCTTCGCTTTCAAGGGTATCCACAAGCCCCATTCTGATGTTCATATCATCTTCTGCCACAAGAACTTTAATCTGACTCATGATGTTTTATCCTTGCTGTAAAACAACTGCCATGTCCCGGCATGGGATCAAAAAACAGATCACCTTCAAGATCCTTTAAAATCTGCCTTGCGATACTCAATCCCAAACCCGAGCCCGGCTGTTTTGTGGTTAAAGAATTATCCACTCTGTGAAATTTTTCAAAAATCATCTCCTGCTGTGCTTTGGGGATGCCCGGCCCATCATCACAAATTTTTAAAAGAATAAAAGAATCATCCTTTTCCAGAACAAATTTGATAAACTTTCCTTTATCGGCATACTTTAAGGCATTGTCCACGAGATTCAGAATCACCTGCTCTATGGCATCCCGGTCGGTTTTCACTTTATAATCCCCTTCTTCAATCTGTGATATGATTTCAATGCCCTGATTCTCTATTCTGATGCTGTGAGCCTGGATCATCTGCTCTAATAACCGGTCCATCTCAAAAGGTGTCAAATGATACGTTTTTTTGCCCTGTTCAAGTTTTCCAAAAGCAAGCACATTATTGATCAGTCTTGTCAGTCGCTCACTTTCACTGACAATTACAGAAAGATAGGTTTGCGTTTTGTTCGTATCTTTAATTCTTTTGGATAGCAAAAGTTCTGCATACATTCTGATACTGGTCAACGGTGTTTTCAATTCATGGGATACCGAAGAAACAAATGAAGTTTTCTGCCTGGCATCTTTCATGTTTTGAAGGGCCAGGCGGGTCAACAAGACACCACCCGATACAATGGCAATGATAAAAACACCCAGTAAAATTACGGAGATATATAAAAAGCCACGGGTTGATCCAAACCCTTTCTTATCGATAAAGACTCCGATCTGCCAGTGGGGCAGCAGGTTTGATATGGAAACCACTGCCACGGGCTTTTCTTTGGGATCGACCGTCATTTTCCCGGACTGATGCATAAAATAGCCGTTTCCATCCATTAACAATAAGGCAACCTCCTTTTCCGGCAATTCTGGAAAATCAACCACCAGCCTTGAAAGGAGCGCCATCAATTCCAGTTCAATCCCGTATACCGGCCCATTTCCAATTTTTTGCACCCAGCCTAAAATGTGCAGCCGATTCTCACTGAACCAGGGAATCCATCCTGACTTTTCTATAAATAGGTGTTCCGATTCTGTGAAAGGAAAAGCCTTCTGCTCTGAAACAGGCGCTTTTTGTACAACCCTTGACAGGGCAACAAGCTTTTGGCGGGATGATTCTGTTACCCCTTTTATCTTTGATTCATCCTTTGAAAGGTCTTCATTAAAATCAAACGTCATTCTCCCTGAAAACAGCGAGTCATACCGGGCAATAAACCGTCTTTCCTCAAAGGTGGATTCCATTCCCCTGACCGGATATTCAAGTTCCCGGTTCTTTTGATAAATAAAAACATTGCGCACCAGAGGATTTGTCTCTTCCCATGCCAGAAGGATTTTCTTAAGGTTATCCTGATCAATATCAAGTAATGACTGCGTAAGATTTTCCTGAACCGCTTCAACCGTAATGTGAATGGTTTCAGAAATAGTTTCTGCCCTTTCGGACAACGCCTGTATGGCTGACCGGTTGATCCGTTCCTGCTCATGGGACAGCAGCCTAAAGGCAATACCACTTATAATAAGGGTGGGCACTAAAAATAGTGCCCAGAAAATAATGATGGATCGTTTGCTTGTCATACCTTAAGCCATACCAGTTTTTTGCCTATTGTGAAAGCTGTTGATTTTTCATCTGAAAAGATTCGGTTCTCAACACTTTACGGCTTTTGGGGCTCATGCCCCGATCCTCAATTGTATCCGCCTGAACTTCCAGCTCATCGGCTTCTTTTAATAATTCTTTATCATTATACCGGGAACCGACTTGTTTCAATCTGGCAGCAGATTGTTTAAGTTCCCTTACAGCCTCTTTTTTCTTTCCCTTATCAGACAGTTCAATGGCTTTTTCCTGGGCCAGGGCATTCAGATTTAATTGATATTCTCTGATCACTTCAATGTTGGTTGACCTGGCAACCTTTCCAGAGTCGCTGCTGAACCTGGCATATGAGATTCCGGTTGATTTTTCCGATTTCCTGCTGAATGGATTTTCATACGTTACGTCAACCTGAGCAATCTTGATTCTTGATCCGGATGTTGATTTTGGAATATTGACTTCAACCAGGGCATACTTCTCCTGATCCCCATAAAGCTGATTCATATAAAATTCTATCTGGTTTTCGCGTATCCTGCCTTCTCTTCCGATAATATTAATCGCTTCCACATTGTCGGACAGCGTTATGGTCACTTTTACTTTTTTCGCCACTACATTTAATACATCCCCCAGTTCTGCTGCAAAAATTCTGGGAAGATCAAACCCGGATTCGACAAAATACGTATTGCCGTCACTTTTCTGAGCAAGTCTTGTCATGAGATCTTCATTATAACCGGTCCCCACTCCCACGGTTGTGACAGAAATATTTTCTTTAATCAAAGCGGCACCCAGCCGCCCAAGATCTGCCGGCATCCTGGGGCCGACATTGGCCAGGCCGTCAGACAGAAGAATAATTCGATGAATATAATTACTTTCAAGATTTTTCCTGATCTCGGAAGCCCCTTGGCTGACACCGCCGAAAAGGGCTGTACTGCCCCCGGCACGAATCTGCTGAATGGTATTAATAATACTTTGAATGTTCCCGGCTCTTTGAGCGGGAACAATGGTATGGACATTGGTATCATAGACCACCACAGAAAAAATATCCTGCAAACCAAGCCGGGTTAAGGCCTCAATGGCAGCCGCCTTTGCCTGTTGAATCTTGTTGCCGTTCATGGAGCCGGACTGATCCAGAACCAGAGCAAGATTGACCAGGGGTCTTTTAATATGAGCTGGAGATGGCGGTGCATCAAGGGTGATCTTAAGCACCACATTCTGGGAATCTCCTGCCGGTAGAATCGCCCTGTCTGTCTCCACCCTGCAGATAAGTTTAGAAGGTTCAATTCCCGCCTGGACACCCCCTGTCATTAAGATAAAAACAATCAATACTGTAAAAAATGAAATGCTTGTTCGGTGCTGATATTGTTTTGAATGTGCCATGGTCCTTCTCCTTTACCTGTTGAGTTAATCAATTTTTGTTTAAACCGCAATATAAAAGTCTGCCTTACATCCGGTTCAACTATACAAAGCATGATTCAGGAATGTGTCATAAAGGCGTAAAGAAGTTGTAAAAAACTTGTAAAACCGCTTTTTTCTTGACCCATCCTCTATTGTCTAGGATTATTTAATTTACAGCATAACTCCAAAAAAAAGGATAACCATGAAATTCACTATCGACCATTTCAATATTAATGTGCTGAATCTTGAAAAGAGTCTGACATTTTACAATAAAGCACTGGGACTAAAAGAAATTCGAAGAACCGAAGCCAAAGACAACAGTTATATTATTGTTTTTTTAGGCGATGGTTCAACCCAAAACAAAATTGAACTCACCTGGCTGAAAGCCATGGACCGGCCCTATGATTTAGGGGATGAAGAATTTCATATTGCATTTAAAACATCGGATTTTGATGCAGCCTACAACCTTCACAAGGAAATGGACTGCATCTGTTACGAAAACAAAGATATGGGGATTTATTTCATCAATGATCCGGACGGTTACTGGCTGGAAATTGTTCCAGTGCGGTAAATCAATACCGGTGCCCTTTTTAAATTCTTCGCTGGATAAAATGATACAATCTTGCACCAGTCTCATAAAACGGATTCCAAAAACGGCGGGACCATATCGGTTCAATTTTTGAAACCGGCAATGGGATATCTTCCGGAGAACCCCCTGTGATATAGTCGGCCAGAAGTTTTCCAAACACGGTCCCGGGACCGATACCCCGGCCATTATAACTTGTGACCATTGCCATATTTTTATCCAGCACATGGAATCTTGGGATATGGTTGGTATTCATGGCAAATCTGCCATGCCACCCATATTCAAGTTGTATGTCTCCAACCTGGGGAAATGTTTTTGTAATCGTTCTTTTTACCCAGTTTTCATGCAGATCATAGGCAAAGCCTTCCAGTGTCCCCACACTGCCCACAATGAGTCGCCCGGCAGCATCCAGGCGATAGGAAGACAGAATCAGATTGGTATCCCAGGCACCCTGGCGCCCAGGCAATACAGTGTCCAGAACATCTTTTGAAAGAGGCGGCGTGGCAAACTGGAAAAAGCTCATCGACACCATTGATTTTTTATATGATTTAAATGCATGAGCCGGATAGGCATGAACCGCAATGATAACTGACTTTGCTGTCAGTGTTCCTGTCGGGGTGTTTAATTTCCATCCCTTCCTGGTCTTTTCAAACCCGACCACCGGGGACTGGTTATGCAATTGTGCCCCGGCCTTTAATGCTGCATTGGCAAGCCCGTAAGCATAGGCCAGCGGCTGAATGGTTCCGGCGCGCTTATCCAGCAATGCCCCGTAAAAAGAATTGCTGCCGGTTTTGGCGACTGCCTCATCCCGCTCAAGAAGCCGTACAGGCGCCCCACGTTTCAACCATTGCTCTTCCCGCTGCTGAAGCGCTTTATAACCTTTTTTGGAGTCTGCACAATGGAGGGTCCCGTTGCGAAGGGCCTCACATTCAATCCCATATTCTTTAATCAGTCCAAACACAAGGTCAGGAGAATCTCCCAGGACATCAATGAGTTTTTCTCCATATTCCGGCCCTGCAAGCCTGATCAACTCTTCGGGCATGAGCCAGAGTCCTGCATTAACAAGCCCCACATTGCGCCCGGCTCCGCCATACCCGATGTCTTCCGCCTCAAGGACAACGCTCTCTTTGCCTGTTTTTGCAAGATGCAGGGCAGCGGAAAGGCCTGTATACCCGCTCCCGATGATGGCAATGTCGGTTCTTTGATCTCCCTGCAGGGAAGTCAACCGGGGTTTGGAAGGGGCTGTGGCCGCCCAGAGACCTTGTTTAATATTTCTGTCTTTCATGAGTTTTCCTAATATTTTATCAAAATTTTCAGGCCCATTCGACGGCCTTTAATCATCCTTTGTCACCTTTTGTCTCAATTGCTTAAGTTTGCCATGTCTTGTCTTTTTGTCCAACCGCTTTTTCTTTGCACTTCCGGAAGGCCGGGTCGATCTCCTTTTCTTTTGCTTGACCATTGATTTTAAAATTAAGGCCTTGAGCCTGTTAAGAGCATCTTCTTTGTTTTTTTCCTGGCTGCGAAATTTCTGTGCCTTAATAACAATGATACCATCCTTTGAGATTCGCTTATCCTTAAGCACCAGTATTTTTTCTTTAACCTCATCGGGCAGACTGGAATTTTGAATATCAAACCTCAGATGTATGGCGGTTGAGACCTTGTTCACGTTCTGACCGCCCGCCCCCTGAGCTCTGATGGCCTCAAACCGGATTTCATTATCCGGAATACTGACCGTGCTCGATATATGCAACACCCGGCTTTTCATTTACGACCATATCCTGATCATATCAATATGCGGAATCCCGTCCTCAAGATAGCTTTCGGATGCTGCCTCAAATCCATGGAATTCATAAAATTTCTTTAAATACACCTGAGCACCGATCCGGATATTCTCATTGGGCCAGATGCGATTAATTTGAGCAAGCGCTTTTTTAATCATGATATCACTGATCCCCTGCCTCCGGCTCTCTTTTGCCACAACCACCCTGCCAATACTCACCTCTTTAAACCTTAAACCCGGCGGCAGGATTCTTAAGTATGCCATAAGTTCCCCGTCTTTTCGTCTTCCTGCAAAATGCAGGGTTTCAGGATGCCTGTCCTTGTCATCCATTTCCGGATAAGGACAATTCTGCTCTACCACAAACACATCCACCCGGAGTTTTAAAAGTTCATACAGTTCATCTATACCCAGCCGGCTAAATGATTTTATTTTCCATTGAATCTCAGTCATGCCTTTTGCTTTTCAACTTTCCCAAATAATAAAATCCATTGGATGTATGGTTGTTCATGGTAGTATACACAATAGTGTCAAATTCCATGGTCTCAAAATTCCGGGTCAGGTTAAACAAATGGTCTGTCGTATGATGCCGAAGCTGTGCCCCCTCATCAAGTTCAAATATCCCATATATCCCGTAAGCCTCTTTAAAGGCATTATATCTGTCAATATTACGCGAGTCCCGGTTAATTAAAAAATCATTGATGTACAATCTCCCGCCGGGCTTTAACACCCGCTCTATCTCACTCACCAACCGGTCCTGGTTTTCATCTTTCACAATGCATGTCAAAACTGCAACCAATACTACTGCATCAAAGGTGTTGTCATCAAAAGAAAAGACAGGGTTGCATTTTTTTAAATCAAGATAAGGATACAGACGATTGCCTCTTTCAATCATTTTCTGGGAAAAATCTATCCCTGAAATTTTCTTAAACCCTTCCTGATAAAGCTCATTCAGAGTTCGGCCATATCCACAGCCCACATCCAGGATGACGGATTCTTTTGACACATGCGGTTTTAAAATATCCATCTGAAAGGGTGTGGTAAATTCCTTTTTGACTGCCGCCTTATCCCAGTATGCCTGCTGATCCATAATCATAGCAGCTTTAATTTCCTGCTCATGCCGTTCTTCCTTTTTAAATATTAACCCTTCACCGTCAGAGAATATTCATATCAAAATTCCGGTTGATTTTAAATCAATTAATCGGACAATAAGGTGCTCTGATTACCATGGCATTTCATCAAAATGCAAGTTTTTCTTGACGATAATTTTTAAATCGGATACTCGAATTATTATTGAAAAGTAAAAATGAGTCAAATTTTATCCGAATGCAGGGGCTGAAATGAAAGTAAATAAAATCGATCATATCTGTATTGCGGTCAAAAATCTGGAAGACGCTCGAAAAGTCTGGGAGCCGGTATTAGGCAAATCCAGGCCGGATGACGAATATATCGATGAATCTGAAAAAATCAAAGTTGCCAGGTACTGGGTGGGGGAAGTTGGTTTTGAGCTGATGGAATCGACGACACCTGACGGGGATGTTGCCAGGTTTATAGAGAAAAAAGGCGAAGGCGTCATGGTAATTAGCTTTAACGTTGACAACACCCGTGAGGCCATGGGTGAGTTGCAAAAAAAAGATTATCCCTTTATTGGGGACGCCCGTCCGTTTCGGGATTGTGAATTTGCATTTGTTCACCCCAAAAAGATGAACGGAGTCTTGCTGGAATTCATTGACGATAAGGGTAAGGAGTCCAAGGAACAAAATGAAACTGACCGATAACGAGATAAGAGATATTATCAAGCATCTTGAAACGGATAAGCCGTTGCCGGAGAAGTACCGATTTTTGTTGTTTGAGGATAAGAAAGAAGTTGAGCTGGTGTGGAATGGTAAAAGTGGAGAGGTCTGCAATGTGGTGCTGCCGTTTCAGGTGATTGAGCAGGTGGATGAGCCCCGGGGCGGCGCAAGATTGCCGTGAAAGTGGTGGATATTTTTGGCAACGATACGATGAAGTTTATTGAGGTATCGGTATGAAAAAAACGAAAATAATCAGAGTTAAAAATACTGAAATAACCATTATATCGGTCAATGGCGAAGACCACATCTCTCTGACCGATATGCTCAAAGCAAAAGATGGAGATTTTTTTATTTCAGACTGGCTGAGAAACAGGAATACAGTCGAGTTTTTGGGAATATGGGAGCGCATCTATAACCCTGACTTCTAATTATGGCGAATATGCCATAATTAGAAGTCAGGCGGGGTTGAATAATTATAAAATAAGCTAAAAAATGATAACCCGAATAAAGACAACAAACAAAATCAAACCGATTTTCAGAGAGTATCTGGATTATATGAGTCAGTTTTATGAAATTGATGATGTTGATTCGTGGTGTAAAGGCGCACTGAAAAATTTACAACGATATTCCATGGCAGATGACCGGTACATTTACATTCTAAAGGAATTTGACTCTGTCATCGGCTTTGCCCTGGTCAATCAACACCTGCGGTTCAATACTGACGGGTTTGCAGTGGCAGAGTTCTACATTCAAAAAAATCATGAAAGAAAAGGGTATGGCCGTAAGCTGGCCGGACATGTATTTGCACAGTTCACAGGTGTTTGGGAGGTTGCCGTCACATTAAAAAATAAGGCTGCTCTGATGTTTTGGGAACAGGTGGTGTCATCTTATACAAATGGTAAATTTATAAAAGAAAAAAAGGCTTCCTTTGGCGTATATGGCTTTATCTTCGACACTGCGGACGAGCCGCAGATTTTGCAATAAAAATAACCCATGAATCGAATCATCTATATCTAAGGGAGAAAACACATATGTCTTTGAAGGACAAGAACACTGCCAATCTGACTGTCTCAGAGGCGCTTCAGTTTAAAAAAGATCGTGAAAACACTTACCGGGAGAGAGCTCTCAAGCTTTTCCCCTGGATCTGCGGCCATTGTGGCCGCGAGTTCAGCGGAAAACGTCTGAGCGAGTTGACCGTACACCATAAAGATCACAACCATGACAACAATCCTCCGGACGGCAGCAACTGGGAGCTGCTGTGCATTTACTGCCACGACAATGAACACTCCCGGGACCAGGTTGCCGATGCCTATGACCATGAGGTGCCCGACAATTCTTCGGAACATGGTGGCGGCGATACCCCGTTTGCCGGGCTGGCGGATTTATTAAAGGGTAAACTGACGGAATAGAGATGATTAACGAAATCAAACCTCTTCGTGGAAAAAAGTTCTATTCCGCCCCATATTTTTTGCCTTGTAAAGGGCTTTGTCTGCAAAATCAAAAAGCTCATCAAGGGAGATGGATCGATTTTCTGCGGTTCCGAAAATCCCTACACTGACGGTCAGATTTATTTGCTTGCCATCAATGGCCAAGAGATCCCTGCAAATGCTTTCACGTATACGGTCAGCTATGGCAAAGGCTGTCTTGGAACTTGTCTCCGGCAGGATGATGGCAAACTCATCACCACCATACCGACCGAATATGTCGATGTTACGTATATTTTCCTTCACGATCCGGGCAAATGCCCTTAAAACCTTATCGCCGAAAGGATGGCCGAATTTATCGTTTACAGCTTTAAAATGGTCCAAATCAATCAACAGTATGGATATCGGCCTATCCATCCTTTTTGCTTTTGCGACTTCAATTTCCAAAAGGGAGATTAGATAACGCCGGTTATAAATATTGGTCAATTCATCCCGAGATGCCATTTTTTCCAGTTTGATCATCATGTTCTTTTGCAGGGTAATATCGTTGAAGGTGATAATGGTTCCTACCTTTTTGTTTTCTGCATCGAAAAGAGCAGATGTGGATAAATGGAAATAGAGAGTTTTGTTTTTTTCCATGATTGAAACATCCACTTGCGGGGACGTGTTCGAAGAAAGTATCTCATTAATTTTATGGGGGTTCCCCGGTATCGTACTAATATCAGATCCGATATATTGTTTTGAAATATCCGGAAAAATTTTTTTACATACCGAATTAAAATCCACCAGCCGGTTCTCCAGATCCAGGACAAGGATACCATCTTTCAACCCCTCAAACACTGTATCCCGTGCAACCGGTACAAGATCGAAAAGAGCAAATCTGAATATGCCAAGAGCATATACAGGAACACTGACAGCAAATAAAATCGGATTAATATCAAGGTTCCACGGAATATCCACAAAAAGATAAATGATAAATCCGAGCCATTGTATGAAAGTGGCCACCAGCATGATAATTGTCTGATTTCGATAAAAAGGGGCGGCACGGATAAAAAATCGGACAAACAATATCGTGGTGATAATTAAAGTAATATTAGCATAAAAAACATGCAGCAGATAAAAAGGCCCGATGTCAAATTTCAGCATGGGAAAGGGGGGGGCTGTATTTATGGATGCAGTTTTATAAAACAGATGATGAAAATCATTTAATCCCCTTGATACCAGGGTAATCAGGGGAATAATGAAAATTACCATCAGCTGACGACGGGTCTGCCATTTTTTCTGGCCTGTATAACAGATGGCAACCACCAGCACCAGCCCTGGAAGAATAGAAATCCCAATATACTGGATTTTCGACCAGAAAAGCATGCCGGAAAGGGTCGAGCTTGCAAGCTCAAACCCATAGCCAAAAGCATAAACAGCTGTAGCAGCTGCCAGAAAACAAAAGGATCTTGTTAAAAGAGAAGATCTTAATTTAATGGAATAAAGAGACAGAAACAGGCTGATACTCCCGGCAAAAAAAGAAGGATGATAATAATAGCCCTGAATTCCATATGGAACATTTAATCCTGTAAAGCTGTTTCTTTAAAAAACATGCAACCTGTACTTTTTTGTTACATGGGTTTTGTTTATAGATCATAGCAGGGCGTATGTAAACATAATTCGAAGCCTTTGAACAACTGAGCCGCCAAAACATCGAATTGTCACAAAAATTTAGTTGTCCAAGTGAATGGTGCTTAAAATTGATTCTTAAGACATATCCCGAAATTCATCCATGGAACGGCCCCTGATAGCTTCAGCAATTTCAAACACATAATCGTAAATATGAAGCCCTTTGGAGGATGCAATTATCTCACCGTTTTCAACCCCGATCTGCTCGGCACAATATTGTTTCATCATTTCAATGGCAGCAAGGTTGGCAGGAAACCCGCCAAATAAATCCCAGGATCTGAAATAAGGGAAAAAGTGAAGCTTTCCATCCTGGATTCTTGTATCGATATGTCTAAGGCAGGGCGGATCTATCAAAATCATATCAGATGGATTTCCCACCTGTAGTATCATCTGGTTGTTCCTGTGCCCCTTGTTTTTATAGGTCCAGATCATCATTTCCATCTGGTTCACAAAGTATCTGCCGTTTTCCTCAATTAAAATATTTCTGTCTTCCCAGATGTCGCTTTCCTGGACCAGGATTTCCGTTAATTTTTTATAATCATCGGGCAGATACTCCACATCACACTTACACATCCGCTGTCCATAGGTATAGGACTCTCCTTGTTTTTCCTCACCCGTCATGAGATACGGCAGGTAATCATCCAGGTAGCCGTCTTCCACAGGATCAGGAAATCCCAGTGCCGGGTTTACCTTGGGCAGCAGGGGAATACTTGACGGGTGGGTGATATGAAGGGTGATAAAATCAAATTCAAGTCTTTTCTGTCCTTCAAATGATCCTCGATTGATGGTAAAGGCTCTGCCCTGCTCCACACATCTGTAAAGGGTTTGAAACCAGGCATCTGAAAGGCTTGTGGCTTTGATAAACAGCGGTTGTAACATTCATTGCTCCTTCTCTAATTTTAACCTCATATTCAAACTAATAAATATATACTTTAATCCGTATTGTGACAACCAAAATTTTCCCATCTCCCATAACAAGACTGACATCAGATACCTTCAGACTGATCCAGCAAAATATCCCTTTAAACTTTTTTTTATTCTTTTTTTATTGACAAAGAACAGAAATCGAATTAACATATGAACAAATGTTCAAATGAAGAGGTGTTAAATGGATATATGTGCTGAAAAATGTATTAACGAAAAAAAAGTAAGAGAGACTGTAGAAACCATTCCCCAACAGGAAGATATCGGGCAGATGGTTGATATATTTAAAGCGTTAGGTGATCCGTCCAGGCTTAAAATCGTTCTCGCGCTCTTAAACCAGGAACATTGCGTGTGCGACATTGCCGTTATTTGTGGCCAGACCGATTCTGCCATCTCCCATCAGCTTCGCATATTAAGGACAATGAAAATTGTAAAGAACCGCAGAGAAGGTAAAATCATTTACTACTCTATTGATGATGATCATGTCATCTCACTGATTCACATGAGTCTTAACCACGTCAGACATTGAAATTGAGGATAGAGCCACCATGGCAGTTATATATGAAATTTTAAAAGAATCCTGGCATATTTATCTGGATGTTGCAATCTATATGCTGTTTGGCTTTTTTGTCGCGGGCATCCTGTATGTTTTTTTTAAAGCCGACAAAATAAAACAATACCTTGGAACCGGTAAAATAAAACCGGTCGTTTTATCGGCTCTCTTCGGCATCCCCATTCCTTTATGTTCCTGTGGTGTTGTTCCTGTTGCCACGGGCCTTAAAAAGCAGGGGGCCAATAATGGGGCCGCCTTATCTTTTATGATTGCCACACCCGAATCCGGTGTGGATTCCATTGCCATCTCCTGGGCCATGCTGGACCCGATCATGACAGTGATTCGACCCGTTGCCGGATTTATTACCGCAATTTCAACAGGAATTGCCCAAAACTTTTTTGGGACCGATGATACGCCCAATAAACAGGATATGAAAAAAGAGACTGGCGGATGAGGCTGCGCATCAAACTGTTGTGCAGTTGCACCAAAAAAGAATGAGCCCCTGTCTGAAAAACTGATGAGAGGCATTAAATATGCTTATGGAGAATTGCTCACCGATATTGCAAAGCCCTTTATTATCGGAATCTTCATTGCCGGTATCATCACCTTCTTTTTCCCGGATGATCTGACACTCTGGGCCAATGATCACAGATTTTTATCCATGCTGGTCATGCTGATAACAGGAATTCCCATGTATGTTTGTGCCACATCCTCCACACCCATTGCCGCCGCCTTGATA